>JACPNV010000090.1 GCA_016185305.1 Actinomycetota bacterium | reverse complement strand
ATCTTGAACAGGTCATCATCCACGCAGCTCAACTCCGCTTGCCATCAGGCGCCGGCCCGTCGCCGAAGCCATACCCAAACAATGTCAGGAGCCAGCCAACATCAGGGGGACTCACCCACACGATCTAGCGAGGACCCGAAAGAGGACTGGGCCCTGCCCGGTGGCAGCGGACGTGCGGCCACCCACGCCGAAGCGGAAGAAGCGGAAGCGATGAACGACGTCGGTTCACGGGTCCACGGGGAAGCGTCGATATGCCCATCGAGCTGCACGAAGCCGAATGGTCCTCGGTCTGGCACCTGCCACAGCTCGAAGCCGCCCTCGACAAGTACTTCACCGGGGGAGTCAGGTCGCAAGGACCCAGACATAGCTGCCGTCGGCGTTGCGTGATCCGCGGCGGAACTTGCGCTGGGCGGGAGACGGGGGATCGACGCTCACGGGGGGGGAAGGCCATCGGGTTGGTGGCGGCGAGGTGCGTGCGACGGATCATGGAAGGGCTCCTTTTGGGTGGGCGCCGGCGGGATTGCCGTCGCTGGATCAATGAAGCCACGAGCCGCTTCTGGCCCCTTCAAGCGCGCTTCAGGCGTGGCCGGCAGCCGCGCTGTTCTGTATCTTCGCGTGGCCGCCACCGGTTCACGGCGGCCGAACCCTGGTAGCGGCGCCTTGGTCTGGACGGGCATCGAACCAAGATCGCTCGGCGGTTGACTGGGCATCGAGGATGGCGAAAGCGCTCTGCGCGTCGAACGGGGGGATGATGGCGCTCGAGTACTGAAGCCGGGCCGTGCCACCGGGAGGGATGGTCGTCGTCCACGAGATCACCGGGTCTGGTTCGACGACCGTGACACCCTCGGTACGGATGGTCATGTTGGTGACGTCGCTGATCTGGTCCTTGTCGATGACCTCAACATGCTCGACGCGAACCGTGGAGCTCGTCGTGTTGCGGAAGCTGATCGTCATGTCGAGCTCGGTCGGCCGTGCGGGGTCCACGTCGAGTTGCCGTCGCACCTCGACGCCATCGACGCTCGTCACCGGGCCGGCCTCGGAGACAGGCCCCTGCGGTACGGCGGCCGTGAACGCCGGCCGGTTGTCTGGTGACGCCTGGCTGGGGTCTGAGCGGCGGGTCAGCAACTCGACGGAGCCGGCGATCACGACGGCGACGAGCGCGAAAGTTGCCACCACGACGGCGACTGCCCGCCCCCTGCGGCGTTCGGCGACCGGCTCGTCCCGGCCGCGCGGGGCGACGGTCGGCGCCGCTTCGATCGCGTGATCGCGTTCCCGGACGATGGTGGGCGAGCCGGCGGAGGACAGCTCGACCGGCGCGCCGGCGATCGCGTCCCGGTATGCGACCATGAGTGCGCCGCATGACGGGTACCGATCGGCCGGGGCCTTGGCCAGCCCCGAACACACGACAGCGTCGAGGCCGGCGGGTAGACCCGGGCGCAGCCACGACACCAAAGGTGGGGGCTCGAAGGCCTGTGCGTACATCACCGCGGTGTCGGAGTCTCGAGTAAACGGACGATGGCCGGTGACCGCCTCATGCAGCATCACGGCGAAGGAGTACACGTCGGAAGCGGCGGTGACCTCGCCGCCGCGCAGCTGCTCGGGCGACGCGTAGTCGACGGTGCCCACGAAGTCGCCGGCCTTGGTGAGCTGGGAGGAACGAGCACTGCGCGTGAGGCCGAAATCGGTCAGGTACACGAACTCGGAAGGCCCGTCGGCTCTATCTCGTTCCGCCACGAGGACGTTGGCCGGTTTCACGTCGCGGTGCACCATGCCAGCCTGGTGCACGGCGTCGAGTGCGTCCGCAACCTGACCGAGCAACCGGTCGACCCGGGTCAGTTCCAACGGGCCATCGGAACCGATGATGCTCGCCAGGTCGCGCCCGTTGATCAGTCGCATCGCGAGGTAGAGACACCCCGAGTCTTCCCCGAAGGAGTAGATGGGCACGATGTGGGGATGCTCGACCGCCGACGCCGAGCGCGCCTCGTCGGCGAAACGCGTTCGGAAGTCGGGGTCGTCGGAGAGCTCGGGAGAGATGACCTTCAGCGCGACCGAGCGGTCGAGCCGGGGATCGACGGCTCGGTAGAGCACGCTCATGCCGCCCCGACCGAGAGGCGCCTCGATCACCAGACCGGCGAATCGGGTGCCGCCCTCCCACTGCTGCATCGGTAGCAACCTACAAGAGGCGTGTGCTCAGACCGAGTCGTACCGCAGGACCGTCGACCCGAGCAAGATCTCGTCACCCGGCGCCAGCGCGTGCGACGTGATGGCGGTGCCGTTCACCACCGTGCCGTTGGTCGACCCGAGATCGGTCACGGCGTGACCGCCATCGACCGGCCGGATCACCGCGTGGCGACGGCTGACGTCGGGGTCGACGATCGTGAGGCTGCACTCGCTCACCCTGCCGATCGTGCAGGGCGCGCTGCCGAGGAGGTACTTGGTTCCGCCGGGCAACGTGAGAGTGCCGAGACCGCTGTCGCCCGGCGCAACCCGGCGGGTGGGAACCAGCATCTGCTCATCCTGGGCCGAGCGGGCACCGGGCACGGCATCGAGCGCCGGATCTTGCCGGAGGATGGCTCCTTCGAGCTCACGCAGCGGCGCGCTCGGGTCGATGCCCAGCTCGTCGACCAGGAACGAGCGCGCGTCCTCATAGGCGCGAAGGGCATCGGCCTGCCGACCGCTTCGGTACAGCGCCAGCATCTGCAAGCCCCGTAGTCGTTCATGGAACGGGTGGCGGGCAACGAGCGCTTCCAGCTCGCCGACCACAGCGTCGTGGCGGCCACAGCCCAGGTCGGCCTCGACCCGGTCAGCCAGGGCGCCCACCCGCAGCTCTTGCAAACGGGTCGTCTCGCCGACGGCGATGTCGCCGGCGCGCAGGTCGGCGAGGGGCTCGCCGCGCCAGAGGTCGAGCGCCTGTCGCAACCGGGCGCTCGCGTGCTCGGGTTGTGACGCCGCCAGCGCCCGACGGCCATCGGCGACGAGACCCTCGAACTCGAGTAGATCGACGGCGTCGGGTGCGGCGACGAGCTTGTAACCCGGGGCTTGCGTAAGCAGCACATGGAACCCGTCGCGGGCAGAAACACCGGGCTCGAGTACCTTCCGAAGGTTGGCGACGTACACCTGGAGCGTGCTGGGGGCGCGTGCGTGGGCGTCGTCGCCCCAGACGGCGTCGACCAATCGCGAAGTGGGGACGACGACGTTGGCGCTGATGACCAGGACGGCCAGCACCGATCGTTGCTTCGGACCGCCGAGGGGCAGCGCCGTACCATCGCGGAGAACCTCGACCGGACCGAGCACCTTGAACTGGATCTTCGCCACGACTCGCCTCCGCTGCCCGCCCCGTCCGCCGGTACAGGGCCCGTGCCGTGTCGCCAACGTACCGGAGTGGAGCGAGCGGTGAGCGGTATTCGAGAGGTTCGCGCCGCGCTGCGGGCGTACGAGATCGACGGTGTCATCGGTCAGGGCACATGGGGTGTCGTGTGGCGAGGCCGCCGCCGCGACAACAACGTGGCGGTAGCCATCAAGCAACTTCGATCGGACGCCACCGGCGACGACGAGGTGCGGCAAAGGTTCGAGCGCGAGGCCCGCGTGTTGGCGTCGCTCTCGGATCCTCACATCGTCGCCCTACACGAGTTCGTCGTCGTGGAGGGCAGGTGCTTCATCATCACAGAGCTCTTGGGAGGCGGTGACCTTGGCTCGCGCGTCTCGACCCATCCGCCCACGACCCTCGAGAGCGCTTCTGTTGGTTTGGCCATGTGCGCCGGACTTCGCCATGCACACGACCGGGGTGTCGTTCACCGCGATGTCAAGCCCCAGAACGTCTTGCTCGACGATCACAACGTGGCGAAGATCGTCGACTTCGGTCTGGCCCGATCCCTCGCCGGCCGGACCAACCTCACCGCCGCCGGCACGCTGCTCGGCACGCCGTCGTACATGGCGCCCGAGCAGATCCTCGGTGAGCCTGCTACTGCCGCGACCGACGTCTACGCCGTCGGGGTCATCCTGTTCGAGTTGTTGAGTGGCCGATCCGTGTGGGCGCCCGCGTCGGAGACCGCCGATCCCCTCGAGGTGCTCGTCGAACGGGTCAACCGCGAGCCCCTGCCTCTATCGGTGGCATGGCCGCACGCTTCGATTGCCGTGGCCGCGGTCGTTGACCGTGCCCGGGCGCGCCGCGCCAGCGAGAGGTTCGACGACGCGGCGGCTCTGGGTGATGCGCTGTATGCCGCGGCTCTCGAGTTCGGTGACGACGAGGCCCTGCGCGACAGCACCTTCCCGGTTCGAGCATCCTTTCGTGTCACGCCGAACGATGCCGGCGGTCTCGGCGACGACGGCAGCGACGGCGCGCCAGCCGGATCGCCGGGCGCTCAGACCGGTATCGCAACGAACGTGGCGGCGCGGCGAGCACTCGCCACCGTGTTGCTCATTCGGGAGCCCGGTCGCCCGCCACGGACGTTCGAGCTCAAGCGCCCGACGACTGTCGGACGGGCCGCCGCCGATCTCGTGCTCGCCGACCCCGAGCTGTCGCGCCCGCATGCGCGGCTGGGGCCGTCGGGCGATGGATCGGTGGGGGTCGAGGACCTCGGCTCGAGCAACGGCACGTTTCTAAACGGCGTTCGGCTCGACCGGCCGGGTCGGCTCGGGCCGCGAGGCTGGCTGGACCTCGGCGCGACTCGCATCGTCTTGGCGGGCCAGGCGCCGGACGGCTGGGACGGAACCACCTGCTAGCTAGCACTCGGCTTGCGAGCGGCGGCTACTCCTCGAGGTGCTGCTGAAGTTGTTCTGAAGCGGTGTGCCGTTGCTTGGATCGGCGCCGCTCCCGCCGCGCTCGACGAAAGGACCGACACATGCACACCTCGCCGCCGAGAGGGCGGAGGGCCCTCACGATTCTCGCCGCAACCACCCTGGCGGCGGCCGCGGCGTGCAGCGTGCCGCCCGGACCGACGCCGACGACGACCGTTCCGCCACCGGGCACCACCGGACCGCGGCCGCTGCCGCCGACCTTCGTCCCACTGGAGATCGCCCAGTTCGCCCGACCGGCGGCGGAGGCGTGCGCCGACAACCGGACGGTCGTCGACGTTGCCAACGGCCAGTCCATCGCCGCGGCCATGAACGCGGCGGCGCCGGGAACAACGATACGGGTTGCCGCTGGAACCTACGTGGAGAGTGCTGGTGAACCCACCGCGTTGACGTGGTCGACACCGAACCTCTGCGTGGTTGCTTCCGGTGGTCCCGTCGTGTTGCGATCCGCTCTCAACCAGAAGTACGGCATCGAGATCACCGGCGACGACACGGTGATCGAAGGCATCACGCTGCGTGGATTCGAGGCGGCGATCAGTCTCAACGCAGCCGGTGGCGCCACCCAGCGCCGAGTCACCATCCAAGACGTAGGGATCGAGGACATGACCGGCCCGCAGCGGGACGGGATCGTCGCGTATGGCGACAACCGTGGCGAGCCCAACGACCCACCGACGGTCGATGGGCTCTTGCTACTTGGGGTACAGGTCAGCGGCACCGATGTGGGCGTCTCGTGCAATGCCGGACCCTGTGCACACTGGTGGATCGAGCGGACCACCATCACCGGCCGGACCCAGTCGGGGGGCAGCGGCGCCGACACGTTCGCCATCGAGGAGGGACGCCAGATCGCCGTCGTCGACTCCACGATGAAGAACGCGGGCGCCGACGGCATCGACACCAAGGCCGATGACGTCGTCGTGTTCGGCGCGCGCGTGTTGGATGCGCAACGGAACGGCGTGAAACTGTGGCGCGGCGGCGATGTCATCGACACGGTGGTCGACGGCACGGGCGCCGATGCCTCGCTGGTGGGTGACCGGGCCGGCCGTTACCGGTATCTCCACACGCTCATCGCCCACCACGGCCAGCCCGGTGACACCCAATACGTGGGTTGGTGGGGCTACGACAGCCCGAACGAACCGGGCATGCGCATCGAGATCGTCAACAGCATCTTCTGGCAGAACGCCACCGGCGGCTTGTTCGCGCCGGCGACGGCCGACGTTTCCATTCGCAACTCGATGTTCGCGGACGGCGGAGCCAAGCTGCTCGATCTCTCCGACGGAACGTTGTACGACACGAGCCCGGCGGGACTCACCGCGCTTGAACGAAGCGGGCGCGGCGCGCGGAACCTGCTCGCCGAGCCGCAGTTCGTCAGCCCGGCCCGCCCGGACTACGGCACCCTCGCCGGAAGTCGGGCGCGGGACGCCGGCGAGCCCACGGCCGGCCTCCTTCGCGACCTGGGCGGCCGGCCCCGTGTCGCCGGCGCCGGGCCCGACATCGGCCCAACCGAGTCGGCCTGAACCGCTCCTTTGGAGATCTTGAAGACGTGGCGCCGACAACTTGGATGATCACCAACCACCTCCGACGTCGTAAGCCGTCGGCCAACCGAAAGGAAATCCCCATGTACCAGCTCAGGCCGTCCCCTGCACCTCGTCATCCCGGCAACCCGTTGTTCCGGGAAGGCGACGTGTGGATCTGTGTCGAGAACCGCGACGGCTCGCTCAAATGCCGACGTGCTCCTGTCCCCAAGCCGAGCCGTACCGGCCGATGACCAGAGAGGAACAGCCGATGTACTCCTTCAGCTTGATGAACCATCCGGTTCCCACCGGCGCACCGGAGATCCAGCGGTCGAGGCGGCCGAGGAAGCGAAACGACCGGATGACGCTGTACTGCCTGCCCGACGGCAGCATGGACGAGCTCGTGTGCGTCCCGAAGGTGTGACGGTGTGAGTAGGGCGGCCCGTTGGCCTTGGCTGCGCCTTGGGCAACGGGTCGCCCACCGGTCGCGCCGCCGCGGCCCGGCGATCCTACGAAGGTCGACGACTGAGGACCGCTCGTTCTCTCTGCCGGGGAGACAGCGACCGCCCGAACCCGGTGCGAATGAGCCGATGGACCTGCTCGGCTGCGGAACAAGTCACGGCGGCATCTCGTCGACGAGGCGGCGAAGGGCGTATTCGAAGATGGGGCGCTGAAGCCCTCTACGTCGGGTTGGAGCGGCTGCAGGAAGAAGCGCTCGAGCACCTCGCGCTCGTCGGGTGAAAGGCTCTCGCTGAAACCCGAGAGCTTGTCGGCCAGAGATTCGATCACGGCGCTGCTCGCGCTGTCGGCCATGGGGCACCTCCACGCTCGGTACTCAGCGCTGCGCACGTATCGCCGAGCTGACCCGGCTCGCCGCGGCCTCGTCAAGCGTGCCACGCGGCCCGTGATGGTCCGCGTTGTGACAGCGCGAAATGCGCTCGGCGGGTGGTCGACCAGGCAACAGCCGCCGGGCCCCCAGCCGGAACGGCCGCGGGTTGGTGTGAGTGAGCACCCCGAAGCGGGCCCGCCCCCAGTTGCCCGCCGAGATCGAGGTCATCCAGCGGCGCGCCTTGCCTACCAAGGAAGGACAGGAAGAAGACATCGGCTACGCCGCGCTGCATGCCCCCGCGCAACGCCTGTTCGCGCCTCGGCGAAGCCAGCCGTGGCCACCGTCGGTCGTCGCCTACGAACGCTGGGACACCCTCTGCGCAGAAGCCGCCGACGGGCTCGACGTGATCGAACACGTCGACGACGCCGTCGCCTGGGCCAACGACTTCATCACCCGCGCCGTTCAATGATCCTCGGGCGATCGAGGTCGACGAGGGTGTCGCTGTTGGACTCGGCCGACACGCTCAATTGGTCAAAGAGGAGATCGTTCGCACCCCGGTTCGGCTTCGATGACGCGGGCAGTCGACATCATCGGGCCGGTCACTCGTTTGGGTGAATGAAAACGTCACCGCGAGGGATTGCAGCTCGGCCGCGACGGTCGAAACGTTGGACCGTGCGCGCCGAATCCATCTCCGCACATGATCAGGACCGCGCCGATGAGGTCGTCGAGCACCTCGTGGCGTCGAGCCCGGTTGTGATCGTCGAGGGTCTGGTTGGCGACGGGCTGCGACTCACCTACATCAGCCCCAACGTCCAATGGCTCTTCGGCTACCACCCGACCGAGCTGACCGGACCGCCGAACAGGTGGCTCTCAAAGGTCCATCCCGAAGATCTCGAGCAGTGCCGCGCCGCTTTGCGGACGGGCCTCGACGGCGGGGGCCTGCAGCTCGAGCTGGAGTTCAGGATGTTCAACAGTCGGGACGAGTGTCGATGGGTGAGCGCAGTGCTCTGCGTCGATCACGCGACCGAGATCAGCGCCGGCGCCGCGAGCCGCGCCATCGGCTACCTGCTCGACGTGACCCACCTCCGGGCGGCCGAAGCGGAGCTGCGCCGCGAAACCGAGCGCGCCAACCGCGCAAGCCAGGCGAAGAGCGAGTTCCTCTCGCGCGTGAGCCACGAGTTGCGCACGCCGTTGAACGCCGTGCTCGGCTTCGCGCAACTCCTCGGGATGGCCGATCTCGACGAGGACGACCACGAGAGCGTCGAAAGGATTCTGGAGGCGGGCGGCCATCTGCTCGACCTGATCAACGACATCCTCGACATGTCAGGCATCGACTCCGGCACATTGGCGGTCACGACAGAACCTGTCGTCGTGTCACAGGTGCTGAGCGAGGCGATCGCGCTGGTCGAGCCGATGGCCGAAGCCAAGTCGGTCACCATCACCGCGTCGCTCGGTCTGCTCGCGGCCCTTCCGGTGCTCGCCGATCGCCAGCGGCTCCGGCAGGTCGTGCTCAACCTCTTGGTCAACGCCGTGAAGTACAACCACCCCGGCGGATCGATCGACGTCGTCTGCAGCCGTTCGGGCTCCGCGCTCCGGGTCGAGATCAGCGACACCGGCCTGGGCGTCGACGAATCGTCGTGGGAGCGGCTGTTCGTTCCTTTCGACCGGCTCGGCACCGAGCGGCAAGGGATGGAGGGCACGAGTCTGGCCTTGCCTCTGTCGCGGCGGCTCATCGAAGCGATGGGTGGGCGGCTCGATGTTGCCCATCGCGAAGGTGGCGGCTGCACGTTCTGGTTCGAGCTCGACAGCGCGGGCGATGGGTTGGCACCCGACTCGCTGGTGCCGCGAGGCCGGGTGAACCGGGGGAGCGGACGTACGTTCGTCGCCCCCAACCATTCGAACGCCGGTTGATCGCATCGGGCGGAGCGTGCGTGACCTCGAGCTCGGCTCACGGCCCGAGAGCGGTGGCGAGGTAGTCGGCGATCATCGCGGGCGTGAGCTCGGGCCAGGTCTCGCGCAGGCCGTTCACGATGATGGCGCGGTAGGCCGGGGAAGGCTCGCGGCGGCGTCGGTCGCCTGCCGGGCCGGTGATGGTGAGCATCGGCCGGCCGTCGAGCCTTCCGACCGGGAGGAGCATCCGGTAGAGGCACGTGGCCGGCACGTCGAGAGCGATCGCTTCGTTCCCTTCCAGGCGGCTTGGGTCGAGCGGTGGCAGGGGCGAGTGTTGCCGGTTCTCCTGCCGAGCGACATGCAGCAGTTGCGCCACGGTCAGAAGGTACGCCCGGCCGTAGGTGCGATGGCCGTTGATCGGTTGGTGGTCGAGCACCGCGACCCCGCCCTTCCACGTGGCCGACCACGGGCCGAAGCGAAGCCGGCGGTCGAGCAGCGTCGGCTGGGAGTCGCGGTACGACCGGCCGGTCGGGCAGGGCTGGTACGCGCGTGTCGCACCTGCGGGCCGTCCGCCTTGCAGGTAGCACGCGAAGCGCTCGGTGCAGAGGTTGCTGCCGTAGGCCACGTACCAGACGAGGTGGTCGCCGCCGTCGTGTCCGGGTGGGATGGTTCCAGTGTGTCAGGCGGGCATCGAGGCCTTGCGACTCCGGGATTCGGCGGTGCGGGGTGTCGGGAACTGCGATCGCATCGACAGATCCCACCCCGCGTCGGGGAGGACCGTCTTGGCGCCGTGGATCAGCCTGGCGGCCGCCGTCACGGCATAGCGCGCTCGGGGACGATCGAGGCGAGCCGCTCTCTCGATGACCTTGGCGACGGTCTCGGGCCCGGTGGCGAACGTTCCCATCGCTCCGCGGTAGCCGCCGACCGTTTGTTGCTCGACGGCCCTCATGAAGTCGGCGTACGGCGATCCCTCGGGCAACTCGGGGACGGTGTGCCCGGTCGCCGTGTCGGCGAACGCGGTCCGAATCAGGCCGGGCTCGACGAGCACGACCTTCACCCCGAACCCGCGGGTCTCGAACCGCATGGCGTCGCTTACCGCCTCCACCGCGAACTTGGTGCCGTGGTAGAAGCCCATGCCCGGGAACACGACCTTGCCGCCCATCGAGCTGATGTTGATGACGCGGCCCCAGCCCTGTTCACGCATGCCGGGCAGCACGAGCTGGCTCATGCGGACCAGCCCGAAGACGTTGGTCTCGAACTGGCGTCGTACCTCGTCGAGCCCGACCTCCTCGATCGGGCCCATCTGGCTGTAGCCCGCGTTGTTGACGAGCACGCCGACGGCCCCCTGTTCGGCTTCGACCTGCCGTACCGCGGCAACCATCGACGTCTCGTCGTTGACGTCGAGCGCGAGCGTGCGGCAGCCTTGAGCCTCGAGGTTGGCCAGCGTCTCGGGCCGGCGAGCGGTGGCGTAGGTGGTCCAGCCCTTCTTCGCGAAGTGCTCGGCGGTCGCGCGACCGATGCCGGTGGAGCAACCGGTGATGAGGACGGCCTTGGAGATGCCGGCGTCTCGGGATGCCCTGTCATGCGCGCTGGTCATGGTTCGCTCCTTGCAGTTGTCGGCGACCCGAAGGTCGCAGGGACTCAGTCGGTGGTCGGTGCGGCGAGGAGATCCCACACCGCGTCTTCCGCCTCGGCGAACGCCGAGTCTTCGAACAGATCACCGAAGGCGTGCTTGGCCCGGCCCAACCCGGAGAACGCGCCGTAGGCCAGCGCGACCAGCAGGGCGGGGTTTCCGGGCCGGATCGCCCCATCGCGCTGCCCTTGTTCGATCGTCTGCACCGCGGCAACATCGATCTGCAGTGCCAGGCTCTGGCTCGTCTCGTCCAGGTAGGGCTCGTGGTGGTGGAGCTCCAAGAACGTGAACGCCCGCGGGTGCTCGGTGACGAACTGGGTGAGGCTGGTCCACCAGAGGTGGAACAGCTCGCGGGCATGAACAGGTGTTGCCTCCCGATCGGCCATGCCGTCGAGGAGGCGCCGCGCCAGCTCGCCCTTCCACCGCTGGTACACCGCGTTGGCGAGCGTCTCTTTGGAGTCGAAGTAGCGGTAGATGGTGCCCGTGGCGACGCCGGCGTGCTCGGCGATGAGCGGGACCGGGCATCCGTGGAAGGTGCGCTCGCTCATGAGCTGCAGCGCCGAATCGAGGATGGCCTCCCGCTTGGGTTCTACCGCTTTCGCCGTGGTCGTGGTCGTGGTCTTCGGCGGAGTCGTGGTGGCGGGGCCGAGCATGAATGAATGTTCATTCACTACTGGACCGCTGTCAAGGGCAGGGGTGAAAAACGTCTAGATGGCCGGCGCGGATCTATGCCGACAGGACGGCGACGAGGCGCTGGGTGAGCTCGGCGGCCCCGCCCTCGAGGTCGTCGCGGCGGATCGACATGCCGCCGACGACGTCGCCCCCGTGCGCCTCGACCAGCTTGGTGAGCTTGTTCAGGGTGTTGCCGGGGTTGAGCGCGAAGGTGCAGAACACGGCGCAGCGCTTGCCGGTGAGATCGGGGAGGAGGTGCTTGAACTTCCGGCGCCGTCCCGGCTTCTGCGCGACGACGAACAAGCCGTCGGTCCACGAGCCGACGAGGACAAGGTCGGCGCCGGCGACCGCGGCGTCGCTGACCTCGGACACCTTGAACAAGTTCGAACCGATGCCGAAGCGGTACAGCTCGTCGGCGATGTCGTTCGCGGCCCGCCGTGTGTTGCCGGTGAGGCTGTCGTAGATGATCACGGCCTGCATACCGGGCTCTTTCTACCAGTCCTCGCCCGGGCCGAGCGACTCTGCGTACCTGGTGCGAATGGTCATCTTTGGGTGTTTGTGGCCGAAGGGAACGGCATGGTTGACACCGATCGGCAGGCGGGCGAACCCGAGGATCAGGCCGACGATCTGCTTGACATGGATCTCGAAGTCATCGAGCGGGCCGTACTCAACGATTCAGAGGAGGGCCGCACCATCCAGGCGGGCTTCGTCGAGCATTTCGGCGCCTTCATGGTGGAAGTCGTGCGGCCCATCCTCGTCGACGTCGCGGCCGACGGTGGCCAGCCCCAGCTCCTGGTCAACGGTCTGGCCGAGCTGATGCGGTCTGTCGCAGACCGCATCGAGTTCCCGCTCGATCATCCCCGATCGGGTTTTCCACCCCAGATGCCGGAAGCAGGGTGAGTCGTGGGCGTCGCGGCGGAGGCGGGCGGGGCGCCGGGGTTCCCGCCCGGGCAGAGTTAGGAGACGCGCAATGGAACGATGGAGTTTTCTCGTGTTGGCCGCCGACGATGGGAGCCCGAAAGGCTTCCGCATCGTCTTCCGGGCCGGCGACGACGAGGCGAAGTGGCCGAAGCTCCAGGTCGACTTGAACGGCACCGAGATGGTCGTCGACGACGAGCGACACGACTACGAAGCGCCGGAGTGGAAGGCGCAGCAGATCTTCAACGGCGGAGAAGCGCGGTGGGAGAGCCTCAAGGACAAGCTCCGCTCGCAAGTCCCCGCGTGAGCGAGACCCTCGTGCCGGTACGCGCTCCGAGCGCCAGTACTAGCACCGCTCGCTGAACTCCGGTAAGAATCAGGGGGCGATGAGGGCCGGATGGGCGTGGGACCATCTCACTACCAGAGAGATGTGGTCGGGTCACCGTGAGGTTCGAGGGTTTGATCGGGTGAATTGATGGCGATTGTTCTTGTCTTGGTGGTGCTCGTCGCGATCGGCGGTGGTGTCGCGTTCTTCCTCAAGTCGAAGGCCGGCGGCGCGCGCGACGAGTCGTTCCTGCAATCCGACCGGCCGGCGCCGGCTCCGAAGACGGCGACCCCCGCGGAGGAGACCTCGCTTCCTCGGCTGACCACGCCCGAGCCCAAGCTCGACGACCTGCTCTCGGCCGCATCGGCTTCTCCGGCCGCACCGATCGAGGAGGCCGCCGCGCCGAAGCCGGAGCCACCCGCGGAGGTGCGGTTGGCCGAGACCGCCGAGGCAGCCGACGTTCCCGACAGCGGGGGGTTCGACCGTTTCGGTTCGCCGGGCGCGCGGATCAAGAAGCCGGTATCGAACGAGCCGATGGCACCAGCCGAGCGTGTCTATGACATGGAGTTGGCCGACGAGAGCGAGGAAGCCGCCTCGGCACCGACCGGCTTCGTGCCACCCGCCCCCGAACCGGCGCCGGACATCGAGCGCGAGTCCGAGCCGGTCGCGGTCATCGAGCCGAGCGACGGGGCGAGCGACACGTTCGAGTTCTCCTCGCTCGTCGATCACGCCGACGACGCCGGCGATACCACCGCGACCGACGAGCCCGACGCCGCCGTCGCGGCGGCAGTTCCCGAGCCCGAGCCCCAGTCCGAGCCCCAGGCTGAGCCGGCCATCGAAACCGGGCCGGTCATCGAGTCCGAGCCCGAGCCCGTTGCCGGGGCGGCGCCGATGCCGGCGCCCGAGTCCGCCACGGCGCCTCCGGAACCGGCTCTCGCGGTCAGTGGCAACGGCAGCATGGCTGAGCCTGCCGCCCCCGCGGTCGTGGCACCGGTGGCGCCAAGAGATGCCGTCGACCACGTGCTGCAGGCGCTCATCGGTCGAGCGCAGGAGCGCAAGGTCGCCCTCGCGCAGGTCGCAGCCGAGCTGGTCGAGCAAGCCAACCTCGAAGACCGTGAGATCGACGAGGTGCTCGGCGATCTGATCGCGGTCGCGCCAGAAGAGCGCGAGAACGTCGACCCGAACGAGCGGCTCGAAGAGCTCACCATGTTCAACGACGCTGTCCCCAAGCGACCCGGCCAGATCAACGCCTTCGACAGCCTCGGGTCGGCCGAGAAGAAGCGGGTCATCATCCGGGTGCTGTGCCTTCTCGTGGCCCTCCAGGAGGACTACAAGCTGCAGCCCGCGGAACCGGCTTCGGAAGCCGAAACCCGTTCGTGGCCGCTCGCCCGGGCGGTCTGGCCGGTCAAGGCGCAGTCCGAGCAGGACGACGACGAGCACAAGCCGATCCAGCGGCGCAAGAGCCCGAAGTCGAAGCTCGCCAAGTCACCCCGATGACCCGCGCGCTCACCCCGCGCGCTCACCGTCTCAGCGGGAGGTGAGCGCTGGCGCCGCCGCGTCGTCGGTCTCGCCGTACGCGACCAGCTCGCAGAGCACCCGGACATAGAGCCGCTTCTTCTCCATGGCGGTCATCGACTCGAGCGGGCTCACGTGGCGGTCGATCTGGATGCGCACGACCCTGGGTTTGGGTGGCGGCGGGGGCGGCGGTGGTGGAGCCGAGAGCTGATCGAGACCTCGCAGGTCGATCACCTCGGGAGACCATGACCGCCCGACGGGCACGGGCGCCACCGGCCTGGCGTCGGGTCCGGTCTTCGGCGTCGTGGACGTCTCGTCAGCAGTCACGGTCGTCTCCTCAGCGGCGTTTGGGCAACGGGGAGGTGTCGTCGCTCTCGACGATGGCCTCGACCGGCTGCGTCGGCGGGGCTGGCGGGGGCATGTCGACTGGCCCTCCGGCGACGAGCTCGTCCGCGGTCACGAACGTGGTGGTGTGGAGGAGCCGCTCGACTTCTTTCAGTGTCGCCATGTCGATGTCGTCGTGCCTGTCAGCCATGCCTTGCCATCCAAGTCATCGTCGTCTGCGTCTGGGCGGCGGGGCCGCGCCCTCAAGATAAGAGGCACGGACTCGCGGTTGGGGGATGCTCAATGTCGTCTCGGCAGCGTGGTCAGATCGATCGCGCCCGAGCGGATCGCAGCCAGGTGCTCGCGGGCGTCGTCCTCGTCCTTCATGGCCGATGCGATGCGCAAGAGAGCCTCGACGCGCGCGTCGTTGTCACGGATCTCGGACAGCTCGGCCAGGCCGGCCAGCTCGACGGTCGGGGCGAGGCGGAGATCGCCGTACTCGACCGGTTCTTCGAGGCGAAGCTTCATCGCGTCTCCTGCGCGTTCGCGGTTTTCCCACGCGCTGCGGCGTGGAACCTCCGCCCACCGAGGGGAGAGGGTAGGAGCCGCGGACGTGCGAGTCGCGGATGGTCGGGCGGTGAGTGCCCGAAGCGGTCAGCTCGTGAAGATGTCGGCGCCGAACTGCTCGGTCGCGGTGTCGGCCATGTTCTCGTACTGGACGACTTGGAGCTCGCGGAAGCGCTCGCGGACCTTGGGTGTCATCAGACCGAGCTTGTTGATGTTCGGGACGATCTTGGAGAAGAGCATCTGCCGGAAGATGATCATCAGCGGGTTGGTGGCGGCGAACTCCTTTCCCTTGCCCACGTCGATACCCACGCGCTCCCAAACCTGCTCGAGGAGGAAGCGCTGGTACATGAGGTCGGTGGCTTCGAGGAGGAACTCCTCGCGATCGGCGAGCTCCGCGCTCGTCAGCTGCGGCACCACGTCGCGCAGCGACAGGACGCCGAACGCCACATGGCGGGCTTCGTCGCGCATGACGAGATCGGTGATCTGCTTGATGACCGGATCTCGGAACAGCACGTTGCCCATGCCGAACGCCGCGAGCGCGAGACCCTCGACCATGATCTGCATGCCGAGGTAGGTGATGTCCCAACGCGCCTCGGTCATGATGTCGGTGAGCAAGGCCTCGAGCGGGCCCGAGATCGCGTAGGCGTGCTGGGGGCCCAGCTTGTCGTTGATGTACTTGGCGTAGGCCTCGACATGGCGGGCCTCGTCGGCGACCTGGTTGGCGCCGTAGTACTTGGCGTCGATGTCGGGCACCGTCTCGACGATGCGCGCGGTCGCGACGAGCGCGCCCTGCTCGCCGTGCATGAACTGGCTGACCATCCATGACTGGAACTCCCAACCCAGCGCGGCGCGCTCGTCCTCGGTCATCCCATGGAACGGCGAATCGGGCCCGGTGAAGCCCATGAAGCCCTCGATCATCGCTCGCTCTTCGTCGGTCATGTCGGGATCCATCTCGCCGAACACGACGTCGGGCGTCCAGTCGACATCGGTGGTGGCGTTCCACTGCGACGCCTTGCCCTTCTCGTAGAGCTTGGTGAGCGCGGGCCGGCTCTGGACGTAGTCCCACGTGAAGCGGGTGACGACGCCGGCTGAGACGTCGAGCTCGTCGAGCACGGTGCTCTGTCGGGCATCGTCGGCGTGGTCGAGGACTTCTGTCATCGGTTGCTCCTGGTTCGGCGCGGTTTGGGGGGCGTTTTCGGCTTCGCCCTCGGCTTGGCTTCGACGAGATCGAGGGCGCGCTCGAGCTCGGCACTGCGGGGTGCGGGGGGCGCGTCGCCGAGGCCGAGCCGATCGAAGCCGACCCATAGCAACGTGGTGAGCTGGCGGACGACGTCGCCGCGCGGCGCGGATGGCTCGGAGATCCACCAGTCGCCGGCGAACTGGACCATGCCGACCAAGCCGTAGGCCCAGGCGCGTGCGGGCGCCGTGTCGAGCCCGCGCTCAGCCAGGCGGCGCTCCACCACGACCGCGATCTGCTCGGCGACCATGCTGGCGAATAGATCGCGGCGGTCGGTGCCGGCGTGGGTTGAGAGGAACCGGTAGAGGTTCGTGTCGCGCTCGATCAATCCGAGGTAGGCGTCCATGGTCGCGGTGAGCAGCTCGATGGGAGCGGCGTCGTCGCGGAACAGCGCGGGTGAGACCTCGTCGACCAGCTCGTCGACGAACCGCTCCGCCATCTCCATCAGCAGGCCGTCGCGGTCACCGAAATGGCGGTAGATGATCGGCTTGGTCACGCCGCACTCGGCGGCGATCTGCTCCATCGACACCATCGGGCCGTCACGCCGCACGAGCTCGACTGCGGCGGCCTGCATGGCTTGCCGGCGCTTGTCGCGCTCGTCTGCTCGGTTGGCGTCGTCCCCGGCCGTAGGCATTGTTACCGACGGTAACAGTTACCGCCGGTAACGGCAAGGCTCAGGCGACGCCGTTCGGCGCATCCTGGGGACGCCAGAGCCGGAGCGGGGTGCGGTCGCGGGGACCGGCGAACGGAAGCGGCACGGCCTCGCCGCCTTGGCCGGCCGACTGGTAGGCGGCGCAGACCACGTCGAGGACGTGGCGCCCGAACTCGGCGCCCAGGGCCAGCGGCTGGCCGGCCTGCCGGCAGGCGAGGAAGTGCTGGAGCTGGCGGACGTAGCCGTACTGGTGCACCTGCGGAACCGGCGCACCCTCCGGCGCGTCGGTGACGGCGACGAGCTCGCCGTCGGCTTCGAGCTGGAGGTAGGGGAGGAGCTCGAGGCGTACGACGCCGTCAGCCGACGCGGCTTGGAGGTCCCAGACCGGTTCGTCCGCGCGCCAGCTCGCCTCGATGCGAGCGGTCAGCCCGGTGTCGAACGTGAGCTGTGCCTCGGCCCAGTCGTCGACCGGAACGCCGACTGCCGCGTCGAGCGTGGCGCGCACCGACACCGGCCGGGCCGGCGCGGCGGAAAGCAGGGCGAGTGCTATCGGGTGCACGCCGAGATCGAAGAGCACGCCGCCGCCCCAACCCACGGTCAGGAAGTCGCCCCACGAGGGGCGGTCTTGGAGCGATCGCACGTCGAGATGTTGCAGTGGGCCGAGCTCGTGCACGCGCGTCAATGTTTCATTGACGATCGGCGCGTAGGCGAGGTTCTCGGCGTAGCCGATGCGCGTGCCGTCCGGGTCGGCCGCGACCAGCGCGTCGGCCTCCTGCAACGTCGCGCACAAGGGCTTCTCGACGAGGACCGCCGCGCCGCCGGCCAGAGCGTGGAGCGTGTGCGGCGCGTGGAGCGCCGGCGGCGTCGCGACGATGACAGCCTCGGCGCCGTGCGGCAGGTCGTCGTAGCTGCACGGCACGGCGTGCAGCTGGCTTGCCCGTTCCTCGGCTCGCGCTCGCGACCGTGATGCGACGGCGACGACCCGCGTTCTGGGTGTGGCCTCGACGGCGAGGCCGTGGACGACCGTGATGATGCCCCATCGCTCGCGCCGAGCTTCGAGCGTCTCGCACATCTCGTCGATCGTGCCGAAGATCGCGGCGGGGACGTCGAGCACTTCCTCGGGCGTGAGGTCGAAGGCGGGTGCCATCGAGGCGGCGAAGCCGTCACGGTCGTCGGTCTCGTTCACGAAGAACGGCAACGTGTTGAGCTCGAGCTCGCCGAAGCGGGACCCCGCGGCCTCTTTCAGCCATTCGATCTTGCGATCGAACGCGGTGCCGATCGCGTCAGCGGTGGTCTCGCGATCGATGCGGCCTGAGCGAAGGTTCGCCGTCACGCCGACGATGTCAGCCTCACGGGCGGCGATGGAGATCATGCGCTTGCCGCCGGCGCCGATGACGATCGGCGGTCGTGGCTTCTGCACCGGCTTGGGGAGGCCGTCGAGCCCGGTGATCGTGTAGTGCTGGCCGTCGAAGTTGACGGGCCCGTCGCCGAGCAGGCCCTTGATGATCGAGAGGCCTTCCTCGAACCGGTCGATGCGCACCTTGGGCGGGTCGTAAGGGATGCCCGACTGCTCGTAGTCGTCGATCATCCAGCCCGCTCCGAGGCCGATCTCGGTGCGACCACCCGACAGCACGTCGAGGGTGGCGAGCTCTTTCGCCATGACCACCGGGTGCTTGTAGTCGTTGTCGAAGACGAGGGCCCCGACCTTCAGCTCGGTCGTGGCATCGGCCGCGGCCATGAGCCCGACCATCGGCGCGAACTGATCACCGAAGTGGTCGGGCATGAACAGCGTCGAGTACCCGAGGTCTTCGGCCTTTCGGGCGATGGCGGCCCAGCCCTTGGCATCGGCCGTGCTGCTCACCTGCACCCCGAATCGGAATGGACGGGCCATGGAGTCCCCCTCGGTCGTCGTCGTCCAGACCGTGAACCTAGTCGTGGGGAGCTGCGCCCGGTACGAGCGCCTGCACACGATCTTCAACGTCCCTCCCACCTGCCGACTCCTCTTGCGCCATCGGGCCAACTAGATTCGTTGAACCCGTGCGCTCGATCTTCCGCCTCCTCCGTCTCTCGCTCATCGTTGGTCTCGCCGGCGCCCTGGTTGCGGCGACCAGCCTGCTCGTCGCGCCGTACACGTACCGCATCGTCAACGCGACGTCTTCGGAGGACGAGGAGATCGACCTGAGCCTTCTCGACGACTACGCGGTTCGCTCCTACATCTACGCGGCGGACGGATCGCTGCTCGCCAACCTGCACGGCCCGGAGAACCGCTCACCGGTGACGCTCGACCAGGTGCCCGCCACGGTCAGAGAGACGATCATCGCGGTCGAGGATTCCGAGTTCTACATCCACCCGGGCGTGAACCTGCGGGCGACGTTCCGCGCGCTGATCGAGAACGTGTCGTCGGGCGGCATCTCCCAGGGCGGCTCGACCATCACCCAGCAGCTCGTCAAGAACGCCCTCACCGGCGACAGCCAAGACCTCAACCGCAAGGCCCGCGAGGCCGCGCTGGCCATCCGCCTCGAGCGCCGCCTCACCAAGGACCAGATCCTCGAGAAGTACCTCAACACCGTCTACTTCGGATCGGGTGCCTACGGCGTGCAGGCCGCCGCCGAGACCTACTTCGGGAAGAACGTCGGCGACCTCGACTGGGGCCAGGCCGCGATGCTCGCGGCGCTGATCAACAACCCGGTGCGAAACGACCCGACGCTGTATCCGGAGCGGGCACTGGCCCAGCGGCAGTTCGCGCTCGACCGGCTCGTCACCCTGGGCAAGATCACGCCCGACGACGCGGACAAGTACGGCCGCACTCCCGTGCCGACGGTGCGGTGCGGGACGGCAGAGACCGCTTCGTCGATCCAGTGCCGCGGCCTCCAGGCGCCACCGAAGCAGGACTACTTCACCGAGACCGTGCGCCGCCAGCTCGTCGAGAACCCCTACTTCGGGCTCGGTGCGACGCAAGCAGAGCGTGAGCGCACCCTGTACGGCGGTGGCCTCAAGGTGAAGACGACGCTGTTCCCGATCGCCCAGGCCCTGGCGTACGCGGCTCGCGACGAAGTGCTCCCCAAAGTTCCCGGTCGCCTCATCACGGCCGCGATGGTCTCGGTCGAGCCGAGCTCGGGCGCGGTGCGCGCCATGGTCGGCGGGCCGGGGTTCGACTCCTACGAGTACAACATCGCGGCCGAGTCGCCGGGGCGCCAGGTCGGGTCGGCGTTCAAGGTGATGGCGCTTCTGACCGCGCTCGAGCAGGGCGCCGTGCCGAGCGACCTCTTCGAGGGGGGCGGCCTGTTCCCCAACCCGGGCGGCACGCCGCCCGTCTACCAGATGGACGGCCCCGGCGGAACGCTCACGTCCGTGACGACCATGTCGTCCAACGGCGCGTTCGTGCGCATCGGCCAGATCGACGGGCTCAACAACGTGGTCGCCATGGCCCGGAAGCTGGGCGTCAGTGCCGACCTCGGCAACCCGCCGCCGCTGAACCTCCCGCTCGGGACCAAGGAGGTGACGCCACTGGAGATGGCATCGGCCTACTCGGCGATCCCCAACGGCGGCAACTACACGCCGTGGTACACGATCGAGAGCATCGAGGACCGCAGCGGTCGTGTGCTCTACCAGCGCAAGCCGACGAGCAGCCCGGCGTTCACCCCCCAGACCGCGTGCCTTGCGACCCAGATCCTGAACGAGAACGTCAAGTCGGGCACCGGCAAGAACGCTGTCCTTCCGAGGCAGCCAGCCGCGGGCAAGACGGGAACGACTGACGAGGGCGCCGACACGTGGTTCATCGGCTTCACGCCCTACCTGACGACGGCGGTGTGGGTTGGCGATGTCACGCCCGGCCCCGACGGGAAGCCGCAGAAGAACCCGGTGGAGACGATCGCGGGGCGCGCCAACTTCGGCGGCGAGTTCCCCGCGCGGATCTGGGGCGCGTACAACGAGAAGTACCACGCCAACCTGCCGGTGCTGCAGTTCCCCGGCTGCTTCCCCACGAGGCCAGGGCGGCTCATACGCAGTGGGTGGGACTACCTCCTGCCCGCGAACGCACCCGGTGTGATCATCCCGTTCCCGTCGCTGCCGGGCACGCCGCCGGCGCCCGCACCGTTCCCAACCACGCCGAGGAGGCCGGCGACTCCTGCGCCGAGAGCGCCGGCAACCACCGCGCCGCCCGCCGCGCCCCCGTCGACAGCCGCGCCGCCGTCGACGGCCGCGCCGCCACCGACGGCCCCACCGACCAGCGCAGGTCCATGAGCCCGCAGACAGGAACCAGCCGTGAGTGATCCGCCGCCGTTCGAGCGATTGCTCTCGTTGCAAGAGCACGACACGCACGTCGAGCAGCTCGAGCACCGCCGTGCCGCGATTCCCGAGCGCGCCGACCTTGCCACGACCGAGGCGTCCCTGGGCCGGCTGGAGGCGGAAGCCCGCGCCGTGCAGAGCAAGCTCGATGGGGTCGGGCGCGATCAGCGCCGACGGGAAGACGAGGTGGCCGCGCTGGAGTCGAAGGCCAAGGAGATCAGCGACGCGATGTACGGCGGCCGGGTCACCTCGCCCCGCGAGCTGCAGACGATGCAGGAAGAGATCGATTCGCTTCGCCGGCACCTGTCATCGGTCGAGGACGAGATCATCGAGCTCATGGAGTACGCGGAGCCGTTGCAGGCCAGCGTGGTGCAGCTCGCCGCCCGCCGCACCGTCCTCGACGAGGCGGCGCAGGCTTCGCTGGCGAAGATCGCCGAGCAAGAAGCGGTGATCGATGCTGAGCTCGCCGTGGTCCGGGCCGAGCGATCCGAGCTCGCTGCGAACATCACGCCCGACGTCGTCGACATGTACGACAACCTGCAGAAGTCGCTCGGAGGCGTGGCGGTCGCCCGTCTCGAGCACGGCACCTGCGGTGGCTGCCACCTCGCGCTTCCCGCGGCCGAGCTCGACCGCATCCGCCACCTCGCCCCCGACGCGATCGCTGGTCCTGCTCGGCTCGATCGTGCCGCTGTTCGACATCACGTTGGGCGGGCCGCGCCTCCTGCACACGTTGCTCGGAGGAGTGGCCGCGCTCATGCTCGTCGTGCTCGCGACTCGCCAGAAGCGGTTGCTGCGGCGCCGGCTGATCGGGTTGCCGATCGGTGTCCTCATGCACCTCGTGCTCGACGGGGTCTGGACGCAGACCGAGGTGTTCTGGTGGCCGTTCTTCGGGACGAGCTTCGGCCCGAGCCGCGTGCCCGAGCTCGACCGTCCCTTCGGGTTCGTGCTCTTGTTCGAGGCGCTCGGTGCCGGCGCGCTCGTCTGGTGCTGGCGCACGTTCGGCTTCTCGGATCCGAAGAACCGCGAGCTCTTCTTGCGCACAGGTCAGCTCGATCGCGAGGTGACTGCCTGATGCTGCTGCTCGTGCGGCACGGCCGTACCGCGGCCAACGCGTCGGGGTTGTTGATCGGCCGGCTCGATCCCCCGCTCGACGCGGAAGGCGTGCGCCAGGCCGAAGCGGTCGGCCGGGCCGTGGCGGTGGAAGCCGCGAACTGCAACCGCGTCATCGCCAGCCCGCTCGACCGGACCCGGAAGACCGCCGAGAAGATCGCGGCCGGGTTGGGCGTCGAGGTCGAGCTCGACGATCGGTGGATCGAGCTCGACTACGGGACGCTCGACGGGTTGCGGCTGGGCGATGTTCCCGCCGAGGTCTGGTCGGCGTGGCGGGCCGACCCCGCGCACGTGCCGGGCGGCGGCGAGTCGCTGCTCGCGCTCGGTCGGCGGGTGCAGCAGGCGGCCGAGGCGTTGCTTCCGTCGATCGAGGGCGGCGATGTCGTGGTCGTGTCGCACGTCTCGCCGATCAAGGCCGCCGTCGCCTGGGCGCTCGGCGTCGGCGACGAGGTGTCGTGGCGCATGTTCCTGTCACCGGCGTCGATCACGCGCATCGCGTGTCGGGGAGGCGCGCCAACGCTCGTGTCGTTCAACGACACGAGTGCGCTCAGCTGAGCGCAACTTCGTTGCCGGTCGCGTCTCGGGCGGTGACCGAACGGGTGCCGATGGGCGAACCCGCGAGGGGGACGACGGCCAGGAGCTCGAACGCGGCGTCCGTCGCCTCGGTGCCTGGGAGGTAGCGGCGGGTGGCACCGTTCGCGTCCTCGTCGAGCTGCCACCCTCGTTCTTCGAGCGCGCCCGCCACGTTGTGCAGGCGCGAGCGCGTGAGGTCGTCGTAGCGGATCGAGAGGACGATGTGGCCGCTCCTCCGGGCGGTGACCCGCAACCGGTGCCAGCCCGGCGGTGCATCGACGGTGGCGACGGTGTCGGCGCCATGGCGGATCGCATGGGAACGGAGCGCGACAACAAGCTCGGTCGCGACGCCCATCGCATCGAAGTCGGCGAGGTCGAGGGTGGTCGGCATCCGGGCATCCTCGCAGACAGCACCCGAAAACGCGGGCGCCCCGCGAGCACGGGCAACGAACGGGGCGAGGAGATCCGCTGTTGCAGCTCAACGGGGCGACCGCGGCTGGTGTTGGGGATTGCTGTCGCCGGCAGAACACCGGCGTCGATCTGGGGTCACTACGGCCTTGCTGCGCCGGCACTGAAGCCAAATGAACCCATCGGCCCACGCGAACGGTCCATTCGGCCCACGCGGCGAGGAGGCCACCGACCGGGCCGGCCTCCGGATGTCGCGCGTCAGGTGGCCGGTGGGTGAAGGCTCTGCTTCTGGACCTTCCCCATCGTGTTGCGCGGAAGTCGGTCGACGAAGAACACGTCTCTCGGCCGCTTGTGCGGCGAGAGTCGCTCGGCCACGAGCGCCGACAGCTCGCCGCCGGACACCGCGGCACCTTCGCGTCTCACCACCCAGGCCGCGACCCGCTCGCCCAGGTCTTCGTCGGCCACTCCCTTGACGGCCACCTCGTCGACGCCGGGGTGCTCGAGCAGCACGCTCTCGATCTCGCCGGCGCCGATCTTGAAGCCACCGCACTTGATGATGTCGGTCGAGCGCCGGCCGGCGATGCGCAGGTAGCCGTCGCGGTCGCGGGTGGCCATGTCGCCACTGCGCACCCAGCCGTCGCGCACGAGCTCGGCGGTGGCATCGGGACGGTTGAGGTAGCCGAGGAACACCGAAGGTCCGCGCACGGCGATCTCGCCCATGGTCTGGCGATCGTCGGCTCGGAGGTCGTGGCCCGCGTCGTCAAGGAGCCGGAGCTCGACCCCGGGCAGCGGAGGACCGACCGTCCCTGGCCGTGGCGCGCTCGCCGGGACCGCGCACGTGATGCACGTCTCGGTCATGCCGTAGCGCTCGACGATGTGCTTGCCGGTGAGCTCGGCGATGGTCTCGTGGACGGTCAACGGAAGCCCGGCCGAGCCGGACACGAGCAGGCGCGTGCGCGCGAGGGCACGCGCGATGCCGGGGTCGTGGCGGGCCGCGTCGGCCAGCCGCCGGTACATGGTCGGCACGCCGAAGAGCATCGTGCCGCCGTCGTCGAGCGCGGCCGCGATCGCCGCGGGGTCGAACGGCGCCGTGTGGACCAGCCGGCTGCCGACCCGGAGGGGGCCGAGCGCGCCGAGCACGAGACCGTGCACGTGGTAGAGGGGGAGCGCATGGACGAGGGTGTCCGCGGCGGTCCACTCCCAGGCGCGGGCCAGTGCGTCGAGGTCGAAGGCGAGGGCCCGGCGGGGCAGGACCGCGCCCTTCGGCGGGCCGGTCGTCCCCGACGTGTACATCACGAGTGCCGGCGCTTCGGGATCGGGCACGTCGCGTGGCGCGGGCAAGGCAGTCGACCGGGCCAGGGCACCCGCGTCGATCGACACGACAGGGAGCCCGGCGAGCGACGCTGGAAGATCGCAGCCGGCCGGCACGACCACCGCATCGGGTGAGCTGTCGCGGACCAGGTGACCGAGCTCGGCGGGCCCCGAGCGCGGGTTCATGGGGACCGCGCAGACGCCGGCGAGGAGCGCACCGGTCACCGCCAGAACGGTTTCGGTCCGGTCGGGCGTGAGCACCGCCACCCGCGTGTACGGCTCGAGCATCGACGCCACGGCATCGCTGGCGCGGGCGACCTCGGCAAAAGAGAGCGATGCCTCGCCGAACCGGAGCGCTTCGCGGTCGGTTGGATGGGCGAGCGAGGGGAAGAAGGCGTCCACCGGCGTGATGATCTCAGCGTTACCCGGGTTGCTGGTATGGCGGTGGGGTCGGCGGCGGCACTGGCTGGTTGAGCGCGCTCGCGATGGCCTCGAAGATCTTCGTGATGTTGCGGTCGTTCTTGCCGTAGGTGAACAGCACCTTCGCCGCAGATTCCACCGACACGGTGGTCGAGGTGTTGTCGTGCGATCCCATGCGGATCGTGACGTTCTCGCCCCAGCTCAACAGCGAGAGGTTGGCCGAGACGTTGAGGATGCCCTGGGAAGGATCAGCCGAGATGATCTTCATGTTCAGGGTCGGTAGGACGCGGGCGGCGGCATCGAACACCGCTTGGTACGGCGCCGGGAACGTGCGGCTGGCGGAGGGGGGCATGAGCCAGAACGGTACTCTCGGCGGCTGCCGTCCGGAGCCGGGCGCTTGAAAATGACGGGCGGCATGCCCCCCGTTCGGTGGCGATCAGCGATAGCGTGCCGCACTCTTACCACCACAACCGAAGAGAGGACCGAAGATGCAATCTCGCCAGGGGCTTTTTGCGGCAGGAGGGCTGGCGCTCGCGCTGGTCGTCAGCGCGTGCGGGAGCAGCTCAGAGACAACGACAACACCGGCGACGACGGCGGCTCCCGGCACCACTGCGGCGGTGACCGGCACGACCGGCGCCGGCGGGAACAAGACATCGTCGCTGTCGAGCGACGCCCTGAAGAAGTTGCAGACCTCCCTCAACGCGGTCGGGTGCGATGCCGGCGCGGTCGATGGGATCGACGGCGGCGAGACCGAGGCGGCGATCAAGAGCTTCCAGAAGGCATCGGGTCTGACCGTTGACGGTCTGGTCGGGCCGCAGACCGAGACCGCGCTGAGCCAGGCGGTCGCGTCGGGCAAGCAGGTGTGCACCTCGACGTCGACCACGGCGCAGGCGACGTCGACCACCGCGGGGAACGCGTCCACGACCACTGCCGGCAACGTCACCACGTCCACCTCGAGCTCTGGCGCGTGCCCGGGCCCGGAGTGCACGACCTTCACCATCAGCCCGTCGTCAGGTCCTGCGGGCACCACGATCACGGTCAGCTCCGTGAGCGGTGCGTGCACCTACCTCGGGCAGATCGGCCTGAACCCGACGTCGCCCCCGGGGCCGTCGATCGCCACCGGCACGCTCACTGCCGAGGGCGCCAGCCAGTACCGCGGCACGATCACCGTGCCGGCCGGGACCGCGGCCGGTAGCTACGTCGTCCAGGCCTGGAGCACGGGCGCCATGCAGAGCGCCGGCATCTGCCAGGCCGCGTTCTCCGTCACCTGATCGAGGGGGCAGGTGCGCTGGCGCCGGCTCCGGCCTGCGCCAGCGCACCCTCGCCTCGAGGGTGCGTACCAAGAAGTCGGCGACTCATGGGTGGGCGGTCGATAGGGAGCAACGCGGTGTCGCCGCCCGCTTCTCTCGTCGGCCTTGACGGCGGTCGCCGTGGCCGTATAGTTGAACAAGGTTCAAATCGAACGCTGTTCAAAATCCCGACCACCGGGGGAAGCGCCATGACCGTGACCGAAGCGCCCGCGTTCGAGCCCGTGATCGACGCGCCGATCATCTCGGCCGACTCCCACATCACCGAACCGCCCAACTGCTACGTCGAGTTCATCGACCCGGCGTGGCGCGACCGCGCGCCCTACCTCCATCACGACGACAACGCCGGCGACCTGTTCATCATCCCCGGGATGTCCAAGCCGGTGCCGATGGGCCTGGTCGCGGCGGCGGGCAAGCCGGCCGAGGAGATCACCGTGCTCGGCGTGAACTTCGAGGATCTGCACCGCGGCGGATGGGACCCCGACGCCCGCATCCCCGACCAGGATCGCGACGGCGTCTCGGGCGAGATCATCTACCCGACCGTCGGCATGGTGCTGTGCAACCACGAAGACCTCGACTACAAGCACGAGTGCATGCAGGCTTACAACCGGTGGATGGAGGGCTACTGCTCGGCCCATCCCGATCGGCTCTTCGGCGTCGGCCAGACCGCGATGCGCACGCCGGAAGACGGCATCGAAGATCTCCACCGCATCAAGGCGCAGGGGTTCAAGGGCGTGATGATGCCCGGCCTGCCCGGCGTCGACGACTACGACTCGCCCATC
The DNA here is from genome assembly GCA_016185305.1 of Actinomycetota bacterium. Classification (GTDB taxonomy): domain Bacteria; phylum Actinomycetota; class Acidimicrobiia; order Acidimicrobiales; family Acidimicrobilacustridaceae; genus JACPNV01. Next base: position 71,066 of record JACPNV010000090.1, on the reverse strand, counting down.
TACGACAAGTTCTACGAGGCGGCGATCGATCTCGGTCTGCCTCTCTCGTTCCACATCCTCACCGGGCGATCCGAGCGACCGCGGGGCCCCAAGATCAACGGCTTCATCACCATCGTCCGGGCATGCCAGGACGTGATGGGCACGTTCGTGTTCGGCGCGGTCTTCGAGCGCCACCCGGCGCTGAAGGTCGTGTGCGTCGAAGCCGACGCGGGCTGGGTGCCGCACTACCTCTACCGGATCGATCATGCCTACAAGCGCCACCGCAACTGGTTGCCGCACGGCGAGCTCACTCGCATGCCGAGCGAGTACTTCCGCGAGAACATCTACGTGACGTTCCAGAACGACTGGGTCGCGTTCAAGATGACCGACCTCATGAACGTCGAGCGGCTCATGTGGGCCAACGACTTCCCGCACTCCGATGCGACCTGGCCGTGGTCGCAGGAGATGCTGCACGAGCACACCGCCCACCTGAGCCAGCACGAGAAGAACCGCATCCTGCACGACAACGTCGCCGACCTGTACGGCTTGGACTGATCGGAGCTTTCATGTACGACCTCCTCATCTCGGGCGGGACGATCGTCGACGGCACCGGGTCGACGGGCTACACGGGTGATGTCGCCATCAAGGACGGCACGGTGGTGGCGATCGGTGACGCGGTCGACGCGGCATCTGAGTCCGCGCGGACGATCGACGCGACCGGCAAGGTCGTGTGCCCCGGCTTCGTCGACATCCACACGCACTACGACGCCCAGGTGCTGTGGGACCGGATGTTGACAGTCTCGCCGTGGCACGGCGTGACGACGGTCGTCATGGGCAACTGCGGTTTCGGTGTCGCGCCGACGCGACCGGCGCATCGCGACCTCATCGTCCGCACCCTCGAGAAGGTCGAGGGCATGAGCGCGGCTGCGCTGCGCACGGGCCTCGGCGACGAGTGGCCGTTCGAGACGTTCCCCGACTACCTCGACGCGGTCGAAGCGCACCAGCCGGCGATCAACGTTGCCGCACTGATCGGGCACACCCCGACACGGTTGTACGTGATGGGGGAGGAGTCGACCGAGCGGGCCGCCACGCCGGACGAGATCGCGACCATGCGACGGATCGTGGCCGAGGCCATCGACGCCGGGGCGATCGGCTTCGCCACCTCCAAGTCGAGTACCCACGTCGGTTACGAGGGCCGGCCCGTTCCCAGCCGCTCGGCCGAGCTCGACGAGATCACCGCCCTCGCCGGCGCGCTTGGCGATGCCGGCACGGGCGTCATCCAGGCGACGATGGGCGCGGGCTTCGCCTTCGACGAGTTCGCGGCCATCACGGAAGCGACGGGACGCACGATCTCGTGGACCGCACTGCTGGCGGGTGCCGGCGGTCCTGGCATCTGGGAGATGTTGCTCGACGAGTCGGCCAAGCTCCTCGATCGGGGGTTGCCCGTGCACCCTCAGGTCAGTTGCCGCCCACTGAACTTCGAGTTCACGATGGCCGAGCCGTTCACGTTCGAGAGCATGCGAATCTTCAAGCCGGTGTCGGCCGCGCCCGACATCGAAACGAAGATGCAGATCTACCGTGACGACGAGTTCCGCACGGCGTTCCGCGACAGGCTCAACAGCGGCAAGGCCGGTGTGCTCGGCGGGAGCTGGGAGCGCACGGTCGTGTCGTGGTTCCCGCCCGACCCCGCGCTGCAAGAGCGCAACGTCGCCGAGCTCGCGGCCGCGCGCGATGCCGATCCGACCGACCTCGTGCTCGACTTGGCTCTCGAGTCGGGCCTCGAGGCCAGGTTCCGGATGGCGGTGCTGAACTACGACGAGGACGACGTGGAAGTCCTGCTGAAAGACCCGCACACGATGCTCGGCCTGTCCGATGCCGGCGCGCACGCCAGCCAGCTCTGCGACTCGTGCTTCTCGACCCACCTGCTGTCGCGGTGGGTGCGTGAGCGCAAGGCGTTGACGCTGGAAGAGGCCGTCCGCAAGCTGACGTCCGAGCCCGCGGCCGTCTTCGGCATCACCGATCGCGGGACGCTCGCGGTGGGCCGACCTGCCGATGTCGTCGTGTTCGATCCGGACGAGGTCGGATGCAGCGAGCTACGCCGCGTGCACGATCAGCCGGCGGGCGCCGATCGGCTCATCGCCGACGCCAGCGGCATCGATGCCGTCATCGTCAACGGTGTTGCGATCCGCGAGAACGGTGCCGACGTCGTCGGTGCGTCTGATGCACTCCCCGGTCGCCTTCTGCGCAACGGCGCGGCGAGCTGACGGTGGCGGCCAAGTCGGCGCCGGCCCGGCCCCGCGCGCGCCAGCGGACCACCAAGCCCCCCAAGGCCGGGCCGTCCGCGACCAAGTGGGGTGACCGCGAAGGGCGACGCCGCGACATCTTGGCCGCCGCCCGCGGGCAGATGGCCGAAGGCGGCTACCTCGCGCTCAGCATGCGCGACATCGCGCGCGGCGCTGGTGTCAGCCCGGGCACGCTCTACTCCTACTTCGCCACAAAAGAAGAGATCTTCGCGACCCTGTACGCCGAAGCCATCGAGGCGCACAACCAGCGGATCGAACCGATCTGCGCCGGAGCGTCCGACGTCGAAGCATTGCTCCTCGCGCTGGCTACGGCCTACCTCGATCTCTACGTGGCCTACGGCCGCTACTTCACCCTGTGGTCGGCGCTGGTGGCCGAGGGGACCGGTCCCGATTCACCCCTGCCGGTCGAGTTGGTGAAGGCGCTGCGGAGCGCGACCTTCCGCCAGGGCGATCTCGTGCGGACCTCGCTCGAACGGGTCGCAGCGTCCCAAGACCTCGAGCTCGTCGATCCCCCCAAGGTGCTGCCGTTCCTGTGGAGCGTGCTCAACGGGATCGGCGACCACGTGACGAGCGAGCGGCGGCACCTCTCGCGCTTCACCACCGACGAGCTGATCGCCTACGCCGTGCAGACGGTCGCTGCGGGAATCACCCGCCCGGCGCGCTGAGGCCGGGCACGTCGGTCGCGGGGTCGGTCGCCGCGTCGGCCGGCGGGAACACGAACCGGTCGTAGTCGCGGGTGCGTTCGAGCACGGTCTCGACGTAGTTGGAGTCGTTGTTGTAGCCGCGGAAGGCACGCCGCATACCCTCGTCGTTGCTGAGGTCGCCGGCCCGGCAGAGCAGCCCGGCCGCCGCGAGCGTGGCGTCGTAGTAGTTCTGCGGATCAGCCTTGCCGTCGCGGTTGCCGTCGCGCCCGAGGGTCTTCCAGGTCGACGGGATGAACTGCATCGGGCCGGCGGCCCGGTCGGTGGTCGGATCGTTGTCGATCGCGCCGCCGTCGGTGTCGCCGATGTTGGCGGTGCCGTTGGTGCCGTCGAGCGGGATGCCGTAGATGGGGATCGTCTCGTTGCCGTCCTGGTCGACCCGCGAGCCGCCGAAGGTGCCGTGGTTCGACTCGGTGCGGCCGATGCCGGCGAGCGCAGCCCAGCGGATGCGGCAGTCCGGTCGCTCGACGGCCATGCGCTCAGCCGCGAGCACGTAGGCGTTCAGCACGACGAAGGGCAGCCCGGTCTCGGGGACGGTCGCGCGCAGGCGCGCATCTGCGATGGCGGCCCGACGGTCGTCGACGTCTCGCTGGCGAGCCGCCACCTCCTGCTCGGCCGCCGCCTTCTCGTCGCGGGCGCGTTGCTCGTCGCCGAGCGCGGCGTCCCGATCGCGCACTGCCTGATCGCGCGCCGATTCGGCTGCGCTGATGCGCCGGATCACCTCGTCGATCTCGGACTGGCGCTCGGCCGCCAGTTGCTCGTTCTGGTCGCGGTAGTCCTTGACCGACTGGAGCTCGACCATGCGATCGCGCCGCACGACGCTCAACAGCACGACGCGGCTGCCGAACTGGTTGGCGTTGGCGAGGTCGAACACCTCCTCGGGTGCACCGCCGAAGCCACCCGCGACGTACTCGTTGACGACCATCTCCCGCAGGCCGTTCCTGACCGCGTCAAGCTGCCGGGCTCCCTTGTCGCGCCGCCTCGCCGCGCTTGCCCGCTCGCCCTCGAGTCGGGCGCGTGCCGCGAGCAGCTCGCCGATCTCGACGACCCGAGCGTTGAACCGATCGCTCGCCGCTTGTTGCTGGGCGATCGCGGACGCGATGCCGCTGTCGGCGCGGGGGGCCGCATCGGTCGCCGCCCGGTAGCTGTCGATGGCGCGTCTGTAGTCGGTGACCGCCGCCGTGTACGCGGGGCCGTCGACCGCCAGCGACTCGAGGCGGGCTGCGCTTCTTGGCTCGTCGAGCACCGAGACCGGCGCCACTCCCAGCGAGATCGGCGGGCCACCGCCCCCCGCACGTTGGATGATCGACGTCGACGGCGTCGCCGGTCTCGTCGATGCTGTCGAGGAAGGGGTCGGACTCGACGTCTGCGTGGTGGACGGGGACAGTGTCGTCGGGGTGGTCGATTGGCCGGCCGCGATGCCCACGCTCGCGGCAGCACTCGTGATCACCACCGTCAGGGCGGCCAGCGAGCGTGTTCCGCGACCGGTCTTCGGCATCGCCGCACCACCGTAGTGAGTTCACGCGCACCGGTTGGGTCCGGCGCGGGCTTCGGCCGGCTCAGGCCGGATCAGCGATGTCGGTGGGGTCTTGCACGAGCAGGGTGGCGGGGGTCGAGGCGAGCTCGCCTCCCTCCATCAGCTCCCGCACAGCCGGTACCGGATCGTGGTCGGCGAACAGGCCACGATCCTGGTAGTCGGTGTCGTGCGCGGTCGCGTCGTGTACCCAGCACGACGCTTCGAGCGCGATGCCATTCGGGTCGGTGAAGTACACGGAGCGGATGAAGCCGTGGTCGACGACGTCGGTGACCTCGCACCCGTGCGCCTTCAGGCGCGCTCGGAGTGACTCGAGCGCCTGCTCGTCAGCCAGATCGAGCGAGAGATGATCGAACTGCGTGGCCCGCGGGTCGGGAATGCCGGCCGGTTTGGCGAACCTGTTCAGGTGAGTGCCGGCGTACTCGAAGAAGGCGATGGTGTTCGCGGCGCCGATCTCGAAGAAGTAGTGACGGAAGCTCGGTGTGCCGATGGTGGCGACGAGCCTCGCCCCCAGCACCCCGTGGTAGAAGCGCACGGTCGCATCCATGTCGTCGGTGACCAGCGCCAGGTGGTTCACGCCCCGCCAGTGAGGTTGATCTCCGGTGGTTGCCATGCCGCCCATGGTACGCGGCGACCCGTCCGACGCACCCTCTCCGGGGGCCTGACCAGTTCTGCTGTGCTGGTCAGACCGCCCATCTGATGGCGGGTCAGCGGTCTCCCACGTGCCGGTTTTCGGTTCGTCCACGTCACGGGGACAACGACGTGGGGTGACCAGGGTTGACGTCGCGCTGTCGGATGTTGGTCGTAGCTTTTCGTTCGGAGGTGTGCTGTGGGCACTGCGGGACGTCCGCGACTGATCCAGGCGAGTCGCAACGAGTTGATCGTCGCCGCCGTGATCGTTGTCGTGCTGGTGTGTGGCGCGGTCGTCGTCGTCGTGAACGCTTCCCGTTCGACGCCACTCAACGCCGGCGAGCGAAGGTGTCAGTCAAGTCGGTCTGACCTCGTACGTAATGCGCACGCTGGCCGGGTGGCTGAAGTCCGTGCCCAGCTTGGAGGCACCGTCGAAGCCAACGCGGCTGACGAGGCAGGCTTCCGTCCCCTGTATTGCGCGATGGCGGCTGGCAACCGGGAGGTGGCTGTCGTCCTGCTTGACGGGGGTGCTGATCCGAACTTGGTGAGTGCAACGAACGACTCGACGAAGAGCAATGCGCTCAACATTGCTGTGACGACGAACCGCCCCGACTTGGTGACGCTTTTGCTGGATCGCAAGGCGGACCCGAATGGGGTTACCGACGGCCATGCACCGTTGAACGACGCGATCGAGAAGCAGTTGCCAGAGATGGCGTCGCTGCTGTTGGAGCGCGGGAGCGACCCGAACCGACCGGACAGCCATGGCTCGCCTCTCGTGTATGCCGCGGCGCAGGCGCCCGACGCTCGGATCCCCAAATTGCTTCTCGAACACGGAGCTGACGCGAATGCCGCGAGCGACGGGTACGGCACACTCTGCCTTGATCTCGCGCAGAGCGACATGGGGTCGAGCGCCTGCCGTACTCCAATTGGCGCCGCGGCCATGGCTGGCCGACTTGACACAGTTCGCGTGCTTCTCGATCGCGGAGCGGATCCGTCTGCCGGCGTGTACGGAGCCTCAACCTCAAATCGCCCCGACATCGTGCGGGTGTTGGAACGGGGGGCCAGCCCGAACCCGAAGTCCACTACTTCACCGCTCCTTTACAACGTCATCTTCAACAACACCGAGACGATCACCTTGCTCGTCGAGCACGGCGCTGATGTCAACCGGGGCGGCCCGGCGAACTCGTCGACCTTGAGGGCCGGCGTCGTGCTGTTGCCGCAGATGGGTCCAGCCAGCGGGGACAAGGGCGCTGGTCTCAAGAGCGTTGTTTGTGCGCTCCAAGGGTCCGCTACCAACCTTCCGCCTCTCGTGGCCGCAGCGGCGATTGGAGACCTTCGAGTCGTGACAATGCTCTTGGATTATGGTGCCGATCCCAATGCGGTTGCGGACTTCACCTCGCCGATCTCTGCGGTTTCAGCAGCGCGTGCCGCTCAACGGGATGACGTCACCCAGCTGCTGCTCTCCCGGGGCGCGAAGGCTGATGAGCCTACCGCGACAGTGCCCAGCGCCGTAGCGACTACGGGCCTACCGGGGTGCTGATCTCCACGTCGTTGGTGCACACCGAACCGTCCGACTCATAAATGTCCGCGCCCCGGGTTTGTGCCCGGGGCACTCTCGCGTCCCGACGGCCGACAACAACCACGATGACGCCCGTCGCGCCAGCTCAACAGGGCGGATCGCGGCTCCGAGTGAGCGCGACCGGCCGAACCTGGCTACCCATCGCGAACTAGCCGGTTTCCGGCTCTCCGGGGGCGCGGACCGATGCCGGTGCCGGTACCGTCCCCCGAATGGAGTACGTGAACCTCGGAACTTCCGGCCTTCGTGTCTCGCGCGTGTGCCTCGGCATGATGGCGTTCGGCGAGCACGAGGACCGCAAGTGGGCGCTGGACGAGGGCAAGGCCGAGCCCATCGTGCAGGCCGCGGTCGATGGGGGAGTGATCTTCTTCGATACGGCCGACACCTATTCGCACGGCGCGAGCGAGGAGGTGACGGGCCGGTTGCTCACCAAGATGTTGAGTCGCGACGAGCTCGTCATCGCGACGAAGGCGTTCATGCCCATGACGCCGGGGCCGAACGGGGGCGGGCTGTCGCGCAAGCACATCCTGTCGGCGATCGACGCCTCGCTGGCCAGGCTCGGCATGGACTACGTCGACCTCTACCAGATCCATCGGTGGGATCCGAACGTACCGATCGAGGAGACGATGGAGGCGCTGCACGACGTCGTGCGGTCGGGCAAGGCTCGCTACATCGGGGCGAGCAGCATGTACGCGTGGCAGTTCTCCAAGGCCCAACGGGTCGCGGCTGAGCACAGCTGGACACTGTTCGTCTCGATGCAGAACCACTACAACCTCATCTATCGAGAGGAAGAGCGGGAGATGATCCCGCTCTGCGCCGATCAGGGTGTCGGCGTCATTCCGTGGAGCCCGCTGGCGCGGGGCCGCCTCGCCGGCAACCGCACTCGAGACGGTGAGCAGAAGACGGTGCGGGCCCAGACCGATGCATTCGGCGAGTTCCTCTACACCGACGCCGGTGACTTCGACATCGTCGACCGTGTCGGCGAGATCGCCAAGGAACGCGATGTGCCGATGGCACAGGTCGCGCTGGCGTGGTTGCTCCAAAAGCCGGGCGTCACCGCGCCGATCGTCGGCGCTACGAAGCTCGACCACCTCGAGGACGCGCTCGCGGCCGAACGGCTCACCCTGGATGATGACGAGGTCCGCCGGCTGGAAGAGCTGTACGCCCCGCACGCCATCGCCGGTCACTGATCGTCGGGCGACGAGCGTAACCTCGGGTCATGACCCGTTGTGCTCGCTGTGCCCGCGAGATCGACGACACACTGGCCCGCTGCCCGATCTGCGGCCTGGATCTGCACCGGCCGGCGGATGAGCCGACCAACCTGCGGGAGCTCCTCGGCCGGCTTTGGGTGCCCTACGGCGACGATTGGTACCCCTGGCAGGAAGAGCACGAGCGTGTCGGCCGACGCTCGCCGACCGTCTCCCCGTGGGGCCACGGGGACAGCTTCGGGCGGGTGCCGGCGATCGCGTTCGCCGCCGTGGTCGTGCTCGGCCTGCTGCTGTCGTTCTGGATCATCGCGTCGGTGCGTTGAGAGGATCGACACATGACGGCGACCGAGTCAGGTGGTTGGAGCGTGGGGCGGGACGGCATCCGGCTCGACGCGGCGCCGGAGTTGATCGACATCGTCGACGATCTGAAGGCGCTCGGCCTGACCGACATCGCAATCGTGCCGGTCAGCGTGGCCGGCACGACGTGTTGGGCATCGGAGATCTTCGTCGAGAACGAGTACCTGCAGTACGCGTGGGCGCTCGATCTGCGCCCCACGAAGGACGAGGCCAGGGCCGCGGTCGAGTGCCTCCTGCGGGGCCTGGTGGCCGGCCGCAAGCAGGCGATCGCTGACCACCCGGCGGTCGCGTTCTTGAACGACGACGATGCCCAGAGCGCTCGCCGAGCCCAGCAAGGAGCCTTGGCCCAGATGGAGCACGGTCACGCACGATGGCGTGACCGCGAAACCTGAGATTCGGTTGCCGCGGAATCCGAGAATGGCTTTGCCTGAACGGCGCCGCTCGCGATAGCAACCCGGGATGCCTCCCGCCTCGACAAGCCCGATGACCGAACCGGTCGAACCGGTCGAACCTATCGAACCCGGCGACTTCGTTCGTGACACCGAGGTGCGGGCGATCGCGCCGGGCTGCTACGTGGCGAGCATTCCCGAGGCGTGGAAGGTCATCTACGCCTTCGGGGGCGTGTCGATGGCTTGTGCGGTGCGCGCCATCCAGCGCGAGGTCGACCGGCCCGACCTCGACCTGCTGTCAGCCCATGCCGTGTTCTGCTCGCCAGTTCCCTGCGCCGCCCTCGATATCAGCGCCGAGACGCTCCGCAACGGCCGGACCGCGGCGCAGGGCCGATCGCTGCTGCGTGTGGCTGGCTCGGAGGAAGCGGGCATCGCCGCGAGCGCCACGTTCGGCCGGCTCGACGCGTCGCCGATCGCCTACCTCGACACCGAGATGCCGGTGGGGGCGGGGCATCCCGATGACCATGACGAACCGCCGGCCCGGCCGGCGGATCATCCCTTTCCGCCGATCCCTTTCCACGACCAGACGAGCTGGCGGCCCGCGATCGGTGCGAAGTGGTGGAAAGAAGATCCGCAGTGGGAGCCGGGGCCCGCGGTCACCGGCGCGTGGATGCGTCTCCTGGCCGAGCCCACGCTCGCTGAGGGCTCCTATGATCCGCTGGCGCTGTGCATCCCGGGTGACTCGTTGGGGGCAGCCATCGGCCAGCATCTCGGCCCGCTGGCTGACGACGGGTCGAGCTTCTTCACCGTGACACTCGAGCTCGGTATCGACGTGTTCAACCGCCAGCAGACGCCCTGGGTGTTTGGCTATGTCCAAGCGCCGGTCGCGAGCGACGGCTACGGGTGGGGCACCGTCGAGCTGTTCGGGGAGTCGGGCGAGTTGCTGGCGATCGCGCATCAGCGGGCTCGGCTGCGGATGTTCCGCGCCGGCGACGGGTTCTTCGGCTGACCTTCGGGTGTGTCCGGAGCGCCGGGAGAACTAGGGGGGCGCAGCCCCCAGGCAACTAGACCGCCTTGAGTTGGTGGAGCACGGGAAGCCAGGTGCTGGGATCGGCCTGGTACGGCGCGTAGAAGCTGATGCGGGTGGCGAGATCGCCGAACCGTTCGGCGATGCTCTTCGCGATCCCGCTCGGCTCGGCGACGACCGCGAACGTGTTCAGCACCTCGTCGTCGATGCGCTCGCCCATCTCGGCCCACTGGCCTTGCTTCGACATCGCGTTCAACTCGTCTTGCAGCCTGCCCCAGCCGTGCCGCTCGAGCACGGGCCGGTAGGCGGGTGTCGATCCGTAGAACGCGATCTGCTGGCGGGTGGCCGTCGCCGACTTGTCCATCTCGTCCTCGCTGGTGCCGGTGACCACGAAGCACGGCAGCGAGATCTCGAACGCGTCCAGCTTCTTGCCCGCCTTGTCGAGGCCACGCTCGAGGGCCGGCACCGTGACCTCGCGGACGTACCGTTCGGTCGTGAAGCCGTGGCAGATCAGTCCGTCGCACGTCTCGCCCGCCACTTCGGTCATCTTCTCGCCGACCGCGGCGAGGAACACCTTGGCGTGCCCGTATGGGTTCTTGCCCGGATCGAAGAACGGCGTCATGAGCGTGTGGGTGTAGAACTCGCCGCGGAACTCGGGCTTGGTGCCTTCGTCCCACGACGCCCAGATGTGGCGCATGGCGAGGATGAACTCGCGCATGCGCGGTGCCGGGTGCGACCACGGCATCGAGAAGCGCTTGGTGATGTGCGGTTTGATCTGCGAGCCGAGGCCGAGGATGAACCGCCCCTTCGAGTAGGCCTGGAGATCCCACGCGATTCCGGCGAGGGTCATCGGGTTGCGCGCGAACGCCACCGCTATGCCTGTGCCGAGCTCGACCTTTTCGGTGTGCTGGGCCGCGACCAGGAGCGGAAAGAACGGGTCGTGGCTCGTCTCGGCCGACCAGATTCCGTCGTAGCCCACGTCCTCGGCCTCGCGTGCCGTCTCGCCCGCACCGTCGAGGCCGCTCAGTGTCAGCCCGAAACCACCATCGATCTTCATCTGTCTCCCCGACGTCGCAGAGCCCTGTTGGCGGGAGAGCACCGTACCGCTACTCGCCAGAGGCGGCGCAGGTCGACGCCGCCGTCCGGTTTCCACGGGTCCGGGCCGCGAGCCATACGCCATTCCAACAGGGCGGTGCATACGGTCACCTCAGATATGTGACGCCTTGCACAGCTTGGCTGATTGAACGACAAACCGCTCTGATTACATCTAAGGTGCAAATACCCCGTTCTACGTCGTCAGGGGGAGGGTAAGCACCTGCGGGCCCGCCGAACTTCGCGTCGCGCGAATCCCGGCGTGCATCGCGCCGCAAACAGGGGAAACCGGGTGGTACGAGCAACGAGTGCGAAGAACGCGGCGGTCTCGACCTCGCGCCACGGCCGGGTCGTCGTCAAGGCGACGATGCGCGAGCTCTACGGCGTCGACGTCGAGGACCCGGCGACGATCGAGCGCCACGCCGACACCGTCGTCGAGCTGTTCTTCAATGGCATCCTGGTGGCGCCGGCCGGCGTCGACGCCAGCGACGAGTGCGTGGCGAGCCCGGCGGGAAGGGGGATGGCATGACGACGGAGATCCGATCGGCGACCTCGCTGCGAGACCGCCTTCCGGGCGTCGAGGCGATGTTCGCCGGCCTGTGCGTGGCCGCGCTCGGCATCTGGGTTGCTGTCGATCCGACGTTGCAGGAGAACCTCACGACGAACCGTTCGAGCCAGCTCGCGGCCGTCGTGGGAGTGGGCCTCGTCGTTCTCTGGCAATGGGCGAAGCAAAGCTGTCAGGACGCGCTGATCCGCGTGATGACCGTCATCGGCCCGGCGGGCGCGATCCTCGTCCTGCAAGCGATCCGCTACCCGATCGCCGGCGGCGTCTACCTCTACGGCATCGTCCTCGGCCTGCTCGGCGCCCTCGTCGCGCTGGGCATGGCACTGATCTACCGCGCCAACCGCATCCTCAACTTCGCCCAGGGCGACCTCGGCCTCGTGCCGACCGTGCTCGCACTCGACCTCGTCGCCTACAGCGGCCTTCCATACCTTGCTGGTCTGTTCCTCGGTCTCGGCGCCGCCATCATCCTCGGCATCGTCGTCGAGTTCTTCATCATCCGGCGGTTCTTCAAAGCGCCGCGCCTCATCCTCACGGTCGCGACGATCGGTCTCGCCCAGCTCTTGACGGTGGGCGCGCTGCTCATCCCGATGATGTGGGGGAAAGACCCGGTCAGCCAGAACCCGTCCGAGCCGTTCTCGTTCACGTTCGAGGTTTCGCCGATCACCTTCCATGCGAGCGCGCTCCTGGCGATCGTCGTCGCGCCGCTCTGCATCGCCGCCATCGCCGTGTTCCTTCGCTACACGGCGGTGGGCATGGCGGTGCGCGCCTCGGCCGAGCGGTCCGATCGCGCCAGCTTGCTCGGCATCCCGGTGAAGCGCTTGCAGACCGTCGTGTGGGTCATGGCGACGGTGCTGTCGTTCATCGCCGTGTTCATGAAGGCCGGCCTCGTCGGTCTGCCGTTCGCCAGCAACGCCGGGTTCGGCACCACGAGCTTCGGCGCGTTGCTCGCGGCGTTGACGGCGTTGATGCTCGGGCGCATGACCAACCTGCCGTCCGTTGCCATCTCGGCCGTCGCGCTCGGCGTGCTGGAACAGGCGACGATCTGGTGGAACAGCGACAACCCCGCGTTCATCTACCCGATCTACGGCGCGGTCGTGCTCATCGCGTTGATCCTGCGGAAGACAGGGCAGTCGCGCACCGAGCACGACGCGACCGCTTCCTGGCAGGCGGCCGACGAGGTTCGACCGATCCCACGCGAGCTGCGCAAGGTTCCGGAGGTCGCCGCGCTCAAATGGGGGGGCCTGCTCGTGATCGGGTTGCTTCTCGTGAAGCTGCCCAGCTTCGGGTTCATGGGCACCGGCGAGATGATCAAGGCCTCCGCGGTGGTCGTGTTCGCCATCGTCGGCATATCGATCATCATGCTGACCGGCTGGGCCGGTCAGGTCTCGCTCGGGCAGATGGCGTTCGTCGGGTTCGGTGCGGCCGTCGGCGCCTTGGCGACGCGCGAGTGGAACCTCGACCTCAGCCTGGCGCTGATCGTGGCTGGGCTCGCCGGGTCGGTCGTGGCGATCATCGTCGGGCTGCCGGCGCTGCGCGTCAAGGGGCTGTTCCTCGCGGTCACGACGCTCGCCTTCGCCGTCACGGCGTCGAACTACCTTCTCGACCCGAAGAAGTTCGGGTGGATCCCGACCAAGCGCATCGACCGGCGGCCGCTGTTCGGGCGCATCGATCTCGAGTCGCAGACGAACATGTACTACCTCTGCCTGGCGGTCCTGTTGCTGGCCATCCTTGCCGTCACCGGTCTCCGCCGCAGCCGCACCGGCCGCGTGCTGCTGGCCCTGCGCGAGAACGAGCGTGGCGCCCAGGCCTATGGCATCAACATCACCCGGGCCAAACTCCTGGCCTTCGCGCTGTCGGGCTTCCTGGCGGCGGTGGCGGGCGGGCTCTTCGTGCATGTCACCTCGCAGTTCAGCGCGGCCGAGTTCGGAGCCGGCCCTAGCTTCGCGGTCTTCACGTCGACCGTCGTCGGCGGGCTGGGCTCGATCACCGGCGGCATCCTCGGAGCGGTCTTCTCCCGCGGCGGCACATGGTTCCTGAAGGACAACTGGCAGTTGCTGCCGTCGGCGATCGGCGTGCTCCTCGTGCTGCTGATCTTCCCCGGCGGGCTCAGCGGGTTGCTCTTCCGGTTGCGCGACCTGTGGCTGCGGTCGGTGGCCCGGCGCTTCGACATCATCGTGCCGAGCCTGCTCGCCGACGTTCGCCAGGAAGACCCGGCCGCCCTCGAGCATGCCGAGGAGGCAGCCGAGGAGCACGATCACCTCGTCACCGAGCACGGCCCAGCCGAGGCGAGCGCCGCCGACGACGCGACCGGGCGTGAACCGGCGATGGCCGCCACGGCGCCTTCTTCGGTCGAAGCACCCCGACAACCTGGAGACGACTCGGGGCGCGGTAGACCCGAAGTGTCGCCCGGTTGGGGGCCGGGCGATCGTCCGGGCGATCGGCCGCCGGCCGGTGGCGGCGCAGGAGGTGCGCCGTGATCGAGATGATGCAGCCCAAGAAGACGCATGACCGGACGCGTGGCGAGCAGGCCGCGTATGCGATCGGCCATCCCGTCGCCAACCTGCGCGAGGCGACCGGCGGGGGAGACCTGTTCCCGCTCGTCATCCTCACGACCATCTCCTTCTTCGAGGTCGCCGACCGTTCGGCCGGTCAGCTCCTCGGTCCTGAGCTGCGCGACGCGTTCGGCTTGAGCAACACCGGCATCGGTGCCGTCGCGGGGTTCGCCATCGCGGCGGGCCTCGCTCTGACCATCCCGATCGCCTATTTCGCCGACCGGGGGAATCGCACCAGGCTGATGCTCGCGGGTGCAGCCATCTTCACGATCTTCTCGATGACAACCGGCTTGGCCGGCTTCGTCACGACGAGCTGGATCGTCCTGCTCGTGATGCGCAGCGGCGCCGCGATCGGCCAGGCCACCATCTTTCCGACGCACAACTCGTTGCTCACGGACTTCTACGACATCCCCTACCGCGCTCGGGTGTTCTCGTTCCATGCCGCGGCCCAGGGATTGGGGCTGTTCATCGGGCCGATCCTCGCCGGTCTCATCGCCACCCGGTTCGGCTGGGAATGGGCGTTCCTGGTGATCCCGATCCCTGGCCTCATCGTCGTTGCCATCGGCCTGCGCATGAAAGAACCGCTTCGGGGCTACTGGGAGCGCAAGGCGATGGGCGTCGACGACGACATCGTGCATGTGCAAGAGGCACCACCCTCGCTGGAGGAAGCGTGGCGGATGGTGTGGCGCATCGACAGCCTCCGCCGCATCTACTACGCGGTGCCGTTCCTCGCGGTCGCGTTCATCGGGTTCACGTTCCTCGCGTCGTTGTTCTACGAGAACGAGTTCGGCCTCGATCCCGCGGCTCGCGGTGTCATCGAGGGCATCGCCGAACCGTTCCAACTGATCGGTCTGCTGCTCAGCGCCATCTACGGGACGCGGATGTTGCGCCGCGGCCCGTCGCACGTCATCCGGTTCGTGTCGTGGGTCTCGATGTTCGCGGCGCTCATGGCGGCCGGGTTCGCCCTGTCGCCCAACGTCGGATTCACCGTCGTGTTCCGGATCATGATCGCCATCCCGCTGGCCGCGGTCCTCCCCAGCGTGTTCGCCTCGCTGTCGCTGGCGATTCCCGCCCGGGCTCGCTCGTCGGGCTTCTCGGTGGCCGTCGTGTTCGTCCTCCCGGGGCTGCTGGTCCTGCCGATCGCCGGCTGGATCATGACCAACTGGGGTGCGCGCTGGGGCATGCTGGTCATGGCGCCGGTCTTCGTCATCGCCGGGTTCATCATCAGCTCGGCGCACAAGGTGATCGACAACGACATCAAGAACGTCTGGACGGCGACGGCGGCTCGATCCGAGCTGCTGTACGAGCGCAACCACGGGCGGCTCAAGCAACTGCTCGTTCGTGGGCTCGACGTGAAGTACGGCGACGTGCAGATCCTCTTCAACGTCGACTTCGAGGTCGAGGAGGGTTCGATCATCGCGCTGCTCGGCACCAACGGTGCCGGCAAGTCGACGTTGCTGAAGGCCATCACCGGCGTGGTGCAGCCGAGCAACGGCGCCGTGATCTTCGACGGGCGAGACATCACCGATGCCCCGCCACACGAGATCGCCGCCCTCGGCATCGCCATGGTGCCCGGTGGGCAGGGCGTGTTCCCGACGCTCACCGTGCGCGAGAACCTGAAGGTCGCGTCGTGGATGGAGAAGGACAGGAGCAAAGCCAAGGAACGGCTCGACATCGTGCAAGAGATGTTCCCGATCCTCGCCGAGCGCATGGATGATGCCGCGGCGAACCTCTCCGGAGGCCAGCAGCAGATGCTGGGGCTCAGCATGGCGTTCCTGTCCGAGCCCAAGATGCTCGTGATCGACGAGCTCTCACTCGGCCTCGCACCCGTGGTGGTGGAACAGTTGCTTCAGATCGTGCGGGCCATCCGCGACCAGGGCACGACGATCATCCTTGTGGAGCAGAGCGTCAATGTAGCATTGACACTGGCGGAGACGGCGTACTTCATGGAGAAAGGCGAGATCCGCTTCCACGGGCCGACGAGGGAGCTGCTCGAACGGCCCGACGTGTTGCGATCGGTGTTCCTCGAGGGTGCGAGCAAGGGCATGGTGTTGGCCGACGGCAGCGGCCCGCCGAGCGCGAGCGGCAACGGATCTGGCAACGGATCTGGCGACGGCAGCGCCACGGAGGTCCGCGACACCGCGCCTGGCGCCTCCGACCAAGCAGATGGGTTCGTCCCGGCGGCGCAAGGCGGGCTCGCGGTCCAGGGGCTGTCGGTGCGGTTCGGTGGCATCCGCGCCGTCGACGACGTGACCGTGTCGGTCGCACCGGGTGAGATCCTCGGCATCATCGGGCCCAACGGCGCGGGCAAGACGACGCTGTTCGACCTCATCTCCGGGTTCACGAGCGCTGACGCGGGGCGGGTGGTCCTCGCCGGTAGCGACATCAGCCATCTCGGCCCCGACGGTCGCGCGCGCCGTGGTCTGGGTCGCTCCTTCCAGGATGCACGCCTGTTCCCCGCGCTCACGGTGGAGGAGACCATCGCGGTGGCCCTCGAGCGCTGGACCGATGTCCGCGATCCGTTCAACGCAGCTCTCCGCCTGCCGGCGCAGCAGGACTCCGAGCTCCAGACCCGGCAGCAGGTGAACGAGCTCATCGAGCTCATGGGCATCGAGTCGTTCCGCTCCAAGTTCGTCAGGGAGCTGTCGACCGGCTCGCGGCGCGTCGTCGACATCGCATGCGTGCTCGCGCACCGTCCTTCGGTCGTGCTGCTGGACGAGCCATCGAGCGGTATCGCCCAACGGGAGGCAGAAGCCCTTCGCCCGCTTTTACTCCGCATCCGGGAGAATCTCGGGGCCAGCCTGCTCGTCATCGAGCACGACATGCCGCTGATCCAGTCGGTCGCAGATCGGCTGCTGGCACTCGATCAGGGCCACGTCGTGGCGGTGGGCGAGCCCGGATCAGTCTTGGCGCACCCAGAGGTCGTGGAGTCGTACCTCGGCAACACCAAAGAAGTGATCGAACGGTCGGGGGCGGCGCAGTGATGCTTGCCGGTCCGAACGAACGAGGTGCAGGACGAACGATGAGCGAGCGAAGGGCGTCGTGACCACATCGACGCCGCCGGGCGGCATGCCGACCGAGACGGGCTTGCCGCGCGCGGTCCGCCGGTACGGCCCGCTGGCGGGCATCGTCCTCGTCGTGGCCGTCATCGCGCTGCTCGTCGCGCGGATGCCGTCGTCGGGGACGACGAGCACGGCGACCGGCGGCACCGGAGCTGGCGGAGGCTCGGCACAGGTCGACGACTCGAGCCGCCCGCTGTCATGGAGCGAGGCGAAGCAGAAGGGCATGCCCGCAACGTTCGGACCGGGCTGTGACCAGGACCCGAACAGCAAGAACGTCGGGCGCATCGCGATACCGAGCGCGTTCGCGGCCGAGTGCTACGCGCAGCGACCGAGTGCCGGTGCGTCCGGACCGGGCGTCACTGCCGACAAGGTCACGATCGTTCTCTACCAGCCCGCCCCCGATCCGTTGATCGATCAGATCTTTGCCGCGATCGGGGCCAACGACAGCGCCGAGTCGATCCTCGCGACCTACAAGGGCTATTTCGAGATCTATCAGAAGTACTACGAGACCTACGGCCGGACGATCGAGCTCGTGCCCTTCAAGGGGACGGGCACGGCGGCCGACGACCTAGCGGCTCGTGCCGATGCGGCCACCATCGCCGAGACGATCAAGCCGTTCGCGGTGCTCGGCGGCCCGTTGCTCGCGGCCGGGTTCGGTGACGAGCTCTCGAAGATGGGCATCATCCAGATCGACCTCGCGTCGTCGAAGAGCACCGACTACTTCCAGGAGCGCGCGCCGTACAACTACAACGTCCTCCAGGCGCCCGATCAGCTCTCGGGCGTCGTGGCCGAGTATCTGGCCAAGCGCCTCAAGGGCAAGCCCGCGACCTACGCGGGCGACCCCGAACTGCAGAACAAGGAGCGCAAGTTTGGACTCATCTACCTGTCCATACCCGGTGCCAACGCCGAGGAGCTGCGCGACAAGTTCAACGCCCAACTCAAGGCCGCCGGCGTCGACGTGCCCGTCCAGGTCGGCAGCGTCGACCCGACCTCATCCGCCGCCCAGCAGATCGCCCGGTTGAAGCAGGAGGGCGTGACGTCCGTCCTGTTCTCCGGCGACCCGCTCAGCCCGAAGAACTTCACCGCCGAAGCCACCAACCAGAACTACTTCCCCGAGTGGATCGTGACCGGCACGGCGCTGGTCGACTCGACCACCTTCGCTCGGACCTACGACCCGCAGCAGTGGAAACACGCGTTCGGCATCAGCCAGCTGTTCGCGCGCGGCAAGCCCGACGCGAACTGGTCCTACTTCCTCTACCGCTGGTATCACGGCGGGGACCCGCCGGCGAAGAACGCGGCGCAGATCATCTTCCCCAACCCCTCGGTGCTGTTCTCCGGCATCATGGCGGCCGGGCCGAAGCTCACGGCCGAGACCTTTCGGGATGGGCTGTTCGCCGGCAAGCCCATCGGCGGCGGCAAGACCGTCCCCCAGGCGTCGTTCGGCAACCAGGGCTTCTTCGAGAAGCCTGACTACACCGTGATCGACGACACCGTCGAGGTGTGGTTCGACCCCGAGGCCACGGGCCCCGACGAGCGCGGCCAGATGGGTCAGGGGATGTACCGCTACGTCGACGGCGGCCAGCGCTACCTGCCGGGGAAGTGGCCCGCCGGAGACCCGAAGGTGTTCGTGCAGGAGGGTGCCGTGTCGATCTACGAGACGGTGCCACCGGAGGACGCGCCGCCTGACTACCCGTCGCCCAGCTCTCCGTCGCCCGACAACTGACCGACCGGTGCCGGTCGGCTGGGGAGCGTCCGGCACCACAACGCTCTCGCCGCGGCGAGAGAGCCGAAGGAGGCAACACACCATGACTGCGCCAGGGGGGATGCAGCCCAAGCCCAGGAACTCCCAGCCCAGCAAACTCGACCCCAGCCGCCCCCAACGATCGAGCGCCACGAAGCGGTACGGACCGCTCATCGCGATCGCCGTCGCCGTCGCCGTGGTCGCGGGCGTGGCCGTGGTTGCCGGACGCGGTTCGTCGAGCGAGACCGCGACGTCGGGCCCGGCGGGCAGCGGTGGCAGCGGCGCGGCCTCATCGTCTGAGGTGCCGATGACCTACGAGCAGGCGAAGCAAGCTGGCAGAGAGGGCTCGGTCGAGTGGTCCGCCAACTGTGACACGACGACCGGCCGGCTCAAGATGCCGAGCATCTACGCGCCCCCTTGCGTTCCCAAGTTCACGGGCGACAACGGTGGAGCCACGTCCCAAGGCGTCACCAAGGACGAGATCGTCGTCGTCAACTACATCCCAGCGCAGAACGGCGACATCACGGCGATGTTCACCGCCCAGCTCGATCCGCCCGAGAAGATGCGTGCAACGCAGCGGGCGTTCCTCCAGATGATGCAGGACCTGTACGAGACGAGCGGGCGCAAGATCAAGCTCGTCGACTACGACGCCAGCGGGGCAGCCCAAGACGCGGTGGCGGCGCAAGCCGACGCGATCTCGGTCATCGACAAGTACCGGCCCTTCGCGTCGCTCGGCGGTCCCACCCTGACACCGGTGTACGCGGCCGAGCTCGCCCGCCAGGGTGTCATTTGCATCGGCTGTGGCCTCGCCCTGCCCGACCAGTTCTACCAGGACAACGCGCCCTACGTCTGGGGAGCATCGCTCTCGCCCGAACAGTTCCTCCAGACCCTCTCTGACTACGTGTCCAAGCGTCTGCTGAACCGGAACGCGTCGTTCGCCGGTGATTCCGAGCTGCAAGCGAAGAAACGGGTGTTCGGCACGGTCAACTTCGAGCAGGATCCGCCGGTCTTCACCGCGATCGGCGACGCCATCCGCAAGTGCGGCTCGCGGGCCGGCTTCCAGTCGGCGGCGAGCGAGAGCTACACGTTCGACATCGGCAAGATGCCGGAGCGGGCGCCGACCATCATCGCCAAGATGAAAGAGGCCGGCGTGACCACCGTCATCTTCATCGGCGATCCGATCATGCCCATCTTCCTCACGAAGGCCGCCGAGGCGGCCAACTACCGCCCCGAGTGGGTCATCACCGGCACGCCGCTGGTCGACACGACCGTGCTCGGCCGGCTCTATGACCAGAACCAGTGGAAGAGCGCCTTCGGTCTCTCGAGCCTCGGTGTTCGCACCAAGCAGACCGAGCAGGAGCCCTACCGGCTGCACCAGTGGTACTACGGGCAGGCGCCGGCGGCGAAGGGGACGAGCGCGCTCGTGTACCCCGGGGTCGCTCAGCTCATGCTCGGCATCCACATGGCCGGCCCGAAGCTGACGCCCGAGACGTTCAAGGCCGGGCTGTTCAACTACCCGCCGACCGGCGGCGGGGTGACGACGCCCCGCGTCAGCTACGGCAACAAGGGCTACTTCAAGTCGCTCAATCCCGACACGTGCACGTTGGACCAGGAGCGCACCGACTATCTCGGCAGCGACGACATGGTCGAGATCTGGTGGGACCCGACCTTCAACGGTCCCGACGAGCAGAACAAGTCGGACAAGCCTGGCGCATGGCGCTACGCCAACAACGGCCGGCGCTACCTGCCCGGCACCATGCCCGACACCGAGCCCGACGCGTTCAAACCGGAGAACTCCTTGACCACGATCGAGACGATCCCCGCCGACGAGAAAGCCCCCGAGTACCCGTCTCCGGACAAGCCGCTGCCGCCCAGCTAGACCCGGGTCGCGGTCGCGGTTGGGCTACTGGTCTCTGAGGAACTTCTCGACCTCGGCGGCGAGCTCGTCGCCGCTGAGGAGGGTCATGGCGCCCGCGTCCTCGACCGCATCGACGTGCTGTTCGAGCTGCTGGACCATGGTCACGTGCTCGTCGCTGTTGGCGACCAGCTCGTCGAGTCGGGCTCGTGTCGCCGTCGCCTCGGTGCGCAGCGCGGTCGCGTCGAAGTGGAGGTCGGCGTGGCGGGCCAGCGCGTCGATGAGCGCGGCCCCGGCGGCGGGGTACGGCATGGCTGCCGCGTAGTGCGGGACTTGCGCCCACAGTCCCACCGCAGGCAGACCCGCCTCGCCGCAGTAGTGCTGGATGGCCGCGTGCACCCCACCGGGAACGTCGATCCGCCCCGGGACGAAGCCGACCTCGCGGGCGAGCTCGGCGGTGGTCGCCGTCGACACGACTCTCGTCGGCCGCGTGTGGGGGACCGGAGCCGGGTAGGCGCCGAGCCCGGTGACGAGGCGGACATCGAACTCGAGCGCGAGATCAGCCACCCCCTTGGAGAACGCCCGCCACGTGTGATCAGGCTCGGCGCCGAGCAGGAACAACGCCTCGGTGCCCCGGGTGTCGGTGCCCACGCGGAGCTCGATGCTC
Source organism: Actinomycetota bacterium (assembly GCA_016185305.1). Lineage (GTDB taxonomy): Bacteria > Actinomycetota > Acidimicrobiia > Acidimicrobiales > Acidimicrobilacustridaceae > JACPNV01. The sequence continues at coordinate 49,828 of JACPNV010000090.1, read as the reverse complement.
GGCCAGGTCAAGTTGGTCTGCACCCCGTCGACGAGCTGCATGGTCGGCCGGCGGGCCCGATGGTCGAGCAGGTTGTCCGCGTCGAAGGTCGCGACCGTCGTCATCTCGGTGCGTTCGAGGATGGCAGTTGTCGCGCCGGCCGTGCCCAGCCCGGCGTCGATCCACCCGTCGAGCGCGACGATCATCACCGGAGCGGCGAGGTCGGGGCGCTCGTGCAGCTCGAAGAGCGGCACGCTTACTCGACCCTCCCCATCGCCTCGCGGGCGGCCTCGGCCAGCGTGATCACCTGCTGACCGAAGAACTCGAAGGATGTGTCGTCGCGCTTTCCCATCGCCCCGCCAACGTACCGGGCGTACACGCCTTCGACGATGCAAGCCAGCTTCCAGAACCCGAACGCGACGTAGTAGTCGATCTGCGACACGTCGCGGCCCGAGCGTTCGGCATAGCGCTGCAGGACGTCGTGGGGAGTCGGGAAACCGTCGAGCGTCGTGGGGGCGCTGTTCCGCGAGGGTGAGGGGTCGTCGCGGTCGCCCCAATACACGAGCAGCAGGCCGAGGTCTGCGAGCGGGTCGCCGAGCGTGCAGATCTCCCAATCGAGGACGGCGGCGACCGTGCTGTCCGCACCGACCAGGCAGTTGTCGAGCCGGTAGTCGCCATGCACGATCGTCGCCGGCCCCTGCTCGGGGATGAACCGCGTGAGGCGGTCGTGGACCTCGTCGACCACCGGCACGTCGCGGGTCTTCGACTTCTCGAACTGGCCGTACCAGCGGCTGAGCTGGCGGCCGATGTAGTCGTCGCGCTTGGCGAAGTCGCCCAGGCCAGCCGCGTCGATGTCGACCGCGTGGATGTCAGCGAGGACATCGATGATCGAGCCGCCCGCCACCCGCCGTTGCTCGCTGCTCAACGCGCCCGCGCTTGCCGCATCGCGGATGACCTCTCCCTCGACGAAGCCCATCACGTAGAACGGAGCGCCGTTCACGGCGTCGTCGGTGCAGAGCCCGACGACCGGTGGGACCGGGACAGGCGTGGGCTGCAGCGCGCAGATGATGCGGTGCTCGCGACCCATGTCGTGGGCGGTGGCCAGCACCTGCTTGAGCGGTGGGCGGCGGAGCACCCAGTGCCCGTCGGCCTGGTCGCGCACGTCGAAGGTGAGGTTGGAGTGCCCGCCCTGGATGAGACCGAACTCGAGCGGAGGATCGACGGCGCCGGCGTGCTCGACCATCCACGCGGTCACGTTGGCAACGTCGATGCCATCGATGGATGTCGTGCCGGCGTCGGCCATTCGGTCCCCCTGCGGTGAGAATCGACTCGCCGGCTCACGCTACTGCCACCCATCCTGAACTGGTCAACCTGAACCGGGCGGCGGAGCACCTGGGGTACGGGCCGGGACAGCCGGTAGCGTTGCACGGATGGATGTCACCGATGCCACGTTCCAGACCGAGGTCATCGAGCGGTCGAAAGAAGTTCCCGTCGTCGTGGATCTCTGGGCGGCGTGGTGCGGACCGTGCCGGACCCTCGGGCCGATCCTCGAACGGGTCGTCGCCGCGACCGAGGGCAAGGCCGTGCTCGTCAAGGTCGACGTCGATGCCAACCCGCAGGTCGCTCAAGCGTTCCAGGTCCAGTCGATCCCGGCCGTCTACGCCCTCAGAGACGGTCAGGTCGTCGACGGGTTCATCGGCGCGCAGCCCGAAGACAAGGTGCAAGCGTTCGTCGACGCACTGCTGCCGACGGAGGAGCAATCGGTCGTCGCACAGCTCATCGCCGCGGGTGACGAGCAATCGTTGCGCGAAGCGCTCGAGCTCGACCCACCGAACGAGCAGGCGATCCTGAAGCTGGCCGAGTTGCTCGTGCAGGAAGGCACGACCGAAGAAGCGCTCGCGCTTCTCAACCGGGTGCCCGATTCCGCCGAGGCGCGACGCATCGGCGCCATGGCGCGCACCGCCGATTCGCTCGACGGCATCGACGTCGAGGCCCGGCTGCTGGTGCTGCTCGACGCCGTCAAGGAGGACGACGAGGCCAAGCAGGAGTACCTCGACCTGCTCGAGCTCCTCGGTTCGGACGATCCTCGCACGCCCGAGTACCGCAAGCAGCTCAGCTCCCGTCTCTACTGACGATGCGCCTCGAGCGCCGCGACGGGTTCACCCTCTTGATCGGATGGGCGCTTCCCGGCGCGTCGGCGACCACGCTCGGCTCGCTGATCCTCGTGCGCTCGGGCTACGAGAGCGACGACCACCTGATCCGGCACGAGCGCGAGCACGTCCGCCAGTGGCGCCAGTTCGGTGCTGCCGGCTTCCTCTTGCGCTACCTCGCGCCGTATGCCCGGTGGCGGTTGCTCGGCTATGGCCACTGGGGCGCCTACCGGCGCATCCCCTTCGAGATCGAGGCCGAGTGGAACGCCCGCCGGGCGAAGCTCTGAGCAGGCCTGGCGCGCGGAGCGGCGCCGGCGCTGCGACAACCGGTGCTGTCCGGTGCTGCACCCGCGGTCTCGGCCATCACGCGCGCTCGTAAGGTGCTGACAACGGACCGGCGGGGCGATACGCTCCCGCCTGCCCGCGCGCGCCGGCTCGTGGCGCGGCCGCCCGGGCCCGACTTCCCCCCCAAACCCCTCAAGCCTGGTTGGAGGAAGTCGTGCGCGCTCCCGAAAGCTCTGGCAGCGATCCCGCGTCCCAAGAGACGAGCTCCGCTGCGGTTCCGGGCCCGTCGGTACGAGCTGACGCGGCCTCTGTTCTTGACCAGTGGCGCGACGGCTTGCGGGCCGTGGTCCCTGCCGGTGAACGAGTCTCCGGTCGCGCCGTCGCGCTCTTCGCCGCGCTGGTCGCGGCAGCCATCGTCGTCGGCGCCCTCGCTTTCGGGCTGAGCCAGGGTGGTTCGGGCGAGGACGTGACCGCGCCTCCGGCCGTCGTGGCGGTGGCGCCGGCGACCACCCGCCCCGAACGATCGCCCGGAACGACCCCGGCCGAGCTGCTGGTCAACGCAGCCGGCGCCGTCCAGCGGCCCGGTCTGTACCGCTTGGCGCCGGGCAGCCGGGTGGCCGATCTGCTCGGCGCGGCCGGCGGGCTCACTCCCGACGCGGACAGCGACCGCGTGAACCTCGCGGCGCCCCTCGCCGACGGAGGCCGGCTCTATGTTCCGCGGCGCAGCGAGCCGGCCCCGCCGGCGGTCGTGGCCCCAGACGGTGGAGCACCGCTGCCACCGGCCTCCAGCCCGGATGCCGGCCCACCGGCCTCGCGGGCCGGACCAGTCAACATCAACACGGCTGGCGCGGCCGAGCTCGACTCGCTGCCAGGCGTCGGGCCGGCGACGGCCGCGGCCATCGTCGACTACCGCAACCAGCGCGGCCCGTTCCGGTCGGTCGAAGATCTGATGAAGGTGCGGGGGATCGGCAAGGCCAAGCTCGACGAGCTCCGATCGCTCGTGACAACATGAGCGGCCCACCGGTCCGGCCACTCATCGGTCTGCCGGCTCCGAGCCGATCGCTTTCTGAAGCCGCCGCGGTCGCACTCGCGGTCGCCACGTGGTTCGGCGCCTGGCTGTCGCGACCCCTGCCGGCGGCCATCGGCATCGGCGTCGTCCTGCTCGCGTTCGCCTGGCGCCGCCCGGTCTTGTTGATCATCGGGGTCGGGCTGCTCGCATCGTCCCTCGCCGCCAGTGCGTGGGCCGGGCTCGTACCGGTCTCCGCTCGCCCGTTCACGGGCTCGGTGCTTTTGGTCTCGGATCCTGCCAGCGGCCTGGGCGGCGTGCGCGCCGACGTGAAGCTCGACGACGGTTCGAGGGTCGAGCTCTGGGCCCGGGGCGGTCCCGCCCGATCGATCGGCGATCTCTTGGCCGGCGAGCGGCTCGACGTGCGTGGCGATCTCGAGCCGCCGCCCGACGATGCGATGTGGCTGGCGGTCCGCCACGTCGTCGGTCGCCTCACCGTCACCGAGGTGCGCTCCGCACCCGAGCCGAACGACCCGCCGGCCCGCGTCGCCAACGCCTACCGCCGCCTGCTCGCCACCGGTGCCTACGCGCTCCCGGCCGAGCAACGCCCGCTGTTCCTCGGCTTCGTGCTCGGCGACGATCGCGGTCAAGACCCCGCGCTGGTCGACGACTTCCGGGGGTCGGGGTTGAGCCACCTCCTCGCCGTGTCGGGACAGAACGTCGCGTTCCTCCTGCTCGTCGCCCGGCCGGTGCTGTTGCGCCTGGCCATGCCGGCGCGCCTGGCCGTGACACTCACGCTGCTCGGGTGGTTCGCGATGCTGACCCGATTCGAACCGTCCGTGCTGCGAGCGACCGCCATGGCCGCGGTCGCTGCTCTCGCGGTGTTCCGCGGCGTCCCCGTCTCGCCGGTGCGGGCGCTCTCGCTCGCAGTCGCCGGCCTGTTGCTGGTCGACCCGCTCCTCCAGGCATCGGTCGGGTTTCGTCTCTCGGTGGGTGCGGCCGCGGGCATCGTGCTCCTCGCCGCCCGGATCAGCGTGGTCCTGCCGGGCCCGACCGCGCTGCGCCAGGCGATGGCGGTGACGGTCGCGGCCCAGGCCGGCGTGGCACCCGTGCTGGTCAGCACCTTCGGTGGGGTCCCCCCGGTGTCGCTGGTGGCGAACCTGTTGGCGGTGCCGGCGGCGGGACCGGTGATGATGTGGGGTCTCACGGCCGGTGCCGTGGCCGGCCTGGCTGGTCCGGTCGGTGGCGGTGCGCTGTCGCGGCTCGTCCACCTCCCGACCCGCCTGCTGCTGTCCTGGGTCGCGTTCGTGGCGCGGACGGCGGCGTCGGCCCCGCTCGGAACGGCGTCGCTCCTTCCGGTCGTCATGGCGGCGGCAGCAGGCACCCTGTTCGTCTTGACGAGGCGGTGGGGCCGCCACGCGGTTGCGGGGCTCGCCGCCATCGGCTTCGTGCTGGCAATCCTGAGCCCGTCTCTCGCGCTTCGGACGAACGGCAGCGAGATGGTGTCGGTTGCCGATGGCGCGCGTCTGTGGCGATCGACCGATGTCGCCGTGCTCGTCGTCGATCAGGCCACCGCCCGACCCGCAGATGTTCTCGAGGGTGTGCGCCGGCGAGGCATCGGGCGCCTCGATCTCGTGGTGAGCGCGTCGGGCTCGGCGGCAGCCGATGCGCTGATCGCGAGCGTGCGGCAGAGGGTCGACATCGGTGATCTCTGGCAGCCTGTCGATGGATCATTGACAGGGGCCCGGACACCGGAGATCGGCACGTTCGACGTTGGTGCTGTGCGAGTCTTCGTGCGCGAGAACGATCCGAAGGTGATCGTCGACGTGACCGGCCCGCCGTAGGCGGACCCAGGGTTCGGGGACGGGTCTCAGGGGGCGGGGAGGGTGAAGACCTGGCCCGCGAAGACGAGATCGGCGTTGCCGGGCACGGCGAAGACGCTGCGGTTCTCGGCGACGAGCCGCTGCAGGTAGGACGCCGTCTCCGCGTCGGAAGGCGTTCGACCCCATGCCCTGTGCAGCGCCGTCTCGGCAACGTGCCAGAGGTGGTCACCGGGTGTGATCGTCCACGTCGCTGGTGGCGGCGTGGGAGTTGGGGGCGGGGCAGGACTGGTCGTGGGTGCATCTGTCGCGGGCGCCGGCAGCGGGGCTGGCTCTGCCGCGGTCACCGTAGGGCTCGGCAAGGACGGGACCGACGTGGAAGGCGGCATCGCCGTGGTGGGCGGGACCAGGCCTGTGGTCGCGGGCGTGGTCGTGGTCGTGGTCGGCGAGGGCGCGTCGATCGTCGGCGCCGCCACCGGTTCGTCGAGCACGCGCATGGTCGGTCGATCGGTCGGCGGCATCGAGCCGGCGTCGCCCGGCGGTGCTCCCGGCTCTTCGATGACCCGCATCGTGACCGGCGGCGTCGCGGGTGGTTCGTCGATGACCCGCATGGTCACGGGAGGTGTCGCGGGTGGTTCGTCGATGACGCGCATGTTGGGGCTGCCGGCCGCGGCTTGGAACACCAGTGCGGGGGCCGCGATCGCCGGCGTGGGTCGCGCGGCGACGATGACCGCGCCCGTTCCGACGCCGCCGGCGGCCAGCGATGTCGCCAGGGACATGCCGGCGACACCGCGGAGGAGCCGGCGGACGCTCGGCAACGTCACGACGTCCACGGCCCGGACGAGGAGCGTGATCCGGGTCAACCTGGCGAGCACGCCGAGGAGCGAGCTGGCCAGGAGGTACCAGCACAGGACGAGCGCGAGCAGGCGAAGCGCCGAGAAGGTGACCACGATCGGGTCGGTGTGCTGCACGAACGACCACAGGTCGCGCCCGCCGGGCACCGGCGGCAAGGCACCGGCGGCGACCTGCAACCCGACCAGAGCGACGACCAAGGAGGCCACGAACGCCGGCAACTTCAGCGCGTGCAACCGGTTGGTGGGCGGGTAGAGGTTCATGAGCCGGCCTCGTTGGGGATGGGCACCGCATCGATGGTGCCGGCGGTCGTTCGGGCCAGAACTTGGAGGCAACCCGCGGGTCGCGCGCCCGGGCCGGTCTCGAGGTGGGCGCCAGGCTCGACCGTCGCCACGGCGACCGCCTCGACGTCCACGCCCGGGGAAGCCCACGCGTTGAACAAGAACACGGTGCCGGTGCGCGGGCGGATGAGCACCGGGACCGGCGTGCCGTCGCACCGCCAGTCGCCGACCAGGACCTCGTCGCCGGGCTCGCCGACCTGGTAGCGGCGTTCGGCGGCGCGCAAGATCCCATCGGCCAAGGGCACAGAACGAGCGCAGGCCCCCGCCGCGGTCGCGGGATCGGTCGGCGGAGCGGTCGACGTGCAGCCGGCCATGCTCGTGGTCGGGGGAGGAGCGGTGGCGTTCGGTGCGGGTGGCTCGCTGGTCGCTGGCCTGTCGGTCGGCGGCTCGTATGTCGTCGCCATCGGAGCACGCAGCGAGCTCGCGGCTGCTGTTTCGGGCGGGCTCGCCTCGGCCAGGTTGGGTCGCTCGCCCCGCCAACTCGTCAACACGCCGAAGGTGATGGCGGCCACACCGACCAGGGCCGCCGCGGCCGGCCAGCCCCGCTTCGGTCCGGCCGACTTGGCGGGCCGCCGGGCCGAAGGCCTCGGTCTTGGTGCGAGCTCGGTTCGTGGTGCCGCGGGTGGCTCGGGCTCGGGGGATGGCGGGCCGACCGTGGTCGAGACACGGGCAGAGAGCAGTGCCGCCTCTTCCCCTCGCCGCGCGGGCTTGGGCGGCGCGGGGCCGGTTGGGCGCTGCGGGAGGCGCTCGGCGGCCTCGGCACCGCCACCGCGGCCGCCGCCGTCGACCTGGGTCGCGGCGCGTGGCGCGGCCACGCGGGAGGCGCTGATCCGCGAGGGCCCCACCGGCAGCGCCGCCGGCGGGATGAACGTCGCGGTCGGCTCGACCGCCCGGATCGCCGTCGCCAGCGACCGAGCCGACGGCCGGAGGCTGGGATCGTCGGCGGTGGCCTGGTCGGCCAAGTTGAGCAGCGCTCGGGCCGCGTAGGCACGGCTCTTGGGTCGGCGGCCGGAGCGGCGTTCGGGTATCGGATCGGGCTCGGTGCCGGAGCCGACGAGACGGGCAAGGAGCCGCCCGAGCGCGGGGAGGTCATCCGCGGGCCGCACGGTGCCGGCGTCGCCGGACGCCGGGTCGACCGGGTCGCCCACCAGCGCGGCCTCGGCGAACCCGGCGAGGATGGGCCGGCCGTCGTGGTCGATGAGGATGTGCGACGGCTCGAGTCGCCGGTGGACGATCCCGATGGAGTGCAGGTCGGCGACGGTCTCGGCTGCGGCCGCGACCAGAGCGCTCGCGTGCGCGACGTTGCGCAGCGCGAGTGTCGCGAGCGAGTGGGTGCCGGCGTGCGCGAGCCGCAGCTCGGCTCGGGGTGTCTCGTAGTCGTCGTGGTCGCTGCCGCCGTGGTCGCCGCCGGGTGTCAGGTCGCGGAACGACAGCAACTCGACGACCCCCGGATGCTGGGCCAGCGTCAGCATCCGCGCCTCGCGGTGGAGGCGCTCGACGGCCGCCTCGCCGGTCGCCCGCTTGGTCGCGATCATCGAACCGTCAGGCGCTCGTTCGATCCGAATGCCGCTCGGCAGATCCATGGCCCGGAACGTAGGTGAATCCCGCGATCGAAGCAACATGAAACATAACGAAAATGCCAAAAAATATGGAAAGCCGTGTCCTCGCGCCCCAGGTGCGGACCGCGGGGTAGCGTTCGCCGGGTGCAGCCCCTGCTCGACTTGCCCGCCCCCACCGAGCTCCAGCTCGGCGTGCGGACGTTCGACACACGAAACCGGGCGGTGGTCATGGGCATCCTCAACCGCACACCGGACTCGTTCTTCGACCGAGGCTCCTACTGGGACTTCGATGCGTTCTTGGCCAAGGCTGCCCAGCTTGTCGCGGATGGCGCCGACATCCTCGACGTGGGTGGGGTGAAGGCCGGCCCCGGTGAGTTCGTGAGCGAAGAGGACGAGCTCGATCGCGTGGTACCGGCGATCGAAGCGCTGCATGCGCGCTTCGACGTTCCGCTCTCGATCGATACCTGGCGAGCGTCGGTGGCCGAGGCGTGCTTCGCCGCGGGCGCCGTCATCGGCAACGACATCAGCGGCTTTGCCGACGAGCGCTATCTCGACGTGTGCGCGGCGGCCGGTGCGTCGGTGGTCGCCACCCACATCCGGTTGGCCCCGCGCGTCCCTGACCCTGAACCGCACTACGGCGACCTCGTCGGCGACGTGTGCGCGTTCCTCGCCGATCGCGGGCGCAAGGCCGAGACCGCCGGGATACCCGCGTCACGCATCATGGTCGACGCCGGTCTCGACCTCGGCAAGACCGAAGCCCAGTCGCTCGAGCTGTTGCGCGCCTCGGACCGCTTGGCTTCGCTCGGCTACAGCGTGTTGCTGTCGGCGTCCAACAAGCGGTTCTTGTGGAAGCTGCTCGGCGTCGACGTGCACCACGCCGGGAGCGGAACGATCGCCGCGCACTCGCTCGGGATCGCGCTCGGGTGCCGCGTGTTGCGCGCCCACGACGTCCGCGCCACGCGCCGCGTCGCAGCCATGATGGCTGCCATATTGGAGGCGCCGTGAGCCACGTGGTCGACCGGAGGGCGCCCGTCCATCTGATCAAGGGCGACGATCCCATCCTCATCGCCGACGCGATCCATGCCGTGGTCGAGGAGTTGGTCGGAGCGGGCGACCGCGGTCTGATGCTCGAAGAGCTCGATGCCGGGTCCTACGACGCTGAGGGCGACCGCAACCTCGGCGCGCTGGTCGACGCGGCGGGGACGCCGCCGTTCCTCACCGATCGCCGGGTTGTCGTGGGGCGCCAGCTCGGTGCGTTCACGAAGGCCGCCGATGTTGCCGGGCTCGTGCAGTACCTTGCCGAGCCCCTCCCCACGACCTCGTTGGTGCTCGGGTGGGAGCCGCATCCCTCGCCGAGCGTGCGGTCGGGCGCGCCGCCGAAGAAGCTCGTCGACGCCATCAGGGCGGCCAACGGAGTCGTGATCGATACGGCAGCGGGAACAGGCAAGGCCTACTCGACGTGGCTCGACGCGCAGCTGAAGGGTGCGCCCGTCGTGCTCGACGGTCCGGCGCGAAAGCTCGTGGCCGAGCAGATCGGTGAGGATGCGTCGCGGATCGTCGGGTTGCTGCCCGTGCTGGAGTCGGTGTTCGGTGCTGGAGCCCGCCTCGGCGTTGCCGAGATCGGGCCGTACATCGGCGATGAAGGATCGGTGAAGCCGTGGGACCTCACCGACGCGATCGACCGGGGTGATGCGCCCACCGCCCTCAACAAGCTGCATCGGATGATGGGTTCAGGCATGCATCCCCTGCAGATCATGGCCAGCCTCACCAACCACTTCCTCCGGATGGTCGCGCTCGACGGCTCGGGTGCCGACGACGAGCGGTCTGCGGCCGAGGTGCTGGGCTTGCGGGGGTCGACGTTTCCTGCACGCAAGGCCCTCGCGCAATCGCGCACGTTGGGCCCAGGCCGCCTCCGCGAGCTCTTTCGGCTCCTGGCGAAAGCAGATCTCGACCTCAGGGGCGCAACCGCGCTGCCGAACGATCTGGTGATGGAGGTGCTGGTCGCGCGCCTGGCGAGCCGCAGCCGTCGGTGAGGTGAGTGGGCTGATCCCGTCAAGGTTCGCGCGACTGGTGCGTGATCCGGCTCAGCTCTCAGCTTCGAGCTCGGCCACCCGCTTCATCAGGCGGGACTTGCGCCGGGCGGCCTGGTTCTTGTGGATGACGCCCTTGGCCGCCGCCGAATCGATGCGCTTGACGGCCAGCCGCAGGGCTTGCGCCGCGTCTCCGCCTTCGGCGGCCTCGTCGACGGCGTGCTTGGTGCGGGTCTTGAGCTCGGACCGGACCGACTTGTTGCGCACGCGCCGAGCCTCGTTCTGGCGGTTGCGCTTGATCTGGCTCTTGATGTTCGCCACGGGCTCGGTACCTGTCGGTTGGGACCAGGCAATGCCGGTCATGATCGGACGAGCCAGCATAGCGACCGAGCGCCTCAGAGCAAAGACAGCGGGCCACCTCGTGGACCACCCTCGCCGGTCGCTCGTCAGCTCACTTCGTGGTGGTCGTCGACTTCGGTTTCGGCTGCGTGGTCGTCGTGGTGGTCGATGTGCTTGCTTCGGGGAACGGGCTCTCGGTCGTGGTGGAGCAACCGAACTGCCCGCACGGGTTTCCAGGATTGAAGAGGGGCCGGGTTCCGGTCGAGCCGGGAGCCGAGAGCCGGCCCGGCACGGTGGTGCCCGTCGAGTCGTTGTTCACTGCGCCGCAGGCCCCAGCGACGAGCATCAGCGCCACCGTGATGACGAGGGCGAGGCTCTTCAGTCGGGTGGTGGAGCGCGACGACGTGGAAGCTGATGCAGACGAAGGTCCAGATGGTTGAGGCACGGGTCTCTTCTCACTCGCCTTGTTGCCGGCGCAGGAAGGTTACCGGTGATGTCGGGGCCGGCGGGTGCGCGGCCCTTGCCGGGTTCGGGTTGTGCCGGTCTACGGTGGCACGTCTACATCTTGCACGTCCACATCCTGCACCCGAAGCGACCACCTTGACCGACCGCGCCACGATCCGAAACCTCTGCATCATCGCTCACATCGATCATGGCAAGTCGACGCTGGCCGACCGGATGCTCGAGATCACCGGTGCGGTCGATCCTCGCGAGATGCGCGCGCAGTACCTCGACTCGATGGAGCTCGAGCGCGAGCGGGGGATCACGATCAAGTTGCAGTCGGTCCGTCTCGACTACCGCGGCCATGTGCTGAACCTGATCGACACGCCCGGCCATGTGGACTTCGGCTACGAGGTCTCTCGCTCCCTGGCGGCGTGCGAGGGCGCCATCCTCCTCGTCGACGCCTCGCAGGGCATCGAGGCGCAGACCCTCGCCAACTGCTACCTCGCCCTCGAGCACGACCTCGAGATCGTGGCCGGGCTGAACAAGATCGACTTGCCGGCGGCCGACCCCGATCGGTACGCAGACGAGATCGAGCGGGTGCTGGGCCTGCCCGCGAGCGACATCCTGCGGCTCAGCGCCAAGACCGGCGACGGCGTGCCCGAGCTGCTCGACGCGGTCATCGATCGCATCCCGGCGCCGTCGGGCGACCCGGACGCACCGCTGCAAGCGCTCATCTTCGACTCGCACTTCGACCAGTACCGCGGTGTGATCAGCTCGATCCGCGTGATGAACGGCGTGTTGAAGACCGGTGCGAGGCTGGAGTTCGTGCAAGCGGGCGCGGTGCACGATGCCGACGAGGTCGGTGTGCGCACGCCGGCCAACACCCCGATAGGCAGTCTCGGGCCAGGTGAGGTCGGCTACCTCATCGCCGGCATCAAGGACGTCGGCGAGGCGAGGTCAGGCGAGACGGTGACCGAGAGGGGCAGACCGGGTCTGGTGCTGGCGGGCTACCGCGAGCCGAAGCCGATGGTGTTCTGCGGGATCTATCCAGTGGATGGCGACGACTTCCCGGCACTGCGCGAAGCGCTCGAGAAGTTGCAGCTCAACGATTCGAGCTACACGTTCACCCCGGAGACGTCGGGGGCGCTGGGCTTCGGGTTCCGGTGCGGGTTCCTCGGCCTCTTGCACATGGAGATCATCCGCGAGCGCCTCGAGCGAGAGTTCGATCTCAGCCTCATCGCCACGTCACCGTCCGTGGAGTACATCGTGCATCGAACGGGCGGACAGGAGATGATCATCGACAACCCGAGCGAGATGCCGTCCGGCGGCGACATCGAGGGCATCGAAGAGCCGTACCTGCTGTGTACGATCCTCACCCCGACCGACTACACGGGCACGCTCATGGAGCTCTGCCAGAGCCGCCGCGGCGAGATGCGCAAGCTCGAGTACCTGTCGCCCGAGCGCATGGAGCTCGTGTACCGGATGCCGCTCGCCGAGGTCGTCGTCGACTTCTTCGACCAGATGAAGAGTCGCACGCAGGGCTACGCCAGCCTCGACTACGAGCCGGACGGCTATGACAAGGCCAACCTCGTCAAGGTCGACATCTTGCTCAACAACGTTCCGGTAGACGCTTTCAGCACCATCGTCCACCGCGAGCGAGCCTACGAGTACGGCCGCCGCATGACCGAGAAGCTGCGCGAGCTCATTCCCCGGCAGATGTTCGACGTGCCGATCCAGGCCGCGATCGGCGGTCGCATCATCGCCCGCGAGACGGTGAAGGCGAAGCGCAAAGACGTGATCTCCAAGTGCTACGGCGGCGACATCACCCGCAAGCGCAAGCTGCTCGAGAAGCAGAAAGAGGGCAAGAAGCGGATGAAGAACATCGGCCGAGTCGAGGTGCCCCAAGAAGCGTTCATCTCGGCGCTGCGCCTCGAGGAGTGACCGTGCTGGTCGCACGCCGAGGTTTGCGACCAGGATCTGTCAAGCAGTGCGCCGGCCGGTCCTCAAACCCCGCGGATGTCGCGGTGCCACGCCACCTGGGCAGCCAGACCGGTCCGGATGTCGGTCTTCGGGACCCAGCCGAGCAGTCGCTCGGCCTTGTCGACGGCACCTCCGGTTCGCTGCACGTCGCCGGATTTGGGCGGGAACACGTCGACCTTCGTCGGTGATCCGGTGAGCGACGAGACGATCTCGTAGGCCTCGCTCATCGCCACCGAACTGCCGCCGCTGATGTTGAACACCTCGCCGGGGGCGAGCTCGGCGCTGGCTGCCGCCATGTTGGCCTCCACGACGTCATCGACGAACGTGAAGCTTCGTATCGCCGAGCCATCGCCGTACGCGGGGAACGCCGGGCCGCCGAGGCCGGCTTCGATGAGCCGGTGAAACGCCATGTCGGGGCGCTGGCGTGGCCCGTACACGGTGAAGTAGCGAAGGGAGACAGCGGGGATGGCGAAGTTCTCCGCGTAGGCCGAGCACAGGTGCTCGGCCGCCAGCTTCGTCACCCCGTAGGGGCTGTAGGGACGGGGGAGATCGGTCTCTGGTGTGGGGTAGCTGACGAGGTTGCCGTACACCGACGAGCTCGAGGAGAAGACCAGCCGCCGCAGGGCGTGCCGCCGAGTGGCTTCGAGGAGCCGTTGCGTGGCGAGGATGTTGCGCTCGGCGTAGCTGCGGAACCCGTCCGCCCACGAGAGGCGAACGCCCGGCTGGCCCGCGAGGTGGAACACCACGTCAACACCAGCGAGCGCCTGGTCGATCTTGTCGGTGCTGAGATCGAGCGTCAGAAGCTCGAATGCCGGTGAGCCAGCGAACTCGGCGATGTTGCGTCGCTTGCTCTCGGGCGGGTAGTAGTCGGTGAAGCTGTCGATGGCGCGGACCGTGTGCCCGTCCGCGAGCAGCCGCTCACAGAGGTGCGAGCCGATGAAGCCTGCCGCGCCGGTGACGAGGGTTCTCACCGCGGCATCATGCCACTTTCTGCTCGCCCCGTTCGTCGACGAGAGGGTCAGCCGCCGTCGTTCGGTGCGCTCGGGTTGCCGGTGCCAGGCGTTGCGGTCGACGGGTTGCCGTCGCTTGCTGCATCTGGCGCTGGAGACGACGGAGCCGTCGGGCCGGTCGTGCCCGGAGACCGCGGGGTCGTCACCTCGGGTGGCGCCGTCGGTGGCGCGGCGGGCGGTGCGGTCGTCGTGGACGTGTCGGTCGACGGCGGCGTGCCGTTGGGCCCGTCGCCGGCCTTCGGTCGCCGGTTGTTGGCACCGTTGCGGTTCTTGCCGAGCGGGGCGCCGGGCTTGCCGTTGACGATGCGGGTGATGATCTCGGGCAGCTTGCTCTTGATCTTGGCGGCCCGGTCGGCGGGGAGATCGCCGGCCGCCACGGCTTCGTCGACCCGCTGCGATGCCTTCGCCACGAGGTCGTCGATGACCTTTTGAGGATCGATGCCGCGATTCTGCGCGACCTCAGCGATCGACTTGCCGCCTCGGCGCTCCTCGCGAAGCTGGTCGGGGGTGATGCCGAGCACGGCCGCGACCTCCTTCCGCGAGCTCTCGATGAAGCGGCCGGCCCGGCTGCGGAACTTCTTCAGCTTGTCGAGGATCTTGGTCCGCTGCTCCTCGGAGATGGTGCCGTCGTTGACGAGTTGCTCCAGGGCCTGGTCGCGAGGGCTCTTGGAGCGCTCTGAGGTCTGCGCGCTGGTGGCGCCCTTTGCCAGGGCGAGCTCGATGGGTGCGAGCGTTGCTACCGCCAGCGACGTGGCTGCCATCGCGGCGACGAACCCGGCGCTGAGGACGAGCTTCTTCATGGTCGAGACTCCTCGAGGTCGAAACGGGGGCTCGCGCATTGTGACCGCGACTTGTTCGGAGAGTGTTAGAGGCTGCGCCGATAGGCGCAGCCGTGGCCCGGCGCGTAGCGTGGCGAGAACCGGGCCCAAGAACCGTGCCGAGAAGCCGTGCCGAGGAACCGGGCCGAGCCGGAGATCGCTCACGACAATTGGCACTCGGTATCATCGAGTGACAGCCGGCCAGGTCGCCGTGCTGCTGTGAACATGACCGTGGCCGATCCCATGACTCTCGACGAGCGAAAAGCCAGCATCCTTCGCGCTGTGGTGGAGCAATACATCCACACTGCGCAGCCGGTGGGCTCACAGCACGTCGCACGCGCTTCGGGGGTGAACGTCTCGTCGGCCACGGTCCGCAACGACATGGCGGCGCTCGAGCAGGAGGGCTACCTGCAGCAGCCCCACACCAGCGCCGGGCGGGTGCCGACGGAGAAGGGCTACCGGTTCTTCGTCGACTCCCTGGTCGGTCCGGCCCGGCTCGGCTCGGCCGACTCCAAGCACGTCCGGTCGTTCTTCGCGAACGTGCACGGCGAGCTGGAAGAGCTGCTGAACGACACCAGCCACTTGCTTGCCGACCTCACGCGCTACGCCGCGGTGGTGGTCGGGCCGCCGCACGAGGCGGCCCTCGTGAGGTCGGTCCAGTTCGTGTCGCTGTCCGAGCGGATCGTGTTGCTGGTGGTGGTGCTGTCCAACGGCGCCATCGAGAAGCACACCCTCGAGCTCGAAGCACCGATCGACGATGCGGTCCTGTCCGTCGCGACCACAGAGCTGACCCGGCAGATGCTGGGGCTCAGCGTGAGCGCAGCGTCGGCGGTCGCCGCGCCGTCGGACAGCAGCGCCGGCCGGCTGGTCGAGGCGGCGAAGCGGGCCTTGCTCGGCGGCCAGTCGGCTGACTCGGATCAGGTGTTCATCGGGGGAGCGTCGCAGGTTGCCGGCGCCTTCGACGCCGTGGCGACGGTCAGTGAGGTGTTGCGCATCCTCGAGCAGCAATATGTCGTCGTGTCCTTGATCAGCGACGTGCTCGACCGGGGGCTGTCCGTTGCCATCGGCACCGAGACGGGCATCGCCCCACTCGCGGACTGCGCGGTCGTCGTCGCTCCCTATGAGGTCGCGGGCGAAACGGCGGGCAGCATCGGTGTGCTCGGGCCGAGTCGCATGGACTACCCGCAGGCGCTGGCCGCCGTCGCCGTCGTGAGCCAGCGACTCGGGCGACGGCTGACCGAAGGGTAAAGGGTGGCTGCCGACTACTACGCCTTGCTCGGCGTCACCCCTGATGCCTCGTCTGAGGAGATCAAGCGGTCGTACCGCCGCTTGGCCCGCCAGCTCCATCCCGACGCCAACCCTGACGATCCCGCGGCTGAGGCTCGGTTCAAGGAGGTCGCCCTCGCGTACGAGACGCTGAGCGATCCTGAGAGGCGGCGTCGATACGACATGTTCGGGCCAGAGGGTGCGGCGGCCGGACCAGCCGAAGGGTTTGGTGGAGGAATCGGCGACCTGTTCGATGCGTTCTTCGGTGGCGACCCGTTTCGTGGCGGCGGGCGGGGACCGACCGGGCCACCCCGCGGGGCCGATCTCGAGATCATCGCCGATCTGACCTTCGAACAGGCAGTGTTCGGGGCCGAGGTGCCGGTCACCGTTCGAGCCGCCGTTCCGTGCGACACCTGCGAGGCGAGCGGTTGCGCGCCCGGCACCTATCCCTCGAGCTGCCCGACGTGTGGTGGCAGCGGCCAGGTCAGGCGCGTGCGCCAATCCATCCTCGGCCAGATGGTCACCGCCGGACCGTGCGGTCAGTGCGGCGGCTACGGCACCTACATCGAGCGGCCGTGCCCCACCTGCCGCGGCGAGGGGCGGCATGTCGCCGAGCGCACCTACACCGTCGAGATCCCTGCGGGGGTCAACGGCGGCCAGACGGTGCGCCTGCAAGGCCGAGGTTCGATCGGACCCCGGGGGGGCCCGCCCGGCGACCTCTACGTGCATCTGCGGGTGCGCCCGCATGAGCGCTTCGTCCGGGAAGGTGACGACCTTCGGGCCGCGGTCCACGTGTCGTTCCCCCAAGCTGCACTCGGCACGCGGCTCGAGCTCGAGACCCTCGATGGTCCCGAGGAGATCGTGATCGCAGCTGGTACCCAGAACGGAACGGTGCACGCTCTCGCCGGGCTCGGCGTGCCCCGACTCAAC
Source organism: Actinomycetota bacterium (assembly GCA_016185305.1). Lineage (GTDB taxonomy): Bacteria > Actinomycetota > Acidimicrobiia > Acidimicrobiales > Acidimicrobilacustridaceae > JACPNV01. The sequence goes on along the minus strand of JACPNV010000090.1, from coordinate 33,019 downwards.
GGGAGGGGACGCGGCGACCTGTACGTCGAGGTCGTCGTGGACGTGCCCACGTCGCTGTCGCGGGAGGAGGACGAGCTCCTCCGGCAGCTCGCCGAGCTGCAAGGTGTCACCGTCGAAGCTCCCGACAGCGGTCTGATGTCGAAGCTCCGTTCCGCCTTCAAGTGACCCGCAGCCGCCCCGGTGTTGCCTACTCACCGTGGCCGTGACTAGCGTTGGGCCACGGCGTACCGTCCGAGGTCGTCGGTTGCACCGTAGGATCGCCACGCAAAGTGGTGAGACCATCGAACACACCGTCCGGGGGCATCGAGATGATGCATCTGCAGGAAGGCCAGAACATGAGCGACGCGGAGATCGGCGAGCCCGTCGACGTCCCCACGAGCTACAGCCGCAAGGTCGGCGACCGCCTCCGGGCGATCCGGCGCCAGAAGCGGCTCTCGCTGCAAGACGTCGAGGCGTCATCGGCGCAGGAGTTCAAGGCATCGGTCCTCGGCGCCTACGAGCGCGGCGAGCGTGCCATCTCTGTGCCCCGCCTGCAACGGCTGGCTCGTTTCTACAACGTGCCCGTCGATCAGCTCTTGCCGGTGGACGAAGGGCCCGGTTTCGTGGCCGCGGGCCGCGGCTCGGTCGACGTCGACACCACCGTGACCGTCGACCTGCGCCGGCTCGAGAGCCTCACCGGCCCGGAGGCTGCGATGCTGAACCGCTACCTCACGATGATCCAGGTGCAACGGCAGGACTTCAACGGCCGCATGCTGACCATCCGGCGCGACGACCTGCGGGCGATCGCGTGCATCTTGGGTGTCGGGGTCGATCACGCACCCTCGCGACTCGACGATCTCGGGCTCAGCCTGGTTCGATGAGCGCGCCACACGTTGCGCGCGTGGTTCGTTGAGGGCGACGGTCGCGGGCCGGGCGGCCGATCATGACCTGGAGTCGTTCGGCGTCTATGTCCACGTTCCGTTCTGCGTGCATCGGTGCGACTACTGCGCCTTTTCGACCTGGACCGATCGCTTTCATCTCGAGCCGGCCTACGTCGACGCGGTGGTCCTCGATGTGCAGCGAGCCGTAGCCGGAGGTCTCCCGTCTGCGACCTCGGTGTTCTTCGGTGGCGGGACACCGTCGTTGCTGCCGGCAGTTGACCTCGCGGCGATCCTTCACTCGATCCCGCGCGGGCCGCACGCGGAGGTGACCGTCGAGTGCAACCCCGACACGGTCGGCGAGCGCCTGCTCGGTGGCTACCGGGACGCGGGGGTCAACCGGCTCTCGTTCGGGGTGCAGTCGATGGTTCCTGGCGTCCTGAAGGCGTTGGGGCGGACCCATGACCCGGCCACCGTGGCCGACGCGGTCGGTGCGGCCCGGCGCGCCGGGTTCGACAACGTCAACCTCGACCTCATCTACGGCGCGTTCGGCGAGTCCGCCGACGACTGGCGCGTCACCGTCGAGGGCGCCCTCGGGCTCGCCCCCGACCATGTCAGCGCGTACGGCTTGACCGTCGAGCCCGGCACCCCGCTCGCGGCCGACGCCCACCGCCATCCCGACGACGACGATCAGGCGGACAAGTACCTGGCGGCAACGGCGCTCCTCGAGGACGCGGGGTTCGCGTGGTACGAGATCTCCAACTTCGCGCGGCCCGGGCGCGAGTGTCGGCACAACCGCCTCTACTGGCAGCAGGGCAACTACCGCGGCTTCGGCAGTGCCGCCCACTCGCATCAGGATGGGCGGCGCTGGTGGAACGTCCGGATGCCCGAGCGCTACATCGCGGCGGTCGAGTCGGCGCGGCCGACCGAAGCGGGTGCCGAAGAGCTCGGTCCGGCAGAACGGCGACACGAAGCCCTGCAGCTCTCGCTGCGGACTCGCGATGGCGTGCCGAAGACCGCGCTTGCTCTTGGTGATGCGCCCGGTGAGGTTCCGGCCTCGCTGGTCGAGGTCGTCTCTGATCGGCTCCGCCTGAACGTCGACGGCCGGTTGCTCGCGAACGAGGTCTCGTCCCGGCTGCGCACGTGAGCTGGCTGCGTCAGAGCAGCTCGATGTCGCCGAGGCCGAGCCGCCAGGAGCTCGATGGGGGTTCGTCCGCCTGGCGCAGCGACCGCCAGGTCAAGATGGGCCCTTGCCCCGGGAGCGGCACGAAACCGCATCGCGCCGGGAGCCGCCGGCCCGACCAGATGAGGTAGTCCGCCCCGGCCGTGCGCCGGACGGCGTCGAGGAGCAACCGGCTCGTGCGCCCGTCGTCGCGGGGGACGAGAAGCTCACAGATCGTCGCCTCGTGTGCTTCCCCCCGGCGGCGCACGCGGAACACGCACAGCCCGCGGGAGGTCTGCCCGTCGGGGCGGATCGCCCGGTAGTGGAGGTCGGAGAACCCGTAGCGCCATCGGAGGTAGTCCGGCGTCCGTTCGGTCACATAAGCCGGCGGTCGGGGGATGGCGTCGAGCAGCCGCTTCAATTCGGCGCCGTCTTGCAGCACCGCCGCTGCCGGTTCGCCCGCGCTCGAGGGCGCGGACCACTTCTCGGCCGCAACCCTCGCTCGGGCTACACGCAGAGCGGACCGTGGCGCGGCCAGCCGCACATGCACCGGGACCCGGCCCACGGTCACCCATCCCATCTTGAGGTAGCCGGGGCGGCTCTTGTCGTTCGGCGTGTTGAACACGAAGTCGACGCCTTCGTCAACAAGCTCCGAGATGGCCTGCCGGGTGAGCTTCGTGAATATGCCACGGCCTTGGAAGTCTGGGTGCGTGGCTGTGTCGACGGCGCGCACCGCGCTGGCCACGGACCCATCGGGTCGCCAGAAGCTCCAGCGGAGGAAGGTTCGGAACCCCGCCAGTCGGCCGTCGCACTCGGCGAGCCACATCGGCGAGGTGCCGAACGGGTTCTCCAGGTGCTTCCACCGGAAGAAGGCGTCGTTCGGCTTGCCCCGTTCCCATCCCAGGGCCTCCGCCGCGAGCGATATCGCGCCGTCGAGATCGGCTGGCTGCGCCCGCCGCACGACAATCGCGCTGCTGGGCTCGGCCATCGGCCAAACCTATCGGAGGCGATCGACGGTGAGGAGCCGCCGACCGCCGAGCATGCGCCGGTGGGCGCAGCGATCTCAACGGTTCGAGGTGCGGAGGGGACGCCCGTCGGCCTCCCACGCCTGCATGCCGCCGGCGAGCTGGGCGACGTTCGTGTAGCCGGCGGCGACGAGCGCGTCGCCCGCCTGTTGCGACATGCGGCCGCTGCGGCAGTAGAGGAGCAACGGGGTGCTGCGATCGGTGGGGAGCTTGGGGTTCCCAGAGATCTGGTCGAACGGGATGAACTCCTCGGTGCCCTCGATCTCGCCTTCATAGGGCACGTGCACGTTGACGACGAGCGCGGCAGGGTCTTCGATGAGGCGCTGCTGGAACTGCGCCGGGTCGAGATCGACGAGCGACGCGACCGCGGTCGGAGGTGCCATCGTGGTGGTCGGGGCCGCGGCCGTGTCGGTGGCCGCGGTTGCGCACCCGGCGAGGAGGACCGCACCGGCGACGGTGACCGCGGCGAGCCGGACGGTTCGGCGGTGCGCGGCTCGGCGCCGAGCGGTTCGATGCGGACCGCGCGGACCGAGCGGGCCGCTCGGACCGTGGGTGGCGTGTTGCGCGGGCAGGTTCATCGCGCTCCCTTCGATGATCGGCACCCATCATCGCGGCCATCCCCGGTCGGCGTGCCGCGGGCGCCGCTCTACACTCGACCGGTCCTCGCCGGAGCGTCAGAGGAGTGGTGTGCCCGTAGCCCGAGATCTCGTGAAGCGAGCGTCGTCGTGGGTTGACGCCGTGTCGCACCCGCCTGTCGGGGTGACGGTCCTCATCTACCACCGCGTCGGCCGGCGGAACGCGATCGAGGTCGATCTGCCGAGCGAGCTGTTCGACGAGCAGATGGCGTGGCTCGGCGAGCACTGCGATGTGGTGACCCTCGACGACGCGCTCGATTCGCTCCGCGCCGCGCCGTCGTCGCCCAACCCGCGGGTCGTGGTCACCTTCGACGACGGGACGGCCGACTTCGCCGACGAGGTCCTGCCGGTTGCCGTCCGCCACAAGATGCCGATCACGCTGTACGTGGCGACCGCGTTCATCGAGGAGCAGCGTGACTTTCCCGATCGAGGCGCCCCGCTCTCGTGGGCGGCGCTCGCCGACGGCGTGCAGACAGGGCTGCTCGAGGTCGGCTCGCACACGCACACGCACGCGTTGCTCGATCGCGCCGATGGCGAGACGGTCATCGACGAGCTTGACCGGTCGATCGGGCTGATCCACGATCGCCTCGGGCTGGACGCCCGCCACTTCGCGTACCCGAAGGCCGTGCTCGGTTCGCCGCAAGCCCAGCACGCCGTGCGGCAGCGGTTCCGGTCGGCAGCCCTGGCCGGGACGCGCCCGAACCGCTACGGGCGTACCGATCCGCACCGCCTCTCCCGAACACCGATACAGGTATCCGACGGCATGCGATGGTTCGAGCGCAAGGCTCGGGGAGGGATGCACGTCGAAGATGCACTTCGGCGCCAGCTCAACCGCTACCGCTACCGCGGGAAGACGGCGTAGGTGCGGCTCGGGGCCGAGAGGCCGGCGAGCAACGACGGGGGGTCGAGTCGCACCCGGCGGCCGCGACTCGTGCACGTCACGACGACAGACATGAGTCTCGACTGGCTGCTGAAGCCGCAACTGATCGCGTTTGGCGAGGCGGGGTACGAGGTCATCGGCGTGTCCGCGCCGGGACCCCACGTCAAGGCGCTCGACGACGCCGGCATCTCGCACGTGGCGCTCCACCACGCCACCCGATCGTTCGATCTCCGTGAGGATCTCCGCGCGGTCGCCGAGCTCTACCGCCTGTTCCGCCGGTTGCGACCCGACATCGTCCACACCCACAACCCGAAGCCCGGCGTGTACGGGCGGATCGCGGCGCGCCTGGCCGGCGTGCCGCTCGTCGTCAACACCCAGCACGGGTTGTACGCGACGCCCGAAGATCGCCTGAGCCGGCGTCTCGTCGTCTACAGCCTCGAACGCATCGCGGCCCAGTTCTCCGATGTCGAGTTGCTCCAGAGCGTCGAGGACTACGAGACGCTCCGCCGCTTGCGCGTTCCCGCGGCGCACATGATCGTCATCGGCAACGGCATCGATCTGCAGCGGTTCTCGTCGAAGCGAGTGGCGGGCACCAGGGAGGAGGTCCGGCGTGAGCTCGGCGTCGGCGACGCGGACGTTGTGGTCGGACTCGTCGGGCGACTCGTCATCGAGAAGGGGTACCGCGAGGTGTTCCAAGCGGCCAAGCGTCTCCGCAGCGAGCTGCCGGCGGCGCGCTTCGTCGTCGTCGGGCCGGGGGATGAGGCGAAGGCCGACGCCATCTCGGCAGCCGAACAGGCGGATGCGGAACGAGATGGTGTGCTCTTCCTCGGCCACCGCGACGACGTCGACCGCTTGCTGGCGGGCATGGACGTCTATGTGCTCGCCTCGCACCGCGAGGGTTTCCCCCGTTCTGCCATGGAGGCGTGCGCGACCGGGCTCCCCGTCGTGGCGACCAACATCCGCGGGTGCCGTCAAGTCGTGGAAGATGGCGTGACGGGGCTCCTCGTCCCTCCCGGCGACCCCGACGCGCTGGCCCGAGCCGTAGCCGATCTCGTGTCCGATCCGCAGCGCCGGCGCGAGATGGGGACCGCCGCCGCCGCCAAGGCCGGCGAAGAGTTCGACCAGGACGACATCGTTCGCACCTGCCTCGCGGTCTATGGTGGGCGGACTTGCCGGCGTTCAGGTGAGGAGCATTCGCGCGCGGCGCCACGGCGCGTGTAGTCTGTGACCTCCCCTCGCTTCTGGGCGTCTGCGCAAGCTCAATGCGGTCTCTCTTCTTCCCCGAGCTTTGATGGATCTCCTGCACTATCTCCGGACACTCAGGCGGCGCTGGCGGCTCGTCGTCACGTGCGCCCTTCTCGGCGTGGCCATCGGCTGGGCGGCCGGCTTGTTCATCCAGGCCCAGCCGGCCAACGCGAACCAGTGGTATGTCGCCACCCACACCCTCGGTTCGAGCGACAGCAGCCGGGCCAACATGGATCAGCTCGCGATCCTGGTCAACACGGGCGAGGTCCCGAATCGGGTCGCCGATCGGCTCGGCGGTTCGGGAGCGCTGCTCGCCAACCAGGTGCGGGGCAAGTCGGTGCCCCAGGCCGGCATCTTGCAGGTGGTCGCGGCGGGCACCGATCCCAAGCGGACCGTGCAACTGGCCGACACGTTTGCCGAGGAGCTCACCCGCTACCAGACCGAGCTGCCCGACAAGCAGAAGCAGCAGCAGGTCCAGACCCTCAAGGACCGCCAGGCCGAGGAGCAGGCGAAGTACGGGGCAGCGTTCGCTCGAGCGAAGGAATCCTCTGACCCGGCCGAGCGTGACAAGTGGACCCAGGTCAAAGACCAGAACATCGCCAACTACAACAAGCTCCAGGAACAGATCGACCAGATCCAGGCGACGAACGGCAACCAGCCGACGCTCGCCACGCTCAGCACCGCCGAAGCGGTGCCCGCCTCCTCGCTCGACGCCCAGAACGCGATCTCGGCCACGCCCACCCCGACCGGCAAGAAGGGCAACAGCGGCGCCGGTGGCGACCAGCAGAGCACCGATCCCTCAGCAAGCGGGGGGCGGAGCCTCACCACACCGATGCGCATCGGTCTCGGCGGCGTGGCCGGGCTGCTGTTCGGCATCATCTTGGTGCTCATCATCGAGCGCCTCGATCCCCGCCTTCGCTCGAAAGAAGATGCCGAGGCGGCGTTCGGCTATCCCGTCCTCGCCTTCGTCCCCGAGTTCACGAAGCGCCAGCGCGCCACGATGGGCGTGGTCTCCTACGAGAATCCCCGCTCCCGGGTGGCCGAGGCGTACCGGAGCCTGCGTTCCGCGCTGCTGTTCTCCGACGTCGGGCGGGCCTCGGACGTCACGCCGAGCGGCTTGCACGACGGCGGCGCGCTGCATGATCCCGCCGAGGTCCAGTCTGGGAACGGGAACGGCCGCGAGCCGGTAGCCGCCGGCCCTGACGAATCCAACGGGCACGCCGCACCGGCACCGCCGCCCCGCGATGGCTTCGTCATCATGGTCGCGTCGCCGGGCCCGGCCGAAGGCAAGACCACCACGGTCGCGAACCTGGCTGCGGTCTTCGCCGAAGCGGGCTACTCGGTGTTCGTGCTGAACTGCGACTTCCGCCGGCCCAAGGTGCACGATCTCGTGGGTGGCGAAGACACCCCCGGCCACTCGGCCCCGAGCGACGTTCCGGGAGTCACCATCTTGACCCACGTCCTCGACGAGGACAGCGGCGCGAACCCGGCGAAGATCGTCGCCATGCAACGGCAGGTGATCCGCGAGGCCCGCTCGAAGTACGACGTCGTGCTGCTCGACACCGCGCCGCTGCTTGCCACCAACGACGCCGGCGATGTGCTCGCCGACGCCGATCAGGTTCTCCTCATCGGCAAGGCCGGCAAGACCACCAAAGAGGCCGCCGACCGGGCCGCAGAGTTCCTCGAGCATCGCAACGCGCCGGTCGTCGGTGTGCTGCTGGCCGCGGTCAGCGACGCGACCGCCGGTTACTACTACTACTACTACGGCACGACGAGCTACTACCTCGACGAGGAGAAGCACCGCACCGACTTCAGCGGTGACCCTGCCGAAGGCAACGGATTCGCTACCGGCACCGGTCCGGCCGCCGGCCGGGGTGACGGTGACGTGCCCGAGAACGCGCCGACCGGTACCGCCACCTGACCGACCGCTGGCGCTGGTTCTGTCTGGCGCTGGTTCTTGCAACTGGGGTGGCGAGGCGACGGCGAACCGGTTTGGCGTTTCGGAGTTGGCGGTTCCGTCGGCGACGAGCAGGCGCGCGCAGGCACCCGAGGGTGTACGGCAGCTCGTGGCGGTCGGCGCTCAGGGTTCCTGATTGCTCAGCGGCGCGCCGGCGCGTTGCGGCGCTTCGGCACCGGCGCGACCGCAGGATCGTCGGCTGGCGCCGTCTCGCCGGCCGGTACCGGCGTCTCGCCGGCCGGGTTGGCGTCTCGCCGGCGGGCGGGCTTTCGGCTGTGGCGGGCGTCGTCGCGAGCTGGAGGGGAAGGGTCGCTGCCGTCGCGTCGAGCGCGCCGGTGCCAGCGCCGCTCGCGCGGCTCGTCGGCGTCGGCCTTGGCGCGCGGGGGCGCGACCGGCAGGGCGAGCGCGACGAGGGCAAGGGGAAGCACCTGGGCTCGCTGTCTCGACAGGATGCCGAAGTTCGAGATCGCGGAGAAGGCGAACACGAACAGGATCATGTACGCCGTCGCGTACGCGACGTAGTTGTTGTGCACGAAGAGAGACGGCAGCCGGGCCAGCCGGCGCCACGAGGCTGCTGCCAGCCCCAGGAGGAACAGCGTCTCCGCGGAGGCGAGGAGGCCGAGGGGATCGCGGACTTCGCCGGGGAACGGGCGGAACATGACGGTGGTGAAGGCCAAAGGGTAGTCGAGAGGTGTGCGTACCCTTGCCGCGGTGAACTGCGAGCCACCTTCCCCCGTTTGTTCCTCGGTGTTGTTCAACGCGGCGTCGATGGTGTCGGCACCGAGGTTGTCCACCTTCAACACGTCGCTCGTCCAGCTCGCGAGGTAGCCGCCCCCGATGATGAGGATGAGCACGGCGGCGATGCGACCACCCATCTTCACCTTCGACCCGGCCGACCCGCGAGCCAGGGCGGCGACGGCGAGACCGAAGACGATCATCAGGTCGACATGGGGGCGGATGAGAGCGATCGCGCCCAGCCCGACCAACACGTAGAGGATCCCGCGCCACATACGGGTTCTGAACATGTGGGCGGCACCCAACGACGCGAGCCCGAGGCCGAACTGCATCCAACCGTCCTTGCCGAGGCTCGACGGCCAGAAGACGAGCGTCGGGAGGAAGAAGACCAACAGCGCGTAGCGCTTGTGGTCGCCGTCGGGGAAGCCGACGCAGAAGGCCTTGTAGAACATGCAGGCACCGGCGAAGGCCAGCATCGTGAACACGAGCATCTGCCCGAAGTAGTCGTCGAAGGTGAGAACGCCCGTGAGCCCGGAGATGTAGTCGAGCGAACCGGTTCCGGGCACCTGCCGGCCGCTGCTGACCGCGAAGTTGAGCTGGCGCATGCTGGCCGCGAGCTGCAGCCCGATGTTGTGGTACAGGCGGGAGTCGGCGGCGAGGACGAACCGGAAGTAGGCACCGAGGAAGCGCAACGCGAGCCCCGCCAGCATGATGTTGGCCAGATCGAACGGGGCCCCTTCCGACTGTCGCCGGATGATGAGGTAGCCGATGCTGGCGCACAGCGGGCCGAACACCAGGGCCAGCACACCGATTCGGGGCAGGCTGACGACGAACAGTCCCACGACGACGATTAGCGCGATCATCGACAGCGCTCCGTACGAGCGGGTGCGCACACGGCCGGGCCGGCGGCTAGCGCTCCGGCCCGGAAGGGGCGCCCGGGGGGCAGATGCGCGTGGGCCGGGGCGAAGGGTCCGCTGGATCTCGTCGGAGGTGGTCATCGTGGCATCCGCCGTCTCAGGACTGGCATGTTCGCGGCGCGTGCCCCAGTGCGCAAGGTCGCCAGCTTACCCGGCGCGCCATGGCGACCCAGGCACGAGCCGGCTGGTGCGTTCCGAGCACTCGATCGACACGGCCTACCATGGCGGGGTGGCACGGACGACCACGGTTGCCTCGAAGGTCTATCGCCGAGCGAAGCGCGTCGCGCGTGTCCAGCAGGATCACTTCCCTTCGTGGATGGCACGCGAGTTCACCGAGGACGATCTGGCCGACGTCCCCGCGGAATGGGTGCCGCGCCAGCCCGACTTCGTCGGCGTGGGCACGCCGAAGGCCGGGACGACATGGTGGTATTCGCTCCTCCTCTCTCACCCGAAGGTCCGGCTCAACCGCTTCGGCAAGAAGGAACCCCAGTTCTTCACCGTGCCGCACTTCCGCGACGTTTCGGGGCGCACCGGGCTCTACCGCGAGGGCTTCGCCGCCCCGGCCGACTGCCTTTGTGGCGAGTGGTCCGGGAACTACCTCGGCTACCCGCTGGCCATCGAGCGGCTGGCGGCGGCCGCGCCCGACACTCGCCCGCTGCTGTTGCTGCGCAACCCCATCGATCGCACCGTCTCGGCCCTGAACCATGTCGCCCACCGCAGCACCTTGCTGCAGGTGAAGGGCGAGCGGGCGAGCTTTCTGTGGCGGTACTCGCTGTTCCCCGAGGCGGTCAAGGCGTCGTTCGTCGCCGATGACTTCGAGGCGATGCTGCACCACTTCCCGCGGAGCCGTGTGCTGGTGTTGCAGTACGAGCGGTGCCGGCTCGATCCGCATGCCGAGATGCACAAGACCTGCGAGTTCCTCGGTCTCGAACCGGTGCCGCTTGTCGACGAGCGCCGCCGCGTCAACGATCGTGATTACCTCATCGATCGACCCGGGCCCGACGAGCGGGCCGCGATGGCCGAGCTCTTCGCGGACGAGGTCAAACGCCTCGTGGCCATGTGCCCCGAGCTCGACCTCGCGCTGTGGCCGGAGTTCGACCGCTGAGGCGTCCCGGCGATGGGCAGCGCCCGGAGCGTGCGTGGGGACGCAGCTCCCCAGACATCTGGTAACCGTGCTTGATTGAGACCGGGTTGTGAAACGCTGGGCAAGTCTTCGGGTCATGCAGCGAGTCGGGATCTGCAGTTGTGTTGCGACGACGCGGGTGCTCACCTCGGCGCGAATCGACCAGGGGCCTTGGATGGCTCCCGGGTGACGATCGGCCGGTTCACGACGAGCGCAACCCGTTCGGGTCGGCCCAGATCCGAGATGGTCACAGATGCCTCCTTCGAACCAGGCAGGACGCAGCGGGGCTGATCGAACACTGCCGTGTCGGACACCTCGAGTTGCCGGACCGAGTACGCCCAGTCGAATCCGGCCCGCCGGCCGTCGAGGGTCAACGGATCGGGACGACCGTCATCACCTGGCGGAGAAGACCCCGACGTGCCCCGCGCCGAGCCTGGCGCAAGATCCGATGCGCAGTGTCGGGATCGTCGGCCGACGAAGCCGTCGTGGAGGCGTTTTTGCCTCGACCCGCTAATTAGCACTAAAAAAGGCGCATGAAGATAGGGTGGAGCTCACTGTGGGGGGAGCGGTTCGGCGCCCCGCCGAGCCCGCCACCCGAGTGCCGTCGCCCGGCTCGTGTTCGCCGCCGCCTGCACGCCTCCCCTCGGCGCTGCCCTGACCTCGGGGGCCGACGGGTCCCGCCCGTCGGCCCCCGAGGCCGCCGTTCGACCCCAAGAACTACCTGACCCAAGACACGATGTACCTCGCCACCCGAGAGATGATGCGCGCCAAGGTCCGCTACGGGCTGTTGATGGCCGCGATCGGTCTCCTCGTCTTTTTGATCTTGTTCCAGCAGACGCTGCAGTCCGGGCTGCTCGACGCTTTCGTCGGAGCGGTTCGCAGTCAGTCCGCGCCGGTGCTCGTGTTCAGCGTGGATGGCCGACGGAACTTCCAGGGGAGCGTGGTGACCCCGCCGCTGGAAGCCTCCATTCGTCGGGTCGACGGCGTCGGCCGCGCCGGACAGATCGGCGTCCGAAACCTCCCGGCCCGCGCCGGCGGCAAGCTCACCCAGGTGGCGCTGATCGGCTACGAGGTGGAGGGGCTGGGATCGCCCGGGCGACTGACGGCGGGGAGGCTGCCCGCCGCCACCGATGAGGTCGTCGCGTCCGACGCCAACCGGGGCGACGGCTTCGACATCGGACAGAAGGTCCGCATCGAGCCCGGCGGTCGTGAGTTGGAAGTGGTCGGCCTGGCGCCCGATGCCCAGCTGTTGGTCACGCCCACGCTGTACGGCTCATATGACACGCTCACCGAAGCGGTTCGCGCGTTCAACCCGTCGGCGACCGACCGGCCGTTATCGAGTGCCATTGGTGTGGGACCCGCGGCGGGTTTCGCTCCGAGTGAGCTCGCCTCGCGGATCAACGCCGCAAACGCCGACGCTGACGCGCTGACGGCCACGGATGCCGCCGCCGCCACGCCCGGGGTGTTTCAGGTCCGGCAGTCGTTCCAGATCATCTTGTTGCTCTACGCGCTGGTCGTGCCGTTCGTCACCGGGCTGTTCTTCCTCATCATCACCTTCCAGAAGGCGAACGCGCTCACATTGCTGCGGGCGGTTGGCGCGCCTCGGTGTCGGTTGGCGACGGCATTGCTCGTCCAGGTCGCCCTCGTGATGCTCGGCGGTATCGCGCTCGGGACGCTGCTCTACGCGCCGTTGGCCTCGCAACGACTTGGCGGGCTCGTGTTCCACTTCCAGGCGGGAGCAGTCCTGTTCTGGTCGGTCCTCTTGCTGTCGCTCGGTCTACTGAGCGCACTTCTTTCGGTCCGGCGCGTGCTTGCAATCGATCCCGTCGGTGCGACCACCGGCGCGGGGGTCGCTCGATGAGGCTCGCCCTGCAGGAGATGCGCCGGCGGCCGGGCCGCTTCGTCACGGCGACGGCCATCCTTACGCTCATCGCGCTGCTCCTGCTGTTCCTCGGTGGACTCCTCGACGGTCTCATCGGGAGTGCCACGAGCGCGATCTCGGGCCAGACCGGCGACGTCATCACCTTTTCGTCCACTAGCCAGAGCTCGCTCCCGAGCAGTCGGGTGGGCGGTGCCGTCAGATCCGAGATCGCCGGCGTCCCGGGGGTGGAGCGGGTCGGAGGGCTCGGGGTGACCCAGGTCGGGGCGCGAGTGCCCGGCCGAAGCGAGCGAGACCTCGTCGACGTCGCGTTGTTCGGTTACGAGCTGCCCCCCGCCGGGTTGGGCGTTCCGCCGGACCGCGCGAAGGCCTATGCCGACACGTCGCTCCGTGCGAAAGGCGTCGCCGCGGGAGGGACGATCCTCCTCGGGCCGGCACGCACGCCGATCACCATCGCCGGGTTCGTCGACGGGCTGCGGTATGGCGGCCAGGGCACGTTGTGGGCGTCACCCGAGACCTGGCGCGTCGTCCAGGCGGCCAACCGTCCCGACGCCGCGTCCGCGGTCGACGTTTTCCAGGCCTTCGTCGTGAGGGGTGATGGTTCGGTCCGCGCCGCCGAACTGGCTCGACGCATCGACGATGCGACGCGGGGCTCGACGTCATCACGCACGACCGCCGCTGCGGCCGACGCGCAGCCAGGTGTCGAGCAACAGCGGTCGACCTTCAACCAGATCATCGGCGCGACCGTCGGCGTGGCGATCGTGGTGGTTGCGCTGTTCTTCGCGCTGCTGATCGTCGAGCGCACCGCGCTCTACGGTGTGCTGAAGGCAATCGGCGCGCGGTCGCGCACATTGTTCGGCGGGGTGGTCACTCAGGCGATCGTGGTCTCGCTCCTCGCGAGCGCCATCGGTGCCCTGCTGGCACTGGTTGCCGCGCTGACCGTTCCGGCTGGCTCCATCCCGTTCTCGCTCAGTCCGGCGCGCGTCCTTGGCACCGTCGCGCTGCTGGTGCTCGCCGCCATCCTCGGTTGTTCGTTCTCGTTGCGGCGGGTGCTTCGCATAGATCCAGCATCGGCGATTGGAACCGCATCATGAACCACGGCAGACGCGACACACCCCACACCCCTGACGACCAGGGGACAGCGGCCGACTCCCATACGGCGCTGCGATTGGAAGCCGTCCGCAAGGTCTACCGCCTCGGCGACGACGATGTCGTCGCGCTCCACCACGCCGACCTCAGGGTGGGTGCGGACGAGATCGTCGCGCTCGTCGGACCCTCGGGTTCAGGCAAGACGACGCTGTGCTCCATCGCTGGCGCGATCCTGTCTCCCACCGCGGGTCGGGTTGTGGTCGGCGAGCAGGACATCACCGAGTTCGGCGAGAGCGAGCTCAGCCGCGTGCGGCGCGAGTCGGTGGGCTTCGTCTTCCAGGCGGTCAACCTGGTGCCGTTCCTGACTGCCCGCGAGAACCTGCTGGTGATCGACGAGCTGGGGTCACGAAACCGTTCTGCCGCTAGGGCACGGGCTGATCAGCTCCTCGACGAGTTGGGTCTGGCCGATCGCGCCAGCAACCTGCCGAGCCAGCTGTCGGGCGGGCAGCGTCAGCGCGTCGCCATCGGGCGAGCCTTGATGAACGAGCCTTCCCTGGTCCTGTTTGACGAGCCGACGTCTGCGCTCGACACCCAGCTGGGTGAGAAGGTGATGGAGCTCATCCGGCACGAGATGAAAGCGCGAGGCACGGCCGCTGTCATCGTGACTCACGACGAGCGGATGACGCACTACGCCGATCGAGTCGTGCACATTACCGACGGTGTTCTGGCGGCCTAGAGCGCGCGGGTACCGCCCGGGGCGGCGCACGGGGCGACGAGGAGGTCGTTGCCGAGGGGCCGGAGGTCGAGTAACTGACACAAGGTGTGACTCGGTGCACGTGCTGGCAGTTGAGTGCTAAATTAACCAACTGGTTACGGTCAAGGTCTGGCGGTGCGAATGACGAAGCAGAGTCCAGTCGGGTTGCAGGAAGCGGCGGACCAGCTCGGTGTTCACTACATGACGGCGTACCGGTACGTGCGGACGGGGCGCCTCGTCGCTTGGCGCGAAGGCGGACGCTGGCTGGTGGATAATCCAGCCAGCCAGCAGGCGCTCGTCCATGCCGACCGGCCTCGCCGATCCGGTACGGGCGCGTCGACACCAGCCACCACTCCGCATCCTGGCCGCATCGAACGGTTGCGAGCGAGTCTTCTTCGCGGGGACGAGGCGGCGGTGTGGCGCCAGATCGAAGACCTGCTGACTGCCGGAACCGAGCCCGAGCCACTCTACTTGCGCGTGCTGACTCCGGCCATGGAAGCGATCGGCGAGGCATGGGCCGCAGGTGAGCTCGATGTCGGCGCTGAGCATCGTGCGACGGCGGTGATGGTGCGGGTGATCGGTCGGTTGGGCCCGCTGTTCGTGGCTCGCGGTCGGAAGCGGGGCACCATTCTTCTCGGCGTCGCAGCCGGAGATCGACACTCGCTTCCGGTCACGTTGTTGGCTGATCCGTTGCGCGGGCGTCGTTTCGAGGTCGTCGACCTCGGAGGGGACGTTCCGGCGCTGTCGTTCGGTGCATCGGTGAAAGCGCTCGACCGCCTGGTCGCCGTCGGGGTGTGTGCGACCACGGCGCGCCCGAAGGCGGTCCGGGGGGCGATCGCGGCGGTCCGGGAGGCCACCGCTGCTCCCGTCGTGCTCGGCGGGGCGGCGATACGCGACCAGGGGTACGGGCTCCGCCTCGGTGCCGACTATGTCTCACCGTCCGCGAGCGAAGCCCTCGACATCTTCGAGTCACTCTCGTCCAACGTCCCCAGCGGTCGGTCGTCGCGGGTGTCGTCATGAGTATCCAGAGACGCGGTGCATGTCGAGTGGAGGGAGTCATTCCTCAGGCCTTGGTTCTGTTGCCGCCCCCGATCTGGTGCGCTTGGCTCTTCCTACGCGGCGAGAGCGGGCGAAGCGAGAGCCGACGGGGCGGTCACACGGGTGTGAGGCGCAGGCCGCTTTTCCCGAAGGTGGTGCGCTCGGCATGACCGCCGTCGTCCTGATCGCGGGATGGTTGCTCGGATGGTGCCTATGTGTCGGCGTTCGCCGGTTCGGGCCGTCGACCGCGCCGCGAGTGACCTCGGTCTCGGTGGTCGTCCCCGCCCGGAACGAGGCGGTCCGGTTGCCACGCCTGCTCGAGTCGCTAGCCCGCGCTACGACCGACTTCGAGTTGATCGTCGTCGACGATTCGTCGACCGACGGAACGGCCGACCTGGCTCGTGCCGCCGGGGCGATCGTCATCACGGCGGACCCTCCCGACGGCTGGACCGGCAAGGCTTGGGCGTGTCATTGCGGGGCACACGCCGCGTCGGGTGATGTGCTCGTTTTCCTCGACGCCGACACCGATCCGGCACCATGGTTCGTGGGCGAGCTGGCGGCTCGAGCGGCGGCCGGGCCGATCTTGGCATCGGTGCAACCATGGCATCGGGCCCGACGTCCCTATGAGCACGCGTCCGCGGTCCCGAACCTCGTGGCGGTCCTCGGCGCCGGCACCGGGCCCCATCCCCGGTCGCGCGTGTGGCGTCGCCCGATGGCGTTCGGCCCGGCGATGGCGTTGCGCCGGAGCGTGTACGACGCGGTCGGTGGTCACGAGTCCGTGCGGGCTTCGGTCGCCGAGGATATCGCCTTCGCGGCGCATGTCGACTCGCGGGGTGTCGCGGTGGAGTCATGGTGTGGCGGGGGAATCGAGTACCGCATGTACCCCGAAGGCCCGGTCTCCCTCATCGAGGGTTGGGCCAAGAACCTCTCTGTTGGAGCCACGGCCACCGCGCCTCTACGGACCTTCGCCGTCGGCGTGTGGATCGCGGCGATGTTGAACTCGGTTGTGTTGCTCGGTGCTGGCCTTCCCGGTGTGCTTGGCTACGGTCTCGTCGTGCTCCAAGCCGGTGTGCTGTTGCGGCGGGTCGGTCGTTTCGGTGTCATCGACGCGGTGTGCAGTCCGGTCCTCGTCGCCGTTTTCGTCATCCTGTTCGTATTGTCGGCGGCTCGCCGGTTGCTGGGTCGGCCGATTGCATGGCGCGGTCGCGTCGTACCGTCGAGGTCGTCGTGACGACGGGTGGACTGGTGCTGATCGACAGCATCGTGTGGGCGTCTGCCAGCGTGGTGATCGGGTTCGTGTGCGCGAAGCTGCCGGCGGCTAGGTTCCGCCGCGACGGCTGGTTGACGAGCATTCGATCGTTCGAACGGGAGGGTCGGATCTACGAACGACTACGTGTTCGTTCCTGGAAGGATTCCCTACCCGACGGCGGTCAGGTGTTCGGTTCGCAGTCGAAGCGACAGCTTCCCGACGCTCCGGATCGCGACTTGTCCGGGTTCGCAATCGAGACGAGACGCGCCGAGGTGGTGCACTGGCTCTTGGTGGCCGTCGCGCCGATCTTCGTCCTCTGGAACCCGCCGGGTCTGTTCGTCGCAATGGTCGCCTTCGCGGTCGTGGCCAACGTGCCCTGCATCGTGATCCAGCGGTACAACCGCGCCCGCATCGACCGGATCCAGCGGCGCCGGTCGCGACGGTGCGAGCCTGCAAGGCCCGTCGACGGGCAAGATCGAGTGGCGCAGCACCTTCGACTTCGTCGTGCTCGGCCGCTGCGCCGAGGTCGAATGGCTCGATGAGTGCCGCCCCCGTCGCCGAACCGTGGGGCTAGCTAGACTCTCCACTGAGACTCCGGTCGTTCAGGTGCTGCGCACGCCGGAGAGGCAGGCCCGCAAGAAGGCCGTCATCGCCAGCTTCTCACCTTCGACCGCCGTCCGGTCGAGGCGACCCGGCGCCGAGAAGACGTGTGCCGCGCCCACCCGCTCGAGCAGCTTGCGCCGCCCGTCGCGCGATCTGGTCGTCGTCGTGACGTACTGCGCGGTGCCGCCGAGGATGAGCGTCGACGCGCAGGTGTGCACCCGGTCGCTGAACACGACCTCGGCGCTGCGGTAGATGCTGAGGTAGCCGTAGGGCACATCGGAGTAGTGCACGTTCGGGCGGTCGAACAGTGTGGCGGGATTGTGCCGGAGCTCTTCGCTACGTGTGCGCAGGACGTCGTATGGCCCGACGGAGCGGGGATAGGGGTGGGCTCCTGCTGCGCCGGCCTCGGGCCGGCCCAGAGCCCGGGCGACCCGGCCCCGCTTTTGGGTCGAGCGTTGCCGGGCCGTCACCTCGAAGCGCTCGTCGGTCCAGCGGACGATCGGCTCGTGCTTCGCGTTGAAGTTCAAGACGATGTAGGGCGGCCGATCGAGGTACGGCACCGAGACGGCCTCGTCGAGGAACATGCTGGTGCAGATTCCGTCGTGTACGGGGCAGGAGAGCTCTCGCGCCATGCCGAAGGTCTCCGCATCGCGGGTCGAGACGAACGCGAGCGTGTCGCCGAACGAGTCGAGCACGCCGCGAACGAGCGCCCACTCGTCGGGGAGGTAGGAGCTCGCGCCGACGGAAACGAACCCAAACCGGCCGCCTCGGCCGCGGATGCGGTTGAACACGGGAACGAAGCGCTCGATATGGCCGCAGAAGAACGGCCCCGAGAACACCCACAGATCGACGTCGACGTCTGTCACCACGTCATAGGCGTTCTCGCTGTTCCAGTGCCAGCTCGCCAGGTCGGGGATCAGGAACACCTGGTTGGAAGGGTCGGCAGCTCGGAGGGCGTGCAGAGCGCCGAGGTTGTAGAAGGCGTTGCCGATGTTGGTTGCCCAGAAGCCCCCGACGTAGGCGATTCTCATGGGGCGATTCTCATGGGATGCCAGCCTGCTCCGTGGCTCTCGAGGGCGGGAACTGGGCAGCATACTCCCGCGGTTGGTGGTCGAGACGTTGCTTCGGTTCGAGACGCGCGCGGCGATGCTCGCTCGCCGTGCCACCGGAACTACGATCTCGGTCCTGTGTTCACGCCTTTTCCCACCGATCCGTCCGCGATCTGTCCCGTTCGGGTGCTGGCGCGCGGGCCCCGGTGAGCATGCGGCGTTCGGGCCGGCAGCGTGACGAGACGCCGTCGGTGCTGAGGTACTTCCGGTCAGAGCGCTGGAACATAGCGGGCCTCTCGGTGCTCGGTCTCGTGGTCGCGCAGGTCGAGGCCTTGGCCCTCGTCCTGCTCGTGCCGTTGGCTCAGTCCATCGCGGAGAGCAAGGAACAGGTCTCGCGCAAGGTTGGCCCGATGAGCTTCACCGGCGGGATCTCCTCGTTGTTCGCGCTCGCACTGGGGTTCATGGTCCTCGCGCTCATCGGCAACGTGGTCTCGTCGTGGTGGTCGGCGCGGCTCGTGACGAGCTGGGAGGAGAAGCGCAGAGCCCAGGCGCTGCGCGCCTACATGGACGCCGACTACCCGACCCAGCGGGCCGAGCGTGCCGGCACCCTCCAGTCGGTGTCCGCGTACATCCAAGCTGGGGGTCGATCGCTGAGCTCGCTGGTGTCGGCGTTGCAAGCCGGGCTGAGCGTCGCGGTGTTCCTCGTCGTCGCCCTCCTGCTCGACGTCCGGGCGGCTCTCGCGCTCCTCGCGGTCGGCGCGGTGCTCTCGCTTGGGCTCCGACCGCTGTCCAATCGCGTCAAGCCGCTCAGTCGTGAGATGGCGCGCCTGCAGCGTCAGTTCGGCGTCGAGCTGACCGAGACCGAGTCGCTGACGCGCGAGCTGCGCGTCTTCGGTGCGTGGCCGGATCGGTACGCGAAGCTGAACGTCTCCATACAGCGGCTGGCGCGGCTGAAGTTGCGGGTGAGCTTCATCGGGTCGGTGGTCGGGCCCGCCTACCAGTACCTCGGCATCATCTTGGTCCTTGCCGCGCTCTTCTCGGCGCGATCCTTCGCGCTCATCGACATCGGCGTCTTGGGGGCCACCGCGCTGCTCTTGCTGCGGGGTGTCTCGTACGGCCAGCGGCTCCAGACGGCCCGGCACACCATCATCGACTCCATGCAGATGGTTCTTCGCCTCGAGGAGATCGAGGGAGTGTTCGTTGCCCACCCCGAGCACAGCGGCGGCATAGATCTGCCACCGGTCGAGGTGATCGCGTGCGACGGTGTCGGATACTCCTACGGCGGTGATGCCCCCGCCCTCGCCGACGTGAGCTTCGAGGTGGCGAGAGGGCAGATCGTCGGCGTCGTCGGACCGTCCGGCAGCGGGAAGTCGACGCTCTCGCAGCTGCTGTTGCGGCTGCGCACACCGCTCAGCGGGGTGATCACCGTGAACGGCATCGATGCCGACCAGTACTCGCTGGCGAGCTGGTACCGGCGGCTCACGTTGGTACCGCAGGATCCCATCCTGTTCCATGGCACGGTGCGCGAGAACATCTCGCTGTTCGACGAGGCCATGCCGTTTGCATCGATTGTCGACGCGGCGAAGGCGGCGGGCTTGCACGACGTGATCGAGAGCCTGCCGGCTGGCTACGACACGCAGATCGGGCAGAGCACCCGCGATCTCTCCGGCGGGCAGATCCAGCGCATCGGCATCGCTCGGTCACTAGCACGCGGTGCCGACGTCTTGGTGCTCGACGAGCCGAGCAGCGCACTCGATGTTCACTCCGAGGCCATCGTGCAGGACACGCTGCGCTCGCTCAGCGGCAAGAAGCTGGTGTTCATCATCGCCCACCGCCTCTCGACGCTGAGCATCTGTGATCGCCTGCTGGTCCTTCGTGAAGGACGGCTCGAATCCGATGGGTCGCTCACCGACGTGATGGAGACGAGCGACTACTTCCGGCGGGCGTTGGACGCCGGCACGCTCGACATCGGTGCCCCCGGCTGAGAGCGGGCGGGGTCGAAGCAGCTCAGCGTGTTGGTTTGGCCCTGGCGGGCACCGTTCGCTCGCGCCGGCGGAGGCGTATGTGCTCATAGAGCGCGCCGAGCTCGCGCATCGCCAGCAGGTAGCCCTTGTCGCACCGCTTCCGCAGGCCGTGCACGAGGTAGCGGGGGACACGGTCGGGATGGGGCCGGTAGCTGCTTGTGCCCCGCATCTTTCTGGCCGCGATCGGGATGGCCCGGCCCTGGCGAAACTGGATGGCGGCGAGGCGCCGCAGGCTCAGGCCGTCTTTGTCGTGCCAGATGAAGAGGCTGTCGTCGTAGAGGAACTTGAGGCGGGCACGGTAGAACCACTCGGTCTCGTCGCCCCGACCGGAGATGTCCTCGTCGAACGGGCCGACCTCGTCGAAGACGGATCGCCGGACGACCATGTTGCCCCCGAGCAGACGGTCGGTGATCACCTGACCCTCATGCGGCAGCACGACATCGGCGATGGAGCAGCCCGCACAGGTCCGGCGATGGTCGCCTCCGGTGTCGCGAGCGGGCCCGCCCACCCCGGCAACCTCCGCGTGCGCGTCGAGCAGCCCGACTGCTCGCTCGAGATGATCCGCAGGAGCGCGCTCGTCGTCGTCGAGCAACGCGACGGCCATCCCCCGCGAAGCCTGCACGCCCACGTTCCGGGCCGCGTTCACGCCGCCGTTCGATTGCCGGAGGCAGCGCACCTGCAACGCGGGATGCCTGGCGGCGAAACGATCGACGACGAGCGCGGTGGCGTCGTCGCTGCCATCGTCGACCACGATGATCTCGAACCTCTCGGGTGCGAGCGTCTGGCCGTCGAGGCTCTCGAGCGTGCTCGTGATTCGCTGCTCGCCGTTCCATGACGGTATGACCACGCTGACGAGCGGTGTCTGCGGCACGGGGCGAGAGTGTACCGGCGCGGCTGACCTGACAGGTGTGGCAGAGGCGTCGGACGCGGCTGGCGCCCGGTCACCCCAACGACTGGGCGATCGCTTCGGCGACGCGCACGATGTGCCGCTCCACCATGCCCGGATGCATCGGCAGTGACAGCACTTCGAGCGCCGCCCGGTCGGACTCGCCGAGGTCGTCGCGGGCGAGGTGCTCGTAGAACGGGTGGTGATGGATGGCCGGGTAGTGCACGGCGGCGCCGATCCCGTCGGCGCGCAGCTTCGCGATCAACGCATCGCGCTCGCCGCCGGCCACTCGCACCTGGTAGAGGTGCAGCGCATGCCGCTGGCGGACCGATGGCGGCGGCCGGTCGAACAGCTCGAGCTTGGGGACGCCGGCAAGATGCCGGTCGTAGCACTCGGCCAGGTGCTCGCGCGCTGCGAGGAAGCCCTCGAGCTTCGCGAGCTGGGGGAGGGCGACGGCGGCTTGCAGGTCGGTCCAGTTGGCTTTGCGGCCCAGCGCGGTCGCGAGCGTCGGCTTGTAGGCCCGGTCGCGGTAGCGGCCCCACGCGTCTGCGTTCAGGCCATGGAGGCGAAGCGAGCGGATGCGATCGGTCACGGCCGGGTCGGTCGCGGTGACGGCTCCACCTTCGGCGGAGGCGAGGTTCTTGTTCGGGTAGAAGCTGAAGCACGTGACCAGGCGGGGGTGGCGGCCGGCGCCGATCGGCTGGCCGTCGGCGACGCCCCCGACGCTGTGGGCGGCGTCCTCGATGATGTACAGATCGCGTTCGTCGGCGAGCTCGAGGAACCCGGTGAGATCGAGCGGGCGGCCGGCGAAGCTGACGGGCATCAACGCCCGGGTGCGGCCGGTGATCAGCCGGCGCGCGGCGTCTGGGGTCATGAGCAACGTCGCCGGGTCGACATCAGCGAGCACCGTGCTCGCGCCGGTCGACTCGATGGCGTTCACGGTCGCGACGAAGGTCATGGCCGGGGCGATGACCTCGGCGCCGGCGCCGATGCCGAGGGCGAGCAGCGAGAGCTCGAGCGCGGCCGTGCAGGAGCCCACGGCGGCCACATGGTCGGCCCACACCGCGGCGCCGAGCTTCCGCTCGAACTCTTCGACGAGGGGACCCTGACCGATCCACGTGGACCGGAGCGTGCGGGAGACGAGCTCGACTTCCTCCTCGCCGAACTGCGGCTGCCCGAAGATGATCGGCTCGCTCACGACGCGAAGTCGCCTTCCTGGACGCCGAGCTTGCGAAGCGTGCTCCCAGAAAGCAGCTCGCCTTCGAAGCGGATCGCCTCGATCGCCACCGGCGCGTCTGCGCTCCAGATCGTGGGCGAGCCACTGGAGTCGTACTCGACCATGCCGGGGGACCTGGAAGCCGTCCGCGTGGGCCGGGGCTCGACCCATTCGACCCCGATGCGACGCGAGCCGACCGTCATGTACGCGCCGGGCAGGGGGTGGGCCAGCGCCCGGACGATGTTGCGAACCTTCGCCGCGGGCTGATCCCAGTCGATCTGGTTGAGCTGTGGATCGCGCGAGGTGTGGTGGGTCGCCGTCCCTGTCTGGCGTTGCGGCGGGGGAAGTGGTCGACCCTGCACGAGGCACCGGATCAGCTCGGCGGCGGTGGCCCGGGCCAGAGCCGCAGCTTTCATCTGCAGGCTGTAGCCCGTGTCTTCGGGGTGGATCGGCAGCACGCGCTGCCACAGCAGGTCGCCGGTGTCGACGCCCAGCGTGATCTCGTGTACAGACAACCCGGCCATCGTGTCGCCCTCGGCGATGGCCCAGATGAGCGGCGCCGTCCCGCGATGCTTCGGGAGCAGGGCGGGATGGAAGTTCAGCCGCGCCCCGGTGATGGCCTCGAGGAGGGGTGCGCTGAAGATCTGCGTGTAGTAGACGGACAGCAGGAGGTCGGCCTGATGGTCGGCGACGGCCTGGACGACGTCGTCATCGTTGACCCTCGCCGGCACGAGGCAGGGGACCTCGAGCTCGGCCGCCCGTGCCGCGAGGGAAGGCTGCCAGTCGTGGCGCTTGGTCTCGGGCGCCGCGATGACGAGGATGTCGTCACGGCGCCAGACCTCGAGCAGCAGGTCGAGCACGTAGACCCCCGCGTGGCTGTTGCCGGCAAGCACCGGTCTCTTCGGTGTGGTCATTGCTGTCGAGGTGCAGGAGGGGAAGGACTCACGGCGCGAGGGGCGAGTATATGGCTCGGACGCACCGCAACTGTCCCGGTCAGCCAGGTGATGGTTGAGGAGGTGGTTCGACGACCCGCCCTCGCACGTTGCGCAGACCGTCGGCCGCGCCCTTGGCCCGGAAGCGCAGCCGGATCCAGCGGCCGTCGGAGTGGCGGAGGTGGCCGTACACGAACGTGAGGCTCCGCACGACCCAACCGAACAGGGCCCGGAGCTCGCCGCGGTCCCGAGCCATGAGCAGCTCGTTGCGAGTCTGGTAGTAGAGCCGCCACGGTCCGGTCGAGCCCAGGTGCTTGAGGTCCACCACGTCCTCGGCGAGCAGCCCGATGCGCCAGCCCGCGTCCTTGATCCGCAACGGGTATTCGACGTCTTCCATCATGATGAAGTAGTCGGCGCGGGGAAGCCCGCACTCCCGGACAGCGTTGCTGTCCACCAGCGCAGAATCGATGTGGACGAAGTCGACCAAACCGATCGCCAGGTCGGCATGGCGCACGGGATGCGGGCCCGGGCCGGACCGGATGCGCCGGATCACGCCCCAGCGCCGGTAGCCGCCCCGAACGCCAACCATCCCGCAGTGGCCGATGGCTGATCGCGCTCGGTCGAGTCGTTCCAGCGCGTGCGGGTTCGGTTCCGAATCGTCGTCGACCACCCAGCAGAGATCGAAGCCCTGCTGCACGGCGGCGCTCATCCCCTTGCCGCGGCCGCCCGCGGCCCCGAGGTTGGTGGTCATGGGAAGGACCTCGACGGGGAACCGCGAGAACGCGGAAGCGGCCGCCGCCGAACCGTCGTCGCTCGCGTTGTCGACCACGATCACCTTGTCGATCGGCACGAGTTGTTCGGCCAACGCGTCGAGGGTGCAGAGCAACTGCTCACGACGGTTGCGCGTGACGACGATCGCCGCGACCGAGGACATGGGGCCGCTCAGCGTAGTCACTCGGCCCGGCGAACGACGACGAACCCAAGGCGCCAATGCGGATTGCGGCGGGGGCTGCGCTACTGTCGGGCCATGGCCGGGTCTGATGGCGACACGCCATCTCCGTCCATGGACGAAACCGAGGAGCATGCGCGGCCTCGCTTGTTCGGTGTGCTGGTTACCTACGACCGTCCGGTCGATCTGCGCTTCTATCTCCGCGAGCTCGGCAGCCAGACGCGCCGGCTCGACCACCTTCTCGTGGTCGACAATGCGCCGACTGCTACCACCGAGGCAGAGGTGCGGCGGGCGAACGGTGCCGCGGCAGCGTCGGTCGAGTACCTTCCACTGGTCGTCAATCTCGGCCCCGCCGGCGCCGTCCAACGTGCGGTGATGCAGCTCGCCGACGTGCTCGCACCGCCCGACTGGGTCGTGCTCCTCGACGACGACAACCCGCCGCTGCGTGCCGATCTTCTCGATGAGCTCCTCGAGTTCGGCATCGAGCGGCGACGAGCCGATCGATCCGTCGCGATGGTCGGGCTCACCGGGGCCAAGTTCGAGATGAGCAGCGGTCGTTGCATCCGGCTGGCCGACGAAGACCTCCATGGCGTCGTCGACGTCGATTACGTCGCGGGCAACCAGTTCCCGATGATGAGCTCGGGCGCCGCGATCGCCAGCGGCGGGTATGCGGAGAGGCTGTTCTTCGGGTTCGAGGAGCTCGAGCTCGGTCTTCGCCTGCGACGGTCCGGCCATCGCATCGTCGTCGACGGCGCGCTCGCAGCGTGGGCGCGGCGCACGCACGGGCGGGAGGGCTCCGGGTACGGGCACCCGACCTCGACCGCCAAGGTCCCACCATGGCGCCGGTACTACGCGCTGCGGAACCTCATCGTGATCCTGCGAGCGAACAACTCGCTGTCGGGTGCGCTCCGGGTGACGGCGGTAGCGGGCCTGGGCAAGAGCACCTTCGTGCTCCTCCGGAATGGGCGCTCGGGCTGGCGGTACTTCGTCCTTTCCCTGCGGGGCATCGTCGACGGATGGGCCCAGCGGCTCGGGCCGACGGTCATGCCCCGCTCGTGACACCGACCCCGCGTCTGGGTCGCGGGCCGCTCGTCACCGGGCCTCCGCTGTCAGCGATGGGTCAGCTTGCGGAGGTCAGGTCATATCCGAACGTCGCTGCGGTCGAGATGAGCCGGGCGCGCACCTCGGCATCGGCGATCTGCTGGGGCGTCACCGGGGGCACGACGCGACCGGTGTGGGTCTTCGTGCCGAGCTCGGCGAGGACGCCCTCGACATCTTTGAGCGTCGCCGACGATCCGAGCATGCGGCAGAGGTCGAACAGCAGCGAACCATCGAGGTCCTCCACGTGGTACTCGCGGTACACGAGCTCCGGGTTCGATCTGCCGGCGGCGTTCAGCTGCGTCCATTCGGTCCAGTAGTGCGCTGCTCTCGTGTTCTCGTCCGGGTAGGAGAACAGGTCGGGGCAATGTCGAGAAGCGAACCGGACGAAGTCGGGGTTCGAGACCGGCGCGGCGACGCGGATGCCGCGCCGCTGCAGGCGGTAGCGCGCGGTGATCATCGCGTGCGGCTTCGTCGAGACGGAGCGGCGAGCGATGATCGACCGAATGACATCAAGCGGATGCCGGAGTTGGTGCAGCACGATCGTGCCGGGCGGAAGCTCGTCGAGGAACGGCGCCGCAAGCCACGAGACATCGCCGTCGGCCGATCCGAAGCTCGGGACGCGCTCGATGTCCGGCGTGAAGATCGCTTCGTGCCCGCAGCGGAGCCCGAGGCGCGAGAATGCCTCTGCCGCGACCTTCGTTCCCCCGCGCTCAACCCCGGTGACGACGAACTTGGGTTTCATCGATCTCGCTGAAGGTTCATGGATCGAATCGGTAGTCGCGGAGGATATCGAACGCGACGAGCTCGGACTGCACTCGGGCGATGGTCTCGGGTGGCCACTCGACGTCGTAGCGGGAGAGGTTCGGCGACTCGTGCACCTTGTCTGTGGCCGCTTCGAGCCAGGCGGGATGAGGTTCGACGCCTAGGAAGGTCGTCAACTCCACCAGGCAAGTCGCCGGTTCGAGACAGAAGTCTTCGTGGCGCATGTCGATCCAGAGTTCGGGGTCCCATCGAGACCGTGCCTCGTACGCCGCCCGCGCCATGGTCACATAGTCGTCGACCGCGTGCTCGAGCTTGGTTCGAGCATCGGCATCTTCGGTCGAGCGGCGGGCCATCCGAGCGATGTTGTCGTAGGGATTTCGCGTTATGTGGATCACCACGCACGGCAAGCGGACGGTCGCGCGGAGACGGTCGACGAGGTGCGGATCCTTGCTCAGTGCGAGCGACGTGTGCCCCCCGCACTTGTCGCCGATGACGCGAGGACGCGTGGCGCTCCCCTGGGACAGCCCCTCGAGCGCGTAGTCGTAGCCGGTCCATTGCGATCCACCGCCGACGAACCAGCGATCGCGGGCGAGGATCATGCCGAAGAGCGTGGTTCGGCGCGCGGATCGCCGGATGAACTTCAAGGCATCCAGTTCGTGACTGATGATGATCTCGGGGTGGGCGTTGAGCAGCGAGGCGACCAGTGTGTGCCCGCTCCTCGGATACCCGATGAAGAAGCAGTAGCGCTCGGGTTCCCAGAGCGCCTTCGGATGCATGACCAGCGCGCGGTACGCAAGCGCGTAACGTTTAGCCGACTTTGCGAGCGCTTGTCCCCGCTGAGCGATCGTCAGGGATGCGGTCGTGTCATTCACCGGCGACGCCTTGGGGCTCACCGAACCTCGACCGCGCGCTGACCTCGGCCGTGTAGATGTGGGTTCTGCAACGACGCAAGGCGCGACATCGGCGAAACCCTAGTCACGGCCTCGACCCCGGGCGCAAGATCGGTCGTAGATCTCCCGCAGCAAGCGACCGACGTTCACCTGGTCGTAGTGATCGAGCACCGCGGCGATGGCGGCTTCGGCCTTCCTTCGCCCTTCGGGATCTTCGGCGACCTCGGTGATCACGCGGGCCAGGGCTGCCGCGTCGCTCGGGGGCACGACCCAACCGGTGTGCTCGGACCGCACGGTAGGGCCGATCGCGCCGACGTCGGTGACGATCGACGGGAGACCGTACGCGTAGCTGTCGAGGAGCACGCCGCTCTGGGACGTGAACGACTCGCGATACGGCAGCACGACGATGTCTGCCGCCCGGAACAGCTCGACCTTGCGCTCGGGTGTGAGGTAGTCGATCTCAGCCGTCACGTGGCGGAGTCGGTTCGCCGCCGCCGTGACGCGCTGCTCGAGCGCACGATCGCCCGATCCGGCGATGACGACGGAGACCAACGACGGATCGACGTTCTCCACGGCGTCGAGCAGGACGTCGATGCCCTTGTTCGGGCGGAGGGAGCCGAACACCAGCAGCCGCACCGGCGGCCCTTCGTGCTCGGGGCGCGCGCCCCACCGTCCTTCGAGGGCGTGGGGGATCACGGTGACGCGGGCTGGATCGAGGGCGAACCGTTCGACCAAGCGCGACTTGATGGTGTCGTGCAGAACCACGAGCTGGGAGGATTGGAGATACGCCTGGCGGAGCACGAAGTCTTGGAGTCGAGGCGGGAGCACGCGCTTGTGTGGCTCGACGTCGTGCACCAGTGTCACGACGGGCAGGCGGCGTTTGAGCCCGCGAAGCGTCACCGCGTCGAGCAAGCTGAGCGTCTCGATGTACAGCACGTCGAACCGCCCCGAGCGCGCGAGCCGCCGCCGGCGCCACGCGCGGACGGCGTGGACCTTCAGTCGATCGAGGATGCGTGCGATTCCCGTGCGGGTGTGGGACACGTCCGGAAGGTCGCGGATCTTGGTGTAGGCAGCACCCTCGTCGTCGAGCGGCTCGTCTCGAAAGCTCTGCAGGCACTCGACCGTGAGCGTGTCGCCGGGCAGCAGCGCGGAGCTGGCGAGCAGGTTGTCGCCGCGATGAGGGTGGGGCCAGTACCAGAGCATCCGCAATGGTCGCATCGCCCGAGCTTCGTCGGCAGGGCTCGACTTCGGGTCGTCGTGCATCGGGCGCAGTGTAGGGACATGCCGTCACACGCCGTGTCCGTCTGCCGATCGCGCCGCAGTAGAGTCCGCGGACATGACATCGGGCGGAAGCGCGGAGCGCGACTCGACGGTCGGATCGCACCAGCTCGTGTTCATCGGAGGCCTGCACCGCAGCGGCACGTCGTTCCTCGCGCGAGTCCTGGGTGAACATCCCCAGGTGTCGCGCTTGTCCAACACCGGTGTCACGAAGAACGAGGGCCAGCACCTCCAAGACGTGTTCAAGGTCGATGGCCTGCTGGCCGGACCCGGATGGTTCGGCTATCGACCCGACCGGCACCTGACCGAGGCCGCCCGATTGGCGACGCCCGAGTCGGCCCAGCGGCTGTGGAGGTCGTGGAGTCCGTATTGGGATCTCGATCGCAGCCATCTCCTCGAGAAGTCACCACCCAACATCGTGCGCACGCGGTTCCTGCAGGCGCTCTACCCGCAGGCCAAGTTCGTCATCATCCTGCGCCATCCGGTCCCTGTCGCGCTGGCGACGAAGAAGTGGAGCCGTTCGACCGAGCTCATGCTCGTAGGCCACTGGGTGCGCACACACCAGGTCCTCGTCGGCGACCTCGCGCACCTGCGGGCCGTCCGCGTCGTCCGATACGAAGAGATGGTCACCGACTTCGCGGCGTTCTGGCAAGACATCCTCTCGTTCCTCGATCTGGCCGTCGTGCCCTCGGCCGAAGCTCCGCGAAGTGCTGTCAACGAGGAGTACCTCGAGGCGTGGCACCGCGGGAACACCGCGACGGCGAGGTACAGGCGAGCGATCGAGCGCATCTTCGCGAGAAGGGTCGCCACGCTCGGCTACGACATCGCCGACCCCCGTGTCGTGCTCCCCATGTCGGAGGTCTTCGCCGGCACCTCTCCGGGGAGGAACGCACCCAAGGCCTGACCGCCGGCGCGGCGGCTCGCCTCGCCGCGGTGGCGTCGTCAGATGTCGGCGGTTGGGGACGAGCCTCCGGCCTTCCAGATGCGTCGCTGGAGGGCCGGGCTCACTGACGCCGCCGCGCGCAGCATGTTCGTTGGGTCTCGCGGCCAGTCGCGAGCGGAGGCGAAGAACAGGCGGCGTGCTTCTGCGTGCCGGCCGAGGCGCGCCGCGGCCACCCCCGCGATTCGCTCCTGCTGGCTCCGGAGCTGCGGCCGCGCCGCGTAGTGCTCGCGGTGCTTGTCGAGGAGGTAGAGCGACGAGGCGTAGCGGTTCTCCGGCGTGCTGGCGTTCGAGCCGTGATCGTTCACCACCCACGTCAGGTGCGGCGTCGATGTGCTCGCGATGGCGTCGTACCGGCCTTCCAGCGCCTTGGCGAGTCGGATGCGCAGTTCGCCGTTCTCGCCGTAGACGATCGACGTGTCGTAGCCACCGACTTCTTCGAACAGCTCCGCGCGCATCGCGAAGCAGCCGGGAAGGAACTTCGTAGGCGCTGTCGTGAACACCTGCCCCGTCCGAGGGACGCTCACCTTCTCCCTGCCGCTGGGCACCCGCAACACGCGGCAGGCCATGAACACGAGCTCGGCGTGGTGCTCGACGGCCAAGGCGCCAAAGGTGGCGAGCCAGTCCGGGGCGGGCTTGTCGCCAGTGTCGAGGAACGTGAGAAAGTCGCCTGTTGCTTCCTTCGCGCCTCGGTTCCTCGCGGCGGACACGCCCTGGTTGTCCTGACGGATGTAGCGGAGGGGGAGATCGTCGAACGCCTTGACGCAGGTGGCTGTGCCATCGGTCGACCCGTCGTCGACGACGACCACCTCGAAGTCGACCCCGCTATGGAGTTGCTGCAACGACCGAAGTGACGCCTCGAGGTCAGCCGAACGGTTGTAGGTGGGAACCACGACGCTGAACGAGGGGATCACGCCGCGATCCTACTGGCGCCGGCGCGGCCCGAAGCCGTCGCTCCGCTGGCGACCGCTCGCTGCTCGCCGGTACGCTCGTCGCCGCAAGATGAGACAGCTCCGAGTGATCTACATCGCGGGTTGGGGTCGCAGCGGGAGCACCTTGCTCGAGAACCTGCTCACTCGCGACTCTCGCGCGACGACCGTCGGCGAGAGCTTCCAGCTCTGGAGCGCGGGGTCGGTGCACGCCAAGTACTGCAGCTGCGGCCAGCGGCTCGAGTCGTGCCCGGTGTGGTCGGCCATCCAGATGGAGATGGCCGGCGACTGGCCGGCGCTCGTCGCCGCCATGGCCGACCGGCGCCGGGCCTTGCGGCTTCGCAACCTGCATCGCATCCTGCGGGGGACCGGCGGTTGGAGCGGGCAGCGAGACGTCGACGCGTACGCCGAGACGCTCGGGCGGCTGTACGCGGCAGCCGCCGCGACGCAAGGCGTCGACACGGTGGTGGATGCCTCCAAGCTGCCCCTGGTGCTCGCGGCCGCGGCGCGCATCCGTGGCATCGAGCTCAAGGTGGTGCACCTGGTGCGCGATCCTCGGGGCGTCATGCACTCCTGGGCCACGCCGAAGCCGAGGCAGTACGCGGATGGCTACACCAAGGTGATGCGAACCTACTCGGCGGCCGGAAGCCTCGATCGATGGGCACTCAACCACTCGCTCTGCTGGTATGCCATCAAGGCGGGTGGACTCGACCACGCCGCCGTGAGCTACGAGCGGCTGGCCGCGCTCGACGAAGCCACGCTCCGGAGCATCAGCGCTCTCACCGGGATCGACCTGACGGGCATCGTCGATGCGACCGTCATCGTGCCGCCGCAGCACGCGATCGGGGGCAACCCCGGGCGGGGGAGCGGCGACCGCATCGCCATCCGGACCGACGAGCGTTGGCGCACCGAGATGGCACGGTCACACCAGCTCCTCGGCACCCTCGGGCTTCCGCTGCATGCGGCCCTGCTCGGACGCCCATGGCGGTCCCCGGCGGGACGAGAGCGCCGGTCAGGCGGTGCGTGTTGAGCGTTGCCGCGAGCCCGCGCCCGGCTCTACCGCATGCGCTGCCAGAGGCCAGCGAGATCAGCGCGGAGCCACTGCGCCGAACCGCTCGGGTCGTTCTTGACGACCTGCCAGAGCAGCCGAGGATCTGGCGGCCGGCCCGCTCTTGCGAACATCGAGTGAAGTGCCTTCGCTGTCCATCGACCCCGGATGCGCGAGACCTCCGACGGGTCGAGGAGCGCGTCGCGCGCCAGCGCTTCGCGATACACCTCGTGCAACGCGCCCACTGCTCGCCGGTCGGCGACGGTCATGGCCGCGATCGAGCGAGCTCGGGCCACCGACGCGGCGTCGGCGGCAGGAACCAGCTCCAGAAGCTGCTCGCGAGAGATCTGCCCGGCGGCGACGTCGATGCGATCGCCATAGAGCTCGGTCATGGCCATGGTCTCCTGGCGGTAGACGGCCAGCGGCTCGTGGATGCCGAAGCTCTCGGTGATCCGCAACGCCCTGACCCAGACGTCGTAGTCCTGCGGACCGTCG
Organism: Actinomycetota bacterium; assembly: GCA_016185305.1. Classification (GTDB taxonomy): domain Bacteria; phylum Actinomycetota; class Acidimicrobiia; order Acidimicrobiales; family Acidimicrobilacustridaceae; genus JACPNV01. Next base: position 1,372 of record JACPNV010000090.1, on the reverse strand, counting down.
ATGTCGCGGTAGGGCCCGTCGAGCTTCTCGAACACCTCGCGGCGCATGGCGACCGAGGAGTGGCAGATCACGTTCCCGAACAAGAGCCGGAGCCGGAGGGCGGTGTGCGAACGACCGATGGGGCGCCACGACAGCGAGCCGTCGGGGAGCCAACGAAGGTAGGACGAGTAGACGAACCCGACGTGCGGGAATCGCTCGAAGGCGAGGGCGGTGAGCTCGAGCCGCCGCGGCAGGGCGAGGTCGTCCTGATCTTGCCGCGCGACGAACCGTCCCCTCGCTCGCTCGACCGCGATGTTCGATGCCCGGCGATGCCCGTGGTTCTGCGCCAACCGGTGGGGACGGACCCGCTCGTCGACTGCCGCGTAACGACGAAGGATGTCCCACGAGCGGTCCACCGAGCCGTCGTCGACGGCGACGACCTCGAAGTCTCCGTAGGTCTGCATGAGCAGGCTGTCGAGGGCTTGGGCGAGATGTTGCTCGCCGTTGTACACCGGCATGATCACCGAGAACGTCGGATCGCGTCGCGGGGCCACAGCCACCTGCTCAGCCTAGACTTCGGAGTCTGAGGGCTGTCCCACGCACTCTCCGCTAGCGCTTCAGGCGCTCCCATCACGCCAAAAGAAGTCCTCCCCAACCGCGGAGCCACCCAGATAGCCCGGAACTCCCGCTAGACAGCCTGACCACCAACCCCCTGTTTTGGCGTGTTGGCGTCTAGCTAGCCTTCGCTGCTGTTGCAGGCGGCGAAGGCCATGGCCGTGACGATCACGGCGCCGAGGCTCGCGAGCGTTCGTCGACGGTTCACCGAACCGGGCCACGGGTTCGTTCGTTCTCTGGTGCCCGGCTGTCTGGTGCCTGGCTGTCTGGTTCCCAACGTGGCATCCTCCCGGCTCGATGCATGCGCAGCGTCGTGGTGCGTGGTGCGTGGTGCGTGGTGCGTGGTGCGGGCACCCTAGATGCGGGACATGAAATGACACACGAGGGGAGGCGATGAAGATCGTCACACGTGGCGACCCGGCGCTCGGCGTCGGGCGCACGGGTTGACGTGGAACCCCCTTGGTCACGTTCCGCGCCGTCCCAGCCGCCGTGTGAGAAGGTACGAAAATGGTTGACGGGCAGGGACGATGCGGGTAGACTCGAACACATGTTTGAAGCCGGTCTCGGGGGGCGAGCGCGCTGCGACGAGGTGGTCGCGGTGTCCGCTGGTGCGGAGCGGGCCGAGGCCGGCCAGGTCCTCACGCTGGCCGATTGGCATCGCGATCACGGCTGGCTGGTTGACGGGCAGGTCACCGCGGTGGCCTGGCTCGTGCATCACGTCGGGTTGTTGCGCAAGGACGCGAACCGGTTGATGAAGATGGCCCGGTTGTGCGCGGCC
>JACPNV010000038.1:2214-3990 GCA_016185305.1 Actinomycetota bacterium | reverse complement strand
GGAACCCGATGTCGCCACCGCCGAGCGTGCGCACGACGACGAGGTCGGCCTCGCCCTCGAAGAGGACCTGCTCGGGGGAGACGAGCTCGACGGCCATCGGCATCAGGAACCGAGCTCCTTGGCCTTGGCGAGCGCCGACTCCGCACCACCGACGTTGAAGAATGCCTGCTCGGGCAGGTGGTCGAGCTCACCGTTGCAGAGCGCGTCGAAGCTCTCGACGGTCTCCGACACCGGCACGAAGATGCCCTTCAGGCCGGTGAACACCTCACCCACGAAGAACGGCTGCGACAAGAACCGCTGGATCTTGCGGGCGCGCGACACCGTCACCTTGTCCTCCTCCGACAGCTCGTCGATGCCGAGGATGGCGATGATGTCCTGGAGCTCCTTGTAGCGCTGGAGGATCTGCTGCGTGCGGTTCGCGACGTCGTAGTGCCGTTGGCCGACGACCTCGGGCGCGAGGATCGTCGACGTCGAGGCCAGCGGGTCGACCGCCGGGTAGATGCCGAGCGACGCCACCTGGCGCGACAGCTCGGTGGTGGCGTCGAGATGCGTGAACGTCGTGAACGGCGCCGGGTCGGTGTAGTCGTCGGCGGGCACGTACACCGCCTGCAGCGACGTGATCGAGCGGCCCTTCGTCGAGGTGATCCGCTCCTGGAGCTCGCCCATCTCGTCGGCGAGCGTTGGCTGGTAGCCCACCGCCGACGGCATCCGACCGAGCAGCGTGGAGACTTCCGAGCCCGCCTGCACGAAGCGGAAGATGTTGTCGACGAACAGCAGCACGTCCTGGCCCTTGACGTCGCGGAAGTACTCGGCGACCGTCAGCGCGGCGAGACCGACGCGCATGCGCACACCCGGCGGCTCGTCCATCTGGCCGTAGACGAGCGCCGCCTTGTCGATGACGCCGGTCTCTTGCATCTCGAGCCACATGTCGGTTCCCTCGCGCGTACGCTCCCCCACGCCGGCGAACACCGACACGCCACCGTGCTGGGTGGCGACGCGGTTGATCATCTCCTGGATGATCACGGTCTTGCCCACACCGGCGCCGCCGAACAAGCCGATCTTGCCGCCCTGGAGATAGGGCGTGAGCAGGTCGATGACCTTCACACCGGTCTCGAACATCTGCTTGCGCGGCTCGAGGTCGGTGAACAGCGGCGGATCGCGGTGGATGTCCCAGTAGTCCTCGATGCCGTCGGGCATCACGCCGCCGGTGTCGAGCGGCTGGCCGATCACGTTCCACACGTGGCCGAGCGTGCCGTTGCCGACCGGCATCCGGATGCCGTGACCGGTGTTGCGCACCGCGGTGTTGCGCCGCAACCCGTCGGTCGGCTTCATGCACACCACTCGCACGCGGCTGTCGCCGAGCTGCTGCGCGACCTCGGCCACCACGGTCACGGTGTCGCCCTCGAGCTCGATGTCCATCTCGAGCGCGGTGTTGATCTCCGGCAGCGCGTCGGGCGGGAACTCCACATCGACGACGGGGCCGGCGATCGCGACGACGCGTCCGTCCTTGCGGTCCGTCTCGGTGGCAGTCATGGCGTGCTCCTCAACTCGATCATCGGGCTTCGTTCGTCGGGGTGTTCGTTCGTCGGGGCTACGGCGTCGACAGCAGGTCGTCGTCGTTCGCCTCGCCCTGGCCCAGGGCCTCGGCGCCACCGACGATCTCCATGATCTCGGTCGTGATCGCGTCCTGGCGGGCACGGTTCATGACTCGGCTCAGGTTGCGGGTCAGCTCGTCGGCGTTGTCGGTCGCGGCCTTCATCGCGCGCTGGCGGAAGG
>JACPNV010000038.1:0-2160 GCA_016185305.1 Actinomycetota bacterium | reverse complement strand
TTGAGCAGCGCGGCGTAGACGCGCGCCTCGGCGTAGCGCGGCAGCAGCGCGTCGAGGATGGCGTCGGCGCCCGGTTCCATCTCGTAGTCGGCCGCCGGCCCCTCGGGGCGCGTGAGTTCGCCCGCCTGGCTGCCGGGCGCGTCGGGCGCCGCGAGCGGCATCAGCGGGCGCACCACCACCTCCTGGCGGCCCGCCGACACGAAGCGCGTGTAGACGATCTGCACGAGGTCGATCTCCCCAGCCACGAAGCGCTCGGCTACGGCCGCAGCAATGGCGCGGGCGTGCTCGTACGACGGGTTGTCGGAGAAGCCGCTGAACGCGGCTTCGATCGCCACGTTGCGGAAGCGGAAGTAGCCCTCGGGCTTGCGGCCCACGGTGACGAGCAGGTTGCGGCGCCCGGCGGCGGCGTGCTGGCGCATCTCGGCCTCGGTCGCGCGCACGATGCCGGAGTTGTAGCCGCCGCACAGACCCCGATCCGCCGCGACCGCGATGTGGGCGACCGTCGCCACCCGATCGCGCGGTGCGAGGAGCGGGTTGCTGCTACCCGCTCCCGACGCCGCGAGGTCGCGCACCACCTGCGTGAGCCCGTCGGCATAGGGCTGCGCCGCCAGCACTCGAGCCTGCGCCTTGACGATGCGGCTCGCGGCGATCAGCTCCATGGCGCGCGTGATCTTCTTCGTGGACTGCACGGACCGGATCCGCCGCCGCAGGATCCGTTCCTGGCCTCCGGCCACGGCTACTCCGTCACCAGGGTCTCGACGGTCGTCTCGGGTGGCGCACCGGCCGCGGCGCCGAGCGTCAGGCCCTGGGGGCGCGTGCCGTCGGCGCTCGTGTCGACGAAGCGCTGCTTGAAGTCGGCGACCGCCGAGGTCAACGCATCCTCGTCGAGCGCACCCGTGCTGCGGATCGCGCCGAGGATGTCGGCCCGCTGCGAGCGCATGTGGTCGAGCAACTCGGCCTCGAAGCGCCGCACGTTGCCGACCTCCAGGTCGTCGAGATAGCCCCTGGTGCCCGCGAAGATCGAGACCACCTGCTCCTCGACCGGCATCGGCGAGTTGAGCGGCTGCTTCAGCAGCTCCACGAGCCTGTACCCGCGCTCGAGTTGGCCCTTCGACGTGGCGTCGAGCTCGGAACCGAACGTTGCGAACGCCTCGAGCTCGCGGAACTGCGCGAGGTCGATCTTCAGCGTGCCGGCGACGGCTCGCATCGCCTTGACCTGCGCGGCGCCGCCGACCCGCGAGACCGAGATGCCCACGTCGACTGCCGGGCGCACGCCCGACTTGAACAGGTCGTCTTGGAGGTAGATCTGGCCGTCGGTGATGGAGATGACGTTGGTCGGGATGTACGCCGAGACGTCGCCTGCCTTCGTCTCGATGACGGGCAGCGCGGTGAGCGAGCCGGCGCCCATCGCGTCGGAGAGCTTGGCGGCCCGCTCGAGCAGCCGCGAGTGGAGGTAGAACACGTCGCCCGGGTAAGCCTCGCGGCCCGGCGGGCGGCGCAGCAGCAGCGCGAGCTGCCGGTACGCCTCGGCCTGCTTCGACAGGTCGTCGTACACGACGAGCGCGTGCTCGCCGTGCTCCATCCAGTGCTGGCCCATCGCGCAGCCGGCGTACGGCGCGAGGTACTTGAACACCGCCTCGGCCGACGCCGGCGCGTTCACGACGACCGTGTACTCCATGGCGCCGTGATCGGTGAGCGTCGCGACGGTGTTCGCGACGGTCGAGCCCTTCTGGCCGATCGCCACGTAGATGCACTTCACGCCCTGACCCTTCTGGTTCAGGATCGTGTCGATCGCGACCGTCGTCTTGCCGGTCTTGCGGTCGCCGATGATGAGCTCACGCTGGCCGCGGCCGATCGGCGTCATGGCGTCGATCGCCTTGATGCCGGTCTGGAGCGGCTCGTGGACGGGCTTGCGGCCCACGATGCCCGGCGCCTGGATCTCCATGCGGCGCGGCTGCGCGCCGGCGATCGGGCCTTTGCCGTCGATCGCGTTGCCGAGGCCGTCGACGACCCGGCCGAGCATGGCGTCGCCGACCGGCACCGACAGGATGCGGCCGGTCGCGGTGACGAGGTGCCCCTGCTCGACCTCGTCGGCCTTGCCGAGCACGACCGCGCCGATGGTGTCCTCCTCGAGGTTCAGCGCGAGGCCGAGGGCGCCGC
>JACPNV010000050.1 GCA_016185305.1 Actinomycetota bacterium | reverse complement strand
CACGCGAGCCCGCGCGACGCCGAACCACTGCTGCGCCTCCTCGCGCCACCGCCTGGACCCGAGCGTCTCGCGAGCAGCGTCCTCCAGTTGGGGGAACGTCTCTGGATCCGCGGGGCCAACCGAAACGTAGAGGTACCCGTTGACGCTACGCCACCGAACGTCGCCCGCCGGCAAGCCATACCGCGCGGCGCTCCGAGACGACCCTGCTGTGACCGGTGGGAAGATGGCCGCGAGCAGCCCGCAGGCCGGGCGGGGAACGAGCTCGCCCGCCCACCGCCAGAACCCGTCGCCGGGCGGCAACCAGGTCAGCTCCGCGTCCGTCATGTCGACATCACCGACGCGAACGCGACGCCCTGGCCGACCACGAGCATCGCACCCACCACGACCAGGCCGACTCGAGGCCGGCGCGTCAAGAACAACCCGAGGCCGATCGGCCCGAGCACCGCACCGGCGAGGTAGCCGATCCCCACGATCCTCGACTGCGAGCGGAGGGCCACCACGCCGAGCGAGAAGAACAACAACACGAACCAGACGGTCGCGACGGTCAATCCGGCACGGGCGGCCGGCTCGAGGCCGCGCAACCGGCGAGGCGTGCGTCGATAGACACGGGCGGCGGCGATCGCTTGCCGAGGGAACGACACCATCGATGCAAGCTTGGAGCGCCGAGGGATGACAAGGCGAGCCATGGCGCGACTCCAGAGGTAGGCGTTGTGCGCGCCACCCATCCCCGCGCGGACGGGCGCCACCCTAGTCGCAGTCGCTCCGCCGAGATCGCGCACAGGCGCAAGGCTCGGGCGACGGCGTCACTAGGGTGTCGGGAACATGGCTCACCCCCACCGGTTCCGGTTCGCCGTCGAGCTCCAAGGCCCCTTCCCTGACGCTTCATGGACCGAAACCGCCCGCGAGGTCGAGGCGATGGGATACTCGACGATGTTCGTTCCCGATCATCTCGATGAAGGTCTCGGGCCCCTCGCGGCGATGGCCGCGGCCGCGGTCGTGACCGACACGCTGAAGATCGGCCCGCTGGTGCTCGACTGCGACTTCCGCCATCCCGCGATCCTCGCCCGCGAGCTGGCGACGATCGACCTGTTGTCCGAAGGGCGCCTCGAGCTCGGGCTCGGCGCCGGCTGGAAGCGGCTCGACTACGAGCGCTCGGGCATCAAGATGGACGAGCCCAAGGTGCGCGTCGACCGGATGATCGAGCACGCCACGGTGCTCAAGGGTCTGTTCGCCAGTGACAGCCCGTTCTCGTTCACGGGTGACCACTACGAGATCGCCGACCTCGACGGCACGCCGCTCCCCCACCAGCCCGATGGGCCGCCGATCCTCATCGGCGGCGGTGCCAGGCGGGTGCTGCGGTGGGCAGGCGCCAACGCGAACATCGTGGGCATCAACGCCTCGGTGCACTCCGGTGAGATCGACGCCGCGGCGGCGCAGGACTCGATGGCCCACCGCATCGACGAGAAGGTGCGGTGGGTGAGAGAAGGGGCCGGTGATCGATTCGATGATCTCGAGCTGAACGCGTGGCTCGCCGTCGCTGAGGTCACCGACGACGCCGACTCGCTGGCCGCGTTGCTCGGCGCGATGTTCGAGGTCGACCCGGCTGCCGTGCTCAGCTCGCCGCTCAACCTGATCGGCACCGCGAGCCAGGTCGCCGAACGCCTGCACGAGCGCCGCGACCGGTGGGGGTACAGCTACCACGTGGTGCCCAGCGACAAGGCTCGCGACTTCGCCCCGATCGTGGCCACGCTCACCGGCGGGTGACGGAAGTCTGCAGGTGACCTCCCCGTTCGACCCTCGAAGCTGGATGCCCCGCAAGCCGGATGACGCGCCGCCGTCGTGGCTCGATCTCTGGTTGGATGCGACGACGTGGTGGGTCGAGCCCGCGGCCCGAGCGGTCGAGCCGGCCGCTCGCGCCAGCGCGCAGTTGCTCACCGGCCAGCCGCCGGAGCGGGCACTGGCCGAGCTGGCCGACGGCATCGCCCGCCGGTTCAGCGGCGAGCACCTCGAGCTTGTCCTCCACGACCGCAAGGCCGGGGGGCGGCTCGACTCCCTCCGAATCTTCCGCACTCGCGATCGCTACGAAGCGCGAGCCGATCTGAGCGACGGAACCTTCGACGGCGTACCCATCGACCAAGTGTCGATCGCCGTGCGCTCGGTCGCCGTCGAGCCCGGCACGCCGGCGCGCCTCACCGGCGAGGGCATCACGATCACCGGCACGGCCGGGCTCGAACGACTGGTGGCGTGGCTCGACCAGCGCATCGACACGTGGAAGCTGTCGGTCGACTCGACGGCGACGATCGTCGCCGTCCCGCACGGTCGCCGGTTGCACGGCCTCTCGTTCGTGGTCGACCCGTCCGTGCGTGACGACGTGCTGCACCTCGAGCTGCGCGGTGGCCGGTGGCGGCGCCTCCGGTTCGGGCTTCCCGGTTGGCTCCGGTTCACTCGGACGATCGACCTTCCCGCGCTTTCGAACGACCTGGCCCTCGCCGAGGCTCGGGTGAGCGACGGTCAGGTCGAGTTCCGCCTGCGCCAGCCTTCGGCATCTGGAACCATCGACCTCACATCGGTGCGCGAGGCGATCGTCCGCGGGACACAGATCATCGTCGGCTGACTCGGTCAGCCGGGAAGGCCTGCAAGCGCGGTGAGGAACTCCTCGGTGGCATCCTCGACCTTTCGGTTCGAGGCAGGGAGCGGGCCGTTGAGCAGGATGGAGAACACGACCTGCCGGCCGCCGGCGGTCGTGAGGTAGCCGGAGAGCGTCCGTGACACGGAGAGCATGCCGCCCTTGGCGCGCACCTTCCCGGCGGTGGATGGCCCGGCAAGGCGGCCACCCAGAGCTCGGTCCTCCCCGGAGATGGATAGGGCCGACACGAACGTCTCGCCCCACGGCTGCAACTCGGCGACCTGCAGCAGCCGGCGGAACTCGCGAGCCGAGCGCCGGTCATCCCGGCTGAGGCCAGACCCGTCCGCGTCGACCGACGTGATCGGCACGCAGAGCTTTGCCAGAGCCGCGCGGATGGCGGCGACGCCGGCCGCGGTCGTCCCCGACTGCTTCGTCTGCCGGAAGGCGATCTCCTTCACGAACAGCTCGGCGATGAAGTTGTCGGAGATCAAGAGCATCTCGTTCAGCAGCTGCTGGACCGTTGGCGACTCGTACCGCACCAACCGCATGCCCTGATCGGTGCGGCCATGCTCCACCCCGCCCCCGACGGGGACACCTCGCACCGCCAGCGCGTACTTCAAGACCTCACCGTTGCCCTTGGCAGGATCGTTCACGTAGGTCCGATCTTTGGTGAACATGTTGTGGTCGACTGCGAACGCGCTCATCGGGCCGATGGATTCCAGCCAGTCGGTCGGCCAGGCCGGACCCGCACGCACGGTGTCGTAGCGGCCCTCGTCCACGAGGATCCGCCCGTCGACCTGCTTCAGGCCGCTGTCCACGAGCAGTTGCGCGATCTGATCGACCGAGTGCGGGCCGGCCCGCTGCAGCACGGGATCGCCGCCGCCGACCACGACGAGATCGCCGCGCAGCACGCCGTCGTCGATCGGGCCGGTCGCGATGACATCGGTGGAGAGCCTTTCTTGCGGATCGAGGTAGCTCAGCACGCCGATCGCCGTGATGAGCTTCTGGTTCGAAGCGGGGATCAGCAACGTGTCAGGACCCTCAGCCGCCACCTCGCCGAGCCCCTGTTCCCACACCGACAGCGACATCGTCGTGCCGGCCAGGCGAGGATCGCGGCGCAACCGATCGAGTGCCTCCTGTGCGCTGGCGATCGTCGTCGGTGGAGCAGGCGTCGCGCTCGGCGCCGGCGTCGCCGTCGTGGAAGACGGCTTCGGCTCGGTCGTGGACGGGGCGCGGCCGAGCGCCGAGGTGGGGAACGAGCCCGCATCGACCGACGGCGGGCACACCGGGTCGACCATGGGTCGAAGATCGGGCGAGGCGGTGGTTGTGGTGGGGTGGTAGGCGGTGGTCGTGGTCGCGCTGCGCCGGTCGTCGGCCGGGCCGTCGCTGCCGATCGCCATCTGTGTGGGATCGGGTCGACCGCCCCGTGCTGCGTCTGCGTTCGCACCACAGCCCGCGAGGAGCACGACCATGGCCACCAACGCACCCGATGGACGACGTGGCGCGGGGAAGCGAACCGGCATGTCGTGGACAGTATTCGAGCCGGTCCCGACTCGGACCGGCACGAGCCGGCGCGAGCCGTACCTGACACGAACGTCAGGTTGGGCCTACGCTCTTCGCATGCCGGGCGGAACCGCCGTCATCGACAGCGATCAGCACCTCGTGGAGTACCGCGGCATGTGGGAGGACCTCGCCGATCCGTCTCACCGGCACGAGGCGATCCGCATGGTGGACGACGATCTCGGGTACACGACCCTCGTCTGGAACGGCACGAGGCTCGGGCTCGTCGACGTGCAGGATCCCGGCAACACCGCCGGCATCGGCGAGCGGCATCGACGTTTCCGCGCCAGGGAGCCGGCGGGGCACCGCTATGACGAGACCCTTCCGGAGGACCACTGGGAGCCGCATGCCCGCCTTCGCAAGCTCGACGAGATCGGCGTGGCGGAGGCGATCCTGTTCCCCAACTACGGGCTGCTGTGGGAGCGCCGGCTCAACTGCTCGCTCGGCGCGATCCGCACGAACATGGCCGCGTGGAATCGCTGGTGCGTGACCGTGGCGGACGAGGGCGACGGGCGGCTCCATCCGGTCGCCCACCTCACCTTGCGCGACCTGGACTGGCTCGAAGCGCAACTGCAGTCGTTGGCACGTGGCGGTGTGCGGCTGGCGATGATCGCTCCGGCGCTGGTCGATACCAAGCCGCTCTCACATCCCGACCTCGATCGGTCATGGTCGCTCTTCGTCGACCACGGCGTGACTCCGGTGTTCCACGTCGCCGATCAACCGAGACCGTTCGACGAGGCGTGGTACACCGACCAAGACGACATGGCGATCCCGACGCTCGAGTCGGTGTTCCTGTGGACCGCCGCGGCCCTCGCGTGCACCGACCTCATCGTCAACGGTGTGCTCGAACGCCACCCCGATCTCCGCATCGGCATCGTCGAGCTCTCGGCCGTATGGGTGCCGATGTACACGATGATGCTGGACGGCGGCGTTGACTTCACCTCCAAGCTCAACGGTCGCACGCTGACCGACCTGTCCTTGCGGCCGAGCGAGTACTTCCAGCGCCAGGTGCGCGTCTCGTCGTTCTCCTACGAGCTGCCGGCCCGGCTCACGAACCAGCTCGGCGGCCGCGACATCCTCATGTGCTGCAGCGACTACCCGCACTCCGAGGGGACGGCCTCACCGCTGGAGGACTACGCCCGCGGCCTGAACGGCTCGTACGCCGTCACTCCCGACCAGGCACCAGGGCTGTTCCACGACAATGCCGCCTTCCTGTTGCGCCAGTAGCAACCCACGCGGCCGACGCGCCTTCTGGATCGAATCATCGGCGGGCCTGCTGTTCGGTGACGGCATGGTCGACGGCCTGCCACAGCGGCATGGCCATGGACTGGTCGATCTCCTCGGCGAGATGGCCGAGCAGGCCCGCGGTCCGCGCCAGGAGCGCGAAGCCGCGGATGATGCGCCACGAGAACCCGAGGTCGGCGAGGGCGGCACCCGCGACACCAGCGCCATTGATCGGAAGCCGCCGGCCCGATGCCTCCTGCTCCTCCGCGACGATCACCAGCAGCCGAAGATGCGGGCCAAGGAGGCCAAGCTCGTTCGCGAGCGCGTAGAGGCGAGGCACCCGTGGGTCGGTGTCCTTGTGAACCGGATGGCCGAGCCCCGGAGTTCGGCGCCCGGCGGTGCGCATGGCGCCGATCGCGGCCGCGGCCGCGGCGTGCAGGGCGGTGCCATCGGCAGACGTCTCGACGGTCGCGAGGATGTCGCCGAGGAACCGCGCCGTGTCTTCTGCGACGCCGAGGAACACCGATCCCCCGCCGAGAAGGCCCGCGGCGATCGCACCCTGCAAAGCCTCGGGCGCGCCGGCATAGGTGAGGCGCGCCGCCAGCACGGTCGGTGTCACACCGTGGTCGGCCAGCGAGACGAGCACCGCGTCGAACAGCTTCAGCTCGGCGTCGGTCGGGAACCGCTGAGCCACGAACCGGAACGCGAGTGCCGAGAACGAGACCTTGCCCATCACGTCCTCGGCAAGGTCCATGCCGCACACGGTGATCGTCGTCGGTGTCGCATGACCCATGCTGGTTCGCAGCCATTCGGCGTCAGCGCTCAGCTCGCTCATAGCCCTTCCCTCGATCTCGGTGTACGGACGACCGGGTTCCCCTCGAAGTCGACTTCGTCTCTCGTTCTTCCGGTCGGGAGCAGGTGCTTGGCGGTGCGACCCGTCGGCGTGCGGGGCAAGTCGGCGACCACCTCGAGGTAGCGGGGGATCTTGTAGGGGGCGAGCACGCCGACGAGCGAGCCACGCACCGCCTCAGGTTCGAGGGTTGCCCCGGGCGCCGGGATCACGAACGCCTTCACGTCCTCTTCGCCGAGCTCGGAAGGCACGCCGACGACGGCGGCGTCGGCCACCGCCCCGTGCTCCATGAGAGCGTTCTCGACCTCCAGCGGCGACAGGTTCTCGCCCCGGCGACGAATGACCTCCTTCTTGCGCCCCACGAACGTGTAGAAGCCGTCGCCGTCCTGCACGACGAGGTCTCCGGTTCGCAACCACCCGTCGACGAGGACCGATGCCGTCTCGTCCGGCATCTCGAAGTACCCCTTCATGAGGACGGGGTTTCGCAGCTCGAGCTCGCCGACGACACCGGCGCCGACCTCGCGACCGTCGGCCACCACTCGCGCATCGTTGATGTGTCCGAGCGTCGGGTGCTGCCGCGGCACGCCGAGCGTTCCGTACGGCCGCTCACCGTGCGGCCAGATCATCCCGTACGGGCTCTCGGACAGCGCGTAGCCACACATGATCCGCAGCCCGAACCTTCGCTCGATCTCGAGCTGGCGCTCCCTGGTGGGTGACGGTCCCGTGTAGCAGATGCGCAGAGGGTTGTCGGCGTCGTCGTCGCGCTCGGGTTGCAGCATGAGCAGTTCGAGCATCGATCCGATGGAGTTGAACTGCGTGGCGCCGTAGCGCCGGGCCGACTCGATGAAGGTGCTCGCCGAGAAGCGGTCGAGCAGCACGACGCTGGCGCCGGCCGCCATCGAACCGAGCAACGAGTACGCCGGTGCGTTGATGTGGAAGATGGGCAGCGAGGTCATCAGCCGATCGTCAGCACCGAGCCCGAGCCAGTACGGGAAGCCAACGCCGGCATAGACGTAGCCGCGGTGTGTCTGGACGACGAGCTTGGACCGGCCCGTCGTGCCCGATGTCGGGATGAGCACCGCCGGATCGCCGGGATCGAGGGCGACACGATGGCGATCGCCGGTTGCCGGTTCGGCGAGCAGATCGGCGATGTCGATCACGGTCGAACCACGAGCCACCGAGTCGACCGCACGATCGACCGCGTGATCGACCGCCCGGTCGCGGACGATCGCCACCGGACGCGTCTGCGCTAGGAACCCGGCGAGCTCACCCGCGGTGCTCTTCGGGTTGACCGCGACGACGATGGCGCCGCGCTGCAACAGCCCGAGCCAGCAGAACACGTCAGCGGGCTGGTTGTGCGCCAGCAGCAGCACGAGGTCGCCCTTCCCGATGCCTCGCCGTGCCGCGGCCGCGCCGACCGCGTCTGCTCGCTCCTTGGTGGTAGCGAAGGAGTACGACCCGTCGCCGGCGAGCAGCCAGACCAGGTCGCCATGGGCGGCCGCGGCGGCGTCGAGCAGCGCAGGGATCGTCTCCGGCTCCACGGCCGGGACCCTACCGGCACCGGCGCCGCCCGGCCCGTGACCAGGCGTTGCCAGCGTCGGCACGCCAACATGAAGCGTGCGTCGAATGCCCCAGCCCGCCGTCTTGGTGGTGGCGGCCGTGCTCGCCCTCCTCGCTGCCGGCCTCACCATCTGGGTCACCCGCAGCCCCAAGCCCTCGCCGCCACGACCGCCAAGCGGGCCCTCGATCGGGCCGTGGCGCCAGAGCTGGCCGGCACCGGACCCGAGCAACCCGCCGCTGGAGCTGCTTGCCTCGCCGGACGGAACCGGCTCGACCTGCTCGGCCGACGCGCCCTGCGCTCTGCTCGACGCCCGAGCACGCGCCCGCGAGCTGGCAGCCAGCGAGCGCCGCGACATCGTGGTGCGGCTGGCCGACGGCACTTACCCGCTGGCCGAACCGTTCGTCCTCGACTCGAATGACTCTGGGCGGGATGGCTTCCGCGTCTCCTACGAAGCGGCCGCCGGTGCCCGGCCCACGCTCAGCGGCGGCACAGACGTTCGCGACTGGGCCCTTGTGGACACGGCGAACGGGATCTACGCGGCGATCGTCGACCCGGCCCTCGACTCACGGCAGTTCTTCGTCAACGGTGCGCGCGCCACGCGTGCCCGCGGACCGCAGTCACCCCAGGGCTGGCAACGAACCACCGCGGGATTCCGCGCGCCGGATGAGTCCATGGCGGCGTGGCGCAACCCCAACAACCTCGAGATCGTGAGCTTTCGCGAGTGGAAGGACATGCGTTGCCCGGTCGCGTCCATCGCTGGCCGCGAGCTGACGATGGCCCAGCCCTGCTGGAAGAACGTCAACGCCCGCGATCCCAACACGATGGTCGACGTGACCTGGGTCGAGAACGCCTACGAGCTGCTCGACGAGCCCGGCGAGTGGTATCTCGACCGGCCGGCGGGGCGCCTCTTCTACAAGCCGCGACCCGGCGAAGACCTTCAGACCGCGACCGCCGTCTTGCCGACCACGAAGGCACTCCTCGCCATCAGCGGATCGATCGACAACCCTGTTCGCAACGTCGCGATTCGCGGGCTCACGTTCAGCTACAACACGTGGCTCACGCCGTCGAGCCCGACGGGCTACCCGATGACGCAAGCCGGCTGGTACCTCGCCGGTGACTCCGACCCACCCGACGAGCGCGACGTGGCCCGGACCGAAGGCGCGGTGCGCGTCGCCTACGCGACCGACATCCGCTTCGAACGCAACTCGTTCGCTCGTCTCGGCAGCGCGGCCCTCGACTTCCGAGCCGGAAGCCAGGCCGTCGGTGTGGTCGGCAACACCTTCGATGACATCTCCAGCCATGCGATCCAAGTCGGGGAAGCCGCAATCTTCGCCGACCGGCCCAGCGACGAGCGCGACCGGCTCGACCGGCTCGACATCAGCAACAACCTCGTGCAGCGAGCCGGCGCGGAGTACGTCGATGCCGTCGGCATCCTCGTCACGTACGCCTCGAACGTCTCGATCCTGCAGAACGACGTGATGCATCTTCCCTACACCGCGATCTCGCTCGGCTGGGGCTGGGGCACCGACTCCTACGCGCGCCGCAACGTCGTCCGCGGCAACAACATCGCCGACTTCCTGCGCGTGCTACGGGACGGCGGCGGCGTCTACACCCTCAGCGCCCAGCCCGGCTCGGTGATCGACCGCAACTACATCCACGACCAGGTGAACCCGTTCGGTGCGATCTACCTCGACGAGGGGACACGGTTGTTCACCGTGACCGCGAACGTCATCGCCACGTCGCCGCGCTGGCTCCACATCTGGGCGGGTTCGATCCGAGACAACGTCGTCGTGGACAACTTCTCGGACACGCGCGAGCTCTTGAACGAGGGAGAGAACATCGTCCTCGCCGGCAACCAGGAAGGCCTGACGGTCTGGCCAGAGGCCGCCCGCACCATCATCGACAAGGCCGGGCTCGAGCCTCCCTATCGCGACCTCCGTAGCAACCGCTGAACCGACCGCAGGCACCAGGAGCCTCCGGTACGAGTTCGGCGCGTCTCACGACGCGTTGCTCGTGCGCGACGCTCGCCGGGGTTGGAACCTGACGAGCACGAAGAGAAGTCCCGACATCGCCAAGATGTACGCGGGGAACGCGACCTCAGCGAACGTGAGCGAGTCCACCGTCAAGAGCGTGATCGCCGCGCTGATGGCGCCACACAGGAACACCATGTCGTGCTCGCTGTCGGGATCGCGGTACGCCTTCTCGACCGTCGGTAGCGCCGCGGCGAAGTCCGCGAGCAACGCGAGCAAGATCGCCACGTTCCCTTCCCGGATCGCCAGCCAGGCGACGAGCGCAGCCGCCGAGAGCGCCCCGCAGAGATAGTCGGGCCGGGTGATCTTCCAGTAGCTCCGCGGGTTGACGAACGACGCAACGAAGACGAGCAGGGGGCCGAAGCCGATCATGAACGTCATCAGCGACTGCAGCCCGACACCTTCGTCGAGCATGGCGGCGAACCCGATCAGCGGCGCGAGCGCCCACAGCAGCCAGGTCACACGGTTGGGACGAGCGTCTCCCTGCATCGTCGCTTTGAGGTACGAGAAGATGCCGATGAGGTTGAATGCCGCCGCGACGAGGACGAACCACGGGCTCAGCACGTGCTCATCCTGGCAGAGCGCACGTGTTTGTCGGTTCGATGCGATTCAGGCCGACCTCGGGCTACCAGCAGGCTGGGCCATTTGGCCCGGTCCGCAGTGGTTCATCCTGGGTGGCCTCGTGCCGATGAGAAGGTGGTGCCAGACGAGCGGGGTCTCGAGTCAGGTGATCTCTCCGGCCTGCTCGGCGCGGTGCTCGTCCTGTACGTCGACCGCGCCCTCGGGCCGGCTGGCGTTCGTGAGGTGATGGATCGGGTCGGCGCGGAGAAGGTGCTCTCGCTCGTCGAGAGCTGGGAGGAGTGGGTCGAGTTCGAAGTCGTGCTCGCGGTGGCCATCGCCGTGGCCGAGCTGTGCCACGAGCCCGACATCGGGCGGCGAACGGGTGAAGAGCTGTTCCGGGTGTTGCAGGAACGGGCCCTGCTCGTGTTGCCCGCGGGCGCCTCGCTCGAAGAGGTCTTCCCTGACGTGGTCGCAAGCCTCAACACCGCGACCGAGCTCCGCCACGCGACGGTGGTCGAGTGCACCGAAGGCCTGGCCCGGATCGAGGTGACGACGAGAAAGGAGGGCCGCACACGGTTCCTCTGCCGGACCCTTCTCGGCCTCTATGCATCCATCCCCAGCCTGCGCAACGCCATCGGCGCGGTCGTGGAGGCGAGATGCGTACACCGGGGCGACGAGCTCTGCGAGTTCCAGGTTCGGTGGCGCGCCGCGGCCGACCCATCGCCGGGCTCGGACCCGTGGGCAGACCGCGTGCACCGGCTCCAGCAGTGGGCGGTCGACCTCGCGAACGACAACATCGACCACGCGCCCGAGGCGCTCGAAGCGGCGGTGCTGCTCGAGGAGATCCGGCGCAAAGCTCTGGCCGACCCCCTCACCGGGCTCGCCAACCGCGCCGCCTTGGAGATGCGTGTCGAGGAAGAGCTCGAGGCCCGCGGCGCGCTCGACTTCCTGACGCTGCTGTTCGTCGACCTCGACGGGTTCAAGGCGATCAACGACACCTACGGGCACGCCGTTGGAGATGAGCTGCTGGTGCAGCTCGGTGCACGCATGCAGGGCGCAGTCCGCACATCTGACCTGGTGTGCCGGATCGGGGGCGATGAGTTCCTCGTCCTGTTCCCCGAAGTGCGCGACGTCGACGTGGTCGAGCGTCTCGCGCGCAAGGTCTTGGCGGTGTTCGACAACCCGTACCCGGTCGGCGGCGAGCTGTTGTGGCTGGCGGGCAGCGTCGGGATCTCGCGCGCGCCCGAGCACGGGCAGACCTTCGCCGAGCTGCTCTCACACGCCGACGACGCCATGTATCGGGTGAAGCGAGCACGCAAGCGACCCCAGGGCGCGACCTTCTAGGTCTAGGTTCGAACGCGGCCTGCTGAGGTTTGAGCGAACAGGCGTCAACTTGGTAATGCGCCCCCACTTGTCGGAGCCACCGGCAGCGCCGTACACTCGACCAAGTGGCTCAAACCCTGTCAGGTGAGCGATCGTCAACTCCGCGACGACGAGCCGCTCCGGTCTCCCGTCAGCAGACGAAGGAGCAGACGCGCCAGGCGCTGCTCGCCGCCGCGCTGAAGCTGCTGTCGCAGCACAGCTTCGACAGCATCAGCCTTCGCGAGGTCACGCGCGAAGCCGGCGTGTCGCCGACCGCCTTCTACCGCCACTTCGAAGACATGGAAGAGCTCGGCCTCGTGCTGGTCGAGGAATCGCTCGGAACCCTCCGTGTCGTGATCCGTGAGCTGCGAGCCGAGGCGAGCGAGCAGAGTCTCGAGCTCGCCAAGACGGTGCGGGCTATCGCCGAGTATGTGCTGGCTCACCAGCTCCACCTGCGATTCATCGCCCGCGAGCGGTGGGGCGGTCGGCGGCGGCTGCGGCGAGAGATCCGGCGCGAGATCCAGCTGTTCACCGATGAGCTGGCCGTCGATCTCGCGGGCTACGACGCGCTCGCGCGCTGGAGCATGGACGACCGCCGCGTGCTTGCGGGCTTGCTGACCGAGCTCGTCGTCCGGATGTCGATCGAACTGCTCGACACGCGCGCCGACGAACGCGAAGAGATCATCCAGCAGACGTTGCGCCAGATGCGGCTGGCGATCGTCGGTGTGCCCAACTGGAAGCCACGGGAGCCACGGGGCCGAGCGCCAGCCGGTCGAGCAGTCGGTTGACACTCGTTCACCAGAGAAATATCCTACAGCGCTGAAGACAACCCTCGACCCTCGGCGCCAGCGAGCGAACCGATCAGTTGACGGCCGTTTGCTGGCGCAAGGATGGCCGACTCACGAAGAGAGATGCGATGGCTGACTTCTCCCTCCAACTCAACGAAGACCAGGTGCAGATCCAGAAATGGGTACACGACTTCGCGGAGAACGTGATCCGGCCGGCGGCGCCGGAGTTCGACGAGAAGGAGGCGTTCCCCTGGCCCGTCGTGCAAGAGGCCGCCAAGATCGGCCTCTACAGCTTCGACTTCGTGGCCAGCGCCACCGTAGGCGATCCCACCGGTCTCACCCTGCCCGTCGCCATCGAGGAGATGTTCTGGGGCGACGCGGGCATCGGCCTCGCGCTCATGGGCACCGGTCTGGCCGCCGCCGCCATCGCCGGCAACGGCACGCCCGAGCAACTGATGGAGTGGGTGCCGCAGTGCTACGGAACGCCCGACGACGTGAAGCTCGGTGCGTTCTGCGTCTCGGAACCCGACGCGGGTTCCGACGTGTCATCGCTGCGCACCAGGGCGGTCTACGACGAGGCGACCGATGAATGGGTGCTCAATGGCACCAAGTCGTGGATCACGAACGGCGGCATCGCCGACGTGCACGTCGTCGTCGCATCCGTCGACGCTGAGCTCAAGGGGCGGGGGCAGGCGAGCTTCATCGTGCCGCCGGGCACCAAGGGCCTGTCGCAAGGCCAGAAGTACTCGAAGCTGGGCATCCGGGCGTCACATACCGCCGAGGTCGTGCTCGACGACGTTCGCATCCCCGGGAGCTGCCTGCTCGGCGGCAAGGAGAAGCTCGACGATCGCATGGCTCGGGCGCGAGAGGCCCTGAAGAACCCGCAGCCGGCCGGTGAGCGTGGCGGGCAACCCGCGATGAAGACCTTCGAGGCCACCCGCCCGTCCGTCGGCGCCCAGGCCATCGGCGTCGCCCGTGCCGCCGTCGAGTACGCGCTCGAGTACGCGACAGTGCGCAGCGCGTTCGGCAAGCCGATCATCCAGCATCAGGGCATCGCGTTCATGCTCGCCGACATGGCCACCGAAGTCGACGCCGCCCGCCTGCTCGTCTGGCGTGCGGCGTGGATGGCGAACAACGGCACCTACCGGTGGGCCGAAGGTTCGATGTCCAAGCTCAAGGCCGGTCGCACCGCCGTGTGGGTCACCGAGCGTGCCATCCAGATCCTCGGCGGCTACGGCTACGTCAAGGAGTACCCCGTAGAGCGCTGGCACCGCGACGCCAAGATCTTCGACATCTTCGAAGGCACCGAGCAGATCCAGCAGCTCGTGATCGCGAGGGCGATGAGCGGCATGCGAATCGAGTAGTCGGCTGCTGGTTGGCTGCCGCGGGCCGAGCAGGTCGCATCTATGCGCCGGGCCTCTAAGGTGTCGATCGCCCACACCGCAAAGGACACGGAGCAACCATGGCTGGCTTTGGCCGCGACGTCTACGGAGACGACATCTACACCGAGCCCGACGCCGATCCCGACACGCTCGCCAACCTTGGGCCGCTGGCGCCGATGGCCGGGGTCTTCGAGGGCACGTCTGGCTCCGATGAGCACCCGGAGTCCTACGGCACGGGCCGCGATGGCTTCGTCGAGCGCTACGAGCTGCAGCCGATCGATCCCCAGACCAACGGCCCGCAGCTGTTCTACGGCTTGCGCTACCACATCCACATCGTCAAGCCGGGTGAGGTCGAGACCTTTCACGACCAGGTCGGGTACTGGCTGTGGGAGCCGAGCGCGAACCTCGTCATCCTCACCCTGGCGATCCCCCGGGCCCAAGTTCTCCTCGCCGGCGGGCACGCCGAACCCGATGCCACCGAGCTCGAACTGACAGCCGAGCTCGGCTCGGAGCGGTTCGGCATCCTGTCCAACCCCTTCCTCGACCGGGCGTTCCGCACCGTTAGCTATCGCATCCACGTGACCATCGATCACGACGGTTCGTGGTCCTACGAGGAGGAAGGGGTCATGGAGATCCCGGGCGCGGACGAACCCTTCCACCACATCGACCGCAACAGCTTGCGTCGGGTGGCGCCACCAACCCCGAACCCGCTTGCCGCCGCGGACGCGAGTGCAGCGCACCGCCCGTCCTGAGCCCGTGTCCCGTGGAGCATCCCCGGCGGATCGAGCGCACGAGCGGCCCGACGGCCAGGTCGGTCGTCAGAACCAGCGGATCGCCTTGTGCTGCTTGACGCGCTTCTTGCCGTAGGCACCGCTCGAGCTCTTCGGCAGGGCCGCCGACAGCAGGACGAAGAACACGATGATGATGCCCAAGATGCCGAGCCACACCGGTCCCCCGATGAGCAGCACGGCGAGCGACGCCAAGAGGAGGACGATCGCTACCACGCAGCGTCCAACGCCGAGAACTTCGAGCACCGACGGGCCGAGCCGGCCTCGCTTTCGCTTCTTCAGGCGCAACGCGTGGCTCTCTGCGAGGTGCTGACGGAACGGGTCGAGATCGAGGAACCCCTGCCCGCAATAGGGGCACGGCACGAGCTCGAGGAGGTCGTCGTGCATCCAATCGGGGTCGGTCTTCGACGCCCCGCGCCGCACGGCTGTCTCGCCTCCTGGCCCACCGCTTTCGACCAAACCGACCTGCGCCTCGTCGTCGAGGGCTTCCTCGAGCCCCCACGTCCGCGGGCCGCCACCGCGGAGATCCTTGCGCACCTGCGCCATCGCGGAGTGCAACTCGCGAGTGCGAATGGCCGCGTCTGCCTTCGTGGCGGGATCGGCGGTCGCGAGCGACTGCGGATGGAACCGCCGCAACATGAGCCGGTACGACGTCTCGACCTCGTCGATAGGCGCGTCCTGCTCAACCCCCAAGATCTCATATGGCGTCATCGCTCTCGCAGTCTGTCCAAGGTCCCCTGGAGTGTAGGCGCTCGGTTCACCCGGGAGGCTCGGAGCCAAACGCCGTGTTGATGTCCGCGACCGCCTTGTTCACGGCCGCGTCGAACTCGGCGGGTGGAGCATCTCTGTCGGCGACGCTACGCACCCGCTCGACATCGGCCCGGAGCTGTTGCTTGACCCGTTCATCGAGCCATGGCGCCGCCGCGAGCGCCGCGTCGAGGTTCGTGCCGGTAGCGTCAAGTCCGCGTTTGAGCGAAGCCGCAAACACCTCCTTGTCGATCTCGCCGCGAGACCGCTTCTCGTACTCGAGGGGAAGGGCCGAAAGCTGGCCAGCGCCCTTGCCAACGAGTTGCTTGGCTTGAGCCGCCCCGTCGGCTGGTGACGGCGCGGTCGCGCGGCCAAGGCTCCAGCCCGCCGTGATACCGAGGACCAGACTGAGCACGGTGGCGACGATCAGACGGCGCCGGCGACGGCCGGCCGGAATGTAGAGGGCCATCACTTGCTCCCGATGATGACGACGAAGGTGTGGTCGTTCTCGGCCGGCGGCACGCTCACCGCGGACGTCTGCGCGAGGTCAGCCGCTGTGCTCGCGCGATCGCCCGACTCGATCGCTGTCACCCGGTTGCCTTTGAGCACCCACACGGTGGGCTCGATCTTGACCGGACCGCGCTGCCGCGTGTGCCGCGCCACCGCCGCTTCTAACGACGGCTTCTCGGCGTCGTGCAGCACGTCCCCGCTCGTGTCGATCACCGGATCACCCCACCGGTCGAGCACGACGACACGCGGCGCCTCACGCGCCTTGCCGCCCGGTGCAGTCGCCACCCAGAACGACGCGATTCGCGCCAGTGACGCAACCATCGCGCCGTGCTGCTCGACGAGCCGGCGCGCTTGCTCACCGTCGATGGGCTCACGGCCCGGCAGCGCGCCCGACGCCAGTGCGACCGCTCCGGTCGCGACGGCACGGACCGTGCCCTTCTCCGACTGTTCGTCGACACGGACTTCGATCGACGACGGTGAGGCGCCCGCGGTCGCGACCTCGTCTTCCACCTCAGCCGCGAGCTGGTCGATGATCGATGCATCCGTCGCGCTCGCCGTGCGCTCACGCTCGGCCCGGACGATCGACAGGCCAGCGCCGATCGACGAGATCACCTCGGCACGAGGCGGTACGACGCACGAGGTCTGCAACATCGCGGCCACATGGCGGCCGAGCCCGCCCGCGCCGCCACCGACGGCCACGACTGGTGGTGGGAAGGCGAGGTGCACCTCCGCGGCGACAGACGCGATCAGCTCGCAGATCGCCTCCCCCGACGCTTCGAGCATCCTCGACGCGACCTTGCGGCCGTCGATGCGAAGGTGGCGGCCCGCGAGAGCGAAGGCGGCGTTCGCTTCTCCGGGCCCAGCGTGCGCGTAGTCGTTCGGTCGCGTGATGCCGAGCGCGACCGCAGCGCAGGTGTTGGTCAGGGCCCATCGGGTCCCCGCGGCGCGGGGCGATCTCGACGACCCGGCAACCGTCTCTGGTGAACGTGCCAGTCGGCGCGTACGAGCAGTAGCCCAGACTGGCGATGTGCGCACTGCGCGGACCAACGCCGTAAACCTTCCCGCGACGCACACGCAGCATCGACCCGCCGGCAGCGCCGATCACCCGCACATCGATCGATCGCAGCGCGGTCGCGTGGCTCGCCACCCGGACGTACGAGAGCGCGGGTTGCCCATCGTGGATGGCGGCGACGTTCGTGGATGTCCCGCCTATCTCTACGACGACCGCTTCGGTCGCCTCGGTGAAGCGCAGCGCACCGGCCACCGTCGCCGCCGGCCCGGAGTAGAGCGTCCGCGCCGGATGAAGGCGGAAGCCGTTCATGTCGGTCGCGCCCCCGTCGCCCCGCATGACGAGCAGCGGCGCGTGAACGCCCGCCGAAGCAAGGCCCTCCTCGACGTAGGCCGCCGTGGCTGCGGCGATCGTGAGGACGGATGCGTTGATCGCGGCCGTCACCGCGCGCAACTCGAGCCCGTACAAGCCCGACAGCTCAGTCGACATGCAGGCGGGGAGCCCGGCCTTGGCCGCCAGCGCCGCCACTCGCTCCTCGTTCGCCGTGTCATCCGGCGCGAACGCCTCCGCGACGCAGACGGTGCCCGCGCCGAGCTCCTTCAACTCGACCAAGGCCTTCTCGATCGCTTCCTCGTCAAGCCCGTTGGTCACATCGAAGAACCTGGGCATCGTGCAGAGGAGCTTGCCGGGTGCAAGCTCGATGTTGCGCAGCTCGGTGCGCTTTCGAGTGCGGTTGAGCTCGGGACGCCGCCCCAGCCCGATCACACCGACTGGCTCGGTGTCGCCCTCCAGCAACGCGTTGACTGCCTGCGTGGTCGAGTGCACCACGAGCTCGATGTTCGGCGCGCCGACGTCATCGGCGATCGACGCCACGACCTGGACCACGCCCTGGGCGACACCGTGTTCATCTCCGTGTGTCGTGGGCACCGCCGCCTCGGCCACGACCTTGGTCTGCGCGAGGTCGAACGCGATCGCCTTGGTGAACGTCCCCCCGACATCGACGCCTACTCGTACACCCATGCTGGATCGTCTGCCGATCAGCTACGAACGTCTGCCGAGACAGAGGGCGACGGCACGCCGGCCGGAGCCAAGTCGCCGTCATCGAGCGCTGCGCTCGGCGCGGGCAGCATAGGGGACTCCTCAGGGCGGGCCCGATCACGTCGGGGCTTGATCACGAACGCATAGGTCGCGCCGATCGTGTACACGAGCAGGAGCGCGATCTGGGCGACGACCGTCTGGAGCGTCGGCCACCAGCCCGTCGCCTCGGCGAGGAAGATCGGGAACCGAGGAACCTCGATCGGCGTCCGCGGGATCACGAACGCCTCCTGCAGAGCACGAACCGCGTTGCCGAGGAACATGATCGACGTCACCATCACGAGGACGACGGCGACCTTCAAGAACGTCGCGACCGGAAGGTTGCGGCCCAGCCGGAAGACCAACATGGCCACGACCGCCAGGGCGGCGATGCCCGCGAGCAAGCCGGCAACGACCCACCCCACGAGCCCGGCGCCGAACGAGAGCAGCGCCTGGTAGAAGAGCACGCTCTCGAAGCCCTCGCGGTAGACCGCGGTGAAGCCCAACAGGATGAGCGACACCGTCGACCCGACCGACACTGCCCGCCAGACCCGGGCCTTCAAGAACTCCATCCAACGCCGATGATCGAGTCGAGACAGCAACCAGAACGAGACCCAGAACAACACGGCAACCGCGACCAACGACGTGATCGCTTCCAGCAACTCGCGCCCAAGCGGAAGCCGAGACAGCACCGTGGAGAACGCGACGAACGTGACCACGGTGGCGAGCACGGCAAGGCCGACACCCGTCACCACGGGCCGCCGGTACTGGCCGACTCTGGACGACTCGAGGTAGCCGAGCAGCACGGCCAGCAGCAGCACCACTTCCAGGCCTTCACGGAAGATGATGAGGAACGCCTGGCCGAACACGAGGGCGGGCGCGCTCATCCCCGCGTCGGTCAGCCGGCGCTCGGACTCGTCGATGTAGGAGCGGAGCTCGATCAGCTTGGCCCGGACCTCGGAGGGCGCCGCACCGCTGCGGATCAGCCCGCGAGTCTCGGCGAACACGCCCTCGGCTTGCACGGTCAGCTCTGGATCCGCGACGCGCAGCAGAACCTCGACGAGCTCGTAGTGATCGAGGTAGCCGGTTATTGCTTGTTCGTAGGCCGCGTCGCGCTGGCCGTTGTCGAGAAGTGCAAGCGTGCGGTCGATGGTCGCGCGCACGTCGTCGAGCTGGCGGATCGCGTCCTCCCGGCTGACGTTGGTCGCCTGTGCCGAAGCGCCGGACGAGAACAACCCGACGGCCAGGGTCAGAGCAAGCGCGGCGATGGCGGCCCGGAACAGCCGGCGAGCGAAGACGGACACGTCGCTCGATGAAGTCATGGGAACTTCGCGAGGTACTGAGATGCGCTGGTCTGCAGATCGTTGATGCCTCTGTCGACCTTGGTCGGGTCGTTCTGCTCGACGCCCGCCTTGATCGCGGCCAGCCCGTCCTCCATCGGCAGGTAGAGGCTCTTGTCGTTCTTGCGAACGGTGCCTTCGAAGTCGTACCACCTGTCGTACATCGCCTTCGTGCTCTGTTTGGCTGCGGCCGGGTCGGAGGTGAGCTGGGCCTTCGCGTCCGCGGCCAACTTCTGCACATCGGCGAGCCCCGCCGTCACCTCCGCGGCCGGCACGATGGCGTAGCTGGACCCGGCGCGCGCCGTGGCACCGGGCTGGCCGTCGACACCACCGGTCGATGACGCACCGGCCGAGCCCGCACTCGCGTTGCCGGGGCTGCCGCACCCCGCCACAAAGAAGGCGCTCGCGAGGATCGTGGTGGTCGCAAGCTTGCGGGGTCGAGACATGCAGTGCTCCTTCGCATCGGCTCACGCGGCGAGCGGGGTCGTTCCGGCGAGCCCGCTATTAGGACTGCCTACCATCCTATAGAAAGTGCTCTGAGCACGAAAGCCGAGAGGGCGTGCGGGTTCCGACGTCGGCGGTCGACGGCCGGCTCGACTCGGTACGGTTCGGGGTGCGGACACCGCACCTTCACCCTCGGGGGACACCATGACATCGACCAACAAGGCGGCAGCGACCATGGCCTCGCTCGCCGATGACGCCGCGGCCCGCTACCCCGACCACGTCGCGGCCCGCCACCGCAGCGGCGATGGTTGGACCGGAACGACCTACGCCCAGCTCGGCGAGATGGTTCGGCCCTTGGCCAAGGGTCTGCTCAGAGCCGGCGTCGGCCCGGGCGACCGGGTGTGCATCCTCTCCAACACGAGGTTCGAGTGGACCGTGGCGAACCTCGCGGTCTCGGCCACAGGAGCGATCGTGGTGCCGATCTATCCCACGAGCTCGCCCGACGAGTGCCAATGGGTCGCCGGCGACTCGGGGGCGAGGATGGTGATCGCCGAGGATGCCAACCAAGTCGCGAAGATCGAAACCGTCCGCGACGGACTTCCTGCACTCGAGCACGTCGTGCTCATCGACGGCGACGGCAGCGGTCTTCCCACGCTCGACTCCCTCGCGGCCGATGGCCAGGACCACGACGACTCCGAGCTGCGCGCTCGCATCGACGCCGTGACCTTGGACGATCCGTACCTGATCATCTACACGTCGGGAACCACGGGCCGGCCGAAAGGGGTCGTCCTGACCCACGGCGGGTTCGCCGAGGGCCGGCGCATCGTCACCGAGCTCGGCCTCGTCGGGCCCGGCGACGTCGTGTACCTCTACCTCCCGCTGGCGCACGTGTTCGCGCAGCTGATCCAGGCCGACGTGCTCGAGGTCGGCGCGACGATCGGATACTTCGGCGGCGACACCACCCAGATCGTCAGCGAGCTGTCGGTCGTGAAACCGACCGTGCTGCCCTCGGTGCCGCGCATCTTCGAGAAGATCTACACGATGGCGACCCAGATGGTCACCGACGACGCGCGCGACGACTTTCAGCGAGCCGTCGATGCCGGCGTTCGGCTGCGCGAGGCCGAGCACCGAGGCGACGAGCCGAGCGAGGCAGACAAGCAGACCGTGGCGGCAGCAGACGAGGTGATGTTCGGGCTCGTGCGCTCGCTGTTCGGCGGCGAGTTGAAGTTCGCCATCTCGGGGGCGGCGCCCATAGCGCCCGAGATCCTCCGGTTCTTCTACGCCGCGGGCGCCCCGGTCTATGAGGGCTGGGGCATGACCGAGACGTCGTCGCTCGGAACGATCAACCTTCCCGACGCGTACAAGTTCGGCACCATCGGCCGGCCGCAACCCGGCGTCGAGATGAAGATCGCCGACGACGGCGAGATCCTCATCCGCGGGCCCGTCGTGTTCAAGGAGTACTGGAACAACCCCGCGGCGACCGCCGAGACGATCGACCACGACGGCTGGATGCACACCGGCGACCTCGGCCACGTCGACGACGAGGGCTACTTCACGATCACCGGCCGCAAGAAGGACATCATCATCACGGCCGGCGGGAAGAACCTGACCCCGGCCAACCTCGAAGGCGACCTGCGCCAGTCCCCGTGGATCTCCCAAGCCGTGATGTACGCCGATCGCCGCCCCTATCCGGTCGCACTCATCACCCTGGACCCCGAGACCATCGTGCCGTGGGCGGAAGGCCAGGGTCTGCCCACCGACATCGCCTCGCTCGCCGACCGTGACGAGGTGCGGGCGATGATCCAGAGCGAGGTCGACCGCGTGAACGCGAACTACGCCAAGGTCGAGCAGATCAAGCGGTTCCGCATCCTCGACCACGACTTCTCGCAGGAGACCGGCGAGCTGACACCGACGCTCAAGCTGAAGCGCAACGTCGTGTACCGCGAGTACGTCGCCGACTTCGACGAGCTGTACGAGTAGCGAGCCGGCGGACGGCCTTCGGGCCGGGAGTCAGGGTTGCGGAAGCTGGTAGCGCTGGAAGAACTTCCAGGCCTCGACGGTGGCGTCGATCTCGAAGGTGGTGGGGCCGACGACCTTCTCGATGCTCTTGCTGAACTCGCTGCCGGGCCAGGCGTGGCCGCCGCCGAGCACGATGAGGAACTCGACCGGCGCATCCTTCGGGCAGTCGTAGACGCGGCGGATCACGTTCTCGGTGACCTTGGTGTCGGTCGGCGCCGGCTGGCACCCGTTGCGTTCCGCCCACGTCGCCGCGTTGGCCGGGTAACCCGGGCCGTTGAGGTCGGGTGGCGGTGTCGTGTCCGGCGTCGTGGAATCGCCGCGGCCCACGAGGCTGCCGAGCCGGCTTCCCGCGCCGCCGTTGAACAGCAGGATCGGGTCGGCCGTGCCGTGGATGGTGAGGATCGGCACCTTGCGCGTCTGGTCGCACGGCGCCGGCACCATGAGGCCGGCCACCGGTGCGACGGCCGCGAACTTGTCCGATCGCTGGCAGGTGAGGAAGGACGTCATGATCGCCCCGTACGAGAGGCCGGTCGCGTACACGCGCGACGTGTCGATGCAGAGCTCGGTGCCGAGCCGGACGAGCAGGGCATCGATGAAGGCCAGGTCTTGGTTGGACGAGCCCGGAGACACGTCCCAGCGCACCGGCTCACCACTGCCGTTCGGCGTGGCAACCACGAACCCCTCGCTCTTGCCGAGGTCGCCGAACTTGCTCATCGCGGCATGGATCTGCGCGCCTTCGAGCAGACCGTGGAAGTCGACGACCAGTGGCAGCGGCGTCTTGCCGTCGTGCTTCGCGGGTGTCGTGAGGAGGTACCACCGCTCGGCACCGCCAACAGGGATCGTGCGCTTCTCGAGGTCGGTGGCCGCCTGGGTGCTCCGCCCGCAGCCCGGCGAGGGCACCGGCGCGCCGATCGGCGTGACCGCCGGCGCGGCGGTGGTGGCGGGCGCTGCCGCGGCGGCGACACTCGCACCGGGCGACTCGGCGCCCGTCGTCGTGGCGGCTCCTGAGCATGCCGTGGCCACCAGCCCGGCGACCGACGCCACGATCGCCGCCCGAGATGCGGCGGTCCGCATCCGCCGGCGTCGTCTGACCGGTCGCGCCCCCGTCTCGCCGCCGCCCTCCCGAACCCGCGGCCGCGGCCGCGGCCGCGGCCGCGGCGTGCTGACCCGCAGTGGCACCATGAAGCCGACACCCTACTGAACCGACCGCTGCCTCGCCGTGCGTCCCCCCGGCAACGGCCGGCTCAACTCCGATGTTCGAGGTGATGTTCGAGGTGATGTTCGAGGTCGATCAGACCCGCTCGCGCCAGCCAGCGCCCGATCTCTTCGGATACGTTCCGGCCGCTGGCGATGGCCGGCGCCCCGGCCACCGAGCCGATCTTCTCGTTGGCCCGCGCGATCGCCTTGCGCGTCGAGTCCTTGGAGCGGCCAAGGCGGCGAGCCGCTTCGTCGTGTGATCGAGGGGCCAGCACCGCGGGCCTCGGCAGCAGCAAGAACGCCGAGTAGTACGCGAGCAGCGCATCGATCTCGAGCGGTGTGAACGCGGGGCTCACCATGCTGTCGAGCGCGGCAGTGGGCTCGTCTTCTTCGCTCATGGCCGAATCGGGCTCGAGCGTGTGGAGTCCGTCGCTACCCAAGGCTGCCACTCCGGGGCCGTGATGGTCACCGGTCGAGAACACCACGGTGAAGAGATGATCGGGGCGACCGAAGCTCAGGCTCCAGCGGTGCCGCACCGGCACCCATGGCCGGCCCGGCTCGAGCGGCACCTCCTCGTAGCCGGGCTCGTAGACCGACAGCAGGCCGGTCTTGTCGCTCACGTTCAACGTGCTCCATCGCGTGCCGTCCCATTGCACGTGGGCATGCACCTTCGAGACCGTGGCTCGCCCGTGGACGCGTTCGCGACCGACGACAACATCGTTGGACCGGTCCCGGCCGAGCCGGACGACCTGATCGAGCGGGAAGGTCGCCTTCCATGGGGTGGGGTGCACACGCACCTCGATCGTCACGCTTGCGTTCTCGCAGTCTCAGATCGCCCGTCCCTCACGGGAGGAGGATGGCACGTGGCGCAACACGATCGCGGTGACGTTGTCGGTCGTGCACCGGTCGATGGCTTCGGAAACCAAGCGCTCGGCCGCCGCCAGCGCGGTCGGCGCGTCATTGACCAACCGGCCAATCACCTCCGCTGCGACGACGTCGGAGCATCCGTCCGACACCAACGCCAGCGCGTCGCCCGGCCCCAGCCCGACCTCGGTGAGGTCAGGTCGCAGTTCGTCCTCGAGGCCGACCGCTCGCAAGAGCATGTTCCGTTACGGGTGGTCGGCCGCCTCTGCCGAGGTGATCGACCGTTGCGCCAGGAGCAGGCCGGGAACCGTGTGGTCCGCCGTGACCGCGGTGGCCCCCGCCGGCGTGACACGGAAGACCGGCGAGTCGCCGGAGTGGGCGATGCGCCACCGGCTCGCGGCGCCGGCATCGGCTGACCTGATGGCGACGGTGAGCGTCGCGCCCATGTGGCAGTGCTGAGGGTCGCGGGCGCGCGCACGCCGCACATCGAGATTGGCGCGGGCGAACGCCTCACCCAGCACGTTGGCATCGACCTCTTGGCCACACGACCTCGCAACCTCCAACACGGACCGGGTCGCCGCCACCGACAGCTCCGCGGCGCGAGAGCCGCCGGCATACCCACCGACCCCGTCGCTCAGGATCCCGAGGCCAGCCCTCGCGAGGAAGCGATCCTGGTTGTCCGGCCGTGGCCCCGCGCTCGACGCTGCTCCGACCGCGATCGCTTCCAGCGCCGATCGGCGGCGAGCCGACCGTTTCGATCTGCTTCTCCGCGCGGCCATGGTCCATCGATACCAACGGTTCTGCGGTACCGAAAGGGCCACATGTGGCCCGTCGGGATCGGGCCTCAGCAGGTGCGGCTGATCCAGCTGTTGATGTCGCCGACCGCCGTCACGAAGCCCTTCTGCTGGTCGGCGGTGAGGTTCTGGCTGGCAAAGTTGGCGATGCCTTCCACCGAGATCGTGTACTTGCCCGCCTTCACCGCGGCGAGGAACCTGCTGCCGATCTCGTCCAGGGTGCCGAGCGGTGCCTGCAACGGCGCAGGCGCGCTCGCCTGCAACGCCCGCGCCTGGTTGACCAAGTCTTCGAGCTGGCTCACGGTGAGGCTGTAGATGGCCAGCAGCGCCACCGAGATCGGCTTGGCCTGCGCGCACCACGCCTTGTCGGCGGCAGACGCGCCCGCGGGGATCGACTGCGACGACTGGGGATACGGAACGGTGATGACGGAGGTTGAGGACGGCGCCGCGCCGCCGGTCGTCGTCGAGGTCGGCGCGGCCGACGTCGGGGGCACGGGGGTGGTGGTCGTGGTTGGCGCCATCGTCGTCCCCACCGGCTGGGTCGTGCCGGGCGCGGTCGTCGCAGGCGCGGTGGCACCGGTCCGCGCCGAGGTGCCCTCCGGCGCCGAGCCGTTGTCGACCTCGGTGCCTCGGCACCCCGCGGCGACAAGCGCGAAGGCCAAGGCAACCGAAGCGATCGCGAACGACCCCGTTCCCCTCGATCCACCGATCGGCACGGGTGCGAGGGTAGCCCTGGAGCCCGGCCCGGCATCGACGGCCTCAGCCCCTGAAAATGTTGCTGTTCGGAAAAAAACTGCCGGATTTCCCCCTCCTCCCACAAACGCGGCTATATTGATGCTCCCAACACCAGCGTGACGAAGCCCGCTGTGCGGAACTCTTGTTCCCGGCGGGCTTCGTCGCGTCTGGAGTTCGTCGCGTTCCGCCCCTCCGGCTACGCGCCACTGTGCGCGCGAAGGACGCTCTTCGCCTTCCCCGCCCAACCCTCTGAACTGGATGTCTTCCACTCAGCTTGGAAGTCGGGGCAAAAAACAGGCACACTGTGCGACCCGCTCGTGCACGTCCCCCTGGAGCACTCCTTCCTTGAAATTCAAGATCGGCAGCAAAGTCATCTACCCCGCCCACGGCACCGCCGAAATCGTCGGCCGCACCACGCGGGAGTTCGGCGGCAAGAAGGTCAAGTACCTCGAGCTGAAGATCCCCGAGCGCGGGTTCGGGGTCTCCGGCGACATGAAGGTGCTCGTGCCCGAGGACAAGGCGGCCGAGCTCGGCGTCCGGGATGCCATCTCCGCCGAGGAAGCCGAAGAGGTGCTCGAGGTGCTCGCGGTCGCCAACGCTCGCGTGCCGACCAACTGGTCGCGCCGCTTCAAGAACCATCAGGAGAAGTTGAAGTCGGGCGACGTCTACCAGTGCGCGGAGGTCGTGCGGAACCTGTCGCAACGCGAGAACGGCGGCTCGCTGTCCACCGCGGAGAAGTCGATGCAGGTGCGCGCCCGCCACATCTTGATCTCCGAGCTCTCGGTGTCGTGGAACGTCGACCACGACAGCGCCGAAGCGCGCATCGACGAGGTCTTGGCCTCCTCGTCGGCAACAGCATGAACGTGAACCCGCGAGCAGCGCCTCCTGCCTCCTGCGCCGCGAGTCGCTACAGCGCGGTGGGCTTGATGCTCACCGTCGCGTGGGCCTGCCCGCGCAACACGCGGACCGCCAGCTGACCGTTCGCGAGCGACGCTTCGAGCCCACCGCCGAAGCCGTCGGGGAGCTCGACCTCGCGCTCGTAGCCCCCGTAGTCCCATTCACGGGTCAGGTACTCCCGCGGCGCGGCGCTCCGCAGATGGGCCCAGAAGCGAACCGTTCCCGGTCGCAGCTCGATCGTCACGTCATCCGCCGTCACCGCCGGCAACGGCGCCACGACCACCAACGCGCCATGGGTCTCGTACACGTTCACCGGCACAGGCTGGGGCCGCATGGTCCGCTCCGCGTCTGCCGTCGCCTCGACAAGATCGTCGTGTGACAGTTGATCGCTCGGCATGACACGAACGGTACTCGACGTTGCGGCACCCAACTCCGCCGACTCACGCGAAACCCACGAGGCGGCGTTCTTGTTCAGCTCTGTCCGCTGACCACGTCTGGCTGGCAGCGCATGGCTTCGCCCGCAGCCGAGGTCAGGCCGCGCAGTCCCGCTCGCAGCTCGTGGCGCGTCGGCCAGCCGAACCCGAGCCGGAAGCAGCGGTCGTCGACCTCGAACCAATGACCAGGGCCGACGTAGGTGCCATGCTCGGCGAGCAGCACGTGGTAGAAGCGATCAGTGTCCAGCTCGACACCGGGACGCACCCGCACGAGCCCCACGACTCCGCCGGTCGGCTCCACCCACTCGAACACGGCATGCCCGCTCAGCCACTCGCGCACGATGTGCAACCGAGCGCGCACGTCGTCGAGGATCGGCGGCAGGACACGATCGCGAGCGGCGAGCACGTGCGCCGCGACGGCTTCGTCCAATGTCGCGCCGCAGATCACGATCTGCTCCTTGGCGGCCAGCAGCGCTTCGTGAAGCCGTGGTTCGCGACAGATGGCCCAACCGACGCGCAGGCCGGGCAGCCCATAGGCCTTCGACATCGACGCCACGCTGATGGCTCGGGGTGACAGCGTGGCCGCGATCGGAAGCCGCACACCGTGGGTCAGGTCGCGATAGGTCTCGTCGACGAGCAGGATCGCGCCAGTGCGCTCGGCCAACTCCACCAGCGCCTGCAAGGTGGCGAGATCCACCATGGTTCCCGTCGGGTTGTGGGGGCACGTGACGCTGATCAATCGGGTCGACCCGGGCCGCACGCGCGCTGCGACCTCAGCCACGTCGAGGCTCCAACCAGTGTCGAAGGACAGGTCGACGAGATCGAGCTCTGCACCGATCGCTCGAGGCGTCTCGATGTTCGTCGCGTAGTTGGTGCGAACCACGACGGCGTGCGAACCACGCTCGAGCACCACGGTCGCGACGGCGAACAGCGCAGCCGCCGCGCCCGGCGTGGCGATGACGTCATCTGCGTGCAAGCCATCGCCGCCGGCGGCGACGAGCCGCCGCAGCTCGGGGTCGCCGAGATGATCGCCATAGCAGAGCAGGAGCTCGTCGAGGTCGAGGTCGAGACCGAGGTCGGAAAGGCGGCGATCGGCGACCGAGCTCTCCGAGAGGTTGTTGGTGATCGTGTCGTAACCCAACTGCTCGGGCGACTCGATCTCGATGGGCATCCGCCGGTAGCGCATGCCACGAGCTTCGCAGATCAGGGCTCGTCGACCTCGAGGTAGTGGTCGAGACCAGTCACGTGGAGAACGTGCTCGGTCATCGCCGAAGGTGCTCTGGCGACGAGGTGGCCGCCGGACTCGGTCAGCCGCTTGTAGGCGATGGCGAGGGTTCGCACACCGGACGAGTCGATGAACGGCACGTCCCGCAGATCGATGACCATGTCCGCGCCCGGTCGGGCCAGGATGAGGGCTTCGAGCTGCCGTTGCAGCTCGGGACTGGTCGCTATGTCGAGGTCGCCTGCGACTCGGACCTCGATTCGCGCTTCTGTTTGACGGACATCGATGACGATCTCCGGCTCTTCCAAGGGCACGACCTGACCGTACAGCGGCATGGCGCTCACAACAACGGGGCCGGTCGCCACGCGCGCCACCGTGCGGGCTCCCGCCTGGGGTGCCGCGAGCGCTGCAAGTAGGTTCGTGACTCATGCAGCCGTTGCGGTTCGATCCGATCGACGAAGCGAAACGACACTGGGAAGACCACGGATGGAAGCAAGCGTCACCAGGCATGGCGGTGATCACCTCGGTCATGCGCGTGCAGCAGATCTTCTTGCAACGGGCCGAAGAGGTGCTTCGGCCCTACGAGTTGACGTTCTCTCGGTACGAGGTGCTCATGCTGCTGACGTTCAGCCGGAAGGGCCGGCTACCGCTGAGCAAGATCGGCGAGCGACTGCAGGTGCACGGATCGAGCGTGACGAACGCTATCGACCGACTCGAGCGTCAAGGCTTCGTCCGGCGCGTCCCCAACCCGAGCGACGGCCGGGGCACGCTGGCCGAGCTGTCGGCGGCCGGCCGGCGGATCGCCCGCCGCGCCACCGACGACCTCAACGAGCTGGTGTTCGCCGACCTCGGCCTCACCGACCGCGACGAGACCATGCTGTACCGGGTCCTGCGCCGCGTCCGGGCCGCGGCCGGTGATTTCCGGGAAGGTTGAACGGTACTTGGAAGTCCAAGTACCGTTCGGTTTCGAGTCGGGGGTTCCCACATGCAGAGCAGATCATCCAAGCGCACATCCTCCAAGGGCACATCATCCAAGGGCACATCCTCCAGCCGTGACGCCTGGAAGGCGGCCTACGAGCGCTCGTCCCACCGCGATGTCGACTTCGAGACCATGTCGGGCATCACGCTCGAACCGGTCTATGGCCCCGAAAATGGCGAGTTTCCCGGGCAGTTCCCGTACACGCGTGGGCCGTACGCATCGATGTACCGCTCGAAGCTCTGGACCATGCGGCAGTTCGCCGGGTTCGGCACCGCCGAAGACACCAACGTGCGGTTCAAGGAGCTCCTGCGCGCCGGCGGCAGCGGCCTGTCCACGGCGTTCGACATGCCCACGTTGATGGGGCGCGACTCCGACGACGCGCTGGCCGAGGGGGAGGTCGGCCGGGCCGGCGTCGCCGTCGACACGCTCGCCGACATGGAAGAGCTCTTCGGCGGCATCGATCTCAGCGCGGTCAGCACGTCGATGACGATCAACTCGCCGGCGCCGATCGTGCTCGCGATGTACATCGGCGTGGCCGACGAGACGGGCGTGGCTCGTCCGTCGCTGAGCGGCACGCTGCAAAACGACATCTTGAAGGAGTACCAGGCGCAGAAGGAGTACGTCTTCCCGCCGCGCCCATCCATGCGCCTGGTCTCTGACGTCGTCCGCTTCTGCTCGGTAGAGCTCCCGCGATGGCACCCGATCTCGATCTCCGGCTACCACATCCGCGAGGCCGGCTCGACAGCCGCCCAAGAGCTCGCGTTCACGCTCGGCAACGGCTTCGCGTACGTCGAGTCCGCGCTCGCTTCCGGCCTCGCCATCGACGAGTTCGCGCCGCGCCTGAGCTTCTTCTTCAACGCGCACATCGACTTCTTCGAGGAGATCGCCAAGTACCGGGCCGCGCGGCGCATCTGGGCGCGGTGGCTCCGAGACCGCTACGGCGCGACGAGCGAGCGATCGCTGACGCTGCGGTTCCACACCCAGACCGCTGGGGTATCGCTCACGGCGCAGCAGCCCGAGGTGAACGTGGCGCGCGTCGCGATCGAAGCACTTGCGGGCGTGCTCGGCGGCACGCAGAGCCTGCACACCGACTCGTTCGACGAAGCGCTCGCGCTGCCGACCGAGAAGGCAGCGCGCATCGCGCTGCGTACACAACAGGTCATCGCGCACGAGACCGGCGTGGCCAACGTGGCCGACCCGCTCGGCGGCTCGTGGTTCGTGGAAGAGCTGACCGACGAGATGGAGCGCCAGGCGCTCGCGTTGATCGATTACGTCGGGGAGCTCGGTCACGGGTCGATGCTCGAAGGCACGATCGAGGCGATCGAGGAAGGCTGGTTCCAGGGAGAGATCGCCGAGGCGAGCTACCAGTTCGAGCGCAAGCTCCAGTCGGGCCGGTGGATCCTGGTCGGCGCCAACGGTTACACCGAGGGCGACGACAGCGAGACGGCGACGCTCTACATCGACGACGAGGTCGAGGATCGCCAGTTGAAGCGGCTGGCCGAGGTGAAGCGCGGACGCGACGACGCAGCCGTAGCGGCTGCACTGGCGCGGATCTCGACCGAGGCTGCCGATCCGTCCATCAACCTCATGCCCGCGTTCATCGAAGGCGTCCGTGCCTACGCGACAGTCGGCGAGATCGTGCATGCGCTCGAGAACGTCTTCGGAACGTGGACCGAACCGAACTCGCTCTGACCGCTTACGATCTGTGCATGCCGTTGCGAGTGCTCGTCGCCAAGGTCGGCCTCGACGGCCATGATCGCGGCGTCAAGGTCGTCGCCCGGATCCTTCGGGACGCGGGCATGGAGGTCATCTACGGCGGGCTGCGCCAGACCCCGGCGACGATCGCGGCGATCGCGCAGCAAGAGGACGTCGACGTGGTCGGCCTCTCGATGCACAACGCTGCTCACCGCTCGCTCGCGCCCAAAGTCGTAGAGGCCCTCAGGTCCGCGGGTCTTGACGTGCCCGTGGTGGTCGGGGGCATCGTCCCCGACGTCGACATCCCGTTCCTCACCGAGAGGGGCGTCGCCAAGGTGATCGGTCCCGGCAGCTCAGCCGACCAGGTCGTCGCGGCGGTCACGGATGCGGCGGCGTAGCCAAACGCACGCGCGCCAAGAGCTGCTCGATCTCCAGCGCCGCCGCGAAGAGGTGGCCCTGCACCAGGTCGCAGCCGAGCAGGCGGAGACACTCGAGCTGCTGCTCGGACTCCACCCCGACGGCGACCACGGCCAGGCCGAGCTGGTGCGCGAGCTCGACGGTCGACCGCACGATGGCGCCGTCCACGTAGTTCGCGCCGAGCCCGGCCACGAGGCTTCGATCGAGCTTGACGAAGTCGAGGGGGAACCGACGGAGCGCGGCGATCGACGTTCGGCCGCTTCCCATCTCGTCGATCCCGACGCGAACGCCTCGCTCACGCAGCGCCATGATGTTGGCTTCGGTCTGATCGCTCTGCGACAAGATCGCGCCCTCGGTGATCTCCAGGCACAGGCGGCCGAGGGCGAGGTCGGAATCGGCGAGGATGGCGACGACCGCGTCGGCAAAGCCCGCGGCCGAGATCTGGCGAGGCGAGACGTTGACCGACACATCGAGTCCTGAGGACGCAAGCTCGCGACTCGTGGTCCGCAGCACCTCGGCACCGAGGCGGGCGATCAGGCCGGTCGACTCGGCTGCATCCACGAACGTTCCCGGATTCAAGAGCTCACCCGTGCTCCCTCGCAGGCGCAGCAGCGCCTCCGCACCGACGATCTCGTCTCGCTCGACGGCGACGATCGGTTGGTAGTGGAGGAGCAGACCGTCGGCCGCGAGCACCTGTCGAAGCTGATGATCGAACGTCCGGCGATGCTGGTCGGCCCGAACCGCGTCGGCATCGTGTACCACGGTGCGATCCCGCCCGGCCGACTTGGCCCGGCGTACGGCGCGGTCTGCGTCCGCGAGCATCGCCTCCACCGGTTCGCCCGGCCGGCGGAACGCCACCCCGACCGATGTGGTCACCGACAGCATCTCACCGTGGACATCGAGCGGAGCCGCAACCGCGGCGCGGAGGTCGTCACCGATGGCCTCGGCCCGATCGGGTTCGGTGAGACCTGGCACCACCACGACCAGCTCGTCGCTCCGCAGCCGAGCGACGAGGGCGCCGGACCCATCGAGACCGTCGCTCGACGCACCGTCGACCCACGCACTGTCGACCCACGCCTTGACACGCCGCGCCACCTCGACGAGCACACGATCACCGGTGGCCCGCCCATAGCGCTGGTTCGTCGCGGCGAGGCGATCGAGGTCCAACAACAACAGCGCCACCGGTCGCGCCGCACCGGTGCCGGACGCGAACCCGTCCAGGCGATCGAGAAGGCGCACTCGGTTCGCCAATCCGGTGAGCTCATCGGTGTAGGCCTGCTCGGCTGCCTGCCGTCGAGCATCCACCACGTCGGTGACGTCGCGCGCGGTGAGCACGAAGCCCCCAACCGTTCGGTTGTGGCGAAGATCGGTGACCACGGCTTCGAGATGCCGCCACCCGCCATCGGCGGCGCGGACCCGGATGCGACTCGGCGCAGCGACCAGGCGGCGCAGATCGGCAGGGCGGTCGTCGGGATGGATCAGCTCGAGCACGTGACCCAGAGGCGAGCCGTCGGCGCCGCCCGGAAGCGCCAGCAAGTTCACGGCGGCAGGGCTCGCATAGGTGAGCGACCCTTCGGGATCCATCACCACCAGCAGGTCGCTGATGTGCGGCAGCAACGCGGCGAGGGGCCCGGTCGTGAACGTCTCCGCACTGGTTGAGGGCGCCGCGACGGGCTCTTCGTGCGCAAGAAGGATGATGGAATCGATCTCCCCGAACGCCCCGCGATGGGCGACGAGCGTTGTCGCCATCGGCGCCGCGGCGTTGCTCTCGCGGTCGATGTAGCGGAGCTCGCCACGCCAGCGCCCTTCGGTCAACAGGACCGGCAAGGCACGCACGAGGAAGTGCGCCTGAGACCACTCGTCGAGAAGGTGGAGCAAGCTCCACTCCGGTGGGCCACCGCGCGTCGAGCGGGTGATCAAGGCGTGGTTGGCCCATCGCACGGTGCCGCCAGGCCACGCGAACACGCCGACCGGATCGACCACCTGCGCCAGCGAATCGCGCAGGATCTCCCCCACGCCGCCGGCTCCCGTCGCCGGCCCCTCCTCGCGGATCGCCTCGCGCCACAGCCAATCCAGCAGCTCGTCGACTTCATCTGCACCTTCGATGGTCTCGGGCTGGTCACCACGAGGCTTCGAGTCCCCGGTCGGGTGGTCATCGGGACAGTGCTGACGCTTCGGGGCGATATCGATCACCTCCCTGGCCTCGCGCGCGTGCCGGAACGCATCACGCGCCCGCCGAAGGAGATCGGCTTCGGACGCCGACAACGGCTCGCGAGCCAGGCCGCGGCTACGGCCACGCCGGGCCGGCAGCCCGGACTCAGTCGTCACGGTTCGTTGCGGGCTCACGTGACCTTTCGAGGGTTCAGGGTCAGTTGCGCTCGCCGGTGCCGCCCGTCAAACCGTGTTGCCACACGGCTGCCGGGCATCCCCCTGTTGTCATCGGCAGATATCACGGCAACTGAACCCACCGTTGCCGCCAGCGGCGCGGAGCGCCAAACTGCGCGGGTGCCCATGGGACACCACGACAGCGGTCTGCTCTCGGGCACAGCCGTTCTCGACTTCTCGATCTGGCGACCGGGGCCCTACGCCACGCAACTCCTGGCCGAAGCCGGTGCCGACGTGCTGAAGGTCGAGCCGCCGGGTGGCGATCCGATGCGAACCTACGGCGACCTGTTCGCCGGCCTCCACGCGAACAAGCGCAGCATCGTCCTCGACCTGAAGGCGCCTGGAGATCAGGCGCGGGCGCTCGAGCTGGCGGGTCGGGCGGACGTGGTCGTCGAGGGCTACCGCCCCGGCGTGGCCGATCGGCTCGGCATCGGGTACGAGGCGATCCACGCCGTGAACCCGTCGATCATCTACTGCTCGGTGTCCGGCTTCGGCCAGTCCGGGCCGCTTCGTGACGTGCCTGGGCACGATCTGAACTACGTCGCGTGGGCGGGGGCATTGGCGCCCCGCGGCGGCGAACCCGCCGAGCCCGCCATCCCCATCGCCGATCTGGCCGGCGGCCTGTCGGCCGCCTACGCGATCTGCGCGGCCCTCGTCAACCGGATGCGCACCGGCGAGGGCGAACTGATCGATGTCGCGATGGTCGAGGTGCTCGCGACGTGGACGGGTGTCGTCGACGCCGTCGCTGACGATCGTGCGCCGCGGTCGGCCGGCCTGGCCGGCTACGGCACCTACCGGACCGCAGACGGGAACCACGTTGCGCTCGGTGTCGTCACCGAAGACCACTTCTGGCGAGGGGTGTGCGAGGTGCTGGCGCTCGATGAGCTGGCGGCCCTCGGCTTCGCGGATCGGGCGGCGAGGGCCGACGAGCTCGACGCCGCGATCGCGGCCGCCATCTGGCGACGTGAGCGAGACGAGCTCGTCGCCGAGATGATCGCCGCCGGCGTGCCCGTGGCGCCGGTGCTCGATAGAGCCGGCATGATCGCCCTCGAGCATCTCCGCGAGCGAGGCGCCGTCACGACCGATCCCTGGGGCGGTCTCGCCGCCGGCCACCCCGTCCGCTTCGAGCACCACCCGGCCCGCCGCGCCACTCCCGCGCCGGCGCTCGACGAGCACCGCGGCGCGACCTTCCCCCGTTCGGACTCAGGTGCGTGAGGCGCTCGCGGCGCCGGCCGGCGGCGCGACCGCCAGGGAGCCCGCCGGCGATGGGGAGCGCTCGGAGCGCCAGCGGAGAGCCGGTCACCAGGTTGGGCATGGTTCCGCTCGGCGGGCGGGAAGATGCGCACGCTGGATCGGCGATGCCCGTGAACTGCTCCGAACGATCGGCGGCCACGCCGTAGCCGCGGGTTTCTCCTGGCGGGCAGAGGGTGCCGAGGGGTGGGCCAGCGCCCATCGCTGCGATGGCAGCAGACCGCCGAGGACCCACGGAAACGACAACAGAGCCCAATTTTGCGTGGATGTGGCAAGCGCCGGCGACCGCCAGGGACCTGTCAGGAGACAGATGCTCTGGCTTCAACGCCGAGGATGTCCTTCAGGGCGTCGAGGTCGGGCGAGCCGAACACCAGGCGGGTTCGGGTGGCCACGTAGACCAGGTCGAGGTCGATGCCGGCCTCGGCGATCATGCGAGCCATGTCGGCGAGCACGCCGGGGCGATCTTCGGCGTCGACCACGACCACCTCGCGCTGGCTGGTCACGGTGATGTTGGCGGTCGCGAGCGCATGCTTGGCGGCTTCGGCGTGCGGCACCAGGATGTGCATGGCGGCCTTGTCTCCGGGCCCGGTGCAGGTGGCGGCGGAGATGTTCACCCCCGCGTCGCTGATGGCGGCCGCCACCCGCGCCAGCGATCCGGGCTCGTTGTCCACCTCGATCACGAGATCCATCATCAGAAAGCGCGCTCCCAAGTCGTCGTCGGGCCGGTGCCGGCCCGCGTGTGAGGTCCTGGCAGCTTGGCAGATCGCCGGGCCGGGCGCCCACCCTCGTCCTCGGCGCTACCGAGGCGGGTCGTAGCGGCACTCGATGCCGGTGGTGATCGAGGAGCGCAGCAGCTCGCCCGCCGTGGGCAGCGCGGCCTCGATCTCGTTCACGGCTCGCACGATCGCCTTGCGGACCGCGGTGCGCGCCCGCTCGGCGTCGTCGCCGAAGAAGCGGTCGCGCTGGCCCAGAGCGGTCGCCTTGCGAAGCTCGTCGGTGATGACGTCGAACTCGTCCTCGAGCTGCCCCTGCACCACGACATCGCCATCGGCACGAGCCGTGGCGATCAGGGCGGCCAACTCACGGGCACGGGCTTCGAGCGAGTCGCGCGCCGCACGATCGAGCACGGCCTGCCGCGCGACCGTTCGTTCCTCCTCGCCGGTCATCAGGGCATGCGCGGTGATCGACTGGCCAGGGTTGGCCACGAGCTGCGCGAGGTAGCGCATGCCCACCCGGTCAGCGAACGCGACCTTGTCGCCGTCGTGCTCCACCACGAACCGGCGGTCATCGCGGCGGATCGTGAGCGCCCCGCTTCCCGGCGCGCCCTGCGTCGCAGGCGCTGCGATCGGCCCGGCGCGAACCTCGTGCGCGTCCTCGCCTTCCCGATCGCTCCACTGCCGCGCCAGCTCGTCCAGCCCGAGCCGGGCGGCCGCCGCGATCGCTTCCCGCCTCCGAGTGCGAGCCTGGTCGCGATCGCCCGGCCCGTCGCGCCGACCGAGCGCTGCCGCAAGCTCCATGCGAGACATCGCCGCGCGCGGCAGGTTGCCCAGCTTGACGTTGGCGTCGATGGCCGCCTCGAAGTGCGAGATGGCCGCGTCGAGCCGTCCCGCGGTCCGCGCTGCCTGCCCCAGCACATGCTGTGTCGAACCGAAACAGACGACGGCGAGCGACGGGCGGACCGGCAGTCCCCCATACGGCACCAGCAAGTCGTAGGTCGCGGCGGACACACCCTCATCACCGAGTGCCGACGCCGCCTCGACCACGGCCGCCAGGGTGGCGAGCCAGGTGCTGAACTTCGGGATGCCGTCCACGCCCGGCCCCTCCAACACCCGGGCGAGGTAGCGCCGAGCGACGTCCATCTGACCGGCGCGCGCCGCGACCGCAGCGACGGCCGCGTTGAATCCCTGATCACCGCGGATCACGTTCTCGGAGCCGGCGATCGTCTCGAGCATCGTGAGCATCTCGGCATCCCGGCTCTGCAACCAGCGGATCGCGAGGAGTTGCACACCGAAGTAGCCGAGAGCGTCGGCGTCCTCCGCCCGCTGGCCCAGCTCGAGCGCGGCCAGCGCCGCCTGCTCGGCTTCTTCGACACGGCCGGCCATGATCAGCTGCATCGTCTCGACCAGGCGCACGACGTACAGCACCGACAGGCACTGCAATGCCTCAGCGGGTCCACGAAGGTCGGCGAGCGCGCCGTCGGCTTGATCGGACCCGACGAGGAACAGGTCGACCGCCCGCCAGCAGTACGCCATGAGCGCATAGATGCCGCCGTTGACATCGCCGGCCAGACGCACCATCTCTTCGGCCAGCTCGAGTCGCAGCTCGCTCCAATCCGGACCGAGCAGCGCGGTGTGCACGTTGGAGAAGACCTCCAACGGCACGGCAGGATCTCGCACCTGACGCGCCATCGCGATGACCTCGAGGACAGGATCGATCGGAGCCCCCTCCCAGAACATGGCGCCGCTGAGCGCTCGGCTGTAGAGACGAACCGCGAGCCGATGATGTTCGGGTGGCACCCCCGCCAGCGCGGCCCGCTGCATCGCGAGCATCCGCGCCTGCTCGACCGGCGAGCGGACGTTGTTGATCCAGATCCCACCCAACCCTGCCGCCGCCTCGGCGAAGTCCACCGGATCGCCTTCAGCCTCGGCCGACTGGGTCGCGATCACCGCCAAGTGGTGCGCTTCGCCGACCCGGCCGGCGGCGAGCATGGCGTGAGCACGCTCGATGCGCAGCCCGGCCGGCACCTTCTGACCGGTCTGCTCCAGTGCATCGATTGCCTGACCCAGCAGGCCGGCCGCGTCGCTGAAGGCGTGCCGATCCATGAGGATCGCCGCGGCCTGTTGGGCAAGCTCGACGGCCCGCGCCGCGTCCGCGTCTGAACGCGAACACGCGGCCAGCGCGTGGCGCACCGCGCGGAGGACTCCATCGGCGGACCGCTCGCTCCGGAGGACGGCCTCGACCGCGCGGGCGTGGGTCTCCAGCCGCTCGGCCGGAGCAAGCGTCGCCTCAACGGCGGCGCGGACGAGGTCGTGGGTGAACTCGATCGTCGCGGGCGACGATGCCAGCAGCACCTGGAGCTGCTGACCGATGATTGCCG
Source organism: Actinomycetota bacterium (assembly GCA_016185305.1). GTDB lineage: Bacteria > Actinomycetota > Acidimicrobiia > Acidimicrobiales > Acidimicrobilacustridaceae > JACPNV01. Next base: position 40,556 of record JACPNV010000050.1, on the reverse strand, counting down.
CGGCGCGCACGTCGTCAGGCGACCGCTCGGCGACGAGCGCGATCTCGTCAACTGCGGCCGTCGTGCCGAGGAGGGCAGCGCGACCCAGCACCGCGGTGACGGCCGGGTCGACCGATCGGAGGCGGCGCTGGAACGCCTCGGCCACACCCAGCGAGAGCGTGCTGTCAAGCGGACCGGGCGGCGCGGCGCGGAGCACGGAATGCGCGACGAGCGGGTTGCCCTTGGTGATCTGGAGCAGCACATCGACCGTGCGCTCGTCGGCCGGATGCCCGGACCCGGCAACCAGTTCCGCGAGCGCGTCGCGGTCGAGGCCGGCGAGATCGATCACCGCCGATTCGCGCTCGACCTCGCTCACGAGGAACTCCTCCCGCGATCCGCGAACAGTCGCCCCCGACCGGAGCGTGACCAGCACGACAAGTCGCGACGACCGGAGCTGCGACGCGAGGAACCGCGTGAGCAGGAGCGTGCCTTCGTCGGCTTCGTGAAGGTCGTCGAGCACGAGCAGCCACGGGTTGCGCCGGCAGGCCCGACCCAGCCGGTCGGCAGCACCTTCGAACACATCGAAGCCCGCGGTCAGGCCGGGCCAACCCGTCAACGTCACCCGGCGCTCGCCCGACCCGAGCGGCGCGCCCGCGGGATCGGCCTGCTTCAAGAGGTCGCGCCACGGCCACAAGGGCGGGGCGCCGCCGTGCGACCAGCACCGCGCCTCGGCAACCTCGAACCCCACCGTCCGGGCGCGGCCGGCGACCTCGGCACACAGCCGCGACTTGCCGACGCCCGCCTCGCCGGTGATCACGACGACCGCGCTGTACCCGTCGGTGGCCTTCGCACAGGTCTGGAGCAATCGCTCGAGGACGTCTGCCCGTCCGACCATCGCATCCGAGCCGAGAGGTGCGGCCACTCGCTCATTATTCCCTGCGGTGTCGCCATGGGCAGCTTCCGCCGTCCCGAGATCGCCGATGCTCGCAATACTGGGCGGTCATGGAAGGGACCGATCACCCGGCACGGCGCGCCGCTCTCGCCGCGACCGTCGTGGTCGTCGTCACGCTGGCCGCGTGCGCGTCCCCCACGTCGAGCACCGTGCCGACGGCCGGACCAGCCGGCACGACCGCGACCACACCCCTCGCTGCGGCCCGTCCCGCGCCCGGGAGCATCCTGTTCAGCGCCGAGGGCAACAACCTCTGGGCGTACGAGACCGACCCGCCGTTTCGTTCGCAGAAGGTCAACACTGCCAACAAGAGCTTCGGTGGCGCCCCGACCGATCCGAACGGGTGGGACATCAACGGGCAGATGTGCGCGTTCACCAGGGACGGCAAGCAGTACCTCGTCACCGGCGAGGACACTCGCCAACCCCAACCACCGCCAGGATGGGGCGTCTTCGAGCTGACGGGCGCTCGCGTCGGCGAGCTTGCGGTGAAGCGAGTAGCCCGGCTCGTCCCGACCTACCAACCGACGCCCGACGACCCCGACAACTACGGATGCGGCGTGCTCTCCGACGGCCGCATCGTCACCACCGACATCGGCAACGAGGCCACCGACGCGGCCAATGGCCAGCTCACGATCTGGTTCCCGCCCTACGACAGCGATCGGGTCGCGTACTGCAAGCTCGACCTCCGACTCGCCACCGGGCAGGGGATCTACGTCGATCAGGACGACGCGCTGTACCTCAACTCGCCGCGGCCGTCGCAAGACCCCGAGGCGACCGCGGGCGGCGTGTTCCGGTACCCGGGACCGTTCCCGACGTCGGCAACCGCTGCGGGCGGGTGCGGAAAGACCGACAACCTCGGCTCGCCCCTGGCCGACGCGGTCACGAAGGCCCGCGTGCTGTCGTCGGGCGATCATGGGTTGATCTCACCTTCGGGCATCACCCGCGGCGTCGACGGCCACTTCTTCGTGGCAAGCGTGATCACCGGCAGCATCAACGAGTACGACCAAGACTGGCAGTTCGTCCAGACCGTCCTCCAGCCGCCAGCCGGCGAGCAGCTCGGAGCGACGCCGTTCTCGACCGGGACCCCGATCGGCATCTCCTCGGGACCAGACGGCACGTTGTACTACGCCGACATCGGGATCGTCACCGGCGGTACCTACGGCTTCGGGCCGGGCGACGGGGCCGGGTCGGTCCGCCGCATCACCTTCACCAGCGGAGCACCGGACCCGCCTGAGACCATCGCCGCGAACCTGTGGTTCCCCGACGGCGTCGGTCTGTGGCCTCGCGCCTGACGCGCACCGAGATCGATCGCCCGGCGCCGGCCGAGGTGTGCCATCGAGTGGAACGGCGGCGGCACGCCTCATTCGTGAGTCGCATCCCGCAACCGGAGCCCACCGTGAACGCTGACCATGAAGCCTTCTGCCTGACCGACCCGGTCTTCTACGACGCCCCCGCCGCCGGCGGCGCCGACGGTTCGTTGCTGGCGGCGATCGAGCGCACCGCGCCGGACGGCTGGGACGCTTCGACCGCAGGCGTGTGGACGGTCATCCATCACGAAGCCATCGAGCTTCCGAAGCAAGGATGGAAGATCCACGTGTCGGCATCCGTGACCAACGCCCTCGACGTGTTGACGACAACGTGGGACCACTGCGTCGAGCGGGGGCTGTGCTTCAAGTTCCTCAGCACCCAGGCCGCGTTCCTCGCCAAGAACGCCAAGTACGCCGACCGGTCGGGTTCGGGGAAGTTCATCACGATCTACCCGGTCAACGAGCAAGACCTCGAGCGCTGCCTCGCCGAGTTGGGCGCCGAGCTGTCGGGCGAGCCCGGTCCGTACATCCTGAGCGATGTCCGGTGGAACGAGGGGCCGCTGTACGTCCGCTATGGCGGCTTCGTCTCGATGGAGTGCACCACCGCAACCGGCGAGATCGTGCCCGCCATCGAGGATCCGGACGGCAACCTCGTCCCCGACGTCCGCGCGCCGCGATTCTCGGCACCCGGCTGGGTCGCCGTGCCGTCGTTCCTCATGGATGCGATCTCGGAGCGAACCAGCGACTCGGGCGAGCCACTGCCGTATCGGATCGAGCAGGCGATGCACTTCTCGAACGGCGGTGGCGTCTACCTCGCGAGCGATCCGGAGACCGGCGCCCGCCTCGTGCTCAAAGAGGCCCGGCCGCTCGCCGGGCTCGACGGCGCCGGCACCGATGCGGTGGCTCGCCTCGAACGCGAGCACCGCATCCTGAGCACGCTCGCCGGCCTCGACTGCGTGCCGGCAGTGCACGAACGCCGCACCCTGTGGGAGCACCACTTCCTGGTTGAGGAGTACGTGGAAGGCACGATGCTCGCGGACGAGCTCTCCCAACGCCACCCGATGATCTCGGCCCGGCCAGACGGCGACGCCATCTCCGCCTACTGCGAATGGGCGGTCTCCGCCGTCGACGCTGTCGATGCCGCCGTCCGTGCCGTCCACGCGCGCGGCGTCGTGATCGGCGATCTCCACCCGCGCAACGTGATCGTGCGACCCGACGGGCGTGTGTGCCTCGTCGACTTCGAGCTCGGCCACCGGGTGGACGAGGACTTCGATCGCACGCTCGGCGCCGCCGGCTATGCCGCTCCGGCGGACCGCACCGGTTTCGCCATCGATCGTTTCGCGCTCGGCGCCCTGCGGCTCGCGCTCTTCTTGCCGTTCGTCGAGCTCGTCCCGTGGGATCCCGCGAAGCTCGACGAGCTGATCGGAGCCGTCGAAGCCCGGTTCCCGGTTCCCTCCGGCTTCGGCGAGGCCGTCCGGCGCGACCTCGGCGAGATCGTCGTGACCAACGTGGATCGTGCGTGGCGCGACGAGATCTGGCCCCGCCAGGGCCTCCCGAGGTGGGAGCAGCTCCGCACGTCGATGGCACGCGCCATCAACGCCAGCGCGACACCTGACCGAACCGACCGGCTGTTCCCCGGCGACCCGCAACAGTTCGCGGGTGACGGCGGCGGGCTCGCCATGGCGTTCGGTGCCGCGGGTGTGGTGTGGGCGTTGCACGAGACGAGTGCGCCCGTCGATTCCGCCCATCTCGACTGGCTGGTGCGAACCACCATGGCCGCGGACGACCTGCGACCCGGCTTCTATGACGGCGCAACCGGCATCGCCTACGCACTCGACCGGTGCGGCCGTCACACCGAAGCGCTCGACGCGCTGGCACGGGTGTTCGAGCAACCGCTGGACCCTGATGACCTGAGCCTCTACAGCGGCATCGCTGGCATCGGGCTCGCGCTCCTGCACTTCCACCGCACCGCCCACGAGCCTCGCTACCTCGATCTGGCGATCGAGCTGGCCACGCACGGCATCAGCCGGCTGGACGATGAGTCCTATCGTGCCCAGCCGGCCGGGCTCATGCGGGGATGGTCGGGCCTGGCGCTGTTCATGCTGCGCTTGCACGAGCACACGGCCGACCCCGCCTTGCTCGATGCGGCCGAACGTGCCGTGCGCGCCGATCTCGATCGCTGCACACGAACAGACGGCGGAACTGTCCAGGTCGATGACGGTTGGCGCGTCCTCCCGTACCTCGACGTCGGCAGCGCCGGCATCGGCATCGTGCTGCGCGAGCTCCTCGACCGCGTTCCCGACGAGACGCTGGCCCAGCAGCTCGACGGCATCCGCCTGGCCGCCACCGGCGATGTCGTCATCCAGTCCGGGCTCTTCAACGGTCGCGCCGGGCTCCTGCTCTTCCTGCGCTCCCTGCAACCCGTGCCGGCCGCAGATGTGGAAGCGCATGTTGCCTGCATGGCATGGCACGCCGCCCCCTACGAAGGCCACGTGGCGTTCGTGGGTGACGGTCTCGCCCGTCTCTCGATGGATCTCGCCACCGGCTCTGCCGGCGTGCTGCTGGCCCTCGGGTCAGCTCTCGGCGAGCGTCCTCTCAGTCTCCCGTTCCTCCGGTCTGAGCCGTGGGCCCCGCGCGACGACGTGTCGTTGCTGGTCTCACCGGCCTCGCCCCGAGCCCTCGAAAGGAGGTGAATCCCATGGCATCCGTTCTCGAACTCCAGGCGATGTCCGGCGCTGGCGCCGGCAGCCCGCTCGAAGCCCGCAGCTCGATCAGCGTCTACAAGTGCGGCAAGAAGGACAACAGCTCGGTCAGCGTCGCGTGGTGCGGCACCAACCTGCTCGGCCTCCGCGCACGCGTCTGATCGCAACGCAAGCACTGCCATCTGCGTTCGGCCCCGAACCCTTCCGGTTCGGGGCCTTTCGCGCGCGCCGCTACCGCCAGGCGCGGTTGCCGTAGGAGTCGAGATGCACCACGTCCTCGACGGGCCGCCGCGTCGTCGGCCCGTAGCGACCTCTCGGCCACCCGAGCGGGACGATGCAGCACGGCGTGACCGACAAGGGCAGGCCGAGGATCGATCGGGCTGATGTCACGCTCCACAGCGGCAGGGTGATCAACGAAGCTCCCAAGCCCATCGCCCGCGCCGCCAGCAGGAGGTTCTGCACGCTGGGGTAGATGGATCCGAAGAACGATGATGCGCCGACGTGCGGTGTGGGCATGTACGGGATCCTCCCCTCGCGCACGCCGGCCCGCAGGCAGGCCACGACAAGCACGGGGATCTCGGTGAAGTTGTCCACCTGCCATTGCACGGCCCGCAGGATCTTCAGCATCGACTCGTCCTCGCCGGCGAGGCGCTTGCCGATGCCGCCGTAGAGCGACCATGCCTGGCGATAGCGCGCGGCGAGTTGCTCCTTGACGCGTTGGTCCTTGACGACGACGAACTCCCAGTTCTGGCCGGTCGATCCGGTGGGTGCGCGCAACGCCAGCCCGATGCACTCGAGGATCACGGCATCGTCCACCGGATCGGGCAGCACGCGGCGCACGGCGCGCTGGGTCATCATCGCTTCGACCAGCGGCATCTGCAGCCGCCCGAGCGCTTCCTCGACGCTCGGGACGGTGTCCGTTGCGGTCGATGCGGGACTCTTGCTCGTCGGGTCGCTCATGCCCGTCGAGGATACGGCGCGGAAGCGATGGGCTGCCTCGGACAGCGCGAGCACCACGGGTCGCCGAGAGCCGGGCACCAACCCAGAACGCACCCAGCCGTTCGACCCAGTCGTCTGCCCCAGTCGTCGTCCTGGACGGCTGACCCTCGGACGCGCGGAGGCGGCCAGCCCCAGGGCCGTGGGCTGGCCGCCTCCCTCTGGCACGGAGGCTCCCCCCGAAGCCTCCGGTTCGCCTCCCCCGGCGGTCCCGTCGAAGGCCCTGTCCAGATGGGCCCTCGGTGATGCGTCCTCCCCCAGAGGGTGCAGGGACCGGGTGCGGCGTGTCTTGGTTCTGTTCGTGTTCATACAGAAGGCGTGCCGCCGAGCCGCCCATCCGTGCCAAGCGGTGGCACATCCAGCCTCACAACGCACGTCCCAACCCAAACCCCCAGTTGCCTGGGGGCTGCGCCCCCACGCACTCCCCATCACCGCCGGGAAGCCTGCGGTTGGGCCTGGGGCGAAGCGGTGGTCGGGGTGTGGTTCGGATAATCACAGGACTTCGATGAAGGCAAGCGGGTCGTCTTTCGGGCGGTAGCGGCCTGGTGGAGTGTGGGCGGGGGTGGTCTTGGCGAGCGCTCGTTCTTTGATGGCGATTTCGGCGTGAAGGTAACGGCACGGCACGCTGCTTGCGTCCTTTGCCGTCGCAGCGCAGGTGTGGCCCGGTGCCGAGATGGACATCGGCACAGTTGAGGCCGGTGAGCTCGGAGACACGGAGACCGGTGTGGATGGCCAGGTAGACCAGCGCGTGTTCTCGTCGCCCTTCCCAGGTGCCGCGGTCCGGTGCGGCGACGAGCGCTTCGATCTCGTCGTCATGAAGGAACGCGATGGTCTTGTCGTCGGTGATCTTCTGGGGGACGGCCAAGACCCGTTGGACGACCGCAGCATGTTCGGGGTGACAGACCGCGGCGTAGTCGAACAGTGACCTGATGGCGGCGCGTCGGGCATTGCGGGTTCGGACCGTGTTGTGTCGTTCGGTTTCGAGGTGATCCAAGAACGCGGCGATGAGCGGGGCGTCGAGGTCGTCGATCTCCAGCCGGGACGGCACCTTGCCGGTGCGTTGTTGCGCGAAGCCCAGCAGCAGGCGGAACGTGTCGCGGTGGGCGGCGATGGTCCGAGGACTGGCTTGACGTTGCGACGGGATGCCGAGCGGCGATCAGGCGAAACGAAAGCTCCCCGGCGAGGTAGCCGAACCGTCCCACGCGTTCGCCGGGGCCGCTCGACCGAACGCCAATCGACCCGGACGCCGTCGAGCGATCGCGCATCGTTGAGGAGCAGTCGGTTCGGAAAGGCCGATCCCTGGGCCGCCGACGATCCGGTCAGATCGAGGACCCACCCCCAGCCAACGCAACCTCGATCTCGAATCGATGCCGCGGGTCGCAGGCCGACCAGCGGTGTTCGTCGTCGTCAAGGTCTTCGAGGAAGCCAAATCGCTCGCGGACGCGTCGCTCTCAACCAGGGCAGGTCGACCGGCCTCGTGAGCTTGCCGATCGACTCCGGAGCGAAGTCGGCCTCGGAGCGCGGCGTCAGGATGTCCGTCGGATCGAGCGGCTTATCGCCTCGCCCGTCGTCGACGACATCGCCCCAGACCTTCAGCACCCACAGTCGCCGCACCAACGGCTCGTTGAGCGCGCGACCGGCGAACTGGGCCAGGTCATACGCGTCGCGACCCAGAGCGACCCGGCGATAGCGCGCCAACTTCTCGGCGCAAGCTTCTGGTTCCGCGATGACCGGTAGCGCGGGGAGCTCGATGTCGTACCCACGATGCACCGGCAGCTCGAGGAAGGCGAGTTGCTCCGGCTCGAGGACGAGCGGGCGACGTGCGAATTCGACCGACGCGGCGACGTCCGGCTGACCGAGCTCGGGATGCCGCACCTGAAGAGTCCAATGCCGACCATCACCTCTGGTTGCCTGGAGTGCGTACTGGAAGCCACCGACCGATGCGCCATCGATGCTCGCGCACACGTCGAGGACCGTGTCGTCGTTCGGCGCGACGAAGTCGAGATCGGTGGAGAAGCGGCCGACGCCCCCAAGCCGCACATCTTGCGAAGCGACGTTCCACCCTTGAACACCAGCGCGCCGTCGTCGAAGTGGCCAAGTTCGGCGAGGAGCCAAAGCAGGTGATCCTGCGCGACGTCAAGGAGAGCCGCCCCATACGTGTCAGCGCGACCGGCGCCGTGTAAACCAACCAGTGCTCGCGAGAGCGTCGGAGCCGGCACCGCTCACGCCTTGCCCAGTTGCCGTTGGAGCGGAGCGACCAGGCGATCGTTCACCTTGAAGGTGTTTGACCACTCCACGATCGGGCCCTCGCCGAGCTGAACCGCTGGAGAGGATCGGTGAGGACGGCGGTCGAACACGTCGATCGCCTCTTCGGGTTCTCCCCCGCGCTCGAGGAGGTACGCCGCACGCTGCCACGCCGATGCGGACTGCGCAGCGAGCAGGTCTACGACCCGGTGCGAATCGCAATCACTCGCGAGAACTTCAAGCTGACCCACAAGGTCGGCCCAACTCTGAAACGACGATGGGCGAGCGGCAAGCTGCACAAGCAGCGCCTCCGGACCGAGCGCCGGCAGGCCGTTCGACCACTGGGTGAGATCGAGACCCTTCCTCCGCAACAACTTCGGCGTTGGTCGAAGCCGACCGAGATCGCCAGCTCCCCACCCGATGCGGACTGCTCGTACATACGGGCGCAAGCCGTGGGCAACACGCCCTCCTTTCGGGAGCCAAAGTGCGACCGATCCAACGAACTGGCGAGGCAGATACCCCAGGTGCCACGCGGCCGCCTCGCCCGCGAGTGCGAAGACTGCATCTGGATCGCGCTCACGCCATCCGCGCAGGTCGAGATAGGGATCCGTGCCTCGGGCCTCACCAGCCGGAACGAATGCCCACGCCCCCTTGATGTGCAGCGTCGCGAGCCACCCGAGCTGCTGGAGGTCGCTCGCCACCTCATCGACGCGTCGATCTGAGCCGACCTGCTCCAGGTACGTTTCGAGCGCTCTGGTAGTGACCACCGCCGGGCGATCGCGTGACAGCACCGCGATGAGGCCGGCAGCCCACTTCGGTACTGGTCGATCGGTGGTAGTCATCTTCCTCAGCTTGACTTAGATCTGAGCCCGAATCTTACCTCGTGGAGCAAAGATCCGGGCCAATTGTTAAGCAATCGGCCCCACTGGCAAATCAAACCATCGAACACGCCCACGAGATCATTGAGGTGTCCACGTTCATGGAGCGTCGATTCGCTCCCGCCTTCCAACGATGGGCCGCGGAGGCAGTCGCCGCGATCAGCTCAGACCAGACGCCGCCGACCGCAGCACCGGAACCTCCTGCCCGCAACGGCAACGACGCGACCGAGCCTTTCGCAATACTCGACTCCACCGCAGCGATCGCGCGGTATCCCGATGCGTGGAACGATCCCGAGTTCTGGAAGGCCGACGACGAAGCCCGCGCCCGCTGGATCCTCGAGGCAAACAGCTCTCGAACAAAGCGTCTGATTCTCGGCTTCGTCGCCGCTCCCTGTGTGGCATCACCGGAGCTGAGCTCGCCGCCAATGCCGGATACTCGTCGCCTCGCGGACTTCCCGCGCGTTGAAGCACATCGCTGTGTCGTGCCGTCGCGTCGGTCGCCGTCCGATGTGGGAGTTCGACCGAGACGACGGCGGCACGGGGATCTACACGATGCTTCCTGTCACTCAGTCAGCGTTTGCGTTTGCCAAGGATGCGATCGACTGACTTTCCCACGCAGAGCCCAACAACGAACAAGTCCCGGCAGTGAGGAACGAACCATGATCGCCAACTGCACGTGCTGTGCGACTGATGAATACGTCGACTGCGACGATGTGTCCGACGTCGCGGTGTGTAAGGGCCCGGGCATCCGTTCGAGCGGATGTGGGAACCGAAGGAAGAACTCGACGCGAAGATGAGCTCGGCGAAGCTCGCCGGTGCATTGTCGGATGGAATCGCCGCGCAACCCGGGCTCCACGACGACCTGCCGTCGTACCTGAACGCTGGCGCGTGGGGCGGAACGGGTGTCGTAGAGCACCGTTACGGCTCCGAGCACCCGCGCCAGCGCGGAAGTCCTGCTCAGCGCCCGAGGAATGCCTCGCGCCCGTGGGAGGCGAACTCGGCCCGCAACCCGTCGCGGTCCATGTCGCTCATCGGCCGCCAGACCGGCTCGCGGCCCGGCTGCCACCAGACCTCACCCTCGAACCAGCACGTCGCCCGCAACGACCGCTTGTCGACCTTGCTCGTCGCGGTCACCGGAAGTCGGTCGACGATCCGCACGAACCGGGGCGCCCACTTCGTCCCGAGGTCGGGTTGCTCGTCGAGGAACGAGTGGAACGCCGGCGCGTCGAACGACCGGCCGGGCGCCAGGACGACCGTCGCCATGACCCGGTCGCCGGCTCGCGGGTCGGGGACGCCGAACACCGCGACCTCCGCGACATCGGGATGGCGGCGAAGGATGCGCTCGACCGGTGCGGTCGCGAAGTTCTCGCCGTCGACGCGGATCCAGTCTGCGGTCCGGCCGGCGAAGAAGAAGAAGCCGTCCTCGTCGCGATAGGCGAGATCACCCGACCAGAACCACCCGTCGCGAAGGCGCTCGGCCTGCGCCTCGTCGTTGTTGTAGTAGCCGGCGAAGCTCGTCTCTGGATCGCGCCGCACGAGCTCGCCGATCGCCTCTTCCGGGTTCGCCAGCCCGCCGTTGGCGCCGTACACCGCCCGCGAGCACTCCGCACCGGTCGCCGGATCGACGACCGCGATGTCCGCGTTCCCCAACGGCTTGCCCAACGACCCTCGCGGCGTACCGGCCGTCGGCGCCAAACGGATGGCACCTTCGCTGGAGCCGTAGCCTTCGACCACGAAGCAGCCAAACCGCTCTTGGAAGGCCTTCATGTCGGGAGCAGAGGCCTCGGGAGCCAGCACGACGAGAGACGGATGGTCGCGATCGTGCGGTGTAGGCGGCGTGGCGAGGATGTAGGCCAGTGCCTGGCCGACGGTGTTGAAGAACGTGACGCCGTGCTCGCGGATGTCGTCGAGGAACGCCGATGCCGAGAAGCGGCGCTTGAGGACGATGGTCGCGCCACAGCTCATCGCCGGCACCCAGTTCGAGATCAAGGCGTTGCCGTGGAACAGAGGCATGGCGCAGTACAGCACCGCGTCGCTGTCGAACCCGGGCACGACGAATGCCATCCGCCCTTGCGTGCACCTGACCGCCTTCGGCGCACCGGTTGACCCCGAGGTGAAGATCAGCAGGTACAGCGAGTCCGGGGTGACCTCGATCGTGCGAGGCGGCTCGGCGGAGCACGACGCGACCACGTCGAGCCACTCGCGCTCGTTGACATCGAGGATCCTCGCGGCGTCGAGATCCACGCCGTTACCGATCACCTCGGCCCGGCGCTCGTCGGTGAGCACGAGCTGGCAATCGGTGTGGCGCACGTCGGCGGCCCGCTCGGCGCCGCGGCGGGTCGGGTTGATGCCGACGATCACTGCGCCCACCAGCGCCGCGCCCCCGAGGAGGAACACGAACTCCGGGACGTTCTCGAGCATCACGCCGACGTGGAAGGGGCCCTCGGCACGGAAGGACCGCAACGCGTGAGCCCGCCGCGCGGACTCGTCCACCACCTGCCGCCAGGTCCACGTCTGGCCTTCGAAGCGCAGCGCCTCGCGATCGTCGTCCTGGCGGGCGAGCAGCAGATCGGCAACCGTCCTGTCCGACACGTACGTCGCCGCGGTCTCTCTCGCCCCAGCCCGGGCGGCGGATGGTTCGACCTCGGTGCTCACAGGATCGCGCCGCTCCCCTTGCCCTCGGCGATCTCGTCCCAACCGATTCCCAACTCGAGAAGGATCTCTTCGGTGTGCTGGCCGTGCTCTGGCGCGGGCACGAGCTCGTCAGCCGTCTCGTCGAACTGGACGGGGTTGGCCACGAGGTCGTACTCGACGCCCGCATCTTTCGTGACCCGGGCGAGGTACCCGTTGGCCTCGACCTGCGGATCGTCGACCAACTCGTTCGCGCGTTGCATCGGCGCCCACACGCCCTTCAAGGTCTGCAGGGCATCGGTCCAGTCCGCGAGGGTGCGGCGACCGAACGTCTCGTCGAGGACGTCGATCAGCTCACGGTGGTTGTTGAACCGCGCGCCCGCATCGGCGAACCGTTCGTCGTCGACGAGATCGGCGCGACCGATGTGCTCGCACAGATCGGGCCAGAACCGGTCGGACTGCAACAGCATCAACGTGACGAACCGGTCATCGGCCGTCTTGTACGTGCCGACGAGCGGGTTGGGCGAGGTCTTGTGGTCGAACTTGGGCATCGGATCGCCGCCGTACAGCCCCGACGCCACGATGTCGGGCGAGAGCTGCCACATCCCGAACCCGAGCAGCGACACGTCGACGAGCGGCGCCTCGCCGGTGCGCTCTCGTTTCAACAGCGCCGCCGTGATGCCACCAGCGATCGCGACCGCGCCGGCGAGGTCGCCGAACGCAGCCCGCCCGCCGATCGGGAACTCGGCGCAGGCGGGCGTCAACGCCTCGGAGATGCCGGCCCGACCCCAGTACACCGCACCGTCATACCCACCCTTGCCGGCGTCGGGACCCTTCGGGCCTTGCCCGGTGCCGCGGGCGTACACGATGTTCGGGTTGACGCTCCGGATGTCGTCGACGTCGATCTTCAACCTCTGGCGCACGGAGGGCAGGAAGCTGGTGAGGAAGACGTCGCTGCCCTCGGCCAACTTGTAGAGCAGGTCGCGCCCGTGCTCGGTGCCGATGTCGAGCCCGACGCTCCGCTTGCCACGGTTCGGTTGCTCGATGATGTAGTTGACCGCGCTGTCGCCTCCGGGGATGAGGCCCATCGAGATCAAGCCGCGCTGCGGGTCACCCATCACCGGATGCTCGACCTTGATCACGTCGGCGCCCCAGTCGGCCAGAACGGCGCCAGCCGCGGGGACGAACGTCCACGACGCGACCTCCAGCACCCGTATCCCTGCGAGCGTGTTGGCCATCAGCCCTCCCCCGTCTGCGACAAGTACCGAACTACTCTACTGACGTCATCGTTAGAAGAGAAGGCCCTCGCCGGGACTTCCGACGCCAGGAGCGAGTTGGGAACCGACGCCCCCGAAGCAGACGACGCCGAGGCGATCGTGCGGCGCGCACCGTACGCCTCCAACCCGAACGTCGGCGCGCGGGGCCAGCGCACCCAGGAACGCATCCTCGATGCCGCGGCCGACGCGTTCAGCGAGGCGGGCTATCACGAGTGCAGCATCGAGCAGATCACCGCACGGTCGGGCTGCTCGCGCGTCTCCTTCTACCAGTACTTCTCCGGCAAGGACGACCTCTTCCGGCACCTCGCCGGGAGGGTTGCGCGCGAGCTGGCCGCCGCCGTCGAGGCCGTCGCACCGTTCACGGGCGACCAGGCCGGATGGGACGCCCTCCATGACTGGCTCGATCGGTACGCCAAGATCTACGAGCGGTACGAGCCGGTGTTCCTGGCGTTCCAGTCCGCGGTGCGGATCGACGACGCCGTGGCCGACGGCGCGGCCCGGGTCGCGACGCACACGTCCGCCTCGATCCGTGCGCTGATCCAGGGTTCGCCCCGGCCACCGCGGGAGGTCGACGGCATCGTCCGCGCCTTGCTCAGCACCGTGAGCCCGGCCAACCGCATGGTGACGCTGCTCGAGAAGGCGTCGACCGGCGGGCGCGGATGGCGGCGGTCGGACGTGAACGTCGCGCTCGCCGACATCTTCCATCGGGCGCTCTTCCAACCGGACGCAGCCATCAACGTCCATCGAGCGCCCCGGCGGGCACGGCCGCGACTGGCCGGCACCACAGGTGGCGAGCCCGCCGGTGGCGCCGGGCGCAAACCGCTGGGGCCCGTCGCGAGCAAGCGACGGGATGCCATCCTCGACGCCTCGGTGAAGGTGTTCGCCGATCGGGGCTACCACGCCGCCCGCGTGGCCGACATCGTGGCCGGGGCGAACGTCTCGCACGGACTCTTCTACCGATACTTCGAGTCGAAGGCCGACATCTTCCAGATCCTGGCCAAGCAAGCCGTCGAACGGCTCCATGGCGCGTTCCGCGACATCCCCATCGAGGCCGGCTCCGATCACCAACCCCTGCGCATCTGGCTGCGAACGTACGCCAAGAGCTACACGGCCGAAGCTTCGATCATCGGCATGTGGATCGAAGCCATGTCGCGGGGCGACGAGATGGCGCGCGCGTCGGTCGCGGCCATCGAGAGCGGCCGGAGCGCGCTCGCTCGCGGGCTCGACGCCCGCGGCTTCGGCGACGCGGAGACCGAGGCCGTGGTACTGCTCGTCTTGCTGTTCGCGATGGTCCAGGGCCGGTTCTCGACCAAGCGCCTCGAGCTGTTCGCCACGCTCATCGAGCTCGGGCTGCTCACGCCGCCACGGCCAGGCGTCAGCGTGGGTCGCGCGGCAGGCCCAAGACCTGCTCGGCGACGATGTTCAGGTTGATCTCGGTCGTGCCGCCCGCGATCGAGCACTGGCGGGACGACAACAGGTCGTGCGCCCAAGGGCCGGGCCCATCGAGGGACGCCTGCCCGCCGATGCCCACGGCGTCGACCGCCTGGTTCGCCAGTGCTTGTTCGCAACGCGACCACGCCAGCTTGATGAGGCTGCCGCCGGCGCCTGACGCGAACGTGCCGGCGCTTTCGAGCGCCCGGTCTGTCATGAGTCGCATGCACGTGATCTCGGAGTGGATGGCGGCGAGGCGTTGCCGCAGCCGTGGATCGCCGAGCGTGCCGCTCGCCTTCGGATCAGCGCGCAGCCGGTCGAGCTTGCGTGCCAGCATCAGGTGCAGGCGGGCCACGCCGGCCCGCTCGTGCGCCAGCGTGGCCATCGCCACGCTCCAGCCCTCGTCCAGCGACCCGAGCAACGCGCTCGCGGGCACCCGGACGTCGGTGAAGAACAGGTCGGCGAACGATTCCTCACCAGTGATCGTCCTGAGCGGTCGCGCCGCGATGCCCGGGCTGCGGAGATCGACGAGCAGGCAACTGATGCCCTTGTGCTTGTTGGCGGTCGGGTCGGTGCGGACGTAGAGCTGGCACCAGTCAGCCAGGTTTCCCAAGCTGTTCCACGTCTTCTGCCCGTTCACGACGAAGTCGTCACCGTCGAGCACCGCCGACGTGCGCAAGGCAGCAAGGTCAGAGCCGGCGTCCGGCTCGGACATCCCCTGCGACCAGATCTCCTCGCCGCGGATCATCGGCCTGAGGAACCGATCCTTCTGCTCGCGCGTCCCGAACATCATGATCGCCGGCGCGATGTTCGAGATGCCGATGACGTTGATCGGGCCAGGCGCGTCGGCGACGCTCATCTCCTCGAGGTAGGCGACCTGCTCGTCGATCGTCGCGTCGCGGCCGCCGTGCTCGGACGGCCAGGCCGGCGCCGCCCACCGCGCATCGGCCAGCGCGGCGTTCCACGGCCGCAGCACGGGCAAGGTCGACGCATCGGCAATGCCGGTGTTCGCGGCGCGCAGCTCGTCGGTCAGGTTGTCGTGCAACCACTCGCGGAGCTCGCCGCGGAACGCGGACGCCGGCGGGTTCACCATGGTCGCCTGCGACCCGGCCGATGCCTCGTCCTGCCGCCCCTCATCGCTCGCCATCGGCACTCCTCGGTCGGGCCGTCTACCGCTCACGCCTCCCTGACATGAGTGTTAGATCATGGTACGTTGGAATCCCGCTCAGAGGCACGGTCAGGAGCGAGGCATGGTTCAGGAGATCATCGGGACGATCGCCGGTCGCTGGTATGTGACGCTGTTCGGCATCGCCTTCGTGGTGCTGGCAAGCCGCCATCTCGGCTGGAGACGAACCGGCATCTACGCGGCCGGCGCCCTGGCCATCGGCATCGTGGCCGAGAACGGCTCGGTGCGGTGGGGCATCCCGTACACGCGCTACTCGTTCAACGGCGATCTGCGAGGCAGAGAGCTCTTCGTCGGCGACGTCCCGCTCATGGTCTCGTTGAGCTACACGTTCATGTCGTACTTCGCCTTCGCCTCGGCCCGGCTGATCGTGGGCGGCCCGTACCGCACGCGCTCGCCGATGCCGGTGCTCGAGTACCTCACCGCAGTCATGCTCGGCGTGTGGGCGATCTGGGTCGTCGACCCGGTCAGCCGGCTCGGCGCCCACTTCTTCCTCGGCGAGCTCTTCACCTACGACGGTCCCGGCTTCTGGTTCGGCCTTCCGCTCGGCAGCCAGCTCGGATTCACCGTGACCGTCGGTCTGCTCGTCGGGCTGCTCACGTGGTTGCTGCGCGACGAGCCGACTGAGCCCGTGGGTCGCCTGCTCGATCACCCGAGGCTCGGCGCGCTCGGAGGGTTCCTCGGTCAGGTGATCTTCATGGCCGCGACCGCGTTCATCGTCGCGCGCACGAGCTCCGATCCGCTCGTCGTGAAGACGGCCGACGCGCTCGCCGGGTCTGCCTTCATCATCTTCCTCCCGGCCGCGCTGCTCGTCGCCGTGCACTGGCGATCGCTCGTGCTCGCTCGTCGGAGGGTCGAAGCTGAGGTGTCCGGCACCGCCAACACCTGAGCGACTCAGGTCGCGGCGGTGCGAGCCGGGTCGCGCTCGAAGGTGCGGCGAGCGGCAAAGAGCCCGATGGCGGCGATGGCGGTGACGATTCCGGAGATGATGAACGGGACCCGGCCCGTGCCGTTCCAGGCGAGCCCGGCCCAGACGCCGGCGACGAGCAGCCCGACACCAGACACCGCGGCATGGATGCCGAGCGCGGTGCCGCGCGTCTCGGGCGTGGCAAGGTCGGCGACCCAGGCGCGGCTGACGCCGTCGGTGAGCGCGGTGTAGCCACCGTAGAGCGGGAACAGCACCCAGGCCCACGCGGCGGTGGCGGTGAGCCCGAAGCCGAGGTAGGCCGCCGCGAAGATGGCGAGACCGGTGGCGAACACGACCCGGCGGCTGCGGCGATCGGAGATGACACCAGCCGGATACGAGAGCACAGCGTAGGAGAGGTTGTAGGTGACGTAGAGGGCGACCACCCCCGCGAAGCCGAAACCGAGATCCTTGGCCCGGAGCAGCAAGAGCGTGTCGGGGAAGTTCACCGCCCCGAACAGCGCGACGAACGCGATGAGGCGCCAGTATCGAGGCGGGAGTCCGCGGATGGTGAAGGGCCGGGCGGTGCGGTCATGGCGGTGCGGTCGCTCACGGATGAGGAACACGAGGGCCGCGCTGATGACGGCGGGAACGACCGCGATCCACAGGAGCGGCCCGAACTGCTGGCCGACGGCTTGGTAGAGGGCGAGGCCGATGAGCGGGCCGACCACGGCGCCGGAGGTGTCGGCGGCGCGGTGGAACCCGAACGCCTTGCCCCGGTTCTCGGCCGTGGTGTCGTCCGCGATGATGGCGTCGCGTGGTGGGCCGCGCAGCCCCTTCCCGACGCGATCGGTGAAGCGGGCGGCGAGCACCATCGGCCACGCGCCCGCGAGGGCCAGAAGGAACTTGCCGAAGGCGGAGATGCCGTAGCCGGACGCGACGAGGGGCCGGCGTTGGCGCAGATCGGCGAGCCGGCCGGATGCGGCCTTCATCGCCGAAGCGGTGCCGTCCGCGAGGCCCTCGATGAGGCCGAGCACAGCCGGGGGTGCGCCGAGCACCCCGGTCACGAAGAACGGCAGCACGGGGTAGAGGATCTCCGACGCGGTGTCCTGGAAAAACGACACCAGCGACACCACGTAGACGTTCCGGCTGAGCCGGCTGCCCGCGGCTGGCGCTTCGCCGGCGGGCGGGGATGCGTCGGTCACGGGGGCAAGCTACTTCTGGGTGGGCACGCGCAGCACGCTGGGACGAATCCGACCGTGAAGGGCGAGCTCTGCCCGCCCGCACGGCCGAACCGGGCAGGCCGGCGCGACGTAACCGGCGCGCGCGACGGCCCGGTTCGGGTTCGCACCTGATGTCGACCTCACGGCCGCGCCGGCCGGCACACAGAGGAATCGGCGCGCCGGCATGGCAGGATGCTCAGATGACGAGCGAGCGCATCGAAGTCCAACGAAAGATCAACGCCGAGCCGGCCGCGATCTTCGCCGTGCTGAGCAACCCGCAAGGGCATGTCGCGATCGACAGCTCGGGAATGCTGATGGGAGCCACCGGCCAGCCGGTCACCGCCGTCGGCGACAGCTTCGAGGTCCACATGGATCGCGAAGCGCTGAACGACTACCCGCTGGGCGAGTACGACGTGACCATCAACATCACGGTGTTCGAGCCCGACCGCGAGATTGCCTGGACAGTCGACGGCGTGATCAAGCCGCCGATCGGCCACACCTATGGCTACCGGCTCGAGCCCACCGATGACGGCACGTTGGTCACGTCGTACTACGACTGGTCCGAGGCCGACGAATCATGGAAGGGCATCTTCCCGATCATCCCCGAGTCCGCTCTGCGAGCCACGCTCGGCGTCCTTGCCCGCACCGTCCTGCGAGGCGGCGTCTAGGCCTGAGCACACGCTCTCCCGCGTGTCCGCTTCTGGCGCCACCCGCGAGCTCGCAGTCCGCGAGATCCCGCGAGCGCGGAAAGATGCGGTCGGGGGTGAGCGCGCGGGGCGGCTGCTCGTGCGCACGACAGCAGCACCTGTCGACGGCCGCGCCAACGTCGCGGTGTGCAAGCTGGTCGCCACGCACCTCGGCGTGCCCGTGCGCAAGGTGGAGGTGGTGGCGGGGCACCGCTCGCGCGACAAGACGCTGCGGATCGAAGGCTGACGTTCGCCCCGAAGCGCGGTGCTGCTCGACGCCACGCTCGTTCGCATGGTGCTCGTGGCCGGCGCCAGGTAGCAAGTGCAGGTGGATCGCGCCGCCGCCAACGTTCAGGCGATGCTCCCCGCGTTGCTGTTCCTGTGCGCGGGCGTGCCCCTCGCCGCGTTGCTCGACCGGCTCGGCTTCTTCGAGGCCGTCGCCGTCGAGATCGAACATCGGTGGGACCGGATCCCCGTCGCAGTCCTCTGGTGGCTGGCCGCGGCAACGACCGTGGTGCTCAACCTCGACACCACCGTCGTTCTGCTTACCCCGCTCTACATCCGCCTCGCCCGCCGCAGCGGCGTCGACCCGCTGCCGTTGGCGCTGGTGCCACTCCTCCTCGCGAGCTTGGCGTCGTCGGCACTCCCCGTGTCGAACCTGACCAACCTGATCGCCGCTGATCGCTACGGGCTCTCCGTCGCCGACGTCGCGAGCCACCTGGCCCCGGTCAGCATCGTGGGCTGCACGGTCGGTTGGCTGCTGTATCGGCGCCGCTTCCCGACCGCTCTCGCGGGAAGCACGGCAGGCGCCGCTGATCGCCGCATCATCGGCATCGGGTCGCTCGTGGTGGCAGCACTCCTGGCCGGCTTCGTGATCGGACCGAGATGGGGCTTGCAGCCGTGGATGGCGGCGGCTGCGGCCGACGCCGTGCTGATGATCGTGACGAGGTGGGTGCCCTGGCGAGACGTCCCGATCGTCACTGCCGCGGGCATCGCAGCGGTCGCGGCGTTGGCGGCCGTGATTGTCTCGCCCGATCGGTTCGGAGCGATGCTCGCTGCGGACAGCCCACCCGCGCTGGCGGGGCTGATGATGGCCGGATCGGTCGGGGCGAACGCGATCAACAACCTTCCCGCACTGCTGGTCGCGATCGACAGCACGGCCACCATGACCTGGGGCGTGTGGGCGTGGCTCGCTGGCGTGAACACCGGCGCGGCACTGCTTCCCGTGGGTGCCCTGGCGAACGTGCTGTGGTGGCGGATCCTGCGCGACGAGGACGTGCCGATCTCGTTGCGCAGCTCCCTGCAGAACGTGGTGCCGATCGCGCTACCGGCTCTGGCGGCCGGCGCCGTCGCGCTGGCTGCAACTCGCGCCCTCGCCGGCTGAGCCACCGGCGAGGGGCGAGGGCGTCGGTCGCCGTGAGCGATGGGAAGCAAGTCAAGCGCCCGCGCGCGCGAGCAGCTTGCTGATCTGGCCCCGCTGCTCGGCCACGAACCTGGGCGCCAACTCGTCTGCCGAGCCGTACACCAGCGTGTCGTTGGCCACCACCGCGCAGGTCTCGGTCTCCGTAGAGCAGAACTGGCCGGTCACGCTCAGGAGGGGGACCGAACCATTGGCCTTGCGAGCCGATGCTTCCGCGAACTGGAGGTCCTTGATCGGCTGCCGGCCTTGTGTCAAGGAGAACGCACACGGCGTCACCGCTTTGTTCTCGCGCATGCACGCGATCGGATCGGTTGGAACGACGGGAGGCTCCTCGATCGAGATCGGACGGGCCCCTTCGCGCGCCACTGCCGCGAAGAACTCGCCCGTCTTGTCGCGCCACTGGTCCTGCCTTTGAGCTCTTCCCAGAGGTGCGCCGTCCGGGGCCACGATGTTGCTGCCGTAATCCAGGCGTTGGGCGACGAACACGGCCCTGGGCTTGATATCGCGGATGAGCTGAAGCGATTCACGCCGGAAGGCCGCACATGCTTCGGCCTGGGCGTCGTTGCGAGTGACACGCATATCGGTGACGGGGCACCCCTCGAGGTAGCGGTCGACGAGCTGCACCGTGGCGTCGAACGCGGTACCCGCCATCGCACCCTTCCACGTCTTGACCCGACCATCACCCAACAGCATCACGGTCGACACCGGCGCGTCGAGCTGTCCACTCCGGCAGTACTTGATGCCGCTCGAGGTCGTCGCTTCCGACGAGCACTCGTACGTGGGGCCTGCCTCGGCCGCTTCGATCTGGCCCCGGACCGACGCGTACGCATCGGGAGGCTCACCGATCAGCGCGGCGCCAGCGGCGATCAGCGCGACGACGAGGACGACCGCGCCGGCCGACAGGAACGCGCGCTTCGGAGAGAGCTGAACAACCCGTCCGGCCCACGGGGTGTGGCCAGCCAGCAGGGTTGCCCCCGCGCACAAGACCAGGGAACCGGCGAGACCAGCCAGCCGGACCGGCAACCCGTCGTTGTTCAGCGCGGCGTCCAGCAGGACGATGGTGGGGAAGAACGTGAGGTACCACCCGTAGCTGAACCGAGCGACGGTCTGAAGCGGCAGATGGTCGAGCAGAGCGGTGAAGGGCGACGATCGTCCGTCGCGCTCATCACCAGCGGCGAGTACGAGGACCGCCCCGGCAACTGGCACCAATCCCCAGGGAAACGGGTAGAGCGCACTGTTCCTCGCGACGATGGCCGCTCCGCTGATGACGACGAGCCCCACGATCGTCATGGCCATCCGGGCCGTACGGCTGCGGAACGGCTCGGGTAGGGCAAGCATCGCCAGCACGGCCCCTGCGAGGAACTCGAAGAGTCGCCCCGGAAGCGTGAAGAAGGCCCACGAACGGTACGCATAGGTGAGGTACCCGGCGACGGCACCGAAGACGACGAAGCCGACCATCGAGACGAACAGCAGCACAGGGCGCACGACGGCCCGGCTGCGGCCTTCCTCGAGCAGCGGCATCGTCAAGAGGAACAGGAGCCCGGCCAGCACCACGAACTGGCCGACAGTGCTGACGCTCCAGGTCACGAGCAGCGGGCTGTCGCGCACATCGGCAGCGAAGAAGCCACCCGCTTGCCGGGCCATCACCACGTTGGAGAGGAAGACCACCGACGACAGCGCCTCGGCGGCAACCTCTCGAAGCACCCACCGGGACAGGACCACGATCGACACGACCAACGCCGCCACCGAGACGGCGGCCATCGTGGGGAAGAGCCGCCCGAAACGCGCCTTGAAGAACGCCACGATGTCGAGCTCGCGCTCGTCCATGACCTCGCTGTACAACCGCCGGACCACGAGGAACCCGACGACGACGAAGAAGACGTCGTACCCCACGAACCCACCACCGAGTCCCGGTACACCCGCCAGGCTGAGGATCACGAGCAGCGTGGCGAGCGCCTTGAGCGCATCGACGTCGGACCGGCGGACGAACAGGGGAGGTGGCGGCCCCGCCGGGGGCGGAACCGCAGTCTTCTTGGTCGTGGCCGTCATCGTGGTCTCTTCACCGCTCCTGTAGCGAGGCACGAGCGTAACAAGTCGATCACCCCGTCAGCCGGCGGGACGTTCGGCCCCTGTGCATGCTACGAAGGGCCGATCGACCACCTGGCCGACCCGCTCACGCACGTACACGCGTTGCCGGCGATCGGGCGTCGCCGACTTCGTCACGGGTCGAGGCAGAGCGACATCTGCTCCGCCGCGATCACGACGTTGACGGTCTGCATCGGGCACTGCCGGGGGAACTCGACCTTTAGGCGGACCTTGCCGGTGCGCGGCGCCGAGCACGGCACTTCCGTGGGCCGGGCCTCACCGTTCTCGCCCGGCACGACCAGGACGCACACGCCGGGAGCGAAGCGCTCACGGGTCTGCACCGTGTTCGGTCGATCGTCGTAGTTGTTCGTTCGCAGCAACAGCACGAGGACGGCGATCAGCACCACGCCACCGATCGCGAGCGGACCGAGGTGCCAACGCTGCCTCCGCGCCTGTGTCGCCGGTTCGTCCGTGGCTTCGTCCAATGGCTCGACGTCGGCCACCTCGGGCTCGCTGAACCACGACGTACCGTCGAAGCGGTCGCCGGCACCAGGGCGGAAGGTGCGCGCCGCCCGCTCATAGCCGTCGGCGGTGCCCGCGAGCCCGCCCGTCAGCGCCGCCACCTTCGTCTCTGCGTCACGCTTGAGCGTTGCGTCGTAGGCAGCGCGGGCCGCCGGGTTCCGCAACGTCGCCCACGCCTCGTTGATCTCTGAGCGACGAAACGCGGCCTGCTCGGCCGCGTTTGGGTCAGGCTGGCGGTCGGGGCGGTACCGCAACGCCCGTTCCGTGAACGCGCGCTTGATCTCCTCGTGGCTGCTCTCGACCGCTACGCCCAAGACGTCGTAATAGGTGGTCGTGGGTGACTCCCGAGCTCACGCGGCTGGCCTGCCGCTGCACTACCAGGGTACCGAGCCGGGCCAACGCGAGCAGGGCCTCCGAACGGGCCGATGGCCCGCAGACCGACACGACGTCCTGCGGCACATGTCGCCCCATCGGCGGCAATGCGACCCCACGCGATCGGCGGGTCGCCACCGATCTTCGGAACAGCGCCCCGTCGGAACCGGCTAGCCCGGGTCAGCCGGCGACGCGTTCGGCGTCGCGGTCATGGTGGCGACCACCGCGTCGACGGGTCGCGATCACGAGCAACCCGCCCAGCGCCAGGAGGACGAGCGCGGCCTTGACGAACGGCAGGACATCGGCGCCCGTGACCGCCAGCGATCCGGCCGTGGAGCCCCCCGGGTTCTGCGCGGCGCTCGCCGAACTCACGTTGACCGATTGCGTCGAGCTGACGCCGAGACAGTCGACCGAGATCGTGTAGGTGCCGTCGGGAAGCTCCGCCGGAATCGTACCGATGGCGTTCACGTTGCCGTTGGCGTCAGCGGTGGCGGTCGCGATGGTGAACTGGGCGAGGGTGAAGGTGACCGGCTGGTTCGGCGGGAAGTTCTGCCCGACGATGTTGATGGTCTGGCCCGGGGCCACCGTGGTCGGCGTGATGATGAACCCGCACGGGTTCGGGTTGTACTGCGCCGACGCCGCGGGGGCGAGGACCAAGCCGAGGCCGAGAAGGGTGAATAAGGAGACTACGACGACTGCCGCCTTCCGGATCACGTTGACCTCCATGCCTTCCACGTGCGCAGCTCCTTGGGTCGTGTCACCATAGCACCCCGCACCTGGCCAGTGCACTGACTGGTCAACGTTCGACCACATCGACGGCCAGATCCACCTCGCGAACCGGTGTGAAGGCCGCGAACGCGTCAGCCCCGCCCTGGTCGACGGCAAGCCCGGGGCCGTCCCCCATCGTCTTGGCCGCGAACCGGTACGGACGGTTCACCTTGGCCGAGACCACGACCTGGTCGGCGTTCACCATCGGCTGCGCGGCCACGTCGAGCTGGTAGGCGCCGTCGTCGTCGCCGCGCAGCGAACCGAAGAGCGAGAGCTTGATGGTCGCCGTGCCGCCCGGCGGGAGCTCGAGGTAGCGCGAGTACACCGACAGACCGAGCTCTCGCTGGTACTCCATCCCTGTTGGTGTGTCGTCGATGCGCGCCTCGCGCAGGCCGAGTGGTGAGTAGAACGACAGGTTGATCGCGTTCGTACCCTTCGCAAGCTGCTGGTCGTTGCTTCCGATGATCGCGTCCGGCAGGCCGCTGGCGGGCGCCCCGTTGTAGAGCGTGATCGTGACGTCGGCGCTGGCTGTCCTCGTGACGGGATCGATCGTCACGTCGTAGCGGACCTTCCGTTCCAGAAAGATGTCGATCTTGTTGTTGCTCTTGTTCTGGGTGCGGAGCGAGAAGAAGTCGTCACCGCTTCCCTGATTGAAGGTGCCGTCAACGCCGAGGGCCTTCAGCAGCGGCTGGTCCTCAGGGCGGAGGCTCCAGAACCGGACGCGCTGCGCGTCGACGGCCGGGCTCAGCACGTCGGACAGCTTGCGCGGCCCCGGGAGGTCGCCCTTGAACAGCGCGGTGAACGTCCGCTTGCCTGCCTCGTCGAGGAAGTCTGTGCGTTCGGCCCGCGAGTCGAAGTCGAAGTACTGCTGCTTGGTGAGGATCTCCACCGCGTTCTTCGCGCTGAGCGGCGTGTCCAGGCCCTTCACCTTGATCGGCCCGGTGAGCTCGAGCAAGGCAGCCAGACCATACGGGTCGATGGCGAGCACACCGTCGATCTGCGAACCGCCGAGCTTCGGGTAGAGCTCGGCGATCACCTTGGTCACGGTGGGCAGGTCGGGGGAGAGCGTCACGTCCTGCATGTACCTGCCCGGCCGGTACTTCCCGTAGCGCGCCGCGTAGTCCGCGTCGGACGTGACGACCATCGCGTCGGGGTTCGAGCGGCTGTTCAGGTTGGCGGCGCGGCCACTGGCCGTGATCGCGATCTTGCCGTCGCTCGCGGTGAGCTCAGCCCAGTTGCCCATGAAGCCACCGAGCCCGCGCTCCTCAGCCGGCGTGATGAACGCGACGAAGTACCGGCGTGTGCCGTCGGCTCCGAGCATCCCGGGGAGCACCTGTGATGCCTGGGCGGCGAGGACCGTCTCGCCCCGCACCTTCACGAGCTCACCTTCGAACTCGTCGATCCCGCCCGCGAGCGGCGGCGCCAACCACGCGCTCCTCACGGCTCGGGTTCGCTCGAGCGCGCCGTCGAGGGCGGAGGCCGCCTGCGCCAACGGAGCCTGCGCCTCTTTGATCTTGGCCACGTTCACCTGGCCCTTCTGCTGGCGAAGCGACTCGTAGTCGACCGTCCTCGTCACCTCCGACGCCGCACCCGCCACCGCCGCTCCTTGCTCGGCCACCTGGTCGAACGCGCCGGCCTGCAAGGACACGATCGGGACGACCTTCGCCGGCCACATCCACCAGCCCGACAGCACGCCATGCGCGCTGGCGAAGCTCTGCTCCGCCGATTGCAGTTGCTGGGTCGCCTGCGGCGTCTTGCCGTCACGGATGCTCGCGACGCCAGCTTTGGTCTGCGCGGCGGCCGAGCGCGTGGACGAATAGGCGAAGAGCACGGCGATCCCCAACACCGCCGCGCCCAGCCCGGCCACGGCGATCGCCGCCAGCACGGCCCGCTTGGCCCGGCGCCGGATGCGGCGCGGGGAGGAGAGATACGCCGACGCAAGCACCGGGACGACCGCCACCGCCGCGACCAACGCGGAGCCGACCGCCTCATCGAGCGGAGGCAACCGGAGCAACGACTGGATGGCCAGCGCACCGACTGCCGCTCCGTAGACCCGGCGGCGGACGAGGAAGCAGAATCCGACGGCGAGCACCAGCGCGACCGCGGCCACCGCGAGCCACGCCCCTTCCGCGGCGATCACCGCGACCCCGCTCATCACCAGCCACGACCACCGCCGCGCCCGCGACGCCGCTTGCGTGACCCCGAACGCGAGGCCGGCACGGAACAGCACGTTGAGAAGGGTCGTGGCCGTCGGAGCTCCGGCCGCGAGCGCACCGCCGACCGCCGCCGCCGCCGCGATGCAGTAGATGGCGATCCGCTCGGCGCGTGCGGTGTGCTGGCCCGAGCGCGCAGCACGAGACCTTCGTTGCTCCGCCGACGACGTGCCGCCCTTGTGGCCGTTCCTGCCGCTTCGGGCCCGGCTGGTGTTCAGGGTCTCCAACAAAGCTCCAAGGTGACACCTCGATGATGGCGGAACGGTCGGCCCGGCCGCGACCTCAAGATGTTAGTGGGCGCCGCCGGAAGATTCGGACCGCCTCCCTTTCGCTCATTCATATGGATGAGGCGCGCTAGAGTGCTCGCCTCGGCGGGAACGGGGTTCCGCGCCGCACCCTTCTGGAGCTGCGACAACCGAACCACCAGATCGGGAGACGTCTTTGGGGGAGGAACTCGAAGCAATGGGAGGCCGAGCCAACCGACGAGAGGCGATACCGCTCGTGACGCGGGCCGGGTCCAAGCTCGAGCGCCATCGTGCGGTGATCCAGGGGGGCATCGACACCACGTCGTGGTTCCTCGGCATCTACCTGGCGGACGTGTTGCGCTTCGAGTTCGACTGGACCGCCGACGACTGGGGGCGGTTCACCATCCGCGGCATGTTCGCCGCCGCGACCATCGCGGCGATCGTCCAACTCCTGACCGGCGCCACCACCGGCTTGTACCGCGGCCGGTTCCGGTACGGCAGCTTCGATGAGGTGGCCAACCTGGTCCGGGCGGTCATGGTCACGACGATCGCCCTGGCGGTCGTGAACCGCCTGAACTCGCAGTACTTCATCCCGACGAGCGTCGTCTTCATCGGCGGGTTCATCGCTCTCATGCTCATGGCAGGCTCGCGGTACGTCTGGCGCCTCCTCCTCGATCGCCGCCTGCGCCCCAACAAGGACAAGGGCACGCCTGTGCTCGTGTTCGGTGCGGGCGAGGGCGGTGTCCAGGTGGTCACCTCGATGCAACGCAACCCCGAGAGCCCCTACGTCCCCGTCGCGCTGCTCGACGACAACCCCGCGAAGAGCTCGCTCCGCGTCCTCGGCATCTCCGTGGAAGGTGACCGCAGCTCCATCGCCGAGGCGGCCAAAGCGCACAGCGCGGAGATGATGGTCATCGCCATTCCGAGCGCACCACCCGAGCTGCTCCGTGAGCTCACCGATCTCGCGCTGCAAGCCAAGCTCAAGGTGGCCGTCCTCCCGCCCCTCTCCGAGATGTTCGGCGCTGTCATCGGCATCTCCGACATTCGCCCGGTGACCGAGGCCGACCTGCTCGGGCGGCACGTCATCAACACCGACATCGAGTCGATCGCCGGCTACATCACAGGGAAGCGGGTGCTCGTCACCGGCGCCGGCGGGTCCATCGGCAGCGAGCTCTGCCACCAGCTCGCGAAGTTCGCGCCGGACAAGCTCGTGATGCTCGATCGCGACGAGTCGGCCTTGCATGGTGTCCAGATGCTGATCGAGGGCCGGGCGCTGCTCGACGACCCCAACTTGGTTGTCTGCGACATCCGCGACGCCGATCGCGTGCTGGAGGTCTTCAAGCTCCACCAACCCCAGGTGGTGTTCCACACCGCGGCCCTGAAGCATCTCCCCCTGCTGCAACTCCACCCGGGCGAGGCGGTCAAGACCAACGTCCACGGCACCGAGAACCTGCTCACCGTGGCCACGGCCTGCGGAGTCGAGCGGTTCGTCAACATCTCGACTGATAAGGCGGCCGACCCGACGAGCGTGCTCGGCTACAGCAAGCGCATCGCCGAGCGGCTGACCGCGGCGTCATCGGCAGACACGGACGGCAACTATCTCAGCGTGCGCTTCGGAAACGTGCTCGGCAGCAGAGGCTCCGTGCTCACCGCGTTCAGGGCGCAGGTCGATGCGGGCGGACCCATCACGGTGACCGACCCGGAGGTGACGCGGTTCTTCATGACCGTCGAGGAGGCGGTCGAGCTCGTCATCCAGGCGGGAGCGGTCGGGCGAGCGGGCGAGGCGCTCGTGTTCGACATGGGCGAGCCGGTCAAGATCGATGATGTCGCTCGCCGCTTCGCGGCCACCGCCGAGCGGCCCGTCGAGATCGTGTACACCGGCCTTCGCTCGGGCGAGAAGCTGCACGAGGTCCTGCTGGGCGAGGGCGAGATCGACCAACGCCCCGCGCACCCGCTGATCGCCCATGTCACGGTCCCACCCCTCAAGATCGGCGCGGTGGCGGCCACTGTTGGCGACGCCGGCGGCGACGAGCTCATCGCGCTCTTGAAGGCTCTGGCGTACGGGAGCCACGAAACGCCGGACGCGGGCGCGGCGCAGGAGCAGCCGGCCGCGGCGCCGGAGACCGACGCCTGAGCGCTCCGCTCGCCGCGCTGGCGTCTCCCCCGCTCGCCGGCTCGCCGAAGACGGCGCTCGTCGAGGCAACCGTGCGACCCGACCTGGTCCTCGGGCTGCTTGTCGGCACGGTCGCCGTGGCCGCGAGATCACGTCGATCCCCGTTGCCGCCTTTCGTGAAGGAACGCACGCCGGCGCTCGTCGCGATCGCCGTCACCGTCGGCCTGGTTCGCCTCGGCTTGGGACTGGCCGCGCTCGTCGCGGTTGCGATCCTCGCCATCGCCACGTGCTTCCCGAGGCGCCCCGCGCTCGGCATCGTCTCGATCGCAGCCGCGGGCACCTTGATGAGCCTGTCCAGCGCCGCGCACGCGAGCACGAACGAGCGGGCGGTCGCCGGGCTCGTGACGATGCTCGTCGCCGGATCGCTGTGGTTCGCATCCCGCAGCACGGGGCCGCTGCACGTCTACGCGCTCGCGCTGGGCGTCATGGTTGGCCTGTTGCTCGGCGAGCCCGACACCGAGGCCGCGCTCTTGGGCGTCGGCAGCTTCGTCACGCTCGTCGCGCTCGGCACCATCGGCTGGCCGAAGATGGCTTCGACACTTCCCCAGGCGTCGGCGGCGCTGGCGGTTCCCATCGTGGGCGCTGCGCTCACCGGTGCCCCGCCGGGTCGTCCGGTCGTGTTCGCCGGTGCGATGGCAATGTGCGCAACCGTCGCGGTGTGGCCCTTGGCTCGGGTCGCCAGCCGCGCGCCGCGAGGATCGCGTGCGTTGCCGGCGCTCGTGGTCGGAGCCGCGGTCATGCTCGGCTCGGGCGCGATCGCACGCGCCGGCGTCGTCCGATCCGGCATGGTGCGGCTGCTCCAGGTGTCGACGCTGACGTACGCGTTGCTGATCGCCGCCATGGTCGGGGGCGAGGCCGCGATGCGGTGGCACGGACGCGGTCGGCCGTAGAGCATGATCTACGCCGTGGAACAGACCGATGTCGTCGGGCCGGCGGCGGAACGGCCCGAGGCGGCTCGCTGGGCTGTTCGCCCCGATCTGCTCTGGCGTGAGAGCCTCACCGGTCGGCTGGTGCTGAGCTGCGAGGGTGCCGACGTGTCGTTGCTCGACCCCATGGCGATCGCCGTTCTCGGCGAGCTTTCGCCTCCGCGCACGCTCGACGATCTGGTCGACGCCCTCGACGAGCGGTTCGATCACGAAGCGAGCGATCACCGCGCCGACATCGAGGCCTTCCTCGATGAGCTCGTGTCGCGCCACATCGTCGCGCGGGTGCACATGGTTCCGCCCCACGTCCCCCGGTCAGTCACGGCACCCGCTCCGCCGCGCCCGGCGCCACTCCGGGTTCTCAACCTCTTGAACAGCGACCACCGGCGCGGAGCCGAGACCTTCGGGATCGACCTCGCAGACGGCCTCAGCGCGTTCGGCGTCGACGTCGAGACGGTAGCGATCACTGGATCGAGTGCCGCGCACACCTTCCCGGTCCCTTCGCTGTCGTCAGGCCGCGCCGGTCTCGCCATCGCGACCAGCCGGCTGGTGTCCCGCGTCCCCCGCTGCGATGTCATCGTGGCCCACGGGGGGCAGACGCTGTTCGCCGCCGCGGTCGTGCACGCGCTGCGGGATACGCCGTTCGTGTACCGGGTCATCGGCGAGCCTCAGCTGTGGGGCCAGCGCGCCGATCAGCGCGCTCGCGTGCGGGCAGCTCTCCGTCGTGCCGCTCGGGTCGCGGTGTACTACGAGGAGATCGCCGCGGCACTCGTCTCCACCTACGCGGTCGATCCGGAACGGATCGTCATCATCCCGAAGGGAGCACCCACCGACCGCTTCCCCGTCGTCGACGCGACGGACGTGGCGGCCGCCCGCCAGCGGTTCGGCGTGGCCGACCGAACCGGCCCGTTGATCGTGTACCTCGGAGCCCTGTCGCCGCAGAAGAACGTCGGACAGGTCATCGAAGGAGCTGCTCGCATGCACGACGCAACCGTCCTCATCGTGGGCGATGGGCCCGACCGGAACCGGCTGGAGGCACTCGCCGCGACGGTGGGTGCGGACGCCGTGTTCGCCGGCACCAGCGACCGTCCCGACGACGCGCTCCTCGCTGCCGATGTCGTCGCCCTCACCAGCCGCACCGAGGGCATGCCGTCGGTTTTGATCGAAGCGGGATTGGCTGGCCGCCCGGTGGTGACGACGAAGGTGGGCGGGATCGCGCACATCGTCCGAGCGGGCGAGACGGGCATCTTCGTCGAGCTCGACGACGTGCCCGGAACCACCGCCGCACTCGCCACCGCCGTGGTGAACCGCGACGACATGGGGACGGCCGCTCGTCGTGCCTGCCTCGACCAGTTCGACCTCAGCGGGGTCGCGGCGCAGTGGGATCAGGTCCTCCGCGACGTCGCGGGACGCGTCCACCGAACCGGTGGCGGATCTCGCCGCTGACGGACGACATCCGCCACCAGATGCGCTACTCGCCGGGCTCGTCGTCGGTGGTCGCCAGCGGATCATCGGTGGGGTGGCCTTCGGCGCCCTCGCCCGACACGACCACCGCCGCGGTCTTCCACAGGATCTGGAGGTCGAGCCGGAGCGACTGCGTGCGGACGTACTCCAGGTCGTGGTCGATGCGGACCGACCAGTCGAGGGCGTTGCGTCCACGGATCTGGGCCAGGCCCGTGAGGCCCGGCCGGACGTCGAGCCGGTGCGCTTGGCGCTCGTCGTACCGCGCCACCTGGTAGGGAAGGGTCGGCCGGGGGCCGATGACGCTCATCTCTGCCCTCGCCACGTTGAGGAGCTGGGGCAGCTCGTCGAGCGAGAGGCGGCGCAGAACACGACCGACCGGAGTGATGCGGGCGGGATCGGGGAACACCGGGTTGACATCATCGACCATCGTGCGGAACTTGTACACCTCGAACGGCTCGCCGCCCATGCCGACACGGAGCTGGCGGAAGAACACGGGACCTTTCGACGTGAGCTTGATCGCGAGCGCGCACACGGCGCCGACGAGCGCCGCGGGCAGCCCGACGACGGCCAGGACCGCAAGGTCGAGCACACGCTTGGTTCGGTACGGCGGGTGCCGGCGCCCCGAGCCGTCAGCGGCGCTCGAAGCCGGGACCACTGTCGTCGGAGAGGCTGCGGAACCAGGCGACCGTGGCGCGCAGGCCGGCCTCGAGCGGCACCGGCGTCACATCGGGGAACAGCTTCTGGAGCTGGGTCGAGTCCGCCTGGGAATGCCGGACGTCGCCCGCACGGGCGTCGACATGGCGGACCGGCAACGGCTCGCCGAGGATCTCCTCGAGCAGCGCGACGACAGTCAGGAGGTCGGTGCGCGAGCCGTACGCCAAGTTGACCGGCCGCCTGCTCGTCACGCGCCGCTCGACCGCGTCGGCGATCACGTCGGTGACCGTGTCGACGAACGTGAAGTCGCGGCTCTGGCGACCGTCGCCGTGGATCGTGACCGGCTGGCCGGCGAGCGCGGCGTCGACGAAGGCGGGCACCACCGCCGCATACGCGTGGCCCGCACTCTGGAGCGGCCCGAAGACGTTGAAGAAGCGAAAGGCCAGGGCATCGAGGCCGAAGCTGTGCTGGTACGCGAGCGCGTACGACTCCGTTGCGAGCTTGCTGGCGGCGTACGGGCTCAAGGGGGCGGGTGCGAGGTCTTCATGCTTCGGGAGCGTCTCGTTGGCGCCGTACACCGAGGAGGATGACGCGAGGACCACGTGCGGCATCACCCCGCGGCCGCTGGTTCCTGCGGCGCGGCGGGCGGCCTCGAGCACCTCGACGGTTCCTGTCGCGTTGGCCAGATGGCTCGCCATGGGATCGGCCAGCGACCGAGGCACCGACGGTCGGGCCGCCAGGTGCACGACCGCTTCGACCCCATCGAACGCGTCGTCGAGGGACGCCGGATCGAGGATGGACCCGACGATCAGCCGAGCGTCGACGGTGTCGAGGTTCGCACGATCGCCGGTGGAGAGGTCGTCAAGCGCGATTACGTCGTGCGCTCGAGCCAGGCGTCGGCAGAGGTTGGCTCCGATGAATCCTGCTCCGCCGGTTACGACGACGCGCATTCGATGGTTCCAGATGGTGACAAGGTGCCCGAGAGTAACCGATCGCTGGTAGCCAACACGATGGCGCGCCGACGTCCACCACCACGATCGTCTCGGGCCGCCTGCCTATACTTCTGTCTGCTTCACACGGGAAGGTTCGAGTCGTTGTCTGTCCTCCGCGACGCCCCCACCTATGAGGGGCGGGCGCTGTCACAGGTTCTCGCCGTGACACTGCGTCCGTCGGGACTGAGTGTGCCCAACCTCGATGACCACGTGGCCATCCCTCTTGATCTGCCGCGTCTCGAGCTCATCGGACAACTCGGCTCGGGCAAGAGCATCGCCGACGTGATCCTCAGGATCGCCGAGCAGTTCGGATGTGACCAAGACAGCCTGGTCGATTTCGTCGGCGAGCTCCACGCGCGCGATCTCCTGATAGCGCAAGAGCGCGCACCCCACCCCTGGTCGACGGAGCCGTCCACGACGATCCCGACTCCGGTCGAGACGAACATACCTCCCGGCGCGCTGCTCGTCGTCGAGACACCCGCCATCTTCTGGGCGACATCTGGCGCGTTCGTGCATGTCGCCCTGCGCGGGGGTGCCGTCGTGCCGTTGACTCCAGTCGAAGTGTTGGCGTGCGCCGCATGCAAGCGACCGGCGACCCGCGAGCAGGCATTCGATACCCATCGCGACGACGCCGGGAGGTGGGCGCTCTCCTCCGACCAGTTCGGTCACCTCGCCGGACGGCTCCTTTCGATCGGCCTGCTGCGCACCTTCGACCCGGACGACCCCGACGATGTTCCGGCGAGCGAGCGTGGCCAACGACTATTCGTCACCGCATTTCGGGCGCGGCATCAACTCCTGCGAAACATCAGCGAGCGCGGCGATGCCGCCCCGGAGGACCTCGCTGTCGACGCGCCGGCTGGCAACGTCAAGGTGGTGCCAGTCGCTTTCAACGGCACGATCCCTCCTCTTGCATTGGGGCTCATTCTAGCCAATTCGTCGATATACGAGGGCGGTCGGCTGAATGACTACTACGATCTGCGGCCCGACTGGGTGGTTGATCACAGGCAACTCGATCACCTACTCGACAGGCCGGGTGTCTTTCTCCTCAGCAATTACCTCTGGTCACATACGGACTGCCTCGCGGTCTCTCGACGCGTCAAAGAGCGCCACCCCGGCAGCATCACGATCCACGGCGGACCGAACACGCCGAAGTACGACGAGGACATCGAGGACTACTTTCGTCGGCATCCCCATGTTGACGTAACCGTCCGAGGCGAGGGCGAGGCAACGGCCACCGAGGTGCTCGCAGCGCTCGTTGGTTCGATCGGCGACGCTGACCCCGACCTCTCCGCTCTCGCCGACGTCCCAGGAATCTCCTATCGCGCCCGGCGCAAGGTTGTTCGAACACCCGACCGCGACCGGATCTCCGACCTCGACTCGATCCCGTCGCCGTACCTGAACGGATTGTTCGACTCCTATGCGGCCCTTCCCGACCTGGCTGTCACCATCGAGACGAACCGCGGGTGTCCATACGGTTGCACGTTCTGTGACTGGGGGTCGGCGACGTTGTCGCGCATTCGCAAGTTCTCGCTCGATCGAGTCTTCGAGGAGATGGAATGGTGTGCCAAGAACGGGGTCTTCAGCATCGGACTCGCCGATGCCAACTTTGGAATCTGGGAGCGTGATGTCGAGATCGCGGAGCGAGTCGTCCAGCTCAACGCGCAGTACGGCTACCCGAAGGTCTTCGGAGCCAACTATGCGAAAAACACGACCAAACATCTGAAGAAGATCATCGAGCTGCTGGTCGATGGCGGCGTGCTCACCCAGGGCGCGCTGTCCCTACAAACGATGGATGAGATGACCCTCTCCACCATCAAGCGTTCCAACATCAAGCTCTCGAAGTACGAGGAGCTTGCCGTCGAATTCCGACGCGCGCAGCTCCCCCTGATCGTCGAGCTGATGATGGGACTGCCCGGTGCGACGACTGCTTCGTTCCGGAATGACCTTCAACAGTGCATCGACCGCGAGGTACGAGCACGGGTGCCGATCACCGAGCTGCTGGTGAACAGCCCGATGAACGAGCCCGCTTACAGACGTGAGCATCAGATCACCGCCGACACGATCGACTCGGGCAACCGGTCACTCGTCGTGTCCACCGCGACATACACCCGCGACGAGCACGCCGAGATGAAGCAACTTCGCCAGATGTTCTACCTGTTCGAGAATTTCGGCGTCTTGCGTCAGGTCGCGCGATACGTGCGCCACGAGACCGGCATTCTCGAGATCGATCTCTACGAACGCCTCCGCCGCGATCTCCTGGCCACTCCCGACCAATGGCCGATCATGACCTTCACGATCCGGGCCGTCCCCTTCTTGATGGTCGCCCCCGGGAGCTGGGCGCAGATGCTGAAAGAGATCCACGACTACGTCACGAACGTCGTGGGCGTCGCCGACGACAGCGCGTTGCGGACGGTGCTCGACGTGCAGCTTGCTCTTCTTCCAGACCGCTCGCGCCAATTCCCCGACAACCTCTCCCTCAGCCACGACTTCGCGGCTTGGCATCGCGAGCTTGTGACCCAAAAGGACGGCGGGCATCGAGACGACTGGCCGGCCTTGGTGCCGCCGCTCCGCTCGTTCCCGCCGGCGACGCTCACGGTGGACGACCCGCGCAACGTGTGTTTGCAGGGTCTAGGGCACAACATCGAATACGAGCTCGGCGACAGCTGGGAGCTGGCGTCTCCCGTGAATCGAGCCGCTATGTACCGCTCGGTCAACTGACGTGGATCGCATCTTCCTCTCACCCCCCGACGTCGGGCCGCTCGACCGCGAGCTGCTGCTCGATGCCTTCGACTCCAACTGGATCGCGCCAGTCGGCCCGTACCTCGAACGCTTCGAGGCCGATGCCGCACGAGCCACGAACGTGCGCGCCGCGGCCGCGCTCTCCTCGGGCACGGCCGCCCTGCACCTCGCGCTCCTCCTCGTGGGCGTGCAGCCGGGCGACGACGTGATCGTTCCGACCCTCACCTTCGTCGCGACCGCCAACGTCGCCCCCTACCTCGGCGCCCGGCCCGTGTTCGTGGACAGCTCCGTCGACACCTGGACGATCGATCCCGACCTGCTGGAAGAAGAGCTCGAGGCGCGCGTACAGCACAGCGAGTCGCTCCCCGCGGCGGTGATCGCCGTGGATCTGTATGGCCAGTGCGCCGACTACGACCGGCTCACCGCCACATGCGATCGCTTCGGCGTACCGCTCATCGAGGATGCCGCCGAGGCACTGGGCTCGACCTACCGCGACCGCCATGCCGGCGAGCTCGGCGTGCTGGCGGCGCTGTCGTTCAACGGCAACAAGCTGATCACCACCTCTGGCGGCGGGATGCTGGTGAGCAACGACGTCGACGTCATCCAGCAGGCCCGGTTCCTCGCCACCCAGGCACGCGACCCGGCGCCCCATTACGGGCACTCCGAGATCGGCTACAACTACCGCCTCTCGAACCTCCTCGCCGCGATCGGCTGCGCCCAGCTCGCCGACCTCGACCGGAAGGTCCTGCGCCGCCGGGCGATCAAGAGGCGCTACCGCGAGGCGTTCGCCGACCTCGATGCCGTTGGCTTCATGCCCGATGCCGCCTACGGTCAGCCGAACAACTGGCTGACGGTGATCACCCTCGATCCTTCGGCGACCGAGTCGTCACCCACCGATCTGCGCGAACACCTCGAGCGCCTCGACATCGAGGCACGCCCGGGCTGGAAGCCGATGCACCTGCAGCCCGCATACAAGGACGCGCCCTCGCGGGGGGGCCGCGTCGCCGAGCAGGTGTTCAACTCGAGCCTGTGCCTCCCCAGTGGCTCAGCGATGAGCGACAGCGACCAAGATCGCGTGATCGAGGCCGTGCGGGCCCGGCTGTCAGCGTTGGCGCTGTAGCTCCACGGCGCGACGGTTCTCGGCGAGAAGGGCGGTCGTGGTCTTGGTCGCGAGGTCCCTCGCCTCGAGTGCTTTGCCATCGCGCTTCTCGTCATCGAGAGGGATGAGGCCGTTGCGGTTGTGCTCGAGGAGGAACTCGAGGAACCGGTTGTCGAGCTCGCCGGGTGGAACCTTGCTGAGGTCGGGGATGTCGGCATCGGGGGTGATGAGACGCTCGCCCGTCTCGATCGTCTCTCGCGGACCGAACGATGGCTCGGTCGACACTGGCCGGGTCCAGGTCTGGCGCAGCGCCGTCAACGCATCGGCGTCGGCGGCCGCTCGTTCGCGGACCTGTTCGGCGAAGTCGCGGACCTCCTGGCTCGTCGCCGAGTCGCGGGCAACCGTCGCCGGACCGACGAGCTGGTTCGAGTGGGTGATCCAGCGTTCGGTGAAGAGGAAGTCCTGCGCGTTGTACGGGGCGTTCGGCGAGACGGTGACGCCGGTCCGACGAGCCGTTGT
The DNA here is from genome assembly GCA_016185305.1 of Actinomycetota bacterium. Lineage (GTDB taxonomy): Bacteria > Actinomycetota > Acidimicrobiia > Acidimicrobiales > Acidimicrobilacustridaceae > JACPNV01. Next base: position 3,978 of record JACPNV010000050.1, on the reverse strand, counting down.
GGAAGGAAGGGTGGACGTGCCGAGAGCAGGACTCGTCGTCGCCGGCTGCGACTGGTCGACCACGTTCGTGCATGCGGCCGCCAAGACAGGAGCGAGCACCAGCGCCAGCATCGTGGCGCGAACCGGCCGTGGTCGTCGCACCAACCGTCCCATGCCGGAATCGTAGGGGGTCGAGGTCTCTCGCTACACATCGGGACGCGACCCGCGAACCGGCTCGGCGCGCGCCGTCAGGGACGCCACCGCCGGCGGCGCGGGCTCGCGACAAGACGCCCGGCCACCTCGGCGTACAGGTCGGCGAGCGCATCGGCCGATCGATCGATCGTGAACCGTTCCTCGAAGATCGTCCGCCCCCGGGCGCCGAGGTCGGCGCGCAGGCTGGCGTCGCCGATCAGCCGGCCCAGCTCCTTGCGGAACGACTCGGGCTCGCCCGGCTCGGCCAGGAGCGCACTCCGGTCGGGCTCGACCACCTCGCGAACCGGACCGATGTCGGTGGCCACCGTCGGCAGGCCCATCCCCATCGCTTCGAGCAGCGCGCCGGGCAGTCCCTCGTAGCGGGAGCTGAGCACGAAGAGGTCAGACGCAGCCAGCACGTCGGGGACATCGCGGCGGTGACCGAGCAGCCGGACCCGGCAGCTCGGGCCCATGCTGGCCAGCACGCCCTCGATCGCCGGCGTCTCCGGGCCCGGCCGGCCCGCGACGACGAGCCACAGGTCTTCGTTCGCCTCCAGCAACGGGGCGAGCGCGGCGAGCAGCGTGCGGTGGTCCTTCTGGAACTCGTGGCGGCCCACGTTCACGACCACGATCGCGTCGCGAGGGATCGCCAGCTCGTCTCGCACGCGCGAGCGGGCCGACGGATCGACCTCCCCGGTCGGGTCTTCGCGTCCGCGGCGGATCACGGTGATCGCTCGCGGTGGAACGTGGAGATGCGAGATGGCATCGTCTCTCACCGCGTCGGAGACCGCATGGAAGTGCGCGACGAGCGTGCGCGCCGTGATCGAGTCGACCATGCGCACGGCTTCGAGCTTCTTCGGCGAGAAGTTGCCGGGTGCGTCTCTCCGAGCCGGCGAGTACGACGTGTTCACCAGGCTCGTGAGCACGGGCGGTCCCCCGATGCCACCCACGCGGGCGAGCATGTTGGCCTCGAACAGCATCGAGTGCACGACATGCGGCCGCAGGGACTTGAGCAGCCGGCGGTACTCGAGCACACGCGAGACCATGCCGGCTCCGAGGCGCTGGATGTGGACGCCGCGCTCGCGGAGGCTGTGCTCGACTCCCTCGGCGCCGCGCGTGCGAAGCGTCGCGAGGTGCACTTCGACACCGCGTGCTTCGAGGTGTGGGATGAGCTCGGCGAAGGACTTCTCCGTTCCGCCCTCACCCAGGGCGTTGATCACCGCCAGCACCTTCATCGGCGGGCCCGTCCTCGCACTCGCGCCACCCGGCCGCGGAGCTCTGCTACCGACTCGTGCGGATCGACGACGTACCGGCGCGCATCGAGCACCGTGAGGTCACCCCGCCCCGACAACGTGTGCATCCCTTGCCGGTTGGGCCACACCGTCGAAGGTCGCAGCACCCGGACCAGCCGCTCGCGGAACCGCTGGGGACCCAGCTCGAGCACCTCGCACAGCGCCACGCCGGCGCCGTAGCCCGTCGAGCAGTCCTGCGCCGGCCGGTAGAGGCGGCCGTCGTGCACGAACGGTGTGCCTGCGGGCCGCGCGCTGCGCACGTCGGTCTTGATCGGATTCGCGGTGTGCTCCGTCCAGGGGCCTTCGAGCGCGGGCGCCCACCACCCCCACAGCTTGGTGAGCGAAGATGAGCCCGGCCTCGTGCCGAACAGCCACCACAGCCCGTCGTGGAACAGCATCGTGGGATCGAGCAGCCGCACATCGGGGAGTACCGAGACGAGCGGCTCGAGCCGCCCGCCCTTGCGCTCGTAGAGGTGAACGCCCGGCTCGGCGAGCTGCGGGACGACGATCGTCCGCCCGTCGGCTTCGAACGCGTAGGGATACGAAGCATGGGCATCGAGGTCGGCGTCGACCGGTCGGGCCTCGGCCGGCCGGTCGATGTCGGCCTCCCACAAGGTGCCGACGCGAGACCGCGCGTCGAAGTGCTCGTACAGCACCATCGTGCGTGTGCCGTCGCGGAGCAAGAAGGGGTCAGCGGCGTACCACGATCCTGGCTTGCCGAGCGGTAGCCACTCGACACTCGGTTCGCATGAGAGATCGAGCATCGAGCTGATCGGCGCGCGTACCAGGCCGACCTCCCAGTGGTCGGCGAACGCCAACCCCCTCGCGTGGTTCTGCACGAACCGCCCGGCCTGGTGGGCGAGGAACGAGAACGTGCGGCCGTTGTCGGGCTTCTTGTAGACGGGAGCGGTCGAGGTGCTCGGCACACCTTCCCCATCGATCGCACCGGAGAGCAGCAACCGGGCCTGGCTGGCCGGCCAGTCGGTGCCGCCCAGGTGCACCAGGTCGGTGTTCTTCACGTAGGAGTGCCGAGCGGTCGGGAACCAGCCCTTGTCGAGGATGCGCCCACCGTCGAGGCGATCCGTGAGCCGTTGCAGCACGGCGCCGGTCACCGGTGTGTCCTCCACCAGCTCCCAGAACGCGGGTGGGCTGCCGCGATACGCCTCTTCATCATCATGGTGAAACGACCACACGCCGAACCGGGCCGCATACAGGATGTCACCCCGGATGATGCCGAACGCGAAGCGAAGGATGAAGTCGAGATCGTGCTGGCGGATCTCCTCGATGTCGTCGGCGTCGAAGAGCTCCGAGTAACCCTCCCTCCGCACCAAGGCCTCGACACGCGGGAGAGCTCCGAGATCGCCGTCCATGCGCACCGGGCGCAGCGCTCTCGAACGGCGCGCGATCCAGCCGTTGTTGTACGTGTCCCAGAGCGCCGTCGATGAGCTGGTCAGGCGCCGGGCACGCGCGCCCGCACTGCGATCTGCCGGTGGGCGAGCGTCGATGATGAGCAGCGCCGGCTCGACGCCGTCGATCGCTACGAGCTGGCGGACGACGTCGGCCTGCCAGCGGCGGAAGGTCAGCCCCTTGCACATCACGCCGAAACGAAGGCCAGAGTCGGGGCGAGGAAGCGGTGGATCGATGCTCATCACCGCACGCCGCTCGACCGCATGACTCGCGAATCTAGACGAGAACGAGACGACGCTGGATAGCCGAACGGCCCGCACACAAGAGGGTGAGCCCGTGGCTCTACGGGAGCAAGTTCGGCGTCGCTTCGGGGCCGAACCACCTGACCCAGCGGCGGGGTCGATCGTTCGCATCCGTGACGGCGAGGTGATCGCCCGCAACCTCTACCACCCCCACACCATGTTCGGGCTGGACCACGCCGCGCCGGCGCTGCCCCCATCGCCCCGACGCTCGACGGACTCGCGTGGCTCTTCGAGCACGACGTCACGTTCGAGCACGCGGTCTTGCTCACAAGACAGTGCTATCCGATCAAGCCGCTCGATGAGGTAGCCGCATGGCTGCACGAACGCCTACATCTGGCGCTCGGACGACTTCGCGGTGCTCATCGCGTCCGACCGGCCCGTCGCCCGCAAGTTCGACGAACGGTCCGACCACGCGGTGTTCAGATCGGACTCGGTCCATTCGCGGCACATCCAGTACGGGAACGGCTGCGGCGTGCGTCCGAGCATGCGACCCAACTTGCACCGCCCGCGCCCGAGAACGCTCGATGCAGTCGCCACGCCGCCGAACATAGCCGCGCCCGTATCGCATCGCGACGTTCACGAGGCGCGGGTGCGGGGGTGGAGGACGGTGTAGGTGTAGGTGTAGGTGCCGTCGGGGTTGCGTGCGATGGTGGCGCGGTGTTCGTGGAAGTCGTCGTGGTGGGTGTCGCAGGCGGGGATGCCGTTGTCGAGGTCGGTGCTGCCGTTGTGTTCCCAGCGGTGGTCGTGGTGGATGACATCGGCGGGGTTGGTGCAGCCGGGCACGGCGCAGAGAGGGCCGTCTCGCT
>JACPNV010000025.1 GCA_016185305.1 Actinomycetota bacterium | reverse complement strand
TGACCCTGAGGTAGGCATCGGCCAGGCGCGGGGCGAGCTTGCCCGGCGGCGCATCGATGACCGTCGCGCCGAGGCCGCGGAGTCGGGCGACCGTGCGACGCCGTTCGTCGAGCGCGGTCACGGCGGCGGCCTTGCGATAGGCACCAGTCGCGTCCGTCGGCGTCAGCGTCGCCCACCGCACAACGTCGGGGTCCTGCACGCTGGCCACCACGACGAGGTGGCTGCGAGCGATCAGCGGCATGGCCGGCAAGAGGCTCTCGTGCACTGCTTGCTCGACGAGCTCGGTGAAGATCACGAGCATCGCCCGCCGGCGGAATCGGGCCAGGGTGTGCGAGAACGCTCCGAGGTAATCGCTCTCGGCAAGTTGGGGCTCGAGGTCGTACATCGCCTCGGTGACGCGACCCAACTGATCTCGTCCGTGCCCGGGGGAGACCGTCGCTTGGATGCGCGAGTCGAAGGCCACCATGCCCGCCCGGTCGCCCAGGCGGGAAGCGACCGCGGTCAGCATCATCACGGCGTCCATGGCGTGCTCGACCCGGGGAACATCGTCGACCCGCCCCGCCATGACCCGGCCGTTGTCGAGCAGGCAGATCACGGTCTGGTTCCGCTCGGCACGGTAGGTGCGAACGATGGCCCGGTTGGCCCGTGCTGTCGCCGACCAATCGATGCGCTTGAACTCGTCGTCGACGGAGTACTCGCGGAGCTGATCGAACTCGGTGCCGCCACCGCGGCCTTGCGCGCTGCGGAGACCGACCTCGAGGATGCGTGCCTTGTTGATGCGCAGCTCAGCTTCGTCTTTGGACTTGAACGGCGGGTACACACGCAACACGTGGCGCATCCGGCGGGCGCGCTGCCGGCCGGCGAGACCGAGCGGGCCATCGACACGAACGACCAGCCGGCTGATCTCGAACCGCCCGCGCCGCGTGGGCCGGAACGTGGTGCGAACCTCAACGGTTCGCTTCTTGGGGATCTTCACCCGTTCCCGGCGGGTTCCGGCGTGAAGGGACGGTGCGAGCTCGTCGCTGAAGTGCACCACGAGGGCCCGGCTAGTCGGGTTCGTCAGGTACCACCCGATGCCGCCCTCGACGCCGAGTGAGATCGCCTCGGGCATCCCACGCTCGACGGAGACACGGTTGGGAGAGGTGGCAAGGAAGAAGTCGACCAAGAGCAGCGCGAGCAACACACCGTTGACGACCCAGAACGCGTAGCCCACGTTCAACACCACGAGCGCGACGGCCGCGAACGCCCAGACGACCGCCATGCGGAGCGTCGGGAACGGCAGCGCGCCCGTGAGCCGCACCGGTTCGAACCGCACCGCCGCCGGCGTACGCGGCCGGTCGGCGCCACGCGCCACATGGCGGGGCTCGGCCGGGGCTTCGAGTTGCGGTGCGCTCGGCGCGGTCATGCGAAGAGCTCAGCGAGGCGCCGGGACCGAGGCGAGGATGCCGTCGAGCACGCCGTCGGCGCTGGCCCCCTCGAGCTCGAGCTCGGGGCGGACCTGGATGCGGTGGCGCAACGCCGGCTTGGCCACCGCCTTCACCTCGTCGGGGGTCACGTAGGTTCGGCCGGCGAGCCACGCCCACGCCTTCGACGAGTGCAGGAGTGCAGTAGCTCCGCGGGGCGACACACCAAGGGACAGCGACGGCGACTCGCGCGTCGCGCGCACCAGCGAGACCATGTAGGCGAGCACAGGTGGCTCGACCCGGATCTGATCGATGTGCTGGCGCGCCAGCATGAGGTCAGCCGCGTTGGCGACGGCGCGGATGCCTGTCGAGCCGAGATCGTGCGGGTTGAGGCCGCGATCGTGGCGAGCGAGCACCTCGACCTCCTGCTCGAAGTTCGGGTAGCCGACCTGCAGCTTGAACAGGAAGCGGTCGAGCTGTGCCTCGGGCAGCGGGTAGGTGCCTTCGTACTCGACCGGGTTCTGCGTGGCAACGACCACGAACGGGTCGGGCAGCGGATGGGAGGCGCCCTCGATCGTGACCTGCCGCTCTTCCATCGATTCGAGCAACGCCGCTTGCGTCTTCGGTGGGGTCCGGTTGATCTCGTCGGCGAGCAACAGGTTGGTGAAGACGGGACCGTTGCGGAAGCGGAAGCTGCCGTCTTTGGGCTCGAAGATGACCTGACCGATGACGTCGGACGGCATGAGGTCGGGGGTGAACTGGACCCGCTTGAAGTCGAGATCGAGCGCGGACGCGACTGCTTTCACGAGCAAGGTCTTGGCCGTTCCCGGCACTCCTTCGAGGAGGATGTGGCCCTTCACCAACAGCGCGGCAACCAGACCGGAGAGCGTGCCCTCCTGACCCACGACCACCTTCCCGACCTCGTCCCGCAACGCGAGGATCGGCCGGCGAGGGTCGCCCGAAGTCGGGCCGACCGATGCCTCGCTCATCCGGTAGTCGCCGACCGGTGGCGCCGTCGAGACCGCCACCGCCTCCTGCGGAGTCGCGTACCCACCATGATCGGTCGGCGCCGCCGGCGGTGGCGGCTGCAGTGGCGGTTGCGTTTGGGGAGAGGGATCGGGCGGGACGGTCATCGGCGCATCTCCGAGAAGGGGTTCATCATCATGCCCCGCCGAGCACCTGCCGGCGCAGATCGTCGAGCCCGGCGGCCAGATCGAGCAGCGCCGCTTCGCTCGGGCAGGGACCGTCGGCAAGGAGCGAGAGCGACGACGCGCGCTCGATGCCGGCGCGCGCTTCGACGCTTCCGGCGATCACGTCGGGCGCCGCGCCAGACGGGAGGCCGAGTCGCTCGCACAGCCGCCGGCGCACGTCGGCGCGAAGGATGGTGGCGGCGCGATCAGGGGACTTGGTCTGCTGCAAGAGGTTGCCCACCGCGCTCACGAGCTCGGACCCGGGGATCTGGACGAGCTGGGGTTCGAGCACCGGCTTCCCGAGACGCCGGCCCCGCACGAAGAGGTAGACGACGAAGGCGAGCAGGAGCTGGAGCAGCGCGAGCTTCACACCCGTCGACAGCAAGGTGCTGAGCGACGGATCGGGCGTCGCGCCCGGGGGGCGCTGGAGAAACGCCACCCGCTTGCCGGGCTGCGGAGCGAGGAGGTCGACGGCGACTACAGCGTTGTCGTTTGCGGCAAGCAACGAGTTGACGAAGATGTCGGGCGTTCCGACCGACACGATCGTTCCGCGACCCTCGGCGACGGCAACGATCGCTGCTTGGCCCTCGTCGCTCGGCGCGTCTTCCCCAGGCACGTTGGTGAAGCATCGCTGGCCGCCCGGTGGGACCGGGAACCGTCTCGCCCCCAACACCGTCTCGGCTTCGTCGCCCAGCTTGAGCGTCTTGGCATCTCGCAGTGCTGCGATGTCGCAGTCGCCCTGGCCGAGCGTCGGGGAGACCAAGACACCGGTGAACCGGTTGCTCTCCCTGCCATACGGCGTCAGCCCGCTGCGGGGATCGGCCACGACCAGCGTGTTGCCGCGCGACACCCACGATCGCAGTGCAGCTTCGCGATCGACCGGCACAGCTCCGGGGAACGCGATGGCGATGTCAGCGTCGGCGGGCGGCTGGACGTCGGTGATGTCGACATCGGTGCCGTAGCTGCGCACCAGCTCGACCAGCGCCTTGGTGCCGAGCACGTCGTTGGAGGTCGGGTCGTATTGCCTGCCCCGCTGGTTCGGTGCGCCGGCCACCACGGCGACGACCAGAAGGCCGGCCACCAGCGCGACCCACGGCCACACTCGCTTGCCCCGGCCGCCCGAGGTCGCCGCGCTCGGAGCGGCGGCTGTTGCGGTCACGATCGACCCGCCGCGCTCGTCACCTGGTCGCTCAACTCCCTGAACCGCTGGTTCTCGGCTCGCCCGGTCGGCGCGTCGCCGTACCACGCCTCTTCGAAGAGCTCGGCCGCGCCGGCGAAGTCGTCAGTCGCAGCCGGGACCGACTCGCACACGTCGCCGCGGTGCTCGCCGACCGTGCGGCCGGGGATGTCAGGAACGACGTCGCGGCCGACGAGGTCCGCGACCAGGGCGCGGTAGCGGCACCGCAGCGCTTGTTTCCATTCGCCTCGCGCCTCGTACTTCTCCGCTTCCGATCTCCACTCGGTGGGCGACCGCTGGACCTCGATCGTGACATCAGGTTCGTGCTGCGGCGCCCGCTGCACGGTGCGTGTCACCCGGAAGATGAGATAGCCGACGATCGCGAGGAGAACGGTCATGAAGACCCAGCCGAACGCAGAGCCGAGCCCGCCGCCGGAGAGGCCGTTGAGCACCCTGCCGAGGGCCTTCCGCAGCTCTTCGCTGATGCGTTCGGTGATGCTCTTCGGCGGCGGTTGGTACTCGGCTCGCGAGGTGATGTCGTCTGCTCGCGAGCGAGCCTCGCCGGGGTTCGCGGCATCGCCTTCCGGTACGGGAAGCTCCTGTCGAACCACGCCACTGGCGGCCGAGCCCGGCGCGACGACCTGCGTCGCGAGCGCGGCCCGGGGGGCGGCAACACCGGCGGCAAGCCCGATCGCGAGTACCACCGCGGCGGGGACGGCGCGCCACGCTCTGTTCACGTGGCGCCCGCGAACGCGTCGGCAGCCTTCAACTCGATGTCGAGCCCCTCGGTGCGGATGCGGAGGTCGAGGTAGAGGAGGACGGCCACGCCGGCAACGGCGGGAGTGATGATCAGCTCGACGATCGTCTGCCCGACGCTCAGCGCGATCCAGTTCCACGGCGACGGCAACGTGACACCGAGGAACTGCGGCACCAGCGTGAGAGCGTTCCGCGCGAAATAGGCCATGGTCGTGAGGGCGAGGCCGTACAGCACGACCCACAGGTAGCGTCGTCCCACCAGTTGCACGCTGCGCGAGATGGCCTTGATCGGCCCGACACCCTCGATCATGACGACCGGGACGGCGACGATGAACAACGGGTTCACGAAGAACCAGCCGACACACGCGCCGGCATAACCGATCGCGTTCGGGATCAGCAACAAGAACCACACCGCCACGATGATGGGTGACGCCTTGAAGACCCTCTTCAGCGTCTCGCTCGCGGACAGGTCGCCGCCGGCGTACCACGCCGACACCATGCGAGCGATGATCGCGCCGGCGAAGTAGACGGCGAGCGTGCCGATGAGCAGCCCCGCGTAGACGGCGAGGACGTCACCGCCGGACGCCACGGCCGAGCGGGACGAGCTCGTCGCAGACGTGTCGCTGAAGAAGATGTTGAGGCTGCTGTTGCTCAAGGCGTTTCGCTGCAAGACCGCCTCCACCACGCGCAACGGCACGATCACGAGCGCGCACGCACCGAACACCGCGGCCGGCCGGTTCTTGAGGATGGCGAACCCTCCGTCGAGCAGATCAGACGTCGTCATCGGCCGGAGCGGGACGGGAAGCCGGCGCGCACGGGTCGCGACCGGCGGCTCGTCGGACACCCCGCCATCGGCTCGCGGCGCGCCGGCGGGCGTCGGCGCCGCCTCGGGCCTGACCCACGCCGACTGGTCAGGGCCGCTCCCCGAGTCGGGCATCGCCCAGCCGCCGGGCGGTGCCGGCGACGGCGCGGTCGATGATGGGGAAGGCGTGTGATCGAAGGGATCCAAGGGTGCTCCGTGAGCGAGGGCGGCCCCGACATTCTGGCATCGACCGCGCCGGCGACCCGCGCAGAACGGAGCGCGGCCGAAACCGGCCGTCACACGCGGCTCGAATCGCCATCATGGGGCATGGTCGTGACGACGTCTTGCACCGATGACCCCGCCGCTCTGTTGGCAACGGCCGGGGACTTCCTCGTGGCCGATCCGGTGCGGCACAACCTGATCCTCACCCTGCTCGAACAGCGGATGCGCCACCCCGAGCCCGGCCGGTACTGGCTCGCCTCTTCGGATGGAGAGGTGTGCGGCCTCGCGATGCAATCGCCGCTCGACCACGCCGCCACGATGCCGCCCATGCCGACCGATGTCGTCGATGCGCTCGTCGACGCGGTCGCTGAGTCAGGCAAGGAAGTGCCGGGCATCGCCGCGGAAGCCGCGACCGCGGCCCACTTCGCCGGCCAGTGGACCGAACGGACCGGATCGGCGGCACGGCCGGACCAGGGCCAGAGGCTCTACGAGCTCGAGCGGCTCATCGCTCCTCGACGAACGAGTGGCCGGTCGCGATCGGCCAACCCGTCCGAACGAGATCAGGTCATCGAGTGGCACGAAGCGTTCGCGGTCGAGCTCGGCGAGCAGTTGCGGAACCACGATGCGGTGGTCGATCGCCGCATCGCCGCCGACCAGATCTGCTGCTGGGACGACGGCGGGTTGGTTGCCTTCGCCGGACGATCGGCACCGGTCGCGGGCGTGATCCGCATCGGTCCCGTCTACACCCCGCCCGAGAACCGAGGCCGTGGCTACGCATCATCGCTCACCGCCGCGATCGCAACCGATGCCGTCGCCGAGGGACACCGTTGCATCCTCTACACCGACCTCTCGAACCCCACGTCGAACGCGATCTACCGCGCCCTCGGCTTCCGGGCGCGGATGGAAGCGCTTCGCTACGTCTTCACCTGACCGAACCTGCCAGGTCCCGTGTTCCCAGGGATTTCCAAGGGAACTGTGGGTTGGGTCCCAACAACGGGCCGGAGACTTCGCTTCGACGCACACGATCTCGGGAGGAAGACTCATGCCCATCGACAGCTCGAGCCCGCCACGAACGCAGACGCTCGCTCCGGACCCACCAAAGAGTCCGAAGCGACCGCACTACCTGCGATGGATCCTCGGTGCGGTCGCCCTTGCGCTGCTGCTCTTCGTCGGTGGACCGTACGCGTACCTCAACCTCTTCAGCAGCGAAGCACCAGCACCGCTGAGCCTCTCCGCCACCCCATCGTCAGTCGCGAGCGCGTCGTCGGCCGCGAGCGCGTCGTCGGGCGGCGCCGCCCAAGGACAGGCCGCGACCAACACCTCGATCAACGGCACGTGGACGATCGCGTCCGGCTCGCAGGCGGGCTACCGCGTGAAAGAGACGCTGTTCGGCCAGAGCACCGAGGCCGTGGGACGCACCTCCGGCGTCATCGGCTCGGTGACCATCGCCGACCAGAAGGTCACCAAGGCCGACGTCACCGTCGACATGAAGTCGGTCACCAGTGACAAGTCGCAGCGAGATGGTCAGTTCCAGAGCCGGATCATGCAGACCTCGACGTTCCCGACAGCGACGTTCTCGCTGACCAAGCCCATCGATCTGTCGACCGTTCCCGCCGACGGAACGACCACCAACTTCACCGCGACCGGCAAGCTCACGGTTCACGGCGTGACCAAGACGGTCGACATCCCGCTGCAGGCCAAGCGCGACGGCAACACCATCGCCTTGAGCGGGTCGTACAACATCACCTTCGCCGACTTCGACATCGACAACCCGTCCGGCGGCCCGGCCCAGGTCGGCGACACCGGCACGCTCGAGCTCCTCGTCAACCTGTCGAGGTAGGAGACCATGCCTGCCACAGAAAGCGGCAGACTGCCCGGATGGAGGGGTACGACGATGCGACCTACGGCGACCGGTTCGCCGACGTGTACGACGAGTGGTTCACCGAGATCGGTGACCTCGATGCGTGCGTCGAGTGTCTCGCCACCCTGGCGACCAGCGCGCATGGCGGGCGATCGCGTGCGACTCCTCGGCCGCTCGTCGTCGAGCTCGGCGTCGGCACCGGACGCATAGCCGTGCCACTGGCCGAACGCGACCTCGACGTGCGTGGCATCGACAGCTCGACCGCCATGATCGACGCTTTGCGGCTCAAACCCGGCGCCGAGCAGATCGCTACTTCGGTGATTGACATGGCCGAGGCGATGATCCCGCCGCAACCCGACGACCCTGCCGGGGTCGCTGCCGATCTCGTCTTCGTCGCGTACAACACCTTGTTCAACCTGCCGGACGTCGCAGCGCAGCGGCGATGCATCCAGCGAGTCAGTCAGCTTCTCTCCGCCACGGGTCGCTTCGTGGTCGAGGCGTTCGTTCCGGACATCACCCCGTCCACCGGCAACCGCGTGACGGTCCGGTCGATCGAAGCCGATCGGTTGGTGCTCGTCGCCTCCGTGCTCGATGAAGAGCAGCAAACGATCCAGGGCCAATACGTCGACATCAGCGAGCAAGGCATTCGGCTGCGTCCGTGGCACGTCAGCTATCTCATGCCCGAGCAACTCGACGAGATCGCCGACGAGGCCGGCCTGGAACTGGAGCATCGCTGGGCGGACTACACGCGGGAGCCGTTCGATTCGGCGACCAGCGCGCACCACGTCTCGGTCTACCGAACCTCCGAACTGGGCCGTCACGCGCGCCGCTTCCGGCGCGTTGGCCGGCCCAGTTCGCCCGCTGGCGGCTAAGACACTTGTCTGAATGAGACAGTTGTCTTAAGATGGCCCGGTGACCGATCCCGGGACGGGCGACGAGAGCGACACCCGCATCCGCATGATCACCGCCGCCGAGCAGCTGTTCGGCGAGCGAGGCATCGGCGCCGTCTCCCTGCGGGAGGTCGGGGTGGCGGCGGGCCAGCGGAACAACTCGGCGGTGCAATACCACTTCGGCTCGAAGGCCGGACTGATCGACGCCATCCTCGAGCTGCGCATGGCGACGATCGACACCCGGCGCCAGGCCATGCTCGCCGACCTCGATGCCGCGGGGCGCGCCGCTGACCTTCGGGCGTTGGTCGAAGCGCTGGTCCGGCCCTTGGCGGAGGCGGTCGTCGAGGAACGACCCGGCGAGAGCTGGTATGCCCGCTTCCTGGCTCAGACCTTGACCACCGGAGGCGATCTCGAGTCGTCGCCGGCCGTGAAGGGCGGGTCGGTGCCCGAGGTCTACCGGCGCCTGGAACGTGTCTTGCGCACGGAGGTCCCGCGATCAGTGCTCGAGCCCCGGCTCTGGCTGGCGGGCACCTACTTCGTCAACGCGCTCGCGGGCTGGGAACGGGTGGCCGCGACCGGCGCCCACCATGAGAGCGGCCTCGACCTCCCCGGCGACGTCTTCGTCGACGATCTGATCGACACGACGGTCGGGTTGTTGCAAGCAGCGAGCGTGCGCAACTCGAGCTCGACCGCGACGCGGCGCCGACCCCGGGCGTCCACCACCCGACTCGCCCGCAGGGGCGCGTCGACGACCGAAGGAGAACGCTGATGCTCGAGCTCAAGGCCGGCCCCCGGACGCTCCGGCGGACCCTCGACGACTTCGACGATCGTCCGTACGAGCGGTTCGATGTGCAGCCGCTCAGCCCGACGATCGGCGCCGCGGTCCGCGGCGTCGACCTCGGGAGCGTCGACGACGAGGTGTTGGCCGAGCTGCGGCGCGCGCGGCTCGAGTGGAAGGTCCTGTTCTTCCGCGACCAGGCGATCGACGCGGCCGATCATCGTGCGTTCGCGAGCCGATGGGGTGAGCTCGAGGTGCATCCGTTCCTGCCGTCCGCTGACGCACCGGACGTCATCCGGTTCGCCAAGGACGAGAAGATCGGTGGCTACGAGAACGTCTGGCACAGCGACGTCACCTGGCGGCAGGTCCCGTCGATGGGCTCGATCCTCCGAGCCGTCACGGTTCCTCGGCTGGGCGGTGACACGTTGTGGTGCGACATGGGCGCCGCCTACGACGGGCTCGACGACGAGACCAAAGACCGCATCGACGGGCTGACCGCGGTGCACGACTTCGTCCACACGTTCGGGCGGCTGCTCTCGGACGAGGAGAAGGCGCGCAAGCGCGAGGAGTTCCCGCCGGCCGAGCATCCGATCGTACGTGTCATCCCCGAGACCGGACGCAAGGTGCTGTACGTGAACCGCCCGTTCACGAGCCACATCAGCGGCATGCAGCCGGAGGAGTCGAGCACGCTGCTCGAACTGCTCGTCCGCCAAGCCGACGTGCCCGAGTACCAGTGCCGCTTCCATTGGGAACCAGGGTCGGTCGCCTTCTGGGACAACCGCACGACCCAGCACTACGCCGTCTCCGACTACCACCCGCAGGTCCGCGTGATGGAGCGGGTGACGATCATCGGCGATCGACCGGTCGGCCCCGCGGCCGCGAGCGCGACCGCACTGGCAGGGGTCTGAGATGGCGGCAGCGACGAAGCCGGCGATCCTCGGCCGCACCATCGCCGACTCCACCCCGTCGTTCTACACCGCTCCCTCACCGCCGGCCAGCGCTCCCAACGTGGTGTTGATCGTGCTCGACGACCTCGGCTTCGCCCAGTTCGGCTGCTTCGGGTCCGACATCGACACGCCGGCGATCGATCGCATGGCCGCCGAGGGCTTGCGCTACCGCAGCTTCCACGTCACCGCGCTGTGCTCACCGACCCGCGCCTGCCTGCTCACCGGCCGCAACCATCACGCCGTCGGCATGGGGTTCCTCACCGACATCCCCATGGGCTTCCCCGGCTACACCGGTCGCATCCCGAAGTCGGCCGCGACCCTGCCGAGCATCCTGAAAGACGGCGGCTACTCGACGATGGCCGTCGGCAAATGGCACCTGGCCCCGCGGTGGGAGCAGAGCGCGTCGGGGCCCTTCGGCCTGTGGCCGCTCGGCCTCGGTTTCGAGAAGCACTACGGCTTCCTCGGGGGCGACACCAACCAGTGGACGCCCGACCTCGTGCGCGACAACCAGTTCGTGGCGCAGCCCCGCTCGCCCGAGGAGGGCTACCACCTCACCGAAGACCTGGCCGACACCGCCATCCGGTTCATCCAGGACCAGCAGCAGGCCACGCCGAACAAGCCCTTCTTCTGCTACTTCGCCACCGGCGCGATGCACGCCCCGCACCAGGCGCCTCGCGCGTGGATCGATGGCTACCGCGGTCACTTCGACCAGGGTTGGGACGAGTGGCGCGATGCCACGTTCGCCCGCCAGATCGCGGCCGGCGTCGTACCCGAGGGCACCACGCTCACCGAGCGGCCGAGCTGGGTCGCGCCATGGCACTCGTGCTCCGCGGACGAGCGGCGCCTCTATGCGCGGATGATGGAGGTGTTCGCCGGCTACCTCAGCCACACCGACGCGCAGATCGGCAGGCTGCTCTCGTTCCTCGAGCAGAGCGGCACGCTCGACAACACGCTGGTGCTCATCCTGTCCGACAACGGCACGTCGGCCGAGGGCGGCCCGAACGGTTCTCTCAACGAGCACCGCTTCACCCACGACCTGACCGACGATGTCGCCACCATGCTCGCCCGCATCGACGACTTCGGCGGCCACCGGGCCTACAACCACTACGCCTGGCCGTGGGCCTGGGCCGGCAACACGCCATTCCGCCTCTGGAAGCGCTACACGTGGCTCGGCGGCGTGCGCACGCCGCTGGTCGTGCGGTGGCCCGCCAAGATCGACGCCGAGCAGCGCGGCGCGGTGCGACCGCAGTTCTCCCATGCCGTCGACGTGTTCAGCACGATCCTCGACGCGGCCGGGGTCGAGGCGCCCGCGGTCGTCGACGGCGTGCAGCAGCAGGCAGTAGCTGGTTCGAGCCTCGTGCCGACGTTCACCGATGCCGGCGCGCCCTCGGCGCGACGCACGCAGTACTTCGAGATGCTCGGCAGTCGCGCCATCTACCACGACGGCTACAAGGCGGTCACCGATCACGTCGGCAACCAGCTCTCCATCGAGCGAGAGCTCGTCGACGGCAGCCACGACTTCGACAACGATCGCTGGTCGCTGTTCAACCTCGCCGACGACTTCAGCGAGGCGCATGACCTCGCGGGCGACGAGCCCGAGCTGACGCGACAGCTCGTCGATCGCTGGTGGGCCGAAGCCGGCCGCAACGATGTGCTCCCCCTAGACGACTCGCTCATCATGCGCATCAGCGCGCTCGAGCCCTCACCGTGGGGCATGCGCCCAACCGGCGTGTTCCGGCCCGGCGGTGGTCCGGTCGCCGAAGACCTTCTCCCACCGCTCGGCGGCGGGTTCCGCTTCCGGGCGTCGATCACCGTGGCCGACGATGGCTCGGCGGCTGAAGGCGTGATCGCCGCGCTCGGCGACTGGAACAACGGCTTCGCGCTGTACCTTCTCGACGGGTGTGCGGTCATGACCGTCAACCTGTTCGGCGATCCGGTGTCGACCCGCACGACCGCGCCGCTGGCGCCGGGTGAGCACTCGCTGCTCGTGGAGTACCGGCGCGAGCAGGGCGGCGGCGGGCCGATGGCGATCGGCGTCGACGGTGCGCCGGCCAGCGAACCAGCACAGGTCCCGCGCGATCTCCCGTTCCGCTGGCAGATCGGCGGCGCGGGCTTGCTCGTGGGTCGCGATGCCGGCTTCCCGGTGTGCGACGACTACGCCCCGCCGTTCCCGCTCACCGGGACCCTCGAGCAGCTCACGATCGAGAGCGCCGCGTTCTTGCCGCCCGACCCGGACGCCGAGCTCGCCGTCGAGCTCCACCACGAGTAGCGCGTCACCACTTCCAGCGGCAGTCCTCGGCCCAGCCGAAGAGGCGATCGACCGCGACCGATGTGCCGCAGTCGTCGACGATCGTGCCCGAGTAGTGACCGAAGCACACGTCGGCCCTGGTCGCGGCGAAGCCCGCGTCGAGGTGCGCCGACCGGTTCCAGGCCGGCTCGAACCGGAGATCGACGCGATCGGACACCGGCGTGGAGATAGCCCACGGCCGCCGCGGACCGTCGAGCCCGTACTCCCACACGAGCTCTTCGCTGATCTTGTGCAACCTTCCATCGATGCACAGCGCGTTCTCGGTCATCCCCGTACCGGCCGTCCACTTGCCGCCCAGTTGCAGCCCGACCACGTGACCGTCGCTCAGGCCCGAGGCCGATCCCCAGTTCCACGCGGTGCGATAGGGCCAGCGGCCCCGGCCGTAGTCGAGGCAACCCCAGGCATCGTCGCCGAACGTGTACTCGTCCGAGCCGATCCGCACCTGCCCGCGCGCCGGACGGGTGTTGTGCTTCGACGTGTACTGGAACAGCCGATCGCTCCACGGGATCACCACGCCGAGCGTCTCGTGATCAGCCGGTGCATCGACGAGCAGATCGACCTCGAACCGCTTCTTGCCCTTCAGCGGCGCGTCGAAGCACAACCGCGTTCCCTCGGAGCTCTCGACGAAGTGGAGCGCGCTGCCCAGCAACTCGATGTCGATGTCGGCACCACCGACGGTCTCGGGAAGGCGCACGCCCGCCGCCAGCGGTGAGCCGACGTTTTTCTCCACGTAGCGACCGCTCTCGAGATCGCGGAACCACACCGAGACGAGCGCGAGGTAGTCGACGTGTGCGACCGTGAACGACACGATCCACGGATATGAGGTCACGCACCAGTAGTCCCACCGCTTGGCCCGCCCCCACGACCGCAGACCCGATGGCAGGTTGCACCGATGCAGCGGCGTGCGGCTCCACCCGACAGCCGAGCGGTTCAGCGTCCCGTCCGCGTTGCAGAGGTCGACCATCGTCGTCACCTCTGGCTCCCTGCATTCGCCCAGGTCCCCCACGGGCGTGCAACGTACCGCACGGGTACGTTTCGTCAGGCGCCCACGCCGTTCGGGCCGGGCCGATCGGGTCCGGGGGTAGCGTGTCGGCCCGTATGGACGAGGTCGAGGCGGAACGGGAACGGTTGGCGGCGGCGACACGCTCGGCCATTCGAGCTGTCCGTGTCACCGAGGTCGACATCGAAGCGATGGCCCGCGCGCGGGCGCTGCTCGACGAGGCCGCGGCGCTGCTCGAACGCGAGACGTTCGCTGGTCCCCACAGCCAACTCGGGTTTGCCATGAACCGGGATGGCTTCAACTTCGACGCACCACCGGTGGAGTACTTCCCGTACTCCCCGATCATCGGTCGCTGCAACCCGCTGTCGCCACCCGTCGAGCTACAGATCGTCGACGACGTGATCGACGGCGTCGAGCGAAAGGTCGTGACCGGGCGGGTGACGCTGACCGAGCCGTACAACGGACCGCCGTGGAACTACACCCACGGTGGTGTCGTCGCGCTCATCTTCGACGAGCTGCTCGGCATCGCGACGATCGTTGGCGCCGGTGGTGGCTTTACCGGCCGGCTCACCGTCCACTACCGCAAACCGACTCCGATCCTGGACGAGCTGCAGTTGCGGGGCTGGGTAGACCGCGCCTCTGGACGGAAGCTCATCGCGAAGGGTGAGATCCGCGCCGGAGACACGGTCACCGCGGAGGCCGACGGCCTGTTCATCCAGACGGGCGGCGCACTGTCCGGAGATGGTTGACGCTGCCGGCACGGGAGTTTTCGTGCTCGACCCCACGGGGATCGGTCAGTGGCGGTACTCGAAGGTGGCGAGTTGCGGCAACGCGATCTCCGGGATGTAGAGATGGGGACCGATGCGGCGAAGGCCGGCGTCGGCGAACCAGCGGTCGTACGTCCGGGGCGACCGGGCGTGATAGCCATGTCGATCACCTTCGAAGTCGTCAGCCGCCGTGAACACCTCGATCAACGCAACACCA
The DNA here is from genome assembly GCA_016185305.1 of Actinomycetota bacterium. Classification (GTDB taxonomy): domain Bacteria; phylum Actinomycetota; class Acidimicrobiia; order Acidimicrobiales; family Acidimicrobilacustridaceae; genus JACPNV01. The sequence continues at coordinate 3,613 of JACPNV010000025.1, read as the reverse complement.
CTCATCACCGATGCCATGACTCGCAGCCCAGACCGCAACTCCGCGGCAGCGACGTAGGCGATCACGTCGACGCACACGACGAGATCGAACGGGCCTTCCTCGTGGAGGTTCATCCCGAGCAGGTCGCCCATGCCCCCGAGCCGGAGGTTGCGCTTCTTCCCGTGGCGCTCGATGGCGTACTCGCTCGGATCGATGCCGAGATAGCGCGCTTTGGGACGCTGCTTCGCTAGCTCGACGCGCCAAGGCCCCTCGCCGCAGCCGACGTCCAGCACCGACCGGACCGGCCGTTCGAGCAGGTACTCGGCCGCACCCAACGCATAGTTCACCTTCCGCCGCAGCCGCGCTGGTGAGCCGAACCCTTCGCGTCGGTACCAGTGGTCGTAGTAGGCGCGGTCGTAGGTCTCCGAAAGAGGGCGCCGTCGGCTCACTCCAACGATGCTCGCGCGCGATGCCGCTCCGCGACGCGCACCCGCGCGCCGGCGCACAACCGGGTCAGGCCGAGGTTGGCACCCGTCGGCGGTCTCGGGCGGCGCTCATCACCGCCGAGCCGAGTTGCAGCAACCGGAGGTCGCCGATCGGCGAGCCCGCGCCCCGGTTGCACACCATCGCCATCGCGATGTCTCGCGTCGGGTCGCACCAGCCGCCCGACCCGCCGAAGCCGAAGTGGCCGAACGCTTCGCCGACACGCCCTCTGGTCGTGGCTACCTGGTGATAGCCGAGACGCCACTTCATCGGCACGACGAGCACGAGATCGCGACGCCACACGCGTATGCGACCCATCTGCTCGACGGTGTCGGGCGACAGCACGCGGACGCCATCGATCTCTCCTTGGCCGGCGATCATGGCGTACATGCGAGCCAAGGACCGGGCGGTGAAGAACCCGTTGGCGGCCGGCACCGACGCATCCATGATGTCGCCCGCGTAGAGCACGTCCTCGATCCCCCGGGGAACGAGCGCGTTGATCATCCGCCGCGGGTTGACCGGTGACCGCAACAGCGACGCGACTCGACCGAACTGCTCACCGATCTGGCGCTGCACCACCCGCAACGGCCGAGGCCCGAACATCACGCGACCCATCGGCCGCAGCGCCGCGACGCGATGCCGCTCAGAGGGCGGGCACCCGAGGTAGAGGCCGTCGGCGTCGAGCGGTAGGGCCAGCTCGTCGTGTACGAACCGATCGAGTGGCTTTCCTGACACGCGACGGATGACCTCACCAACCAACCAGCCGTAGGTCAGCGCGTGGTAGCCGGTGTTGGTGCCTGCGGGGTAGGCGGGCTCGGCCTGGGCCAGCGCGTCTACCATGTAGTCCCAGTCGAGCATCCGTTCCGCGCCGTCGATCACCGACCGGATGCGGTGAAGCCCGGCGGAGTGGGTCAACAGGTGCTCGACAGTCACGTCGCTCTTGCTCGCCTGCGCGAACTCGGGCCAGTACTCAGACACCGGTGCCTGGTAGTCGACGAGGCCTCGATCGGCGAGGAGGTGCAACGCCGTTGAGGTCAGGCCCTTGGTCGTCGAGAAGCACATCGCCAGGGTGTCGCGCTCCCAGGGATCGCCATCGTCGGTGCGGCTGCCGCCCCAGAGGTCGACGACAAGCTCGCCGTGATGGTAGACGGCGACCGCTGCGCCGCCGCTCGTCCGGCGAAGTTGGTTCTTGAAGGCGTTGGCCACGGCGGTGAAGTCGGGGTGGACGTATCCGTCCACCTTTGCTCCGCCGCAGCCCAGCTGCCTCAAAGGCACTGACACAGCCGTCAGGCTACCGGTGCTCGCCGATCAAGTCAGGAATAGTCGACGGGTCCCGCGTCCGGCATGCCGACGGCGAAGCAGAAGCAGTGGATCGGTGCGTTGTCGCTCACCGGCCGCAAGCTGTGGACCGCGTCGGGCGGGATGTGCACGAGGTCTCCCTGGGCGATCTCGCGATCCTCCCCCTCGATCGTCATGATCCCCCGGCCGGCGGTGACGTAATAGAACTCATGGGTCAGATGGTGATGGGGATCGACGAACCCGCCCCCGGCGACCTCGAACTCGCTGACCAGCTCGAGGTGCCCGCCCTTGGTGATGTCGAACATCTCGCGGGGATTCACGAGCCACCACACGGGGACGGTGCCGTTGTGCTCGATCACCGGCTCGATGTCCTCGATCGAACGCACATCCATGGTTCCTCCCGAAGCCGCCTCTGGCCTACCCTGCGTCGGTCAAAGGATAGGTGGTGAGCCCATGGTGGATCCGGCGCCGCAACCCGAGACGATCGTCCTCCGCGCCGGGCGGCTGAGCCACGAGGCCTTCGCCCCGTTCGGCCACCTGCCGGCCGACGAAGGCACCGAGCACGACCGCGCCGACGCCGAGTTCCTCTGGAACGACGGGCATGTGAACTTCATCAGCCACCGCGCCGACGAGGTCTCGATCGGCGACACCGGGCTGCTGTGCGAGCTGCTCAACCGGCACGACACGCACACCCAGACCTTGATGCCTATGGACGCCACGTGCATCGTCGTGGTGGCGCCGGCCGAGCTCGACCTGTCGAGGAGAGATCACATCGATGCCGCGCGCGCCTTCGTCGTCGAGCCGTACGAGTGCATCCACCTCGACCGCGGAACCTGGCACTGGGGTCCGTACCCCATCGACGCGCCGAGCGTTCGGGTGTTCAACCTGCAGGGCACGGGCTACGCGCGTGACAACGGCGTGGCCTCGCTCACCACCGATCTCGGAGTGGTGATCGAGGTCGATGCGACATCGACGAGACCGGGGGCGACGTACGAGATCGCGTGACTCGAGAACACGCGGGGAGAACACGCTGGATGAGAACACGTGTTCGCTAGACTGCCGCCGTGATGCAGTCGTTGCAGGGAAGCTTGTTCGCGGGCGGCACACCCGAAGTCGACGAGCAGCCCGCGTTCGAGCGCCTTCCCCTCGACCGCGAGGGCACCTCCTGGGTCGACCTCTCACGCGGCTGGCTGCGCGGCGCCGACGCGCTGTGCACCGAGCTGGCGCAGACGGTGCCGTGGACTCATGGCACACGATGGATGTACGACCGGCTCGTCGATGATCCGCGCCTGTCGCGCTGGTACCCGCGCGGCAAGGCCCTCCCCCATCCCGCCCTCGGCGCCATCCGCCGCGCCCTGGGCGAGCACTACGGCAAGCGGTTCGGCAGCGTCGGGCTCAACTACTACCGCGACGGGCACGACAGCGTGGCGTTCCATGCCGATCGCGAGCTGCGCGAGCTCGACGACACGATCGTGGCCATCGTGACAACAGGTGCGGCCCGCCCTTTTCTGATCCGGCCGAAAGGACGAGGCTCGTCGCTCGATCTGCGACCCGCGTCGGGCGATCTGCTCGTCATGGGCGGACGCTGCCAGCTCGAGTTCGACCACGGCGTGCCGAAAGTCGCGCACGCCGGCCCGCGCATCAGCGTGTCGCTGCGCTGGGCGCCGACGGCGACGGCGACGGCCGGATCACCGGACCGCTGACCTGGGCCGCCGAACGTGCCACAACCGGCGCGGCCCACGGCCCAGTTCGGCTCGGGTGCAATGATCGGGCGGTGCGCTATGAACTCGAGCCCGAGCGATCGACACTCGACATCCACGCGTCCTCCAGCGTTCACCCCATCCACACCAAG
>JACPNV010000076.1 GCA_016185305.1 Actinomycetota bacterium | reverse complement strand
CTTCGCGAGGCCGCAAGGCCTCGCCTCCATTGCGGCGTCTGTGCGCGTCCAAGTCTCTCCGTCAGGTGATGTCCACTTCGCGAGGCCGCAAGGCCTCGCCTCCATTGCGGCGACGCCACCGGTCCGGCGAACCAGTTCCCCGCGAACCTTCGCGAGGCCGCAAGGCCTCGCCTCCATTGCGGCTACCCGAACCCGTGGGACGGCGTCACGAACGGCTGTCTGCTTCGCGAGGCCGCAAGGCCTCGCCTCCATTGCGGCCCAAACCATGCCGGCCGTCCAGTTCCCGGCGCCTGGCTGCTTCGCGAGGCCGCAAGGCCTCGCCTCCATTGCGGCATACGGATCGCCTCCAACGCTCGTCGGCGTATCCCACCCTTCGCGAGGCCGCAAGGCCTCGCCTCCATTGCGGCTGGGAAGGATCGTCTCCACCGATCGCTTGTGAGATCCCGGCTTCGCGAGGCCGCAAGGCCTCGCCTCCATTGCGGCTCCAACTAAGCCCGCACCGTCCCGGTTGGCGAGCGGATCCGAGATCCAGCTCACCACGACCAACACCGACGAGACCATCCAGGCGGTGCGTACGAGCCGCGCTGATCTTGGCGTTCCGGTGCTGCGTACGCGCCCAAAGGGAATGCGCGTACGAGAGCTGGGCACGTACCCCCAGGTGCTCGCGTTGCCTGCGGGCCACCCACTCGCCCGCAACCGAGTACTTCACCTTCGAGATCTCGGCAGCGCTTCGCCCGTCGTGCCACCGACGGGGCGTCCGCACCGGTCGACGGTCGACCAGCGCTTCGCCGAGTGCGCGTCATGGTCTCGATCGGCATCGAGGCCGAGGGCTGGGCCCAGATGCTCCACTTCGTTTCACTCGGTGTCGGTCTGGCCACCGTCAACGGCTGCGTGACAGCAGGGAGCGATCTCGTCACGCGGCCGATCGCCGACCTTGCGCCGGTCACCTACTCCGTTCTTGTTCGGCCAGACGACTTGGCTGAGACCAGGATCCGAGGGGTGCTGGACGTGATCGAATCGAGTGTGCCATGAGCAAGCTGTCGGTGCGCCGGAGCAAGCAGCTGTCGTGGCTGCTCCGACATAGCGCCAACGAAGCGGGCCTGTCGATGGACGAGGCGGGATGGGCCGACGTCGAAGAGGTCCTCGTGGTGCTCGACATGACGCGAGCGAACTTGCTCGACGCCGTCGAGACCAACGACAAGGGCCGTGCACAACTCGACGGCGCGCGGATCCGAGCGTGCCAGGGCCACTCGCTCGTCGGGATGCCCGTAACACAGGACGCCCTTGAACGAAGCTGGACGGTGACCTCACCGGCCTCGCGCTCGACGTCCATGGTCGAGTCAACGAGGACTGGATCCCGATCCTCCGAATCCAACGCGTCATCGACGCGGCAGGCGCCGTCCTGTTCGACATCGCGGACGGCCACGACGATCGAGTTGTCGAGGAAGGCATCGATGAGGTTGGCACCGAGTACCTCGACCTTCTGCTCGACCTGACCGGCGACGACCACATGGGCGACCAGACGATTGATCGCACCGATATCGATCTCACGTGAGGGCTCGCACGCCGGAATCGCGGCCAGCGCCTCGTATGCGGTGAAGGGTCACCGGTTGGTGACGGCGACGATGTCGATGTTGCCCGTCGCGTACGCGTGGACGTACCAGATGTGCACCTCGGCCTCACCGCTCACCCGCAACGACGCTTTGCGGACTTCGTACTCGGGCTGGTTCGACAGTTCCGCCAGCGGCACGCTCGGCGCGCGCCATGGTTCGTCCCCGAGTTCCGCGATGAACGTGCGGGCGACGCTGCGCGCTGCCTTGCTCGGCGACTCGCGCCGGACCCAGTCGTGGAACTCGCTGAGGTCGCGGAGGGGCACTACTCGATCAGAGACTCGGTCTGCGCCAAGAACTCTTCTTTCGAGATCGGCGTGGTGGACGACCGATTGACCCGGTCGATCGACTCTTCCAGCCGGGCACGGAAGACCGGATCTGCGAGTGCCTTCTGCGCATGCGCCCACGAACGATCGAGCCCCTCTTGGAGGGCCAGCTCCTCGGGCGTGAGTTCTTCGTGGCGCAGCGACATGATCATCCGTTCTGGTGCCGGGGGCACGTGCCGCCATGGTACCAGCGGCGTCTTTGAGCCCCGATCACGGGTCAGCGCGCCTCGCCGGGGCCACGGGCCCGTGCCCTGGCGAGTGATCAGTACCCGAACAGGAAGAGCCCGCGGACGTTGGTGTAGTTGTCCCCAGTAGTCGGGACGAAGGGCGCTCGACAGGTAGTCGGCGAACAGGCCCTTCGACTCCGACGAGAATCCGAGACCCAGGGCGTGGCCGAGGAAGACGCTCTGGAGGTCCGCGCTCGAACCGCCGGGCTGATTCGATCCGCCTCGAGGATGAGCGCAGTCGTCTCGGCGGCAGCCAGGTAGGTGTAGAGCGAGTCGGCGATCGCCAAGACGTCGGCATGCTCAGCGGTGCCGACGATCGAAGACTGTTCGAAATAACCGCCGCCTTCGGCCCCGCGCTACACCAAAACAGCCCCGAAAACCGGGCTCAACAGCGTCGCCCCAAAGTAGGCGCACACTGAGTTGCTCTGCTTGCCATTCGGGTAGCTGGTCGACTTCGCGAGGCCGCAAGGCCTCGCCTCCATTGCGGCGCGACTTCATCGCTAGCGCTACTAGCGGAGAACGAGCGCGAACTAACGGGTCCAGGGCGGGTCGGTGTCGGCGTCGATGCCCGTGCGCGCGATGGCGGACGCGACCACCTTGGCGTCGACAGCGCCCTCGGCGGCGAGCTGTGACAGGACGGCGACCTCGAGATGCGCGGCGTCGGTCTCGAAGAACCGGCGAAGCGCTTCCCTGGTATCGGATCGACCGAAGCCGTCGGTTCCCAACGCGAGGAAAGACCGACCCTCAGGGATGAACCGCGCAATCTGCTCGGGAACCGACGCCATGAAGTCGGTGACCGCCAGAGCCGCTTGTAGGACGGTGCCGACCAGAGCTCGGTCGCCACGCCGTGATGCTCGGCGAGCGCGGCCTGCGCTTCGCGCGCCGCGCCCTGGGCGGGACCGGAGAAGAGGATCGTGGCGGTTGGCGCGTTCGACTCCAGACCTTCAGGTGCGGGCGACCATCGATAGAGGCCGGACATGACGTCGGCCTCGGTGACGCCGGGTGGCATCGCCGGCATCTCGTAGTTCTCGTTGTAGAGCGTCAGGTAGAAGAAGACGTCCTCCGGAGATTCGCCGTACATCCGGTGCAGGCCGTGCTTGATGACCGTTGCCATCTCGTACGCGAAGGCAGCGTCGTAGGCCTGGCACGTCGGCACCGAAGACGCGAGCACGAGTGAGTGCCCGTCCTGGTGTTGCAAGCCCTCGCCCATCAGCGTGGTGCGTCCGGCCGTCGCGCCGAGCAGGAAGCCACGAGAGCGCGCGTCGGCCGCGGCCCAGATGAGGTCGCCCACCCGCTGGAAGCCGAACATCGAATAGAAGATGAAGAACGGCACCATGGGCACGCCGCGATGGGCATACGACGTCGCCGCCGCGGTCCACGACGAGAGCGAACCGGCTTCGGTGATGCCCTCCTCCAGGATCTGGCCGTCTTTCGCCTCGCGGTAGGCGAGCAACAGGTCGTGATCGACGGGTTCGTAGCGTTGGCCCTGCGACGCGTAGATCTTGAACTCGCGGAAGAGCGCATCCATACCGAAGGTACGGGCCTCGTCAGGAACGATCGGCACCACCCGCTTGCCGAACTCGCCGTCGCGCATCAGGTTGCGCAACAGCCGGGTGAAGGCCATCGTCGTCGACACCTGCTGGCCGCCCGAGCCCTCGAAGAGCTCCTTGAACGAGCCGTCGGACGGGAACGCCAGGGGGCGCCGGATGGGGAGGTCGCGGCTCGGCATCGGGCCGTCGAGCGCCTTGCGCCGGCCCATCATGTACTCGTACTCGGCGGAGTCGATCGGAGGCCGGTAGTACGGCGGCTCGGGGCCCGACAGCGCTTCGTCGGGGATCTCGTCGTGGAGGAAGAGCCGGTCGCGGAGCAGGCGCAACTGGTCGGCGCTCATCTTCTTGATCTGATGGGTGGCGTTGCGGCCTTCGAGGTCGGGGCCGAGCGTCCAGCCCTTGATCGTCTTGGCGAGGATGACGGTCGGTGCGCCGCTCAGCCGCGTGGCCGCGTCGTACGCGGCGTAGATCTTCTCGTAGTCATGGCCGCCTCGCGGCAGGTTGCGGAGGTCGTCGTCGGACAGGTGCTCGACCAGCTTGCGCAGGCGGGGATCGGGGCCGAAGAAGTGGTCGCGGATGTGGGCGCCGTCGGAGACGGCATAGCGCTGGAAGTCGCCGTCGGGCGTCGTGTTCATCTTCTTCAGCAGCACACCGTCGACGTCACGCGCCAGGAGATCGTCCCAGCGCGACCCCCAGATCACCTTGATCACGTTCCACCCCGCGCCCCGGAACCCGGATTCGAGCTCTTGGATGACCTTGTCGTTGCCGCGGACGGGTCCGTCGAGGCGTTGCAGGTTGCAGTTCACGACCCAGATGAGGTTGTCGAGGCCTTCGCGGCTGGCCAGCGAGATCGACCCGAGCGTCTCGGGCTCGTCGCACTCGCCGTCGCCGAGGAAGCACCACACCCGGCTGGCCGACGTGTCGTCGATCTGGCGGTGCTGGAGGTAGCGGTTGAACCTCGCCTGGTAGATCGAGTTGATCGGGCCCAATCCCATCGAGACGGTCGGGTACTCCCAGAAGCTCGGCATGAGCCAGGGGTGGGGATAGCTCGGGAGCCCTCCCAGGCCGGCCCCCGGGCCAGCCGGCTTGGCGATCTCCTGGCGGAAGTTGTCGAGATCGTCTTCGGTGAGCCGACCTTCGAGGTAGGCCCGGGCGTACACGCCGGGCGCGGCGTGACCCTGGAAGTAGACGTGGTCGCCGGGAAGGCCGTCTTCTTTGCCCCGGAAGAAGTGGTTGAAGCCGACCTCATAGAGCGCCGCGCTGGACGCGAACGTCGACAGGTGCCCGCCGATGCCCTCCGCGTGCTTGTTGGCCCTGACGACCATGATGGCCGCGTTCCACCGGATGAAGGCACGAATGCGGCGCTCGATGTACTCGTCGCCAGGGAACCACGGCTGCTCGCTGGTCGGGATCGTGTTGACGTAGGGCGTGCTGACCTCGGCCGGCGTGCCGATCTGGCGCTCGCGCGCCCGCTCGGTCAGCTTCGACACCAAGAAGCGTGCCCGCGTCTTGCCCCGAGCATCGATCACGGCATCGAGCGAATCGAGCCACTCCCGCGTCTCGTCGGGGTCGATGTCGGGAAGCTGGTGGACGAATCCGTCGATGGCCATGGTCGGATCCTTACCGGGACGGGGCGAACCACCCCATCATGGCGCGCGCGGGGCGAGATGTGGCTGGTACAGCTATCACCCAGTGCGCCGCGAGACCGGCGGCTTCACGGCACGAGCGGCGCGCCGGTAGCCTGACCCGCGATGGAGCGGTTCGGGTTCGTCGGCTTGCCGAACGCAGGCAAGTCGTCTTTGTACAACGCCTTGCGCGGCGGAACGGGAGCACTCGCGGCTCCGTACGCGTTCGCGACGAAAGACCCAAACGTCGGCGTCGCGTCCATCCCCGACGAGCGGCTCGACCGGTTGGCGCTCATGTCGAGCTCGAAGAAGGTCGTGCCCGCGACGGTCGAGTTCGTCGACATCGGCGGCCTGGTCGAAGGGGCGAGCAAGGGTGAGGGTCTCGGCAACCGCTTCCTCGCCAACATCCGCGAGTCCGACGCGGTCGTGTTCGTGCTCCGCGCCTTCGCGGACGACGACGTGACCGGGCCGGCCGATCCCTTGGAGCACCTGCGGGTGCTGGAGATCGAGCTGGCGCTGGCCGATCTCGAGACCGTCGAGAAGCAGGTCGACAAGCGACGCAAGGCGGCCAAGGGCGACAAGGGCTTGGTCGACGGGGTGAAGGCATTGGAGGCGGCGCGAGAAGTGCTTTCTGCCGGCACGCCGATCTATCGAAGCGATCTCGGCGTGAGCGACCGCGAGCTGCTGCGGGAGTTCTTCCTCCTGACGAACAAGCCCCTGCTCGCCGTCGTGAACGTCGGCGAAGACGATCTCGACCGCATCGACGAGCTCACCGCGCCAGTGATAGCCGAGCTCGGCGCGCAGGCCTCGATCACCGTGGCCGAGCGGGGCATCGAAGTGATCGGCATGTGCGTGCAGCTCGAAGCCGAAGCGGCCCAGCTTCCGGTCGGCGAACGGGCCGAGATGCTCGAAGGTCTTGGCCTCGGCGAGGGCGCGCTTCCCCGGTTCGTGCGATCGGCGTACCACCTGCTCGGGCTGCGCACGTTCCTGACGACCGGCGAGAAGGAGTCGCGTGCGTGGACCTTCAAGGCGGGGTGGAAGGCGCCGCGATGCGCGGGCGTGATCCACACCGACTTCGAGCGGGGGTTCATTCGCGCCGAGGCCATCCATTGGGACGAGCTGCTCGAGATCGGTTCGTGGTCCAAAGCGCGCGAGGTCGGCAAGCTCCGAGTGGAGGGAAAGGACTACGAAGTCGCCGACGGCGACGTCCTCGAGTTCAGGTTCAACGTGTGAGGTGGCCCATGGCTTGGCTGGTTCACGATGGAAAGGTTCTGGCAACGGTGGAGGTGGCCGAGTCGTTCCGCGAGCGCACGCGGGGTCTGCTGGGGCGGGATGGCGTCGAGGGCGCCCTCTTGCTTCGCCCGGCCAAGTCGGTGCACACCTTTCGCATGCGCTTCCCGATCGACGTGGCGTTTTGCGACCGTGACCTTCGGATCGTGAAGGTCCTCACGATGCCGCGCAACCGGATCAGCCTGCCGGTGCTCAGGGCGCATGCAGTGCTGGAGACCGAGGCCGGCGTGATGGGGCACTGGGGTCTCCGCCGTGGCGATGTGCTCGAGGTTCGAGGCGAGGGCGACCCAGGGTGCGCACCGGCCGCCGGCCGCGGCTCGGCGGCATAGGTGGCTCGTCAGGGTTCGTCGCCGACTGGAGCGCTGGTGCTCGTGGCTACACCGATAGGCAACCTCGGCGACCTGCCGCCCCGCGCGATCGACGAGCTCTCGCGCGCTGACGCGATCGCGTGTGAGGATTCGCGGAAGGCCGGCAAGCTCCTCGCGCACGCGGGTGTGAAGGCACGCGAGCTGATCGTCGTCCACGAGCACAACGAGATGGAGCGAGCGAAGTCGATCCTCGAACGACTTGGCCGCGGGCAGCGCATCGCGGTGATCACCGATGCCGGGATGCCCGGTGTGTCCGATCCGGGCGAGCGGTTGGTGCAAGCGGCGGCGAACGCCGGCTTTGCGGTCGAGGTGGTGCCGGGCGCGTCGGCCGCGATCAGCGCGCTCGTGGTCAGCGGCCTGCCGACCGGTCGCTTCGTGTTCGAGGGCTTCCTCCCGCGCAAGGGTTCGGGCCGCAAGGAGCGGTTGCAGATGTTGGCGGGCGAGCGGCGGACGACGGTGTTGTACGAGGCGCCGCACCGTTTGGAGCGGACGCTCGCGGATCTCATCGACGCGATGGGCGGCGACCGCCGCGTCGCACTGGTGCGCGAGTTGACGAAGATCCATGAGGAGGTCTGGCGCGGAACCTTGGAGGACGCGCGGTCGCTGTACGATGGGGTCGCGCCGCGCGGCGAGTACGTGTTGGTCGTGCACGGTGCCGACCGTCCCGACGATGCTTCCGATGAAGACATCGGGGCCGGGCTCGCCGCCCAGCGTGCGGCGGGCAAGTCGACCAAGGATGCAGTAGCGGCTGTCGCGGCGGCACTCGATGTCCCCAAGCGCCGCGTCTACGAACTCGCGACCCGTAGCTGATCAGTCGTCGGCGGGGTCGGCGAGGACGATGTCCCAGCGGTCGTTGCAGTCCTCGCAGCGGTACGCGACGACATCGCCCGGCTCCCAGGGCTCGTCTTCGCGGGCATAGGACAGCAGATGGCAACGGCCGCCGCAATCGACGCAGGTGATGATCTTGTCGACCTCCATCGTGCCGACCGTAGTGTGCTTCGCGAGACTCTCGGCATGCGAGTGGTGGCCGGAACTTGCCGGGGCCGGACTCTCGTGGCTCCCGACGGGTTCGAGACCCGCCCGACGAGCGACCGGGTCCGCGAGGCCGTCTTCAACGCGCTGGGCTCTCTCGGCGCCGTGGAGGGGGCGCGTGTCGTCGACCTGTTCGCAGGCAGCGGGGCCCTCGGCATCGAGGCCCTCTCACGGGGCGCGGTCCACTGCACCTTCGTGGACCGCAACCGAGCCGCCCGCGATGTCATCCACCAGAACCTGCGAAGCCTCGGACTGGTCGGCCGGGCCGAGGTGGTGGCCGACGACGTGCTGCTGTTCCTGCGGAACGCCGCCACCTTCGACCTCGCCGTCGCCGATCCTCCGTACCGGTTCGACGACTGGGGCGCGCTCCTCCTGGGCATCGATGCGGGCACCGCAGTCATCGAGTCGAACCGACTGATCGAGATGCCACCAGGGTGGTCAACTGTCCGCGAGAAACGCTACGGCGGTACGGTAGTTTTGATCGCTCGACGGAAGCTCGAGCCCGACCATGCACCGGAGTGAACGTTGGCAACCGTCCTGTACCCCGGGTCGTTCGACCCCATACACAACGGGCACCTGGAGATCATCGAGACGGCTTCGCGCCTGTTCGACCGGGTGGTCGTGGCGGCGATGCGCAACCCGCAGAAGGGCGAGCCTCTGTTCGGCCTCGACGAGCGCAAGGCGATGCTTGAAGAGAGCGTCTCGCATCTTGACAACATCGACATCACCATGTTCTCCAGCCTCGTCGTCGAGCTGGCCAAAGACGTGGGCGCCGACTTCATCATCAAGGGGCTCCGGGCCGTCTCTGACTACGAGAACGAGCTGCAGATGGCGCAGATGAACCACAAGATCTCCGGCGTCGACACCTTGTTCGTGCCGTGCCTGTCGGGCAACTCGTTCCTCGCGTCGCGCCTCATCCGCGAGATCTTCCGCTTCGGTGGCGACGTCTCGAACATGGTCCCCGACCCGGTGGCCAAGCGACTGGCGGAGAAGCGCGCGTGACCGACTACGACGGCTACGACGACTTCTCAGATCTCGCCGACGACGAGTTCAACACGCCGGCGCCGCCGCCCTACCAGTTGGGCGACGCCGAGCAGTTGATCGTGCGGCTGCGCGACATCATCGAGAACGCGCCGAACGTTCCGCTGTCGTCAACTCCTCGGGTGTCACGCGAAGAGGTGCTCGATCTCTTGGAAGAAGCCATCGAGCGACTGCCCGAAGAGCTGCGGCAGGCACGCTGGCTGCTGAAAGAGCGTGAGGAGTTCCTCGAAAAGGTGCGCCATGAAGGCGAAGAGATCATCGCGACCGCGCGCGATCGGTCTGAGCGCATGGTCCAGCGCACGGAGGTCGTGAAAGCTGCCGAAGCCCGCGCCTACCAGATCCTCGACAACGCCGAGATCGAAGCACGGCGCCTGCGGCACGAAGTCGAGGACTTTTGCGACCAGAAGCTGGCGAGCTTCGAGATCGTGCTCGAGCGCACGATGAAGCTCGTGGCGTCGGGCCGGGCCAAGTTGCAGGGCACTGCGCTCGCTGAGGCTCCCGACCCGAACGACGATGCCTTCGGCGCCGCGACCGGCGAGCACACGGCGATCAGCGCCGCGCCGCTGCCGCAGCGGGGCGAGGACGACGAGCTCGAGGACGACGACGGTTTCGACCACCTGCCGCCGCCTCCGGGAGCGTGACGTCCCGTCCCCCGCTCTTGCTGAACGTCGCCGACGTGCGTCGGCATCTCGGCGCGCGCCAAGAGGTGCAACGCACGGTGCAGCTTCCCGCGTTGTCCGTGCTGGCAGCCCGCGTGCTCGATGGTGACGACATCGACCTGCGCGCCGCGATCGAGTCGACGGCGAGCGGCGCGGTCGCGATCGACGGCGTCGTGCATGCGCCGTGGGTCGGGGAGTGCCGGCGCTGCCTGCGTGAGGTCACAGGCGTGCTCGAAGCACGGCTGCAGGAGGTGTTCGAACCGAGCCCGACCGAGGGCGAGACCTATCCGCTCGTCGACGAGATGATCGAGCTCGAGCCCATGGTTCGCGATGCCGTGCTCCTCGCCCTGCCCCTCGCTCCGCTGTGCGACGACGGCTGCCGCGGCCCCGACCCGAGCGCGTTCCCCGTCGAGCAGGGGCGCAATCGTGCGCCGGCCTCTCCTGGCGACGCGAACCCTCCGATCGATCCGCGGTGGGCCGCGCTCGGTCAGCTCGCCGAGACCGACACCTGATCCTCGACGTCCGGGTCGACCGTGCCGTGGGCCAGCCACAGAGCCCCCGTAGCGAAGCCGATCGCGAGGACGGCCCCCAAGGTGGCCGAGCACGGGAGGAACCGGCGCCAGTCCTCTGCCAGCGCGGCGGCAAGGGCGGCGAAGAAGGGAAGCAGCCGAATGGCTCGCCCGTCGGGCGGGCCGCTAGGGTTTGCTGCTCGCAAATCGACCTGTCTGAGAGATCGCGATGGCTGTCCCGAAGAAGAAGACCTCCAAGGCAAAGAGCCGCAGCCGCCGGGCCTCGGCGTGGCGCATCAAGACGCCGGCTCGTTCCACTTGCCCGCGCTGCCAGTCGGCCAAGCTCCCCCACACCGTCTGCGGGAACTGCGGCTGGTACAACGGCCGCCAGGCGATCGAGGTCGACTAGCCGGATGCTTCCCATCGCCGTCGATGCCATGGGCGGCGACAAGGCGCCAGGCGAGATCGTGGCTGGCGCCGTCCGGGCCGTGGATGAGCTTGGCGTTCCCGTCGTGCTCGTCGGTCGACCCGAAGAGATCGGCGAGACCGCCGACCTCGAGGTGATCGTGGCCTCGGAGGTGATCCCCATGGACGCCGACGCGGGCAAGAGCGTCCGGCGCATGAAGGACTCGTCGCTGGTCCGCGCAGCCGAAGCGGTGCGCGACGGGAAGGCGTCCGCCATGGTGAGCGCGGGCAACACCGGCGCGACGATGGCCAGCGCGCTGTTCCGCATGGGCCGCATCAAGGGCGAGTTCGCGCAGATGGGAGCGGTCTACGCCAAAGACCGCTTCGGCATCGACTCGCCGAGGGTCGGCCTGCTGTCGATCGGCGAGGAGGAGACCAAGGGCAATGCGCTCGTGAAAGACACCCATAACCTGCTCGCGACCGGCGACTGGGTGGGGTCTACCGGGGCCACCTTCGTCGGGAACGTCGAAGGGCGCGACATCATGTCCGACGCGGCCGACGTCGTCGTCACGGACGGGTTCACCGGCAACGTCACGCTGAAGACGCTCGAGGGCGGCATGAAGGCGCTAGTCGCGGCGCTGCTCGGTGCGTTCGAGACCAACGAGCAGACCAAGGCCGCGGCCGCGACCCTGCTGCCGGCGCTCGGTCCGCTCTATGAGTCGCTCGACCCCGAGCGCACGGGCGGGGCCATGCTGCTCGGGGTGGATGGTATCTGCATCATCAGCCATGGCTCGTCGTCGGCCACGGCGATCGTGAACGCCGTGCGCGTTGCCAGCGAGCTCGTTGCCAGCGACGTAGTTGCGCACCTCCGTGACGCAATCGCTGGTGCATGACGGGTCGGGCATCTGTCCGTCTCCGACGTACGAGCTGGACGTCGAACCACAGAGGCACACCGGGTGACCCCGCCGATGCTTCTCTGAAAGTGCTGGTCAATGCTGGTTCACAAGCGCACAAGGTTCGGGGTCGGGTACACTCCCCGGCGCTCGTCGTCTGGGACGGTCGACGAAAAACTCAAGCGCTTCTCTCACCGGCCCCGCGGCTCAGAGGAGCAGGGGGTCGGCGCCAGCCGCTGCAACCAGCCCCGCAGCGATGGTGTCGAACAAGAACTGCCGGCACGAGCCGGTTGCAGCACCGATGAACCAAACCCCCACGATCCGGGCCGCCGTCCGCTCCTGTGGATGGCAGAACACGAAGGAGAGCAGACGTTGCCCGCAGAGACCCACGTCGAACAGAGCCCCCTCAGCCGCCAAGAGGTTCTCGATCTCATCCGTGACCGGCTGGCTGACATCTTGGAGATCGACCCGTCCGGCATCAACGAAGGCGACTCGTTCGCGGACGATCTCGAAGCTGACTCGCTCGCCCTCATCGAGCTCGTCGAAGCGCTCGAAGAGGAGCTGGGTGAGCGTTCGGTCGGCTTCCGCATCGAGGACGAAGACCTCGAGGATCTGAAGACCGTCCGCGACGCCGTCGATTACGTGATGGGAAAGCTCGGCTGACACGGTGGCCGGCGATCCGGCACGCGCCGAGGGTGCGGAGCGTTTGGCCGAGCGGCTCGGGCATGCGTTCACGGATCGCGAGTTGCTGCCCCTCGCGCTGACGCACCGTTCGTGGTGCGCGGAGAACGCAGGGTTCGCCTCCAACGAACGGCTCGAGTTCCTCGGCGATGCAGTGCTGGGCGTGGTCGTCACCGACCACGTGTTCCGCACCTACGAAGGCATGCCCGAAGGCGAGCTGGCCAAGCTGCGGGCGGGAGTGGTGAGCGCGGCCACCCTGGCCGAGGTGGCGCGCAACCTCGATCTCGGCGAGTCCCTCCGGCTGGGTAAGGGCGAGGACGCGAGCGGCGGCCGCGAGAAATCGTCGATTCTCGCCGACGCGCTGGAAGCGGTGCTCGGCGCCGTCTATGTCGACGGCGGGTTCATGGCCGTCGCACCGATCATCCTCCGCCTGCTCGCCGAGCACATCGTCGAGGCCTCCGCCGAGCCCGGAAACCGCGACTTCAAGACCCAGCTCCAAGAGCTCGCCGCGCACGACTTCGACCAGCTTCCTACCTACGACGTGCGCGACGAGGGCCCCGATCATGAGAAGCGGTTCTTCGCGACGGTGCGGCTCGACGGCGTCGTGAAAGGTGAAGGCGAGGGCAAGTCGAAGAAGCAAGCGGAGCAAGCCGCGGCCCGGGCCGCATGGTCGGTGCTGACTGCGGAGCTTGCCGAGCAGCGCGGGCTGGCCGATTGTCCGAACGGTTCGGACGACGGCGGGAACGACAGAGAGCGAGAACGCGCCGATGCCTGAGCTTCCCGAAGTGGAGACCATCCGCCGCGAGCTCGAGCGCGACGTCGTCGGCAGACGGATAAAGGCGGTGGAGGTCACGAACAACCGCTCCATCCGTCGCCACGCGAACCGCAAGCAGTTCATCTCTCGCATCGAAGGGACAAAGGTCGCCAGCGTCGAACGCAAGGGCAAGTACCTCCTGCTGAAGCTGGACTCCGGCGACCTGGTGGTGGTCCACCTCGGTATGAGCGGGCAGCTTCGCCGCGTTCCGAGCAAGGAACCGATGGAGAAGCACACCCATGTGGTGATCACGTTCACCCAGGGCGGCCAGCTTCGGTTCGTCGATCCACGAACGTTCGGCGAGATGTTCGCGACGACGCCTGACGAGCTGACCGAAGTCCCCGAGCTGGCAGAGCTCGGCATCGATCCGGTGGAGGAGCCGATGTCGTGGGTGACCTTCGGGCAGCTCCTGCACACGCACAAGATGAAGCTGAAGGCGTTCCTGATGGATCAGAAGATCATCGCCGGCATCGGCAACATCTACAGCGACGAGATCCTCTTCGCGGCCGGGCTCCTGTTCGACCGGATGAGCGACTCTCTCACCACCCAGGAGATCCGCCGGCTCTACCGCGCTCTGGTCGAAACCCTCCACGACGCGATCAAGTACGGCGGGTCGACGCTGTCCGACGAGCAGTACGTCGACCTCGAAGGCAAGGCCGGCGAGTACCAGGAGTACCACCAGGTCTACGACCGCGAGCGGCTCGCGTGCCGACGCTGCCGCACGCCGATCGTCAAGGCCAAGTTCGGCGGGCGCAGCACGTTCTACTGCGAGCAGTGCCAGGTGTGAACCTCGCAGCCGACCCGCACGTCAGGGAGGATGCGGGGGGCATGGAGGTGCGCCCGCTAGGGTCAGCCTGAGCAGCGTGAGCAGCAACTGGGAGACGGTGTGTGTACCTGAAGACCCTTACCCTGAAGGGGTTCAAGTCGTTCGCTGACCCCACTTCGCTCGACCTCGAACCTGGGGTCACCGTGGTGGTCGGTCCGAACGGCAGCGGAAAGTCGAACGTCGTAGACGCGATCGGGTGGGTGCTGGGCGCGCAAGCGCCGAGTGCCGTGCGGTCCCAGAAGATGGACGACGTCATCTTCGCCGGAACGTCCAAGCGGTCCGCACTCGGCCGGGCCGAGGTCTCGCTCGTCATCGACAACGGCGATGGCACGCTCCCCATCGAGTTCAACGAGGTGACGATCACCCGCACGCTGTTTCGCACCGGTGAGAGCGAGTACGCCCTCAATGGCACGCCCTGCCGGTTGCTCGACATCCAAGATCTGCTCTCCGACTCCGGCGTCGGCCGGCAGCAGCACGTCATCGTCAGCCAGGGTCAGATCGATGCTGTGCTCAACGCCAAACCCGAAGAGCGGCGGGCGATCATCGAGGAAGCCGCGGGCGTGCTGAAGTTCCGCAAGCGGCGTGAGAAGAGCCAGCGCCGTCTGGCCGCTACCGAGACGAATCTCACCCGCCTGCAAGACCTGTTGCGCGAGGTGCGGCGCCAGCTTCGACCGCTCGAGCGTCAAGCCGATGCCGCGCGCCGGCATGCCGGCGTCGTGAACGAGCTCACCGCGCTGCGCGTGTTCGTGGCCGGGCGAGAGCTCGTGGGGTTGCGCACCCGGCTCGAGAGGGCGGCGCATCAGCGAGCCGAGGTCGGCGCCGCTGAGCAAGAGTTGAAGAAGCTGCTCGGCGAGCTCGACACCCAGGTGATGGCCACCGAGAACAAGCTGTCGGCGATGGGTGAGAACGACGCTGGCGACGACCTCGGCCAGTTCGAGTCGCTGAGCGAGAAGGCGCGTGGCTTGACGGCATTGCTCACCGAGCGCCGGCGCGGCATCGAGCGCGAGAAGGGCGCGTTCCTCGATCAGGCGGTTGTGGCGACGCTGGAGGCCGAGTCGGCCAGCATGAGGGCCGAGCTGGAAGAGGTCGAGACCCAGGCCCTCCGGATCGAGCCCCAGGCCGCCGAGCTCGCCGCCGCCGAGATAGCGTTGCAGTCCCAGCGCGAGCGGTTCGAGGTCGAGTGGGCCGAAGGTGTCGCGGCGCCGAGCGGGCGGGCTGCCGAGGTGCGCGGCGAGCTGGCCGCCCTGCGTTCGGCCTTGCACCGGGGTGATGCCGAGATGGCGCGCATCGCTGCCCGCATCGATGCGTCGACCGAGAAGCAAGACGTTCTCGCGCGGGAAGCTGAACGGCTGCGCCGCGAGCTGGCCGACGCCGAGCAGTCCGAGCTGCCCCTCGTCGAATCGCTCGACGGTGCCGAGCAGTGGCGAGCCGACGCCGACCGGGCGCTGGCGTCGGCCGCGGAAGACTTGCGCGCCGCGGAGTCCGACCATCACTCGTGGGTGGCTCGTCGCGAAGCGCTCGCGCTCGCGCGCGACGACGCACGCGCCGTCGCCGGTACCGAACGACTGGCATCCGTCGAGGGCGTGCTCGGCACGTTGCTCGATCTGGTCGAGGTCGACGAAGGATGGGAAGCAGCGTTCGCCGCCGCAGCGGGTGAGGCGCTGGCGGCGGTGGTGGTCGCGAGTCCCGAGGCGGGACGGCAAGCAGTCAGGGCCTTGCATGACGAGAGCATCGGCGGTGCGGTGCTCGCACTGCGGGCGAACGATTCGCCGTCTGTCGCCCCGCGACTGGGCGACTGGGTGCGCGATGCCGACCGAGCAGAGCCGATTCGCCGTCATGTGCGGGCACTCGGGATGCGGGCGGATGTGGACCGGCTGCTCGACTGCTTGATCGACTCCATCGTCGTGGTGGACGGGGGATGGGCGCCGGCGGTCGACGTCGCGCTCGCCCATCCCGAGGCCACCGTCGTGACGCGGGCGGGCGACCGGTTCGCGGCGACGGGCTGGCGCATCGGCGCAGGTGGCGCAGGCGCGACCGGTGCCGCGCTCGACGAGGCCCGCCAGCAGGCGTCCGACGCGGCCGCGCGGGTCGAGGTCTGCCGCCGCCGTCAGTCCGAGGCGCGGTCGGCGCTCGAAGAGGCCAAGCGGGCCGAGGTCGAGCTGGCGCGGAAGCTCGACGACAACGACGGTCTGCTGACGGCCGCGGGTGATGGCCTGCAGCGGGTCGAGACCGAGCGGCGCGATGCGAGCACCGAGTCCGACGCGCTGCGCACCCATCTGTCCGAGCTGGAAGAGCGAGCCGCACGCGAACGCGACCGGATCGCCGAGCTCGAGGCGACCCTGCCGGTCCTCGAAGCAGACGAGGAGGAGACGCTCGAGAAGGGTCGAGCCCTGGGCGACGCGCGCTCGCGGCTCGACGAGCAAGCCGCCGCGGTCGGCGCCATGCGGACCGACCTCGAGGTGCAGAGCTCGGCGGTGAAGCAGCGGCGCCAGTTCCTGCAACGGCGGGTAGCCGAAGTCGAGCAGCACCTGGAGCAACACGCGAGCGAGCGCATCGAGGTGGAGCGGCACCGGGTCGACCTCGAGCAGAAGCTCGTCGCGGTCGATCGCTTGCTGGCCTTCGTATCAGAGCGGCAGATCGAGGCGGACGAGGTCCTGGGCGCGTTGCGCGAGAAGCGCCGGCAGCAATCCGAGGCGGTGCGCGAGGTCGCGTTCGAGCTCGACGGCTTGCGCCGAGAACGCGCCGGCAAGGAGCGTGGTCTGTCCGAGGCGCGCGAGCGTTCGCAGCGCATCGAGCTGGAAGACGCCGAGATCAAGTTGCGGATCGAGACCGCGACCGAGGCACTGCGTCGCGACCTCGACTGCGAGCCGGTCCGAGCGATGGCGGCGGAGTGCCCCGAGCTCGCCGAGGGAGTCTCGCCGAACAGCCGCATCCACGAGCTCGAGCGCGAGCTCCGCATCATGGGACCGATCAACCCGCTCGCGCTTCAGGAGTTCGAGGCCCTGCAGGAGCGTCACGAGTTCCTCCAGCAGCAGCTCGACGACGTGAAGGAGTCACGGCGTGAGCTCAGCAAGATCATCAAGGCCATCGACGAGGAGATCGTCAACGTGTTCGCGGCGGCGTTCGCGGACGTCTCGCAGAACTTCACGTCGCTGTTCGAGACGTTGTTCCCGGGCGGCAGCGGGCGATTGCGGCTGACCGACCCCGACAACCTCCTCGAGACGGGCATCGAGGTCGAGGCCAAGCCGTCGGGCAAGAACGTCCGCAAGCTGTCGCTGCTCTCCGGCGGCGAGCGCTCGTTGACGGCACTGGCCTATCTGTTCGCCGTGTTTCGCAGCCGACCGTCGCCGTTCTACGTGATGGACGAGGTCGAGGCCGCGCTCGACGACGTGAACCTCCACCGCTTCTTGGGCCTGGTCGACGAGTTCCGTGAGGAGGCCCAGCTCGTGATCGTGAGCCACCAGAAGCGGACGATGGAAGCCGCCGACGTCCTGTACGGCGTCACGATGCAACCGGGTGGCTCTTCGCGTGTCGTCAGCGAGAAGGTCGGCGCCGACTCGTGAGTGACCACGGGGGGTCGGCGGGGTGCCGACACGGGAGCATCACGGCAGGCGGCTGAACCAGACGAGTGAGAGCGCGCTCGTCATGGCGAGGATGAGGAGCGCAGCACCGATGAACCAGCCGGCGATGGAGCGCATCTCGGTGGTGTACCCGACCGACGAGCCGATGTCCTCATACACGCTCTTGAGCTGATCCGCGGTGGCGGCGTTGAAGAACTTGCCGCCGGTGGTGTCGGCGATCTGCTGGAGCGCCTCGCCGTCGACCGGCACGTTCACGCTCGCGTTCTCCTGCGGGATGCGGATGGTGCCCTCGTCAGTGCCGAAGGCGATGGTCGATACCGCGATGTTGAGATCCTTGGCCGCCTTCGCGCCGACCTCGTTGGGGCGACCGACGGTGGTCTTGCCGTCGGACAGCAACACGATGCGGGCCGGAGCCGCGGTGCCGGCGTCGTCGGGGGGCACTGCCGCGATGGCGTCGAGGCTGGCGAACAGGGCTTCGCCGATCGCCGTGGCCTGGTCGAGCTTGAGCGCGTCGATGCCCTGCTTGAGGCGCTCGCGGTCGGTCGTCGGGGGCACCTTCAACGTCGCGTTGCCGTTGAACGAGAGCAGGCCGACGTTGATCTTGCTCGGCAGTATGTCAACGAAGGTCTTGGCCGCCGTCTTCGCCGCGCCGAGGCGGTTCGGCTGCACGTCGGTTGCTTCCATCGACAGCGACGTGTCGATGGCGAGGATGATCGTGGCCCGCTCGCGCGGGATCTTCTGGTCCTTGGCGGGGTCGGCGAACCCGACCACGAGCGTCGACAGCGCGGCCAGGAAGAGGAACGCAGGTATGTGTCGGCGCCATCCGGGGCTCTTCGGGGCGACGCTGCTGAGCAACGCCAGGTTGGTGAACCGGACGGCGTACTTCTTGCGCCGCGACTGCATGACCACGTACGTGACCGCGAGGCCGGCCACGGCCGCCAGCAGCCAGAGGCGTTGCGGCTCGAAGAAATCAAGCATGGTGCGAACTCTTCCGTATCGAGCGGGTTGGGGTGGAGAAGGAGGGCAACATCAGGCATGCGATCTCGTAAGGGATTCCATGCGCTCTCGGCGCCAGGTCACGAAGCGGACGAGATCGAGCAGCCAGTCCTGGTCGGTGTGCATGACGAGATGGTCGGCACCGGCGCTGCGGATGCTGCGGCCGATGGCGGCGCGTTGCTCGGCTGCCGCGCTGGCGAAGTGCGCGCGCACCTTGGGGTCAGCGGTCTGCACTTCGAGTACCTGGCCCGACTCGGGATCTTCGAGCATCACGAGGCCGATGTTGGGCAGCGCGAGCTCGCGGGGGTCGACGATCTCGACGCACAGGACCTCGTGCTTGGCGCCGAGCGCCCGCAGCGGGTGCTCCCACGTGTCGGCGCCGATGAAGTCGGAGACGACCACGGCCAGCCCGCGCCTCCGCATCACCGAGTGCATGCGACGAAGACCGAGCCCGAGGTCGGGCTCGCCCCGCTCGGCCCTACGGGCGGTGACGGCGACACGGTGGAGGAAGGCCTGGAGGTTGGTGCGGCCGCCGCGGGCGGGGATGGTGGTCGTGTCGTTCGCCTCGAGCAGCATGCCGCCGATGCGGTTTCCTGTCCGCTGGGTCAAGAAGCCGACCGCGGCGATCACCGCCAAAGCGAGATCGCGCTTCTCGCACTCGGCGGTGCCGAAGCCGAGGCTGGCCGAGAGGTCGGCGCATATCCACGTCTCGAGCTCGCGGTCAGCGATCGTCTCGCGGACGAAGGTCTCGGGCATGCGGGCCGTGACGTTCCAGTCGATGCGGCGGACGTCGTCGCCCGGCTGGTAACTCCTCGTCTCGCCGAGCTCGCTGCCGTGCCCCGGGACCAGGCCCCGGTAGTCACCTTGCAGCATGCCGTCGAGACGGCGGGTGATCGACAGCTCGAGCCGGCGCAGGATCTCAGCCGTCGGGCCGATCGCGATGTTCGGCGGCCGGTTGACGTCGGTCGTCCCCCGCAGCGCGGCGTTCCTGTTCTCGGGTGGCAAGAGCCCTACCTCGCCGGGGCCCACGCGCCTGCGGCCGCCGGCTGGGTCTGCGCGTGTTGGGCTTGGCTGCGGGGTGTCTGGCCGCGGGTGGGATCTTGCGACGGTGCGATCCGCGGGGCGGGCACTGTGCTCAGCACTCGCGTGAGGATCTGGTCGACGACCAGCCCTTGGGCCAGTGCCTCGTAGGAGAGGACGAGGCGGTGCCGGAGCACGTCCGGGGCGATGTCGAACACATCCTGGGGAAGGGCGTAGTGGCGGCCGCGCATCAGGGCGAGGGAGCGTGCCCCGGCGACCAGCCCGAGGCTGGCCCGGGGGCTGGCACCGAAGGCGATCAGCTCTGCCAGCTCGGGCAGGTTGAAGTGACCCGGCTCGCGGGTGGCGAGCACGAGGTTCACCGCGTAGTCCACCACGCCGTGGTCGACGTAGACCTGCTCGCATTGCGCTTGCAGCCTGGTGAGGTCGTCAAGGGTCAGCACTTGCTTCGCTCTTGGCGGGTTCACACCCATGCGGTGCACGATCTCGAGCTCTTCCACCGGGCTGGGATAGCCCACGACCACCTTCATGAGGAACCGATCGCGCTGCGCCTCGGGAAGGTGGTAGACGCCTTCCTGCTCGATCGGGTTCTGGGTGGCGAGCACCAGGAACGGCTCGGGGATCGGGAAGGTCTTGCCGCCGATCGAGACGTGATGCTCGGCCATCACCTCGAGGAGGGCCGACTGCACCTTGGCCGGAGCCCTGTTGATCTCGTCGGCCAGCACGAAGTTGGCGAAGATCGGCCCGAGCTCGATGTCGAACTGCTCGGACGAACCCCGGTAGATGCGCGTACCCACGATGTCGGCGGGCAACAGATCAGGGGTGAACTGCAGGCGGACGAAGTCGCCACCGACGACGCTGGCGAGGGTCTCCACCGCGAGTGTCTTCGCCAAGCCCGGCACACCTTCGATGAGCACGTGACCTCCGGCGAGAAGGCACACGAACATCCGCTCGATGGCACGATCCTGGCCGACGATCACGCGCTTCATCTCGAACAGTGCGTGTTCGAGGTGCTTGGCGCTCGCGGTCGAGAAACCGGCTGGCGAGTTGGTGCGAGGCGTCGGACTCGTGGTCGTGGTCGGAGCGGCGGCCTCGCTGGCCGTTGGCACCTGGGCGGCTTCGGGGGTGGTCCAATCACGAGCGCGACCCGGTCGGGGGATGCTGCTGGCCGTCACGGGCGGATTCGCCGTCGGGCGATCAGCCGGGATCATCGGGGCCGGTCGGCTGGGTGGGGCCGAGGGCACCCCTTCGAGAGTGCCGGGCGACGTCGGCGTGGACTCGTCACGGGCGGGCCACCTCCCATCGTCAGCGCCGGCGGCGGCGTCGCGCGGTGGCGGGAGCGGGGCGGTCGAGCCGGAGGGCGAATCGTTGTCCATCAGGTCTCCTCAGGGGCGGTCGTCATCGGCGGGGAGGGACGCGGCAGAGCGTCTGGCGGCACTCGACCACAGGAAGGTGAAGACCAACGTAAAGCACGTGGTGCGACTTCGTGCACCGTCGTTCGCACGCCAGCTCAGCCCAGGCTGCTTGGCGCCATTGCGCTTTTCGGGTCCTCGCTAGATCGTGTGGGTGAGTCCCCCTGATGTTGGCTGGCTCCTGACATTGTTTGGGTATGGCTTCGGCGACGGGCCGGCGCCTGATGGCAAGCGGAGTTGAGCTGCGTGGATGATGACCTGTTCAAGAT
>JACPNV010000051.1 GCA_016185305.1 Actinomycetota bacterium | reverse complement strand
CGTGGGTACAAGAAACGAAGGGCCTGCACGAGCAGATCGCGGGCGACGAGAGTCGCAGGTAGCGCATGACGACACGGCGCCGACCCCCAGCCAGGTTGGCCGACCACCGGTTAGCGGTAGCGGGTACCCGCTGGCAGGCACTCGCCTCCCTGGCCACCCTCGGCATCGTCGCCGGCGCGTTCGCACTCGGGACGACCTCCGCGCCGTCAGAAGCCATCGTCTTGCCTCCACTCCCGACCGTTCCGCCCACCGTCTCGATCCCCCCGGTCGAGCCGCCGGTCGTTTCCGTGCCGCCGGTCGAGGTCCCGACGATCTCCGTCCCCGAGGTGTCGCTGCCACCCGTTTCGCTTCCACCCGTTTCACTCCCACCCGTCTCCGTTCCACCCGTCTCACTCCCGGAGGTGAGCTCGCCAACGGTCCCTGGCGTGCCTGGCCTCCCGCGCGTCTCACTGCCTCCGGTCACCGCCGGGCCGCTCGCGACAAGCAGCGGCGGCGAACCTGCGGCGATCGCCGGAGCGGCCGCGCCAGCCGGGGGTGAAACCACGAGAGGGACCGACCGCAGCGCGCCTACGGCGCAAGCCGCAAGCGGCAACCGAGGCGAGGCGATGCCGTCGCGCAGGACCGGCAACGAGACCGGAGCCAGCGAGCCGGCCGCCGCCCTTGGAACCATCGCGCCCCGAGACCCAGCGGCGGTCGAGACACGCAACGCCTCCGCCGGCGCTGAGTCGCCCCGAACCGGCGGGCTCCCCAGCCTCGTACCGGTCCCCCTGGTGTTCGCGTTCCCGATCCTGCTCGTCACCGCGGTGCTCGGCTACCTGCTGGCCCAGGCCCGCTTGGCCCGGCACGACAAGCGACTGCGCCACAATCGCGTCGGCCGCCAGAACCTCCGCTTCCAGTGATCGCAACTGGGCCACATCGAAGCACAAGACGCCGCCCGCCGAGCGTTCGGCTGTCGCGTTCTGGCGTCGCTCGGTGCCACTACCTTGAACCCATGCGCCCGCCCCCGGTGCTGCCCCGCGAAGAGATCGCGCTCGAGCGCGGCCTCCTCACCGGTATCGCCGCGTTCCGGTGGGCCGCGTGGGCGTGGATGACGGCCATCATCGCGATCGAGGGCCGCAACGAGAACACCTTCGCGCGACTCTGGGCCGCGGTCGCGTTCGCGGGCGCGGCGCTTGCCTTCACCATCTGGGCGACGATCAACGTTCGGAACGATCCGGCACGCGCGCTCGCGAAGCCGGCCCTGATCGTGGAGGGCAGCATCGCGCTCGGCATGGCGTTCGCCAACCAGTGGGTCTACGACAGCGCCACCTACCCGCACTCGCAGTCGTTGGGTTCGATCTGGCCGCTTGCCTGGGTGCTCACCATCGGCATCGCCTACGCGGGGCGGGGTGGTGCACTCGCCGGCCTGAGCGTCGGTGTCGCAAGTTGGCTGAGCGACCTCGCGTTCATCTCGGGTCCGTGGAACGGCAACCGCGCCCTCGGAGCATCGGGGACGATCGTGCTGTACACACTCGGCGGGGCCGTCGCCGGCTTCGTCGCGATCAAGCTCCGCGAGGCGGAGCGCCAGATCGCCAGCGCACGCGCCCGAGAGGACGTCGCCCGCACGCTGCACGACGGCGTGCTGCAGACGCTCGCCATCGTGCAACGCCGGTCAGACGACGACGAGCTGGTCCAGCTCGCGCGCGACCAGGAGCACGAGCTGCGAGAGTTCCTCTTCGGCGCCAAACCCGGGTCGAGGCGCAACCAGAGCAAGGGTCCCGACCTGCCCGCCGTCCTGCGAGAGATCGCCGCCAAGGTGGAAAGCCAGCACGGCACCCGATCCCAAGTCGTCCTCGCCGGCGAGCTCCCCACCCTCGGCAACGACGTGGCGAACGCGATCACTGGCGCCGTGAGCGAGTCGCTGACCAACGCGGCCAAGCACGGCGCGGCCCGCCAAGCCACGATCTTCCTCGAGCCGGCCGACGGCGGCGGGATCTTCTGCTCGGTGAAAGATGACGGCGCGGGCTTCGACCCCAGCACCGTCGATGAAGGCGTTGGCATCACGAAGTCGATCAAGGGTCGCATCGTCGAAGTCGGCGGGCGCGTCGAGATCGACGGCCGGCCCGGTCGGGGCACCGAGATACGCGTCTGGGTCCCGTGATGTCGCCGGCCCCGTGCCACCTGCAAGACTCTCCCCGATGACGAACCTCGGACCGGTGCGCGTCGTCCTGGCCGACGACCATCCCATCTGGCGGCGCGGGGTGCGGGCTGACCTCGGCGAGAACTTCCATGTCGTCGCCGAAGCCGGCACCGCCGAGGAAGCCATCGAGGCGATCCGGAGGCACCAACCCGACCTCGTCGTGTGCGACCTCAACATGCCGGGCGGTGGCATCAAAGTCGCCCGCACCTGCGGCGAAGAGACGTCAATCGTCATGCTCACCGTGTCCGAGGCCGAGCGCGACCTCCTCGACGCGGTCGCCGCGGGCGCGCAGGGCTACCTGGTCAAGTCGACCCCGCCCGACGAGCTGCGCAACGAGCTCTGGAAAGCGGCCCAGGGCGAGCCGGTCTTCTCTCCCGCGCTGGCTGCCTTGCTGCTCGGCGAGTTCCGGAGGATGGCGAAAGACTCCGGACCGGTGCAGCCGCTGTCCGAGCGGGAACGCGAGGTCTTGCAGTACGTGGCGCGGGGCCACACCTACCGAGAGATCGGCGACGAGCTGTTCATCGCCGAGAAGACGGTCGAGAACCACGTCCGGAACATCTTGCACAAGCTGCATCTCAACCGGAGGCACGAGCTCATCCGGTACGCGCTCGACCATGGCATCGAATAGGCCGCCACTGCTCGACCAGGAGGGAGCACTCTCACCGAGAGGGCGGCCAGCGAAATCAGGGTCGCGCGCCAATCGCGGCCCAGACTTGCTTGAATTCTCGGTGCCGGGACCGAAGGAACAACGGGATAACTAACAACTCCGCCGCGGTGGACGGCCCCACAAGGGCTGCGGCGGGAGGGGGAGACATCATGCTCGACGCGCCGGAGCGCACATCTCGACGACTGCCCACGATGCTCGTCGCCGGCTTTGCCGTCATCGCGCTGATCGCATCGGCGTGCTCGAGGTCAGAGACGGCGAGCTCATCAAACCAGGCCGGCGACCCGAACCAGGTCGCGCAGGGCAACAAGCTCGAACCGGACGAAACACCGAAGCAGGGCGGCAAGATCATCATGGCCGTCACCGCCGAGACCAATGGCTGGAACCCGGCGTCGAGCCAGTGGGCCGATGCCGGCAGCTTCGTCGGCTCGACCGTGCTCGAACCGCTCATGACCTACGACGGTAAGGGCAACAACATCCCGTGGTTGGCTGAGTCCGTCGAGCCCAAGACGCCCGGCCAGTTCGACGCCTGGGTCATCAAGATCCGGCCGGGCATCCAGTTCTCGAACGGCTCGCCGCTCGACGCCGCGATCGTCAAGCGCAACCTGGGCGTGTTCACCGGCGAGACCGCGTTGTCGGGCCTCGCGCTGGCCGGCATGTTCAAAGACATCAAGGTCGTCGATCCTATGACGGTCGAAGTGGACCTGAACGTCCCGTGGGCCGCGTTCCCCAACACCATCTCGGGGGCCGTCGGGTACCAGATGGCGGCCGAGCAGCTCGATGCTCCCGACGGCGGGCGCGGCAAGCCGATCGGCACGGGCCCGTTCGTGTTCGACTCGTGGCAGCAAGACAACTTCTTCAAAGCGAAGAAGAACCCGAACTACTGGCGCAAGGACGCCGCCGGGCGCCAGCTTCCGTACCTCGACGAGGTCGAGTTCCGGCCCGTCACCGATTCCAAGCTGCGCACCCAGGCCCTCCAATCGGGCGACATCGACATGCTCCTCACGACGCGGGCCGAGGACGCCTCCGCGCTGCAAGACCGCTACACGGTCGTGACCGACTACAACGGCGAGAAGACGTTCGTGATGCTCAACGTCGCCGAAGACCCGACCAAGACGATCAACCCGTTCAAGAACATCCGGGCCCGCCGGGCCCTCGCCTATGCGACCAACCGCGACGCGGTCATCGCTGCCGTCAGCCCCGACACGCCGCTCAAGTCGTCGACGACGCCAGTCGTCGCCGGCACCAGGTGGGAAGTGGACGAGAACGACACCGGCTACTACCCGTTCGACCAAGCCAAGGCGCGAGCAGAGGTAGAGGCATACAAGGCCGAGACCGGGGAGCCGGGCATCAAGTTCCAGTTCGCCGGGCTCTCCAACCTCGAGGACCAAAAGATCATGCAGATCCTCCAGGCCCAGTGGGCCGAGGTCGGGATCGAGTCGACGATCGACACTCGAGAGCAGACCTCTTACATCACCCAGCTCGTGCTCGGCGGGTTCCAAGCGGCGTACTTCCGCAACTACGCCTACCTGAACCCCGACTCGGATTGGGTCTTCTGGCACTCGTCACAGGCCAAGGGCCTCGGCGTGCTGTCGA
This sequence comes from Actinomycetota bacterium, assembly GCA_016185305.1. Lineage (GTDB taxonomy): Bacteria > Actinomycetota > Acidimicrobiia > Acidimicrobiales > Acidimicrobilacustridaceae > JACPNV01. The sequence continues at coordinate 31,830 of JACPNV010000051.1, read as the reverse complement.
TCAACTTCCACCAGTTGAAAGACAGCGAGCTCGACGCCGCCATCGACGATGCCCGGCGCACCGACGACGCCGCCAAGCAGAAGGCCGACTACCTCGCCGCGACGAAGCGGATCAACGATCAGGCCGTGAACATCTGGTTGTTCAACACGCCGTACGCGATCATCGCCCAGCCGCGCGTCCGGGGGCTGAACCCGGCCCGCCAGCAGGGCTTCGGCGACTTCCAGCCCAAGCCCTGGTTCTGGGCCGGCATCTGGAAGTCGTGAGGCCCCGGGCCGAAGAAACCAGCAACTCGACCGACTCGGCCGAGCGCATGCCAACCCCAGGGTCTCCTGGGGGGTCCGGCGGGTAGCTGTGACGGGCGTCGCTTGGGACCGTGGCCGGTATGAACGAACCGGTCACGCCCACCTTCTCGCCCGCACCCAGGCCGTACCCCTACAGGCTCGGCCCGACCGCCTTCCCGCCCTCCCCGCCATCTCCACCGCCTCCGCCGCCGCCTGCACGTCAAGACGCGCCGCCGAAGCCACCTCCGCCGCCACCCGGGTCCGGGCCTGAGCCGTCTCCGGCGCACCCTGAGGCCGAGCACGACGACTCGCGTGCGGGCGCCATCTGGGTCACGGCCACGGGCGCGTTCCTCCTCGTCGCCGCGGCGGCCGTCTTCGTGGCCGTGCGCTGGGAGCAGATCGACGAGCGAATGAAGTTCGCGATCCTCGCCGGGTGCACCGGAGGCGCGCTCGTGGCCGGGCGCCGGCTGCGGTCCGCGCTCCCGGCCACGTCGGGCGTCATCTACCACCTCGGTGCCTTCTTGCTGCCGATCAACGCCGCCGCTCTGCTCGTGAACTACGACGCGCCGTGGAGCGTCCACCTGGTCGTGCAAGGGCTCGTCGCCGCAGTCGGGTTCACGCTCCTCAACCGGACCGAAGACTCGGTGATCCTGCGCTGGGGAGCGATCGGCGGTGCGGTCATCCTGGCGGCCGGAATCGGCGGGACCGCTGGTGTCCCCGCCGCACTCGTGCTCGCTGGCTTCGCGCTCATCGCGTCGTGCCTTCGGTCGCGGAGGCCGGCGACGGCATGGGCGCTCATCGCCGGGCTCGCGCCGTTGCTCGGCCTCGTCGAGCGCTTCGTGACCGTAGACTCGCTCGCCTTCGAGAAGCTGGGGCTGACCGGCGCGCAATCGCGGCTGTCCTCCATCGCCACCGGTCTCATCGCCGCGTGGGTGCTCGGGCGGGCCGCTCATGACAAGCGCGATCTCGCCCTCGTCGCCATGGCGGGCATGGCCGTTGTGCTCGGTGTCGGCACGGGCCTGGTCGAGGTGCGACCGACCGCCGGCTCGGGCTGGCTCGGCGCCGCCGTGTTGTTCCTCGCGGTCGAGATCGCCACGATTCTGGTCCGCAACGATCCGTTCTGGGCAACGCCCGTGCGCTCTGTGGCTGCCGCCGTCGAGATCGTCGCGGGGTGCGCCATCGCGGCCGGGGTGCAAGTGGCCGTCCCGTTCTGGATGACCGGCCCGCACGCGCTCGACATGGCGCCGCTCGTCGCCGGTGTCGTCGCCGCGGCTGCGTGGTTCCTCGCCGATCTCCGGCGGCGGGAGGCGGACAGCACGCCTTCGGGCATCGCGCTGCTCGTGGGGGCCGGCTGGTGGCCCGCGTCGATCGGCATGGCCGGGGCGCTGTTCGCCGGAGCCGTGTTCGGCTCCACGTCGCTGGCGGTCAGCGGCGGCGTGCTCGTGGCGCTCGCGTCCTTCTTCGTGCTCTCGGGCCGGCCGGGCGGCCACGGGCTCGCCGCCGCGCTGGCCACCGCTGCTCCTGTCCTCGGCTACGACAACGTGGCGGCGGCGAGCATCTACGCCGCGACTGGCACGGCGACCATCGCTTCCGCTGTCGTCGTTCGCGCTCGCTTGCGTACGAGCCGGTCGTCGACGGAAGCCGCTCTGCTGGCCGGCGCCGCGTTGCTGCCGCTGGCCGGCGGCATGGCCGTCGCCTCGCACTCGATCAGCACGTTCATGCTCCTCGCCTTTGGGGCCGCGGCTGCCTGGGCCGTCGGCATCATCATCGATCACCGTTGCGGACGTGAGCTGTGCTGGATCGGATGGATCCCCCGTGGTGGCGCCGTGCTCACGCTGGCGTTGGCACCGGCGCTGCCCCTCGATCAGCTCGCCTATCTCGCGGGCGGGCTCACGCTGGCCGCCATCATCGACGGTGTCCGGCGCTCCGATCCAGCCATCGGGGCCATCGCCGCACTGACGTTCCCGATCGCGACGATCGCAACCGTTCGTGCGCTCGACGGCTCGTGGCCGGCGGTCGGCGTGACGTTGTGCGCCCTCGCCGTCGGTACCGGCGCGCTGCACCTGGTCGTGCCCCGGGAATGGATGCTGCCGGTGCTCGCCGCCGCGCTGTCGCAAGCCGCGGTGGGCCTGGCCATGAGTCTCTGGGAGCCGTGGGCGCTCGGCGCCGCCCTCATCCTGCTCGGCGGGCTGGGCGCGTCCTACGCACTGCGGTTCGGCCCGACCGACTTGTCGTTCCTCGGGCTGCTCTTCGTCGTGGTCGGGGTCTGGGTCGAGCTCGCCAACGCCCAGGTGACGGCGCTCGACACCTACGTCGCACCGGTCGCAGGCGTGCTTGCCCTCGCCGGCTGGAACGCACGGCGCCAGATGGCCCATGAGGACAGCAATCGCCACATCGGCTCGTGGGTCGCGTACGGACCCGCCTTCGCGCTCCTCGGCGGGACGGCGCTGCTCGAACGCATCGGTGGACAAGGCACGGTGCATGCCATCGTCGCCGGTGCAGTGGGGGTCATCGCGGTGATCATGGGCGGGACTCGGCGCCTGGCCGCGCCGCTGTTCCTCGGGACCGCCATCCTCATCGCGCTCACCGGCTACGAGGTCTTCGCTCTCGGCCCGCACACCCAGGTGCCGACCTGGGTCTGGCTCGCCGTCGGCGGTGCCATCCTCCTCGCTACGGGCATCGTCATGGAGCGCCACGACACTGGCCCCCTCGAGACCGGCCGGCGCATCGTCGACACCGTCCACGAGCGCTTCAGCTAGCTCTCGGGAGATCATGTCTCGGTGTCAGCCGGACGGGCTGGTCAGATGGCTGGCGAGCAGCTCGCGGAGCTCGCCGGGCACGAGCGGGTAGCTGATGGCGAACCCCTGCATGTGCTCGCAGCCCATGGCCTTGAGGGCCTCGCGCTGCTCGTCGTTCTCGACACCTTCGGCGACGACGAGGAGGTCGAGCGATTCGGCAAGGTGGATGACCGCTTCGACCGTGGCCGCGGCTCGGGGGGATCGGTGCAGATCGGTGATGAACGACCGGTCGAGCTTCAAGACATCGATCGGCAGATCGCGCAGGCCGCCGAGCGAGGAGTACCCCGTGCCGAAGTCGTCGATGGCGATCTTGCAGCCGAGCCCGCGCAACGTGGCCAGCGCGGCCACCTCGGCGGCAAGATCCTGGGCGAGCACCGTCTCGGTCACCTCGATGATCAACAGGCCGGGATCCACCCCGGTGTCGCGCAACACGTCGCGGACATCATCGACGAAGGAGGGCTCCTGCAACTCGCGGGCCGACACGTTGATGCCGACACGGAGATCGAAGCCGGTGTCGTGCCAGACCTTCGCCTCCTCGCACGCACGGCGGAAGATCTCACGACCCAGCGGCACGATGAGCCCGATGTTCTCGGCCAGAGTGATGAGCTCGAACGGGGAGACCGGGCCGCGCGTCGGGTGCGTCCACCGCAGGAGCGCTTCGACGCTGACGATTCGCCCGGTCGCGGACTCGACGATCGGCTGGTACGCGAGCCACCAATCCGCGTTCGCAAGGACCTGCCGGAGGTCGGTCTCGACCTCGATGCGCTGCTTCGACCGGCGCTCCATGTCTTCGTCGAACAGCGCGAAGCGCCCGCCCCCGCCTTCTTTGGCTCGGTGCAGCGCGATCTCCGCGCTGCGGAGCACATCGAGATGCGCCTGCACGTCATCGCCGGCAGACCCGTCTCGATGCGAGGCGGAGAGGGCGATTCCGATGCTCCCGGAAACATGCACCTCGCGATCGCCGACCGCCACCGGCTGTGCGAAGGCTTGCAGGAGCAGATCGGCGAGGAACGTCGCTTCGAGCTCGTCGGCAACTTCCGGCATGACGATGGCGAACAGCCCGCCGCCGTAGCGAGCCACCAAGTCGCGCGGTCGAGTGGCGCCGCTCACACGAGCGGCAAGCGTAGAGACCAACTCGTCGCCCGCGGCGTACCCATACGACTCATTGACCAGACGGAAGTGATCGATGTCAGCAAAGAGCACCGCTACGGGCTTGGTACGGCCGTCGACGCCGAGCATCCGCCCGAGCTGCTCGACCAGCAGCGCTCGGTTGGCGAGACCCGTCGCGTCGTCATAGAGCGCCACCCGTCGCAACTGATCCTCCAGCCGGCGCTGGTCGGTCATGTCGCGGCAGACGGTGCTGAACGTCGTGTCGTCATCACCTTCGTGCTGGTGGGCGATGAGCACTTGCGACACCGGCACGAGGCGTCCATCGTTGCGCCGAAGGACGTTCTCACCCGTCCACGTGCCGTTGCGCGCTGCGGCCTTCATCGCCTCGCGTAGCAGATCAGCCGCAAGTTCGTCGGGATAGAAGTCGAACGCGTGGAAGTCGTGAACCTCGTCCGGCGCGAGGCCGAGGAGTCGCAGGCCGACTGGGTTCATGTACGCGATCGCGCCGTCGAAATGGGCGGATGCCACGAGGTCAGGGGTGGCTTCGATGATCTCGCTCAACCGGCGATGGCGATCGGTGACATCACGGCGGGCGCTGACGACCGAACCGAGCACGAGTCCGGTCAACGTGAGCACCAACATCAGCAGTTGGTAGTCGGAGCGCTCGAGCACACCGACGGCTCGCGCGTCCGCGCCGACGGTCATCACGGCTGACAGCCCTGCCGTCGAAAGGGCCGCCCCGGCGATTCCGTGCCGGACCGCGATTGCGACGACCGGCACGAACGCGAGGTAGAGGAACTGCATGGGAGCTTGCCCGACCCGCAACAGGATCAGGGCGGTGAGCGCGGGAACGAGGTACTCGACGATGATCAGCCAGCGGTTCTCGTTCGCCTCGCGGTCGGACAGCGGAAGCGGGCGGCGCTCCAACATCGCGCTGCCGGCGAGCACGATCGTGGGCACGAGGCACGCGACGCCCACGACGTCGCCCACCCAGAACACGCCGAAGAGCTCGGCATAGGAGGACCACGGCACCATACCGACCCACGCCTGCACCGCGACCCCTGTCGCGGCGGCGAGCACAGGCCCGACGACGAGCCCCGCCGCGCCCATCACGACGAGATCTCGCGTCGTGCGCAGGCGAGGGTCGAGGTGCAGCCGACGCATCGTCATCGCCGCGAGGAAGTAGGAGATCGGGATGACGATGGAGTTCACGAGGAGACCCGCCCCGCCGAACAGGTCGCCCACGCCCATCACGAAGACGGTGCTGATCGCCTCGGTGACGATGGCAAGGGGCAGCAGGCGCGGTTCGAGATAGAGGAAGCCGACGGCCACGCCGGCCGGTGGGAACCAGATGAGCACGGTGCCGCCCTGGCTGAACGCGTTCGCCCACTTGGCCGCGAGCAGGTATGTCACGATGTACGCCACCGCGATCAAGAGGACGACGACCCGCCGGCGAGCCAGCGACGGCAACGCCATGGGCAAAGGCTACGTCCTCGACCGCGGGCTCGCTCGGGAACGCACGGCCGGCTCGAAACCGGGAGACTGTGGGATGGCGAGCATCGAGCAGAGCACAATCGGCGACACCTGGCGGGAGTCCGAGCCGTGGTGGCCACCCGATCCCGAACCGCCGCCCGGCGCACCCAACATCGTGGTCGTCGTGCTCGACGACGTCGGCTTCGCGCAACTGGGCTGCTACGGCTCAGACATCGCGACACCGAACATCGATCGCCTCGCGAGCGAGGGCACCCGCCTCGCCAACTTCCACACCACCGCGCTGTGCTCGCCCACCCGGGCCTGCGTGCTCACCGGGCGCAACCACCATGCCGTGGGGATGGGGCGGGTGGCGGATCTGGCCATGGGCTACCCGGGCTACCGCGGCCGCATCGGACGCGAGCACGGCATGCTGGCCGAGGTGCTCGCGGGAGCGGGCTATGTTCCTGTCGCGGTGGGCAAGTGGCACCTCACGCCCGAGGACGAGACGCACATGGCTGCGCCTCGCAACACGTGGCCCGTGGCGCGCGGGTTCCAGCGCTGGTACGGCTTCCACGGCGGCGAGACCCACCAGTTCGTGCCGATGCTCTTCCAGGACAACCAGTGGGTGCCGCCGCCCCGAGCGGACGGCTACCACCTGACCACCGATCTCACCGACCACGCCATCTCCTATCTCGGCGATGTTCGATCGATCTACGACGCGAGTGTCCCGTTCTTCCTCTACTTCGCCACGGGTGCCTGCCACTCCCCCCATCACGCGCCGAAGGAGTGGATCGATCGCTATGACGGTGCGTTCGATCGTGGTTGGGACTCGTGGCGCGAGGCGACCTTCACCCGCCAACTCGCGGCGGGGCTGCTGCCGCCGGGGACCGAGCTCTCTCCCCGCCCACCGTGGGTCCCGGCATGGGACGAGCTCGATGCCGGGGACCAGCGGGTCGCCGCCCGCTTCCAGGAGTGCTTCGCTGGCTTCCTCTCGCATGCCGACGCCGAGATCGGCCGGGTGCTGTCGTTCGTCGAGCACGACCTGGGCGAGCTCGACGACACGCTCGTCGTGTTGCTGTCCGATAACGGCGCATCAGCCGAAGGTGGCAAGCTCGGCTCGCTCAACGATGCCCGAGTCTGGAACGCCATCCCCGCGGGTCGCTCCGAGCTGCGGGCTCGCATCGACGAGCTGGGCGGCCCGAGCGCGCACAACAACTACCCGTGGGGCTGGACGATGGCAGGCAACACGCCGTTCAAGCGATGGAAGCGGGAGGTGCACGAGGGAGGGGTGGCCGACCCGTGCATCTTCCGGTGGCCGGCCCGCTTGGGCGCCGGCGGCTCGATCCGGCACCAGTACGCCCACGCCATCGACGTGCTTCCGACGGTCCTCGACCTGGCCGGGGTGCGCGCCCCGGAAGCGATCGACGGCGTCACCCAGTCGCCGATCAACGGCGTGAGCATCGCCCCGTGGCTCACCGCCGCGGGCGGCAGCGAGACGAGGACGACGCAGTACTTCGAGATGCTCGGCAGCCGCGCCATCTACCACGACGGGTGGAAGGCGGTCACCTTCAAGCCTCTCGGCCCGATGTACGACGACGGTCTCGACCCTGACGCGTCGTTCGCGGAAGACCGCTGGGAGCTCTATCACGTGGCCGACGATCTGTCGGAGTGCCACGACCTTGCCGCCGACGAGCCCGAACGGCTCGAGCAACTGCGGGAGCTGTGGTGGCGCGAAGCGCGCGCCAACAAGGTGCTGCCACTCGACAACCGCCCCCTCGCGGCCCTGCTGAACCCGCGGCCGTCACGCGCCGCAGAGAGATCGCGCTACCAGTACTTTCCTGATGTCGCGCCCGTGCCCGAGTCGGTGGCGGTGAACGTTCGCAACCGCTCGCACGCCGTCACGGTGGACATCGTCGCCGGCGACGATGTCGACGGTGTGCTCGTCTCGCAAGGCTCGGTGCTGGGCGGCTGGGTGCTGTATGTGCGAGACCGGACGCTGCGCTACGCGCACAACCTCGCCAACAAGCACGTGACGCTCATCTCCTCAGAGACCGTGATCGGCCGGGGTGAACACCGGCTCGGCTTCGAGCTCACCAGCCCCGGAGACTTCACCGGACGCGGCCTCCTGTTCGTCGATGGCGTGTCGGTCGGCGAGGGCGACATCCCGCTGTTCACGCCGGCGCGCTTCTCGATCACCGGAGCGGGCCTCACGTGTGGATACGACGTCGGACCCGCGGTCTCGCCGGAGTACGACGCGCCGTTCCCGTTCACCGGGACGATCGCGCGCGTGGTCATCGACGTGAGCGGCCGCCCCTACCGCGACGTCGAGGCCGACCTCGCCGCCATCCTTGCCGAACAGTGACCAGGCCGCATCAGGGCACGCGACCGAGCTAGCAGTTCTTCTCGTAGACGAGGCGCAGGCCGTGCAGGGTGAGCCATGGCTCGGAGTGCTCGATGCGACCGGAGAGCGGCGAGATGAGGTCGGCCAGCCCGCCGGTGGAGATGATCGTGCACTCGCCGAGATCGTCTTGGATGCGATCGCACAGCCCGTCCACCTGGGCGGCGAAGCCGTACACCGCGCCCGACTGGATCGACTCAACCGTGCTCTTGCCGAGCACGTTGCGGGGCTCGCGCAGCTCGACAGCCCGCAGCGCTGCGGCCCGTCCGACGAGCGCATCCATCGAGATCTCGATGCCGGGCGCGATCGCCCCCCCGAGGTACTCGCCGTTGGCGCTGACGGCATCGCACGTGGTCGCGGTGCCGAAGTCGACGACGATCGTCGGCCCACCGTAGAGGTCGAACGCGGCGACAGCGTTGGCGATGCGATCGGCCCCAACCTCCTTGGGGTTCTCGTAGAGGATGGCGATGCCGGTGCGCACGCCCGGTTCGATCACGACGGGGTCGAAGTCGAGGTAGCGATCGACGAAGTCGCGCAGTGCTGCGGTGACTCGCGGCACCCCGGATGAGACCGTCACGCCGTCGATCTCGTCGAGCGAGTAGCGACGCAACGCGATGAACGACGAAAGCATGACGGCCCACTCGTCCGAGGTGCGCTCATGCACCGTCCCGATGCGCCAATGGTCGAGCAACCCATCCTCGGGCCGGCGGTCACCGGCGGGCGGGTTCTCATCCAGCTCGTACAGACCGACGACTGTCTGGGTGTTGCCGGCATCGATGGCAAGCAGCACGAAGACGCGTCCTCCTTGGGCATGGCACTTGCCGGGCCCGGTGCCTCGGCGTATGCGAACGAGACACCGTAGCCAAAACCGACATGCGCGCGCTAGGTGCCCGGTACGAAGACCTCGTGGCTACTCGTTGCCTAGCGCACCCACGCGTTCAGATGACGATGTCGAGGCCGATGTCGAGGACGGGGGCCGAGTTGGTGAGGGCGCCAACGGAGATGAGGTCGACCCCCGTCGCCGCGAACGTCGCGATGGTGTCGAGCGTGACACCGCCCGAGACCTCGAGCAGCGGGCGCCGTTCCGCCTTGCGGGCGAGGGCAACGCACTTCTCGATCTCCGGTATCGCCATGTTGTCGAGAAGGATTGCGTCGACACCCGCATCGAGCGCGACGCGAACCTGCTCGACGGCATCGCACTCGACGTGCACCATGCGTCCCGGCCACATGGCACGAGCCCGAGCAGCCGCCTCGACGATCCCCAACAGCGCGACGTGGTTGTCCTTCACGAGCACCCAATCAGACAAGTTGCCCCGGTGATTCGCACCCCCACCGGCTCGCACGGCCGCCTTCTCCAGGCTGCGAAGCCCAGGCGTGGTCTTGCGGGTGTCCCAGACACGAGTCCGCCCGCCGCTGGCTCGATGGGCGCGCTCGACGAACTCACGCGTGAGGGTGGCGATGCCGGAGAGATGGCCGAGGAAGTTCAACGCCGTGCGCTCAGCGGTGAGGATCGGGGCGAGCCGGCCCCGCACCGTCGCGATCTCGCTGCCGGGTCGGACCCGCCCGCCATCCACGGCGGACCAGGCGATCTCGAGGCTTGGATCGATCTGGCGGAACGCTTCGACGGCGCACGCTCGACCCGCCAGCACGCCATCGGCTCTCGAGACGAAGACCGCGCTCGCCGTCTGATCAGGCGGGAGGAGCGCCGAGGTCAGGTCGCCCAACGGCGTGAGGTCTTCAGCCAGGGCGCGCTGGACCGCGTCGGCGACGGCGAACTGCGGGGGGTCGGCAGGGACGGGAACGGGCTCGGCCATCCCCCCAGCCTGCCGCATGGGCGCCGTTCAGCGTGCAGCGCCGCGACGGTTTGACACCATCGGCGTTCCCCTTGGAGCTGAGCACTAGATTTCGAGGACGATGCCTGTCCCCGAGTGGCTAACTCGACCCCAGAACCCGTGGATCCTCGTGCTCATCGCCGGCGTCGTGACCACGGCGTTCGGGCTGGTCGTGCTGTTCAACCCTTGGGACTCGCTCAGGGCGCTCATCTACCTGATCGCCATCGCGTTCATCATCTCCGGCGTGGCGACGGTGCTCGAGCACGACGAGCGGTTTCCTCGCACCGTCACCGTGCTCAGCGGCATGGTGTGGATCCTCACCGGCGCCGTCATCCTCGGATGGCCCGACGAGACCTTGAAGGTGCTCGCCGTGCTCGCTGGCATCGGCCTCATCCTGCGGGGCGCGTTGCGCGCCGCCGTCGCGCTCAACCAGCAGGTGATCCACAAGACGTACTACATCGCGATGGGCATCGTGAACGTCCTGTTCGGCATCGTCGTCATCGTGTGGCCCGAACCCTTGCTGACCGTCGTCGCCTTCCTCGTCGGTATCAACGTGTTCATCGCCGGCATCCTCGAGATGGCGATGGCATTCGAGTTGAAAGACATCGGCACGTACTACTGATCACGAAGGACGAGCCGTATGCCATAGGCAGGGTCGGTCTCGGGATGATCCGATCTCGTGTGGGCGCCGCGGCTCTCTTCGCGCTCGGCCGCGGAGGCGAGCAACGCGCCGGCGACGTCGAGGAGGTTGCGAAGCTCTGCATCCTCGATGGTCTCGACCGACGCGAAGGACGACCGTATCGAGTCAGCCAGCGTCGCCGTCTCAGCCAGCGACGGCGCTGACCGCAGGACGCCCGCGCCGAGGGTCATCGCTCGCTGCAGCTCCGCCCGGGCGGCTGCTGCATCACGGCCGAAGCCGTTCGAACCGACCTTCACGAGATCGGGTGCGTGCCACGAGCGCACGACGCGCCCGCTGATCGCCTCGGGGCCGTCTCTGATGCCGAGGTCGGCGCGCATGGCCCCGGTGGCCGCGGGCGCCGACTGGCCGCGCTCGATCGCTTCGACCACGCGGAAGCCGAAGACCATGCCTTCGAGCAGCGAGTTTGATGCCAGCCGGTTGGCGCCGTGAACGCCCGAGCAGGCGACCTCGCCCGCGGCCCACAACCCCGGGAGTGACGCGGCACCATCGAGGTCGGTCAAGATGCCGCCGCACAAGTAGTGGGCGGCGGGTGCTATCGGCAGCCAATCCGAGGACGGGTCGAGACCGACCTCGGCCAACGCGCCGGCGATGGTCGGGAATCGGACGTCGAAGTCCTCTAGCACGGTCGCGTCGAGCAGGCAGTGGTCGACACCGAGCTCGATCATCCGCTGGGTCATCGCCCGCGACACCTCGTCGCGGGGCAGCAGCTCGTCGACGAACCGCTCACCGTCGGTGTCGCGTAGCTGCGCGCCATGACCTCGCAGTGCCTCCGACAGCAACGGCCGCGGCATCTTGGGGTGGTGCAGCGCGGTGGGATGGAACTGGACGAACTCCACGTCCGCCACGGCGACAGCCGCCCGGAGCGCCATCGCGATGCCGTCGCCCGTCGCCTCGATCGGGTTGGTGGTGACCGCGAAGAGCTGGCCGGCCCCACCCGTGGCAAGCAGCACGTTGCGGGCGCGCACGTCGGTGACCGTGCCGTCGGGTGAGAGCGCGCGCACGCCGCGACACCGACCTCTTTCGACGACAAGGTCGAGGGCGAAGGCGTTCTCGTGGATGGCCGCTGCGGTGCGCTGGACGGCATCGACCAAGGCCCGCTCGATCTCCGCGCCCGTTGCCGCGCCACCCGCATGCACGACGCGAGCCAGCGAATGGCCTCCCTCCCGCGCCAACTCGAGGGCGCCGTGCTCGTCGCGATCGAAGATGGCGCCGAGCGCGATCAGCGCGTTGACGCGTTCCGGGCCCTCGTCGACGAGCACCCGCACCGCGTCGAGATCGCACAAGCCCGCCCCCGCCGCGAGCGTGTCGGCAAGGTGGAGATCGGTCGAGTCGGGGTCCTCGCCGAGCACGGCCGCCCCGCCGCCCTGCGCCCATCGCGTCGTCGTTTGGGTGAGCTCGCCTTTGGTCAGCACGCCGACGCGCATGCCGTGGGTGTCCGAGGCGCGCACTGCCGCCGACAGCCCGGCCACGCCGCTCCCGAGAACGAGGAGGTCGAGCTCTCGCGGCACCGGTCGCTCAACCATGCCGACGTGAACCCCGTCGCGTCGGCCGCGCCGCGGTCGCCTCGCCTTCGTCCGCGCTCACCCGCCGGCCGAGGGGCCCCAGCCGCGCCTGTTCAGTGAACGTCGCCGAGCTCATCGAGCTCGACGTCGAGCTTGGCCATCTCGGCATCGACCTGGGCCTGGATCTCGACGTAGCGGACCGGGCCGCGGGTGGCCTGGGCGAGCAGCCTCGCGGTTGGCTCGTCGACGGGGCGGTTGGCCGTATCGACATGCACGATCCGCGGCTCGAAGCACTCGAGCTCGTCATCGTCGTAGTCCGCGTAGCTGATCACGATGATGCGATCACCCGGTTGCACCAAGCGTGCGGCCGCGCCGTTGAGGCAGACATCGCCAGGACCACCCGGGATGGCGTAGGTCTCGAGACGGGCACCGTTGTCGATGTCCACCACCGCGACCTGTTCCCACTCGCGGATGTCGGCCTGCTCCATGAGCTCGGTGTCGAGCGTGATCGACCCGACGTAGTGGAGGTTGGCGTCGGTCACCGTCGCGCGGTGGATCTTCGACTTCATCATGCGGCGGTTCATCGCTCGCAGCTCCTTCGTGCTTGGCGCCGTTCGGTCGCCGTGCGGAGGTTGACATCGGTCACCGTACCAGCTCCACCCCACCACGCCGCAACCCAGGCCTAGCTACAACTAGCTACAACTAGCGGTCTTGGGGTGCAGGTCACCGAACCCGCACACCGAGGTTGTCGAGCAGCCGGGGTCGGCCGAGCTGGGCGGCGGCGAGGAGGCGGACCTCCTGGCCCGTGTGCAGGCGGTCGAGGGGAGCGAGGGTGTCGGCATCGACCACCTCGGCGTAGTCCAGCTCGGCCAGCGGCTCGGCCGCGATGATGCCCGCGACGAGCTCGGCGACAGCCGCAGCCGAGCGCTCGCCCGAGAGGATGCTGGCCACGCCCGCCTGCAACGCCCGGTGGAGGACCGGTGCCGCGGCCCGTTCGTCGCCGGTCAGGTAGACGTTGCGGCTCGACATGGCGAGGCCGTCGAGCTCGCGGACCGTCGGCCCGCCGATCACCTCGACCGGAAAGCTCAGATCGCGGGCCAGCTTCCGCACCACCGCGAGCTGCTGGTAGTCCTTCTCCCCGAAGTAGGCGCGGCACGGCCCCGCGATGTTGAACAGCTTGCTCACGACCGTGGCCACGCCGGCGAAGTGCGTCGGTCGCGCCCGACCTTCCATCCGCTGCGACACCTCATCGACAGACACCGTCGTGAGCATCGGTTCGGGGTACATCTCCTCGACTGGCGGAGCGAAGATGAGGTCGACGCCTGCGCCCTCGCAGAGCTTCGCGTCGCGCCCGAGGTCGCGCGGATAGGACGCCAGGTCTTCGTTCGCGCCGAACTGCAAGGGGTTGACGAAGATGGTGACCGCGGTGAGGTCGTTCTCCGTGGCTGATCGCCGCATGTGCGAGACATGGCCCTCGTGCAGATACCCCATCGTCGGCACCAAGCCGACGTGGCGGCCGTGGTGCCGAGCGTCATCGAGTCGTGAGCGGAACGCGACGATCGTGTCCACCACGTCCATGCCGGAACGTTACCGACTCACCCAGCGGCGAGGCGGCGGGCGAGGTCGACCATGGCGTCGTACGCCGCAAGCTCAGATGGTTCGAGCGCGGCGCGATGCCTCTCGATCGTCTCCCAGTCACCGCGCGCCGCGGGACCTGTCAGGGCGGCCGACGGGCCAAGCGCGGCCACGTTCTCGACGGTCGTTCGAACGAGGTCGACGTACGCCCCCAGCGGAACGCCCGCGGTGCCGCCAACGCGGTCGACCTGACCGAGCAAGGCGACCAGATGGTTCGACGCTATGCAGGCCGCGGCATGGTACGCGGCCCGCTGTTCGTCTTCGACGGTGAACCGATGGCCGCCGAGCTCGTCGACGATCTGCTCGACGATGGGGTGGCCAGCGACCGCGAACCACGCCCCGCCCGCGAGCCGCCGGGCGCCAACCTCGGCGTTCGGCAGGGCGACCAGGGGGTGGAGCGCGGCTCGTTGCTCGTCAGCATGCGGTGCGAGCACGGACAAGCCGCGCGAGCCAGCCAGGTGGGCAACGACCGCATCGCCAGGCTCGACCGCCGCCGCCACCCGCCCGATCGACACGTCGGGCGTGGCGATGACAAGCAGGTCGACACCGATCGCCGCGCCCGACACGTCGTCCTCCCGGCCCAGCATCCCCGCCACGGTCCACGCGCCGGTCGCTTCCAGCGCGCCCGCGAGCGAGCGCCCCGCTCGACCCGGCCCGATGATCCGCAGCGTCGTCATCTGCTGAACCTACAGCGCTCGGACCGCGTCCAGCGCTGCGTCGCTAGAGCGGATCGACCTGGTCGACGCGGCCTTCGGCGTGATCGTCCCAGTCGGGCTGCACCATGCCGGGCGCGATGTCCGCCAGCGGTGCCATGACGAAGCGGCGCTCCTGCATCCGGGGATGGGGCAGGATGAGATCGGGCTCGTCGACCGGGCCGGACTCGTGCCAGAGGATGTCGACGTCGAGCGTGCGTGGCCCCCACCGCTCGCCCCGCACCCGGTCGGCGGCAGCTTCCAGTCGATGGCACGCACCGAGCAGCTCCCGAGGCGTGAGGTCCGTCTCGATCTCGACCACGATGTTCAAGTACTTCTGCTGGCCGGGCGGACCACCGACCGGCTCGGTCTCGTACACGGGAGAGAGTTGGACCACGCGCAACGACGACACCGCCTCCCGCAGCAACGCCCGCCGATCACCGATGTTGGACCCCAGGCTGAGGTACGCCTTCACGTGCGGCTCCGCGTGATGCGAACGCCGGTCGTGTCGAGGACGTGCGGCACGGGCGGGCGCAGCTTTCGCACGCGCACCGTGACGCGCTCGACCCGCTGGTCGACCAGCAGGACGTCGCACAACCGCTGGGCCAACCGCTCGAGCAACGAGAAGCGCTCGACAGTCAGCACCCGTACCAGCTCGGCGGCCATCGCGCTGTAGTCGATGGTGTCAACCAGCTCGTCGGTCTGGCCCGGTCGCGACAGATCGGCTTCGACATCCACGTCGACCAGCAGCGGCTGCGGCCGCGCCTGCTCTTCGGGCAGTAAACCGCAGATGGCCATAGCTCGGAGCCCGCGTAGCTCGATCGTGTCGCCACCGCGACGGTTCATCGGCCCGACGAATGCTTGCTGCGCGCTGTCGAATGGGAGGAAGTGGCCTTGCTCTTCGTGGATGACTTCGTCGCTGCCTTCGGTGATGCTCGCTTGGCGGTCGAAGCCTTCTTCGTCGCAGCCTGGCGCGCCCCTGCCTTGGCCGGCTTGCCCGCGGACGTCTTGGCCGTGCGCGACTTGGTCTTCCTCTTCACTGCGCTCTTCGCCGCCGCGCTCTTCGCCGCCGCCTGGGCCGCTTCGGCCTTGGCCTTCTCGGCGGCCTTGGCCCGAGCGGCGGCTTCCTTTGCGCGTGCCGCCTCCATCGCGGTGCGCTTCTCGAGACCCGGCCCTGGCATCGTCTTGGCGATCGCGATGATCTCTCGGCCGACCGGGCCAAGTTGGCGGCTGGTCAGGTGCTCGGTGGCCGAGATGGCGCGGGGCCCACTGTCGATGAGACCGGCCCAGAGAAGGTAGCCACCCATCAGACCGCAGAGCCGATCGCCGACCGCCTCGCCATGCACGATCAGCTTGGCGCCATCGGTGAGCATGCCGTGCAGCTCCGGGTAGAACGTCGAGAGGTACTGGGAGAAGTCGTCGTAGGCCGCCAGTGGGCGGTGCTTCCACGCCACGTTCAGCTCGTCGTAGTTGTGGAGGTTGTGGGGCGAGACGATCACCGAGATGACGAAGGTGAACTCCTGCTCTCGCAGCCAGATGATCTCCTCCTGCCGGCGGACCTTGCGGTGGTTGTTCCCGTAACCGCCGGGCCGCTCGCAGATGGCGAGCTGGTCCTTGATGATCCAGGTGAAGTTCCTGGGGGTGATGCCCCGTGCCCACTTGCCCTTGACTGCCATCGTCCTCATGCTGCCATCTGTGCGTAGGTACTTGTCTGATGCTCGCCGAGCCCGCCGTGTCAGGCCGCGGGCGCCCCGATGGGGCTCGAGCCCGCGACGACCCGAACGGCCTCGACCGCGGCCGCCACATCGTGGGCCCGAACCATGCCAACACCGCAGGTCAGTGCCCATGTTGCCGTGGTCAGCGACCCCTCCAGCCGGTCACCGACTCCTGTCGGCTCGGGCTGCCCGTCCGAGCGGGCGAGGATCGTGCCCAAAAACCCCTTTCGGCTGGTGCCGATGACGACTGGCCAGCCCTGACCGACGATGCGGGGCAGGTTCTTCAGCAGCGACAGGTTGTGCTGGGTCGTCTTGCCGAACCCGATGCCGGGGTCGATCCACACCTCCGACACACCCGCAAGCCGGGCACGCTCGGCTCGTTCGGCCAAGAACGCGACCACCTCGCCAACCACGTCGTCATAGCGGGGCGATTCCTGCATCGTGCGCGGGTCGCCCCGCATGTGCATGGCGATCCAGCCCACACCCGTCTCCGCGGCGACGTCGTGCAGGGACGCGGACACGTCGTTGATCAGCGAGGCCCCAGCCGCCGCCGCCGCCCGCGCCACCACAGGCTTGGTCGTGTCGATGGACACTCTGACCTGGGAAGCAAGTGCCTCGATGACGGGAAGGACCCGAGCGAGCTCGGTCGTTTCGTCCACCGGTCGGGCCCCGGGCCGGGTCGACTCGCCGCCGACGTCAACGACCGCAGCCCCCTCGGCGATCAGCTCGCGGCCGCGGGCGACGGCGGCGGCCGGATCGAGGAACCGCCCGCCATCGCTGAACGAGTCGGGCGTGACGTTGAGGATTCCCATCACGAGGGGTCGATCGCCGACGAGGGCCACGGCCACCCACGGTAGCGGCCGGGGTCAAATCCAGCGCGCTGACCTGCCGTTTCGTGCCTTTCCAGCCGGCGGTCAGCGACCGCCGTCGATGAGGCGCATCGCCTCATAGCGCGTCGCCGGGTTGTCGCGGAAGAGGCCGCGCACTGCCGACGTGACGGTCGTGGCGCCAGGCTTGCGAACCCCGCGCATCGACATGCAGAGGTGCTCAGCCTCGATCACGACCAGCACGCCCTTGGGTTGGAGCGTGCGCGAGATCTCGTCCGCGATCTGGCTCGTGAGCCGCTCCTGCACCTGGGGGCGGCGGGCGTAGGCATCGACGAGGCGGGCCAACTTGGACAGGCCGGTGATGCGCCCGTCGTCGCTCGGGATGTACGCGACGTGGGCTTTGCCGATGAACGGGATCAAGTGGTGCTCGCACATCGACGTGAGGTCGATGTCGCGGACCATGACCATCTCGTCATGATCAGCCTCGAACACGACGTGGAGATGCTGGTCGGGCGATTCCCGCAAACCCGAGAACACCTCTTCGTACATGCGGGCCACGCGGGCCGGCGTGTTCTGCAGGCCGTCGCGGTCGGGATCTTCACCGATGGCACAGAGGATCTCGCGCACGGCCGCTTCGAGGCGAGGCAGGTCGACAGGATCGGTCGCGAAACGCCCCAGCGAAGCGGTCAGCGGGCGCAGCGGTCGCACATCGTCGGGAAGGTCGAGGTTTCGTCGATCGCTCATGGCCTCCCCCACTTGGGGCCCCGCCGCCCCGAGCTCGGCGTTGCCTGGGGGACTTCGCCCCCACGCATCCACAACACCTTGTCGATCCGTGGCCGCATCTCGCTCGTTGTCAACGTCTGAAGTCGCATCGGTCTGTCATCGTGCCTGCTCAGGAGGGCCCGTCGCCGGCGTCGCCCTCGGCTTTGGTGATGCTCCCGCCGGGCGCGTCGTTGCCGAACGCGAAGTTGCCCGAGGCTGCGCCCTCACCCGCGGGCGCCAACGTGCTCGAGCCGTCCCACACGTCGAGATCACCGAAGACCACGGTCAGCTCGGCGTCGCCCAACGTCTCGTGCTCGGTCAGCGCGTCTGCCAGCCGATCGAGCGTCACGCGGTGCAACGTGAGGATCTCGCGGGCTTCGTCGTGGGCCTCCTCGAGCATGCGCCGCACCTCGGTGTCGATCTTGGCCGCGACCTCGTCGGAGTAGTTGACCTCATGGTTCGTCTCCTTGCCGAGGAACGGCTCGCCGGCCTTGGTGCCGAGTTGGAGTGGACCAACCGCGTCGCTCATCCCGAACTGGGTGACCATCGCGCGCGCGATCTGTGTCGCCCGCTCGATGTCGTTCTGCGCTCCCGTCGTCGGGTCGCCGAAGATCAGCTCTTCGGCGGTTCGGCCACCCATCAGCATCGCCAACTCGTCACGCAGCTCGCTGCGCGTCTTCAGGTTCCGGTCCTCGGTGGGCAGCGCCAGCGTCCAGCCCAGCGCCCGACCGCGGGCGATGATCGACACCTTGTGGATCGGGTCGGTGTTCGGGAGCACGTGGCCGACGAGCGCGTGGCCGGCCTCGTGGTAGGCGATGACGCGCTTCTCCTTCTCCGACATGATCTTGGACTTGCGCTCGGGACCAGCCATCACGCGGTCGATGGCTTCCTCCAGCGTGTGCATGCTGATCTCGCCGTGGCCGTGGCGAGCCGACAACAGCGCGCCCTCGTTCACCATGTTGGCGATATCGGCACCGGTGAAACCTGGCGTGCGACGGGCGAGCACGTCGAGGTCGACGTCGCGGGCAAGAGGCTTGCCCTTGGTGTGCACCGCGAGGATGGCGCGCCGGCCTTCGAGATCGGGGCGATCGACGACGATCTGACGGTCGAAGCGACCCGGCCGCAGCAGCGCGGGGTCGAGGATGTCAGGGCGGTTGGTCGCGGCGATCATGATCACCCCGGTCGAAACGTCGAACCCGTCCATCTCCACGAGGAGCTGGTTCAGCGTCTGCTCGCGCTCGTCATGGCCGCCGCCGAGACCAGCGCCGCGATGGCGACCGACGGCATCGATCTCGTCCACGAAGATGATGGCGGGCGCCGACTGCTTCGCCTGCTCGAACAGGTCGCGCACGCGGCTGGCGCCGACACCGACGAACATCTCCACGAAGTCAGAGCCCGAGATCGAGAAGAACGGCGCCCCCGCCTCGCCCGCGACGGCCCGAGCGAGCAGGGTCTTGCCCGTGCCGGGCGGTCCGTAAAGGAGCACGCCCTTGGGGATCTTGGCCCCCATGGCGTGGAACTTGGCCGGTTCTTCGAGGAACTCCTTCAGCTCGCTCAGCTCCTCGACCGGTTCGTCGGCCCCCGCCACATCGCTGAACTTCACCTTCGGCTGGTCTTTGTGCACCTGCCGCGGCTTGGCCTTGCCGAACGACATGAGCCGACCGCCGCCGCCTTGCAGACCCATCATGAAGTAGACGAAGACGCCGACGAGCAACAGGATCGGTAGGTACTGCAACACGAGCGTGACCCAGAACGACTCGCCCTGGTTGTCGACCTTGGGGTTGACGCCCCCGTCCACCAGCTTCTGCGTCAGGACGTCGGTGTACTCCTTGGGGTACGGCGCCCGGAACTGCGTGCCGTCGACCTGTTTGCCGGTCACCTCGTTGTCGTGGGCGAGGATCGTGGCCTCGGCGATCTGGCGCTCGGCGATCTTCCTCTCGAAGTCGCCGAGTTGCAGCGTCGCCGGACCCTCGCCGGCCCGCAGCGACAGGACCGCGATCGCGGCGAGCGCGAGCACGCCGGCCACTATCAGCATCGTCTTTGGGGTGCCGCTCTTCTTCACGCCCGGCCAAGGCTACCGGCCTCGCCCCGGACGTGGCAGATCGAGACCGTCCGGCCGGACCGGTCAGTGCCGACCACGTGGGCTCAGGCCAGCGCCCCTTCGTAGATGCGGATCTCGGGAAGGTTGCGGTAGCGCTCGGCCACGTCGAGCCCGTAACCGACGACGAAGTCGCTCGGGATCGTGAACCCGACGTAGCGCAGCGGCGGCTCGACCTTCTGCTGGCCCTCCTTGAGGAGCAGGGCACACACCTCGAGGCTGGCCGGATTGCGGGCCTGAAGGTTCTTCAACAGGTAGTTGAGGGTGAGGCCGCTGTCGACGATGTCTTCCACGACGAGCACGTGCCGGCCCGTGAGGTCGAGGTCGAGGTCTTTCACGATCCGCACCACGCCGCTCGTCTTCGTCGCGCTGCCGTAGGACGACACCGCCATGAAGTCGAACTCGACGGGCAACTCGACCTGGCGGGACAAGTCGCTCATGAACATGAACGCACCCTTGAGGACCCCGACAAGGAGGGGCGTGCGGCCCCGGTAGTCGCCAGTGATCTCCTTGCCCAGCTCGGCCACGCGGCCACGAAGGTCGGCCTCGGAGACCACCACCTCGCCGAGCGCGGGATCGCGATCGGGGTCTGCCGCCGCGTCGTCAGCACCGTCCATGGCGCCCCGACAGTAGCCGTGCGAGCGCGCCGCGCCTAGTCCTCGTTCTGCGCAGCCGCCAGGCGAAGCAGCCAGACACGACCAACCCGGACCGGCGAAGCCGCAGCCGGCGGATCACCGCCGGCGCAACAGATAGAGGCGGCCGCCGGAGCGGCGGACCTGCCAGCCGCTGCCGATGTCGCTCGCGCCGAGCTCGAGACGAGCAACGGCGAGGACACGCTCGATGGTCGCGGCATCGGGAGGGTGGCCGCGGTCGTCGTGCTCGCGGAGCCAGGCTCGCACCGCGAGCCGGGCCAGGACGGGCGGCGCGTCCCGCAGCACTGCCGCGTCGCACACGTCGATGGACGCCGCCTCGCGGTCGAGGTGGTCGGTGCTCTCACGCGCCACGTCGGCGAACCGGCACAGCAAGGGGACGACGTCGCGCTCGGCGATCGAGTCGAGGAGCGGCAACAGCTCGTGGCGAACGCGGGTGCGGCGCAACGACACGTCGGTGTTCATGGGGTCGTCGATGACGGGCAGCCCGAGCTCGTCGCACAACGACCGCGTCTCGGCGCGCCGCAACAAGAGCAGCGGTCGCCGGCCATCATCGGCGCGCATGCCTCCCAAGCCGTGCAGTCCACTGCCGCGCAACAGGTGGAGCAGCACGGTCTCGGCCTGATCATCAGCGGTGTGACCGAGCAGTGAGCCGTGCGGCAGCGCGCTGTGGCGAGCGATGCGCGCCCGCTCCTCGAGGTTCGGGCCGGGCGCGACGTCGGCTCGCACGCAGTCGAACCTCGTGCCCAACCGCGCGGCCGTCGCGCGAACGATCGCCGCGTCGTTGGACGAATCGGCGCGCAGGCCGTGATCCACATGGCAGGCGGTCACCTGCAACCCGGCCTCGACGGCAAGCGCCAGCAACGCGGTCGAGTCAGGACCACCTGACACTGCACAGGTGACCTCGGTTCTGGCCGGTGGGAAGGTGCAGCGCGCCAGCAGGTCGGAGGCGCTCACGCCACCGCAAGGCGGAGGCGGGCGATCCACAGGTCGGGGTGGCGGATCTCCTCGATGGTGGGCAGGTTCTCGGGCCCTTCCCATGCCCGGTCGAGCAGGTGCACACCGCCGGCGCGCTCGACCTCATCGATGAACCGCTCGCCCTGCTCGTACTGGTTGATCTTCGCTTCGAGCCCGATCAACTGCTGCAACAGCCGGGCCAAGCCGTTGGCCGTCTGCCGGCGCTGGCGCAGGACCCGGCCGAACCGCTCCGCGCTCGGAATCAACCCCTCGCCGGCACGATCCATCGTCACGTCGCCATGCCCTTCGAGCAACGACATCAGGCCTGACACCTGGTCGAGCACTTCTTTCTGCTCCTCCGACGCCACCAGCCGCGCCAGGCCCCCCTCGGCCAGCGGGTTGGTGCCCGCACGGATCGCGTCGGCGATGCGGTTGAGCGCGTTGATGAATCGCTTCGGGTCGGGGTCGACCGCGCCCATCGTCTGCTCGACGAGCGAGAGGAAGTGCTGCCGCATCCATGGCACCCCGGTGAACTGGGCACGGTGCGTGACTTCGTGCAGCGCGATCCACAACCGGAACTCACGCGGCGGGAACGCGTACAGCTTCTCCAGCGCGAGGATGTTGGGCCCGACGTAGTAGACGATGTCTTGCTCGTCAGGGTTCTCCTCTTCGATGATGAGCAGGTCGTACTGCCCGAGCACGCGCGTGCTCATCCACCCGAGCATCATGCCGACCTCGGCCCCGGCCAGCTTCTTGGCGACCGGCGCCACAGAGCTGGCTTCGAGCCGTTCGCTGAACTTGTCGATCAGCGGGCGCAGCAGCCGCTGGAACGACGCGATGTTGGCGTTGATCCACATCGGGCGATCGACCACACGCGCTCGGGCCGGCCCGGCGAGCGACCGCAGACCAGTCGATGCCGCCACGAGCTCTTCGGCCTGTGCGCTGAACTCGGTGAAGTCGGGCTCGAGCGAGTCGTAGTGGTACGACTCGGCGAAGGGCTCACGGCCAGCCACCCTGACCGCCACCCGCTCGGCGAGCTCCCAATCGATCATGCCTTTCACGGACCGAGCTTTCGATGCATGCGAGCCCTCTTCCAAGTGGCAACAGACCCGGTGAGCCTCAGCGACGCGGGTAGCGAGGCATCACGACCTTGCGCACATAGAGAATGACCGTGACGATCACCAGCAACACGGCGGGAACGGCGAGCGCCACTGCGAGCCACTGGTACCAGACGGTCTCTGTCGACTGGGCGAGCAACATGCCCCGATCCTAGAAGGGCCACCGCCGCGAGCTGAAGTCGGCAGCCGGTCACGAGGAAGGCGAGGTCTCCGGGTTGGACGCCGAGGTCGTCTTGGAGACGGTCCGCGGCATGGCGTCGTGATCACACAGCTCTTCGAGCGCCGCGAGCTGCTCGGCGATGCGGCTGCGCAACGAGTCAGGCACCTCGTCGCGACATCGATGGGAGATGACGATCCGCAGTTCGGCTTCGAAGTCGAAGGCCTCGAAGCAAGGATTGCAGTCATCGAGATGGCCTTTGATGAGCGAGCGGCGATCGTCGGTCAGCTCACCGTCAAGGTAGCCGTAGAGGTCGTGCAGCGCCTCTTCACAGTTGCCGTGATGGTGATGCTCGTCGTCGCCCGCGTCGGCCATGTTCTCTCGCTCGCTTTTCTTCACGACCCGGCCGAACTGACCGGCTCCTTGGTGTCGTCATCGGTCCGGTTCGCAGTGCTCCGGGGATGGCGACCGACGGGACTGTCCTCACCGCCGGACGGTGCCAATCCTCGCTTGCTGGCGAACTCGTACAACTGCTTCTGGAGCGCCTTTCTTCCGCGATGGAGGCGGCTCATCACCGTTCCGATCGGAACGCCGAGGATGTCGGCGATCTCCTTGTACGAGAAGCCCTCGACGTCGGCGAGCAAGACCGGGATGCGGAAGTTCTCGGGGAGCGCCTCGACAGCGTCTTTGACCTCCGCATCGGTGAACCAGTCCATCAGCTCGTCCTCGGCGCTGCGACCGGCGGTGGCCGCCTCCAAGCCCCCGAGGCGGCGGTACAGGTAGAGGTTCTCGCCCTCGTCCAACTCGGTCTCGTCCGGCCGGCGCTGCTTGGCCCGGTAGGAGTTGATGAAGGTGTTGGTCAGGATGCGATACAGCCACGCTTTGAGGTTCGTGCCTTGCTCGAACCCTCCGAACCCCCGGTAGGCCCGCAGATAGGTCTCCTGCACGAGGTCCTCGGCGTCGGCGGGGTTGCGGGTCATGCGCAGCGCCGCGGAGTACAGCGAACTCATCAACGGCATGGCCTGCTCCGCGAATGTGGCTTGATCAGCCATAGAGCGCCAGGGTACCCGCGATCGCCGGCCAGCCGGCCCGGCCCCGACCCGTAACGGCAGGGGAACACCCGTTCGCGAGAATCATCCAAAAAATGGTCCGTAACGCTCTTCAATCTGGAGCAGGACCGGGGTTATAGTGAAGGCCTCTATCCGAAGGTGCACGACTGAGGAGGTTTCGCGACGGCGAGACCTCCTCGTCATTTTTGCCTGCGCACCACCGCTTGACCCGCCTACCGGCGCTGGATGTCGAGCACGATGTGGAAGACCTTGATGTGCAGGCGTTCGGGGTCGGCGGTGCCGAGCTCACCGCAGCGGGCGTAGAACCAGTCCAGGTCGCGCGCGTCCACGATCGTTGCGGCCAGCATCGCCTCGCTCCACCCCCGCATCGAACCGACGGCTGCCCGGACGAACGTACCGACGTCGCCGCTGCCTTCGAACTGCGTCCACAGCGGTGACGGGAAGCCCTCCACGACGCGACCCGAGACCAGCGCGAGCCCGGGATGGTCGTCGATCGGCTCCTGGTACTCGGCGGGAGTGCGCAGCCATGCGGGAATCGTGGTGTCGGCGGCGGTGTCCACGTCGAGTCGGCCGTCGGCGACGAGCTCGTCGAGGACATCGTCCATCAACCGCATGACGTTCTCGCTCCCGATCGTTCCGTCGGGGTGCGAGCATGGCTCGACCATGACCAGCCGCCCACCGACGTCGAGCTCCGCGGCCCGCGCCGCGAGGAACCCGCGCCAGTCCGAAGCGGCTTGGTTCGCGAACTTCGCCCGGACGGTCTCGTCCTCGCTGAGCTGCACGTTGAGGTGTCCGGGCACCGGACCCGGGATCGCGCTGAGCCAGTGGGTGGTCGTGGCCGACCATCCGAGAGCGACACTCGCTGGCGGCAACACCTCCTCATAGAACGATCGGCCGGTCGCGAGCGCGTACGCGTTGCCGTCGGTGAGGAGGTAGCTCGCCGGGTCGTGCGCCAGCGACTCGAACAGCGCGGAGAAGTCGTTGCCTGGGAGATCAGTGTGCACGACCGTGATCGGGTCACCGGTGCGGGCGCGCAGTGCGGCGATCGACTCGCCCATCGGGCGGAGTGAGTTCTGTCCCTGCGAGCATCCGTAGTCGGCAACGATCAGTGGTTGCGGTGGGGCGGAGATCGGCACGACCGCAGCGGCGCTCCGCAGCGCGGCCATCCCGAGCTCGGCGGCCGCAGCCTGCAACACCGAATGCCGGTTGTAGAAGCCATGACCGCTCATGACCGCCTCGTGCTCGTTCAGTTCGCCGCTCATGGCAGGCATCCTGACACGGCTCGCCCGTCAGCCTTCGACGGAAGGCAGCACCACGTGGGGGGTGAAGCGGGAAAGGTTGTCGGTGATGGGGCCGTAAGACTCGCGGACGGCGAGACCGGCGGGAGCGCCTTGGACGAGCCAGGCACCGAGGCAGGGCGTCGCGTGGCCGTCGGGGGTCTCGAAGGTCGGGATGTCGACGTAGGCCTGGCAGACAAAGCCCTCCGAACCGTAGGGCCCGTCGATGGCCAGCACCTCGGTACCGTGGCGCACGATCGTGATGTTGGATCCCTCACGAGACAGCATCGGCTTGCGGACGTAGTCCTCCATGCCGCCGGGCTCATCGAAGTACGCGGGCAACAGGTGAGGGTGGTCGGGGAACAGCTCCCAGAGCACCGGCAGGATGCCCTTGTTCGACCACAGCATCTTGTAGGGCGGTTCGATCCAGGTGACCGTCCGCTCGAGCGCCGTGTCGAAGATGAGCTCGGCCGCGGGCAAGTCGACCATCCACTCCCACGGATACAGCTTGAAGATGGCCCGGACTCGCTCGCCGTCAGGATCAACGATGTGGCCGTTGGCGTCGAGGTCGAGCGCCGCGAACTCGAGCAGCACGGTGCGGAGCCCTGCTCGCTCCGCAGTCGTGGCGAGGTACGAGGTGTTCATGATGTCTTCGCCAGTCGGTTCGTTCATGTACGCGAAGTGGACGAGATCACCGTCGAACGATCCGGCCAGCTCCTTCCAGCAACCGACGAGCGCGTCGTCGAGCACGTTCCACTGGTCGGTCTGCTCCGGCAACTCGCCCTGCAGGTCGTAGAGCCACGCCAGTTGCACGTACGCCGACTCGAACAGCGCCGTCGGCGTGTCGGCGTTGTACTCAAGCAGCTTCACGTGCTCGCGGTCATAGGCCAGGTCGAACCGGCCGTACACAGTCGGGAAGCGATCGTCCCAGCTCGCGCGGATCGCCGGCACGCACCAGTCGGGGATCGCCAGCCTCGAGGTCAGGTCATGGTCGAGGACGTGCTGCGCGGCGACCTCGTGCATGGCGTGAAGCTCGGCGACCGCGTCCTCGAGGAAGCGGACCTCGTCGACGCTGAACGTGTATGCGACTCCTTCGTTCCAGTAGTCGCGCGTGGTGCCGTCGGAAAGGAACGTCGGAAGGTAGATGAGGCCGTTGTCGATGACCTGCTGGCGCCAGTCAGCACGTGGTGGGAACGAAACCCGCTTCACTGGCCGGCCACCCGATCAGGAACCGCCGCCGCCGCTCCCGCCGCTGCTGCTGCCGCCGCCGAACCAGCCGCCGCCGCCCACGTAGCCGCCACCTCCGGCCCGGCTTCCGCTGCGGCTACCGCTCGCCGTCGTGCCGCCGCCGAACCCGGGGAGCCCGCAACCGGTGAGCGCGGCTGCGCCGACCGCAAGGAACGAGCCACTGATGAACTTGCGCCGCGAGAACGTCGTGAGTGGTGGCGCGTCTTGCTCGCTCACCCTGACGAGCTTGCCCTCGATCACGCGGTACCGCATCGGTCGACTGCTTGTCCTTCCTCTTCCCCTCGTCGCTCAGCCAACGCCGGCGATCATGGTCGTGATCTGCTGACCGTACCAGGTCACTCTTCCCAGGGCGGGCCTCCGAGCTCGCGGTGCGACGGCTCGACGTCGAGCTCATCGACCATGAAGGCCTGCACTGCTGGCGCCAGCCGGCCGAACGCGCCCTCGTACTTCCGCGAGAGCAAGACGACGTGGCACCAGAGCGCCTGGCACCTTCTCCCATCCGCAGTGTCGAGCTGGTCGCCGAAGACCTCACGGATGAGCTCGACGATGCGCGGCACCGCGAGCGACATGACGAGGAGCTGCGCGGCGTCGTAGCCCTCTGGGACCTTGCCCCAGTACTCCCAGTCGACGATGAACGGCTCGGGCACGCGGAAGTTGCCCCAGTGGAAGTCGCCGTGACCTGTGACGAGCCGGTCGATGCTCAGACTCGTGTAGACGAGGCACTCTTCGCGCACCCAGGCTCCGAACCGGGCGTGCAGGGTCTGGCTGTGGGGCGGCGCCTGCTGGATGCGGGCGAGCGTGTCGGCGTGGGTGCGAAGGGCACGCACGTAGTCCTCGGTGATGAGCGGATCGTCCTCCGTCAGGCACGGGTAGCGGCTGCAGGCGCGCCCCGGCGCCAACGGGTTGAGCGAGGCGAACACGCTGTCGTCGCCGACGGTGAAGAGCTCGGACGCGATCTCGTGCGGGCGCGGGATCGACGTCGGAACGATGCGGTCAGCCAAACGGATCCGTTCGCGCACGGCGCGGTAGTCGTCGCCCTTCAGGGGAGTCACGCGAACGCTCAACCACTCGCCGCTCGTCGTCGGGTAGCCGATCGAGCCGCCCTGGAACCCGAGCGAGGGAGTCTCCATGAGCTCGCGGTCGAGGCGGCGGGCGGCTTCAACCGCGATGCGCTCGAGCAACGCGAGACGTTCCGGCCACGGCTCGAAGTCGTCGTCCTCCTGATGGTTGAGGATCGGATGGTTGAGGATCTCGTCGATCGGCTCGTCCACACCGGACAGTCTCGCCGGAGCCGACTCGTGTAGACCAGGCGGATGACCTCGCCGGCATCCATGAGCGACGCGGCGCTGGCTGCACTCGCGGGTGAGCTTCGTGCCTCGCACGACGCTGACGGCCTGCCGCGAACAGAGCACCTGCTCGACGTAGCCGACTCGGTGTGGCCGCTTGTGCCGCTGACACCGGACTGGGAAGCGGCCGAGACGGGATTCGATCCGGCCCCGGCGCGTCGAGGTGAACGCCTCCGCCTGTTCTGCGATGCCTACGGTCTCACCCGCGATGAGCGTGCGATCCTCCTCGATCTCGTCGAGACGCGCGTTGCGACCGCGGCCGACGCGGCTGACGGCGACGAACGCAACCGCCTGCTGCGAACGTCGTGGCACATCGCCGAGCTCCGCGCCGGCTGGGAGACCTACTTGTGCTGATCCAGCCGTAGGCTCGGTCTCGATGCAGCCGCCAGGAGACGCCCAGGACGAGGACGACCGGCTCGCCGACCTCGTCGATCTCGGGCTGCTCGATACGGCGCCCGAGAAGCGATTCGACGACATCACCCGGCTGGCGTCGCGCACGTTCCAGGTACCGGTCGCGCTGGTGAGCCTGGTCGACCGTGACCGGCAATGGTTCAAGTCCCGCGTCGGCATGGAGCTGACCGAGACCGGCCGCGACGTGTCCTTCTGCGGACACGCCATCCTCGGTGACGAGGTGTTCGTCGTCGAAGACGCGACGAACGACAGTCGGTTCGCCGACAACCCGCTGGTCACCGGCACGCCTCGCATCGTCTTCTATGCCAGCGTGCCGTTGCACGGCTCGGGCGGGCACAACGTCGGGACGCTGTGCATCATCGATCATGAACCCCGGACCTTCTCCGCAGACGACCGATCCACGCTGCGCGACTTTGGCCACCTTGTCGAGCGCGAGATGGTGACCGAGGAGACGACCTCCGCCTTGGCGCTCCTCAAGCGCACCGAAGCGCGCTACCAGGCGAGCTTCGCTCAGGCGCCGATCGGCATGGCAATGGTCGGGCTGTCCGACGAGAAGCTCGGGGAGATCCTCGAGATCAACGAAGCCCTCGTCGAGCTCACCGGCTACCGACCGGACGACGCCGTCGGCCGGTCCGCGCAAGACTTCGTGCACGAGGACGACATCGGTGCGCTTCTCCAAGGTGCCGCGGCGGCATCCCAGGGCCAGCTCGAGCAACTCGACCGCGAGGTCCGGATGGTGCGTGCGGACGGCAAGGAGATCTGGGTGCGGATTCGCTCGCGCCGGGTCGAGGACGATACCGGTGACCGTTACGGCATCGTCCACATCACCGACATCTCCGAGCGAAAGCGGTTCGAGGCCGAGTTGGCTCGGCTGGCCCTGCACGATCCCCTCACCGGGCTCGCCAACCGGCGCCTGCTGATGGAGCGACTCAGGTTCGCGCTGGCCGGGCTCAGCCGCGGTGACGGTCCCGTCGCCGTCCTCTACGTCGACTTCGATCACTTCAAAGCGGTCAACGACACGTACGGCCACGAGGCGGGCGACACGCTGATCGTCGAGGCCGCGTCCCGGCTGGCGGGCACCGTGCGGACCATCGACACCGCGGGCCGCTTCGGGGGCGACGAGTTCGTCCTCGTGTGCCCCGATCTCGCCGGGCTCGACGCGGCCAAGGGCGTCGCCGATCGCCTGAGCGAGGCCTTCACCAAACCCATCGACGTGGGCCCCGCCGAGGTGACGCTGACCTTGAGCGGGGGCATCGCACTCACCGACGACCAGAATGCCGACCCGGCTCGCTTGCTGAGCGCCGCCGACGAAGCGCTGTACAAGGCGAAGCGGGCCGGCCGGAACCGGTTCGAGCTCGCAGAACGTGGCTCGCTACGCGAGCTCGAGGGGTGAGCCGTGCTCACCTGCCGAGCATCGTTCGGGAGAAGAACGCCACCACTCGGCGGCTGAACTCCTCGGGAGCGTCATCCGGAGCGAAGTGGCCGACGCCGTCGAGAAGCTCCAGCTCCGCGCGCGGGATCTCCTTCTTGAAGCGGTGGGCCGAGGCGACCCTCGCGAACGCATCGTCCGCACCCCACAGGATCAACGTCGGCACGTTCAGGGCGGCGAGCTCACCTTCATAGGGGACGAGCTCGGAGAACTCTCCTGAGCGATAGAGCTCGAGCTGCGCCGCCCGGCCTTCGGGGGTCGTGAACGGCCGGTAGTACTCGTCGAGGTCGACATCGTCCATGCCGGGTGAGAACGCGCGCAACGAAGAGCCGAACGCCTCTCGATCGAAGAGCTCGATGATCGCTTCACCCTCGCCCGGCGTCCGCATGGTCGCAGCCAGGTCGTGCCACTTGCCGTCGGGGAAGAAGCCGGTGTCGCTGATGCTCATCGCCCGCACGACGCCCGGGTGATCGCACGCCCATCGCAAGCCGATGAGCCCGCCCCAGTCGTGCACGGCCAGCCCGAGATGCTCGAGACCGACTGCCTGCCGGAACTCCTCGAGCGCCTCCCGATGCATGGCCCAGGTCGCCGGCCGCCGCAACGGCGAGTCGCCGTAGCCGGCCAGGTCGGGCGCGATCGCGCGCAGGCCGGCCGCTGCAAGCGCGTCGATCGTGTGGCGCCACATCCACGACGACTCCGGCCACCCGTGCACGAGAAGGACGACGGGCGCATCAGCCGGCCCTGCTTCGCGGTACGCCAGGCCGCCGGCGGTGGGAAGTCCGTTGCTCGCCATTCTGTGTCCTCCTCGCCCACGTGGTCGGCCGCCGAGACGACCCCATGTTGATCGGACCGGGCGTGGTCTGGCAACGCCGAGATCGGCTCGACCCGTTCCTCGTGAGCGAACCCGTACGGCCGGCCGGAGACCTGACGACATCGCACACGACCGAGCGCCGCCACCGGCACCGTGCGTTCAGAGGTTCCCGGTGCGGATGATCTGGGCGTACTGGGAGCGCGTGACCTCCGGCTGGAGCGGGTCGCCGAGGCTCGGCGCGAGCCACACGTGGAGCATGAACTGGCTGCCTTTGGTCGCACGACCCTTGGTGCAGTTGCCGTTCTGGTCGGGTTCGCCCAAGACGTTGCCACCGGTGTCAAGGCAGAGGCTCGCATGTGCGTGCCACTGGGTGAGGGGTCCGCCGATGTCCGGGCCGGGCTGGCACCTCTGGCCGGAGAGGTACATCGCACCGATGAGCTTGGGGCCCTTCACTGTGTTGGCGTAGATCATTCGGCTGGCGTCGGTGGGCGCGGGGGAAGCGGCGCCATGATCATCCCGTCACCCATCGTCGTAGCGCCGGAAACGTCGCTGCAGGCGGCTCCGGTATCGCTCGGAGCCTGCATGCCTGCTGTGTCGTCCATGCCAGCCGCGTCCTCCATGCCACTGCCGGCCGTGTCGGTCATCCCGGCCGTGCCTGTCAGGCTCGCGCCGGGCGGGGCCGGCGCGGTGGAGACGCCCGCGGTGCCGTCCGGCTTCGTCGAGCTCGAAGCGGCCAGGGCGACTCCGGCGACGCCCGCGGCAGCGAGCGTCACGACCAACAGCAGAACGATCGCGGAACGGACCGAGCGGGACGGACCGATCGCCGCGACGGGCGATGCAGCAACGTCTGTGACGCCGACACGCGTGGCGGGCCTGTCGCCGCGGCCCGTCCGAGTCAGCCCGGTGCCGTCAGACGCCGGCTCGGTTGGATGCGGGAAGGTATCGCCCATCTAGACCTCCTGGTCTGGCGCCGTCCAATCTGCGGAGCGTTCATGAGCAAACCGTGATGATCCGTCCAGCAGGTGGTGAAGGGGCTCGACGAATGTCGGGGTCGGCGCGGCGCTCGTAGCCAACCAACTCGAAGCCCTCGGTTCCACCCGGCGAGCGACCAGGTCATCGGTCGCCCGTCAGCGTGGAGCCCGGAAAGGGAATCGAACCCTTGACCTGTTCATTACGAGTGAACCGCTCTGCCGACTGAGCTATCCGGGCGGGTTGGGGTTCCGCAGCATATCGCGAGGCACTGTCGGGCGAACCAGGACAAACCAAGCCATTCGAGCCGTCACACGCGCCACAAATGGCGCGCTCGGCGGCCCAGATCACGACGGGGGCGGAACCGGACCGCCAGCGCGCCACAAACGGCGCGCCTGGCGGCCCGGTTCGAGAGGTCACCCTCACCACGCGTCCCCGACCCATCGGGCCTACCATCGGCTGTCGAGCAGATGGCGCCGCGGGAGGGCGCATCTGGGAGGGAAGCATGCCTTTGGATCCCGAGATCGAGGCGCGGGTCACCGATATCACCGGTGCCACGCCCGA
>JACPNV010000060.1 GCA_016185305.1 Actinomycetota bacterium | reverse complement strand
TACAACTGCCAATTGGGAAGACGACACGCCGACGCAATCCTCATGATACATGAGTACATCGTGCGCCACATAATCACCGCAGAACACCTGCTCACCAAGCACATTGGGGATTCAGACCCCACTTAGCGGGGGGAACTTCGGTCTAAGTGCGGCGGCGGGATCCATTCGGTGCGCCCGTCAGCGAGTGTCCTGGTCCGCCAGCCCTTTTCGATGAGCTTGTGGTGCGGCGTGCAGGCGAAGGTGAGCTTGTCGGCATCTGTCAGTCCGCCGGTGGCCCACTCGTCGAGATGGTGGACCTCGCACCAATAGCCCGGCGCGTCGCAGCCGGGATGCGTGCAGCCGCGGTCCTTCGCGTACAGAATGATGCGCTGATCGGGCGTGGCGATTCGCCGCGACCGGCCGAGATACAGCGGTCGGCTGGTGTGTTCATCGAACACGGCCAAATAGTGGTAGGCGTGGGTTGCCATCCGGATCACGTCGCGCATCGGGAGCACAGTTCCGCCGCCCGTGACCGCCCGCCCGCTGGCGGCCGTCAGCTCTTGCAGCGTGGTGGAGACGATGACGGTGACCGGTAACCCGTTGTGCGCGCCCAGTTTCGGATCGCCCAGCTGGCCGCGGACCAGCGCGTTGAGCGCGTCATGCTGGCGCTGCGCGTGGCTGCGCAAGTCGCCGCTCTCGGACTCGTCGCTGGGTTCGCCGTCGACGCAGGGCTTTTCACCGTCCGGGTTGCACATGCCGGGGGCCGCGAATCGCGCCAGCCAGGCGTCGAGATTGGCCCGCAACTCCGGGGAAGCGACCAGCTTTCCGATGCTCATCCCGTCGAGACGCTGGCCGCTCCAGGTGAAGCCGCGCTGCCGCGCGCGGTCCACGTCGGAGAATTTGCCGTCGGGGTTGATTCGCAGCGCGCACCGGTGCGCGACCTTTTCCAGTTGGTCGGGGCGCAACTGCATCGCCTGCCGGGCCAGGAAACTTTCGGCCGCTTCCACCGTCTGGGCGGGTACGGCGCCCGGAAGTCCGCGCACGAAGGCCTGAATCACCCGCAGGTGCTGGCCGTCGAGGGCGCCGTCCCGCCAGGCTTCGGCGGTGGCGGGCAGCTCCGGTGGTACCTCCTGGCCGGTGAGGGTCAGGCTCGGCGAGAGCTGTCGGGCGTCTCTGAGCCGCCGGCACGCCTCGGTGTAGCTGATCCGCAACCAGTCGCCGATGACCTTGTGGGCCGGCCCGCCGATGTCTGCGGGATCCTCCTGCGCCAGTCCCGCGATCAGGTCGTGACTCGTCGCAACCTGGCGTCGGCGCGAGGTCTCCGTCCGTTCCAGCACCCGCAGCCGGACGGCGGGGCTCAGCACGTCGAAGTTCAGCCCGCGCACCGCAGCATCGGCCGCGTCCAGCGCGTCCAAAGCCGCGGCCACCTCATCCGGCATCTCCATCGAACGCATGTACTGCTTATCTGCTTAAGTGGACTTACGCTGGTCGGTGTGGATTTTGCTGGTGTGAGTCCGGTTGGCGGGATGGATTATCCGCGGACGTATCAGGAGTTTCGGGCGTGGTTTCCCGCTGAGGCGTCGTGTGCGGCGTATCTGGCGCGTTTGCGCTGGCCAGAGGGCTTTCGGTGCCCGGTGTGTGGTGGCGGTAAAGCGTGGCAGACCTCGACGCGGCATTGGAAGTGCGCCGGTTGCGGGCG
>JACPNV010000036.1 GCA_016185305.1 Actinomycetota bacterium | reverse complement strand
CTCCCGGTCGCGGCCGGTGCAGTCGGTCCGTACAACGATGCGATCCGCGGCGCGGCGCGGCGCGCCGGTGCGGTCGTCGTCGATCTCGCGGCGCGGTCGGTGTCCGGCAGCATCGACACGCGCTTCGGGACCTTCGTCCCCGATGCCGGCGGGCAGCAGCGCATCGCCGACGCGTTCGCGGCGGCATACCGCGCGGCCTATCCCGACGCGTGACCACCGGCCGTCGGTTTCGCCGCGCTCGGTACCCTGGGCCGCCATGACGCTCGTGACCAACGTGATCGGAGGCCCCGACGCCGAGCGCGTCCTGCTGCTCGTGCACGGCTACGGTGCCGACGAACGCGATCTCGGCGGGCTCGTCCCCTACCTCGACGAGGGCGGGCGCTTCGCGGTCGTGCTGCCGCGGGGGCCGCTCGCCGCGCCGGGTACGCCCGGGTTCGCCTGGTACGACTTCGGCGCCGATCCGGACGCGACCGCCGCCGGCTTCGCGGCTGCGCTCGCCGAGCTCGACGCGCTGCTCGACGAGCAGTGCGCAGCGCTGGGGCTGCCACGCGAGGAGGCGGTCGTCGGCGGCTTCTCGCAGGGCGGCGGGCTCGCGCTCGCGCTCGGGCTCGGTCACAGCGACCACGCGCGGCCGCGCGCGGTGCTCGCCATGAGCCCGGCGGCGACGGTCGAGATGGTCTCGCTCGACCGCAACGCCGCGGGCACCGTGCCGGTGCTCGTGCAGCACGGCACGCACGATCCGTTGATCCCGGTGAAGCGGGCTCGCGCGCTGGCGCGCGGGCTCCAGCAGCGGCGCGTCCCCGTCGTGTGGCGCGAGTACCCGATGGAGCACAACGTCGCGCTGGAGTCGTTGCGCGACGCGCGCACGTGGCTCGGCCAGGTGCTCGACACCGGCGAGCGGCCGAACGAGACCGTTCCCGACGACCCCTTCGAAGCCGTCGCCAGCGTCGCGACGCGCGACTGGCAGGCCGAGGTGCTCGACAGCGACGTGCCCGTCATCGTCGACTTCTGGGCACCGTGGTGCACACCGTGCCGGCAGGTGTCGCCCGTGATCGAGCAGATGGCGCGCATGCGCCAGGGCTCGTACAAGTTCGTCAAGGTCAACATCGACGAGGAGCCCACGCTCGCGCAGCAGTACGGCGTGCAGAGCATCCCGATGATCGGTTTGGTGCGCAACGGCCGCATGGAACGGTCGGTGCTCGGCGCCAAGCCCCGCCAACAGCTCGAAGCCGAGCTCGGCCTGCTCGTCATCCCCTAGTGCTCTCGCGCGTAAGTCATTGTGATTTACGCGACCTTGAGTGGTCGTCCGTCGTAGGTCCAACGGAACGGTTTGGCTTTGCGGTTGTAGTCCTTGATGAACGCGATGACGCGGTCGGCGAGTTCATCGGTGCTCGCGAACTCGCCGCTGCGGAGCACGCGTCGTTGCAGGATCGAGAAGAACAGCTCGACTTGGTTCAGCCACGACGCGTGTGTCGGCGTGTTGTGCAGGTACACGTGTGGATGCTCGTCGAGGAAGTTCTCGACGAGGGGTGTCCCGTGCGCGGAGAGGTTGTCGACGATGCAATGCAGTTCCAGACCGTTGGGCGTGTAGCGCACGAGGTCGGTGAGGAACTCGACGAAGTTCTCCGAGCGGGTCGAGTCAGTGACCCAGCCCGCGACGTCTCCCTCGTGCACGTTCAGTGCGGCGAACAAGACCGCGGTGCCGTTGCGGCGGTACTCGAATTCGCGCCGGACGCGCTTGCCCGGGATGGCAGGCTTGGTCGGGTTGATCCGCGACTTTGCCTGCATCCCGGACTTCTCGTCGACGCTCCACACCACAGCATTTTCGGGCGGGTTCAGGTAGAGACCGCAGACGTCACCGGCTTTCTCCCAGAAGTCGGGATCGTGACTCGTCATCCACGACTCGGTCTGCCACGGTTTCAGATCGAGACCCGCGCAGATCCGCCATGCCTGCGACGGCGAGATCGGCACGCCGTGCTCGGCCATCGCCTGCGCGAGCAGTTCCATCGTCCAACGCGTGGCACTGTCGGGTGGTGGCTCGGTCACCAACTTCACGAGCAGCAACACGTCGTTGTGGTCGTAGACCGGTGGCCTGCCGGGTCGTTCGATGTCGTCGAGTCCCGCGAGACCGAACTCGGCGTAACGCGAACGCCACGTTCCGACCTGGTTGTAATGCAGCCCGACGCGCGCAGCGATCTCGCGATTCGATACGCCGTCAGCAGCAAGCAACACGATCCGCGCGCGTTGCGCGACGCGCGCCTCGACCGTGCCGGCCCGAGTCCAGGCCTCCAACTTCTTCCGATCGCCACGACGCAACTTCAACGGAGCAAGACGCATGCACGTATCAAATCACATCACTGTCATTAACGCGAGCATCTACTAGGGCCATCATCGCCGCGGGAGGGCGCGACACGCGCCAAACTGCGCCGTCGCGGCATTTCGCGTGCAGGCGCGCCGTTGCTGCGTCCGGTTGAGATCACGAGGCCCGGCCGGGGGCGGTGCGGGCAGGAGGCATGGGTCGTGACTGGGGCGTTGCTCGTCGCACTGGGTGTCGTCGTGTTCCTCGCGGTCATCGTCGCGTTGAACTCGTTCAAGACCATCGGCCCGACCGAGGTGGGGCTCGTCACCAAGAAGTTCGGCTTCAAGAAGCTGAAGGACGACAACCCGATCGCGTTCCACGGCGAAGCCGGCTACCAGGCCGAGCTGCTGATGCCGGGTCTGCGGTTCAAGCCGTGGCCGATCTACTCGATCAAGAAGTACCCGTGGGTGCAGGTCCCGGCCGGTGAGATCGCGGTCGTCGTCGCGCAGGTCGGCAAGCCGCTGCCCATCGGCGCGAAGAGCGCGCACTACCGCGGCGAGTTCGCCAACTTCTCGAACCTGCGGGCGTTCGTCGACGGCGGGGGCGAGAAGGGTGTGCAGCGGCCGGTGCTGCCCCCGGGCACGCTGCTGCCGATCCATCCCGTCGCGTTCCTCGTCCTCACGGCGCGCCAGGTGTACGGCGTGCCGGTGTCGCCGGAGCTCGAGCACCGCGCCAAGCAGACCGGCGGCGTCATGCGCGCCGACAGCTTCGGGCTCACGCCCGAGCAGCTGCGCGTGGTCGTGATCGCGCCGGTCGGCCCCCAGGACATGATCGGCATCGTGACGGCGCTCGAAGGCCAGCCGCTGCCCTCGGGCGACATCGCCAGCCGGCTCGGCGCGTTCGAGGACGTCGTCGCGCTCGAGCAGCAGAACGCCACCGACGCCGACGTGATCGAGCTGCTGCTCGGCAACAAGAACAATCTGCACAACAACTACCAGGACTTCCAAGCGTTCCTGGAGCACGGCGGCAAGATCGGTCTCCAGCACGATCCGCTGCTGTACGGCGCGTACCTGTTGAACCCGTTCCTCGTGCAGGTCGAGCTGGTGCCGATGCTCGTGGTGAACCAGGGCGAGG
>JACPNV010000045.1 GCA_016185305.1 Actinomycetota bacterium | reverse complement strand
GGTCGCAGATCGCATGGTCGTGGCCGGCCGCGCCCGGGCGTCGTCGTTGGGATGGCCCGACGCGTACGCGTTCACCAAGGCGTTGGGCGAGCGTGCGCTCATCGAGACGCACGGCGACGTTCCCGTGTCCATCGTGCGCCCCTCGATCATCGAGTCCGCCGTGTCCGAGCCACGACCGGGCTGGATCCGGGGCTTCCGGATGGCCGAGCCGGTGATCATCTCCTACGCGCGCGGCTTGCTCAAAGAGTTCCCCGGCGTTCCCGAAGGCATCATCGACGTCATCCCCGTCGACATCGTGTCGGCGGCGATCATCGCCGTCGCGGCGCGGGGCCCGCTACCTGAGCCCGATGTCGTGCAGGTCGCGTCCGGGTCGGCGAATCCGCTCCGCTACCGCCGGCTCGTCGACGTCGCCAGCCAGTGGTTCCTCGACCGGCCGCTCTATGACCATCATGGTCAGCCCATCGTGGTGCCGAAGTGGTCGTTCCCCGGTCGAGGTCGCGTGCAGGCCCAGTTGACTCGAGCCAAGGACGTGCTCGAGAAGGCAGAGAGCACACTGCACACGTTGCCGCTGCGCGGGAAGCAGGCGGAGTTCGCGGCGCGGATCGAGCAGAAGCGCGAGGAGGCCGAGCGGGCGCTCGGCTATGTCGAGCTCTACGGCGCGTATGCGGAATGCGAGGCGATCTACGGCGTCGATCGCCTCCTCGGGTTGTGGGACCAGCAGACGCTCGACGACCAGCGCGACTTCTGCTTCGACCCGCGGGTCGTCGAGTGGACGAGCTATATGGAAGAGGTCCACCTGCCGTCGGTCGTGCAGCACGCGCGCGTGCGCACGACCCCGGGCGGCAAGGAGGGCGACCCGCGCGAGGTCCGGCTGCGGCGCCAAGTGCTCTCACCCGACCGGCAGATGGCCGCCTTCGATCTGGAGAACACGCTCATCGCGTCGAACGTCGTCGCGTCATATTCGTGGCTCGCGACACGGCGCCTGCCGGCGAACGAACGATTGAGGTTCATCGCCGGCGCCCTTCGCGCCGCTCCCGGCTGGCTCGCGCAGGACCGCAAAGATCGCTCCGACTTCCTCCGCTACTTCTATCGCCGTTACGAAGGCGCGCCGGTCGACCAGATCGAGGAGGATGCCGCCGAGATGTTCAGCCAGCTCTTGCTGGCCAAGTCGTTCCCTGCGGCTATACGCCGAGTGCGCGAGCACCGGCGCCTCGGCCACCGCACCGTGCTGATCACCGGCGCCCTCGACTTCGTGGTGAAGCCGCTCGCACCGTTGTTCGACGACATCGTGTGCGCGTCGCTCGAGATCGATCCCGGGCGCGGTCGTTACAGAGGCGAGCTGACCGAGGTCCCGCCGACCGGTGAGTCCCGAGCCCAGGCCCTGTTCGACTTCGCCGACGCCAACGACATCGACCTGCGCGAGGCGGTGGCCTACGCCGACTCGACGTCCGACCTGCCGATGCTCGAAGTGGTCGGCTTCCCGGTCGCGGTGAACCCCGAGACGCGGCTTGCCGCGCTCGCTCGCAAGCGGGGGTGGCTCGTCGAGCACTTCGACAAGGCTGAGGGTTCGCCGCAGAAGCTCCTCCCCATCGGCAACCGCCGCCGCAAGACCGGGGGCCTCGCCAACCCCCTCGTCCCCGGGAGGACGGCTTGATCGCCCGCCTCTCCGAACTGGGCCGCCCAACGTGCCGGAAACGGCGCGGCCCACGGCCCGGTTCGTCGGTGTCCCGAACCGGGCCGGCAGGCGCGTCGGAACCGGCGCGCCAGCCGGCCCGGACGGGTGTGAGCGCGCCGGCGGTGATGGACGCGTGAAAGCGCTCGTGTTCGAGCGGAAGCCGGCGAAGTACGCGGCGGCCATGGCCGCAGGCAAGCTGGTTCCCGGCGGGGGCGCCAAGGTAGGACCGCTGCGGCTGCGCGGCGATCACGACGTTCCCGATCTGCCGGGGCCAGGCTGGCACTACGTCAAGCCGCGACTCGCCGGCATCTGCGGTAGCGACCTCGCCACCATCGACGGCCGATCGTCGCGGTACTTCGAGCCCATCGTCTCGTTCCCGTTCGTGCCCGGCCACGAGGTCGTCGCCGACCTCGTCGACCCCGGCGACCCGAAGGCCGAGCCGGACGGGAGCTATCGCGTCGTGCTCGAACCGGTGCTCGGCTGCGTCACGCGTGGGATCGAGCCCGTCTGCCGGTTCTGCGAGCGCGGCGATCTCGGCAACTGCGTCAACATCGCGTTCGGTGGAATCGAGCCGGGCCTGCAGACGGGTTACTGCTGCGAGACGGGCGGGGGCTGGTCGACGTTGATGATCGCTCACGAGTCGCAACTGCATCGAGTGCCGGCCGACATGAGTGACGAGTCCGCGGTGATGATCGAGCCGGCGGCATGTGCAGTGCACGCTGCTGACGCGACGCTGAGCGAGCCGGTGGTCGTGCTTGGCGCCGGAACGCTCGGCCTGCTCACGATCGCCGCGCTCGCGCATTTCCATCCCGGGCTCGAGATCATGGCCGTCGTCAAGCACCCCGAGCAGCGCCGACTCGCAAAGCTCCTCGGCGCACACTTCGTGGTCGAACCGAGCGAACTACGTCGGGGTGTCCGGCGTTGGATGGGCTCGATGGCGTTCGGCGACGGGTCGATCGACAACGTCACCGATGGCGTGTCACGGGTGTACGACTGCGTCGGGTCGAGCGATTCCGTCCAGACCGCGATGTCGGTACTCGCGCCCGGTGGCGAGCTCCGGCTCATCGGCATGGCCGGCAACGTCGAGCTCGACCTCACGCCGCTGTGGCACAAGGAGATCAACCTTCGCGGCGCCTACGCCTACGGCTACGAAGATCGATTCGAGCGCCGGACGTTCGACATGGCGTTCGAGCTGGTGCAGGCGAAAGACCTCGGCCGGCTGGTGTCGGCCACCTATCCCCTCTCCCGCTACGAGGAAGCCATCGGCCACGCCGCCACTGCCGGCGCCCGTGGTGCTGTCAAGGTCGCCTTCGACCTCCGCGACGAGAAGGAACGGAACAGATGAACCGAGATGCAAACCTGCGAAGCCGCCAGACGGAGCAGGGGCGACCACGTGACGCGGATCCGGCGAAGCCGGCAGCCGCCGGATCAGCGGGGGCGCAGTAGCCATGCCCCGCCCTGGATTCGTGCTCGAGGTGGACCGGTCGACGCCGCCGATCCTGTTCCACCACGGCGAGCAGTTCCGCCTCGAGAAGCTGCCACCCGGCCGCTCCCGCGTGATCTACCCGGCCGAACCGCTCGAACCGCTCGAGGACATCGAGGGCGCGATCCGCGATGCACTGCTGAACCCGTTGGGCGACAGCCAGCCGCTGCCGTCCTTGCTGAAGCCGGGCATGAAGCTCACGATCGCGTTCGACGACATCTCGTTGCCGCTGCCCCCGATGAAGCGGCCCGACGTGCGCCAGCGCGTCATCGAGCAGGTGCTCGACATCGCTGCCGCCGCGGGAGTCGACGACGTCCACATCATCGCCGCCCTCGCGTTGCACCGGCGCATGACCGAATCCGAACTGCGTCACGCTCTCGGCGACCGCATCTACGACGCCTTCGCCCCCCACGGCGCGCTCTACAACCACGACGCGGAAGATCCCGACAACCTCACCTTCATCGGCGCCACCGACAGGGGCGAAGAGGTCGAGATCAACAAGCGAGCCGCCGAGAGCGATCTCCTCATCTACGTCAACATCAACCTCGTCGCCATGGACGGCGGCTGGAAGTCGACCGCAACCGGCCTGTCGTCGTACCGCTCGCTGCGCCACCACCACAACGTCCAGACGATGCAGCACAGCCGGTCGTTCATGGACCAGCACAAGAGTGAGCTGCACTCGTCGAACTGGCGCATGGGCAAGGTGCTGCGCGACAGCGGTGTGAAGGTCTTCCAGATCGAGACGACGCTCAACAACGACGTCTTCGGCCAAGACGGCCCGATGTCTGTACTGCAAAAGCGCGAGTGGGAGTGGGGCACGCGCGACCGCCTCGCGTTCCTCGCCATGAAGAAGGGTCTCGACAAGCTCTCGCCCAAGGCGCGCCGGCAGATCTTCCACTCGTGGAAGGCTCCGCACAACGTCACGTCGGTGCAAGCCGGCGAGGTCGAGGCAGTGCATGAACGCACGACAAGCCACGTCTACGAACAGCACCTCGTGCCGATCGAAGGGCAGGCCGACATCTTGACGATGGGTCTTCCCTACATCTGCCCGTACAACGTGAACTCGATCATGAACCCGATCCTCGTGATGTGCCTCGGGCTCGGCTACTTCTTCAACCTCTACCGCGGGCAGCCGCTGGTGCGCGAGGGCGGTGTGGTGATCATGAGCCACCCGACGCCGTGGGAGTTCCACCCGGTCCACCACCCCAGCTACATCGACTTCTTCGAGCAGGTGCTCGCCGACACCACCGACCCGAAGGTGATCGAGGATCGCTACGAGAAGCAGTTCGCCGAGGACGAGTGGTATCGCCACCTGTACCGCACGAGCTACGCCTACCACGGCGTCCACCCCTTCTACATGTGGTACTGGGGCGCCCACGGCATGCAGCACGTCGGCCGCACGATCATCGTCGGGGGTGACACGCGAGCAGTGCGGCGGATGGGCTTCATGCCGGCATCGACGTTGCAGGACGCGCTCGAGATGGCGACCGACGTCGTCGGCCGCGACGCAACGATCACCCACGTCCACAACCCACCCATCCTCATGGCGGACGTGACGTGATGCGGGCGCCAAAGACCACGCGACGGCGGGCTGGCGATGGCTAGGACCAGGTTGCCCGTCAACGGCCGGACACTCGCCCAACTCGCGGCGGCGACCACGAAGACCTCAGCGGCATCTGTCGTGCGACGCGTGCCGTTCCCGTACCGCCCACCTACCGTGCCCGCTGGCGTCGAGCCGAAGCGGCCCGAGCCGAAGACCGGCGGCAACTACGACACCGAGTGGGCTCGCTCCTATCCCGCCCGGCTCGCTCGCGTCCTCCTCGTCGAAGGCCTGGTGCGGCCGGCCGTGGAGCTCCTTGCGGCCCCGACGATCAAGGGCGTCGATCGTCTGCTGGACACCGACGGACCGCTCATCTTCGCGGCGAACCACCACAGCCACGTCGACACGCCACTGCTTCTGTCGACGCTGCCCGAGCCGTGGCGCCACCGCATCATCATCGGCGCGGCCGCCGACTACTTCTTCGGCTCGCGGCTGACCGCGCCCGTCAGCGCGCTCGTGATCGGCGCCATCCCGATCGAGCGGTCTCGTGTCTCCCGCAAATCGTCAGACGACGCCGCGGCGCTGATCGACGAGGGTTGGAGCTTCCTGATCTTCCCCGAAGGGGGCCGATCGCCCGACGGTTGGGGCCAGCCGTTCCGGGGCGGGGCCGCATACCTTTCCCTGCGATGCAACGTTCCCGTCGTCCCGATCCACGTCGAGGGCACCAGCCGCATCATGCGCAAGGGCTCCAAGGTCCCCAAGCCGGCACCGACCACGATCACTTTTGGCACGCCCATGTGGCCGACCGACGACGAGGACAGCCGCAAGTTCGCGGCCCGCATCGAGGCCGCCGTCGGGCAGCTCGCAGACGAGACCGCGACGGACTGGTGGACGGCACGACGGCGTGCCCATCGCAACGAGACACCCAGCCTGCAAGGACCGGGGTCCGTCGGCGCGTGGCGGCGGACGTGGAGCCTGGGCGACCGCTCGCCAAAGCGTCGCCGCGCCAAGCGGGCGTGGCCCGACCTCGGCTAGTTCCGCCTAC
The DNA here is from genome assembly GCA_016185305.1 of Actinomycetota bacterium. Lineage (GTDB taxonomy): Bacteria > Actinomycetota > Acidimicrobiia > Acidimicrobiales > Acidimicrobilacustridaceae > JACPNV01. The sequence goes on along the minus strand of JACPNV010000045.1, from coordinate 47,369 downwards.
TGGCCGGTTCCGGCTAGTTCCCCGACGGCATCGTCATGGAGTTGGGGTCGATCCCCGAGCTCTTCATGACGCAGTCGGCGGCGATGGTCCCGATCGTCTGGGTGTCTTCGGTGCTCATGTCGGTGTAGCGCTTGATCTGGATGCCCTTGGACGACATGCCGTCGATGATGCATTGGGCGTCCTTCTCGGGGAAGCCAGCAGTGACCAGCTCCTTCTTGAACTCGTCGTTGCTGACCGTCGTGCTGCACGCGGCGGCAACCAAGCCGAACGCGCCAGCGACGAGCAGGAAAGAACTTCGCCGCATGAGACCCTCCCAGAAAGGATTGAAGTGCCGCAGGCGCTGCGGCACCCGAACCGTACAGGAGAATCGTTCGGCGTGGGCCGATCAGGTTCGCGCGATCACCGAGGCGGTGACGGTGATGGCGCCGCAGGTTGCGAGCCGCCGGCCCCGTAGACATCGGCGCATCGCTTCTCACGCGTGCGGCCGCCGCAGGTCACGCCGAACTCCTCGTACTCGCTTCCGGGCGGAGCGGCGTCGAACAACGAGTCGCACGCCTGACCGTCGCCCTTCGCGCACGCCTCGTACAACAGGTCGAGTCGCGGGTCGTCACCGGGCTTCTGCGGTAGCCGCCGGGCGGAGGTCTCTTCGGGACTGAGCGGCCGCAGCGTTCCCGAAGACGGTGTCCGGCCGAGATTGGCGACGCCTATGCAATCGACGCGGATCGACGTGAGCCGGCTGATCTGGCTTGGGCTGGGCCGGGCGCCGTCAACGAGCTGGCTGGCGCCCACCTCGTCGGCCACGCGGTTCACGTAGCACTCGGCCTGCTCGCGGCTGAGGGTGCTGCCGCTCTCGTCGATCACCCTCTGGATGGCGGCGCCGCGGTCGAAGGACGGCTGGCTCGAGCACGCCACGGCGAAGGCGAGCCCGGCCATCATGAGGCGCGCGGCGAGGCGGCGGGAGGTTGGTGGCATGGTCGACGACGACCGTAGTTCGCGGCCGGCGGCGTCCCGTTTCACATGGCTACGACGCACGGCGACGGCTCGGCCAAGGCCACCTCCACCGTCGGCGCTGCCTGCTCCAACCGGTACCCTGTGCATCTCGACCGGGTCTCGGGCAACGACGCCTCGTCCGGCACTCAGCGACGAGCGCTCCCCGGTCCCGAGCCCTCACACAGACACGGGTGCAGCCACACCCGCGCAGAACCCGAAAGGAACGCGCCCGATGAGCGCGCCAGAACGAGATGCCTGCGGAATCGGATTCGTCGCGGACGCGCACGGTCGGTCATCGCGCTCGATCGTGCAAGCTGCGCTGGCCGGACTCGCCGGCGTGAAGCATCGCGGCGCGGTCGCCGCCGACGAGCGCACATCGGACGGCTGCGGCGTGCTCGCGCCCATCCCCACCGAGCTCTTCGGCGTCGGCCATGGCGTCCTCACCCTGTTCGCCCGGGGTGACGATCCTCGCCCCGCTGCCGACGCCGCGGCGCGCGAGCACGGGCTGCGGATCGTCGATTGGCGCGTGCCGCCGATGGACCCATCCGTGCTCGGCGAGGTCGCCCGCGCCGGGCAGCCCACGATCCTCCAAGCCATCATCGCTCCGGCCACGACGATGCGCGGCGACGCCGACCTCGCGGCGTACAAGCTGCGCCGCGCGATCGAAGCGACGCTGCCCCACGCCTATGCCGCCTCGTGCTCGTTCCGGACGATCGTGTACAAGGGTCTCGTCCCCGCCGATCATCTCGCCGACTTCTTCTTGGACCTGGCCGACGAGCGGTTTGCCGCGCCGTTCGCGATCTTCCACCAACGCTTCTCGACCAACACGACGCCGAGCTGGGAGCGATCGCAACCGTTCCGCTTGCTGTGCCACAACGGCGAGATAAACACCATCTGGGGGAACGAGAACCGGCTGGCGGCCCGAGCCCGGCTGGGCACCGAAGCCGCCGGACTCGGCGACGAGAGCCACTTCTGGCCCGTGATCGACCCGCACACCTCCGACTCCGGGAAGCTCGATGAGGTCGTCGAGCTGCTGTGGCGAGGCGGTCGAAGCGTGTCGCACGCGATGGCGATGGTGGTGCCCGTGGTGTGGGAGGAGGCACGCGATCTCGACCCCAAGGTGCGGGGCTTCCACGAGTACCACTCCGCGTTGATGGAGCCGTGGGACGGCCCCGCCGGGGTCGTGTTCACCGACGGCGCGGGCATCGGCGCCACGCTCGACCGCAACGGTCTGCGCCCGCTGCGGTACGCGATCTGCGAGGACGGGTTCGTCGTGTGCGCGTCGGAGATGGGCGCGGTCGATGTGCGCGGGCACGGGCGGGTCGAGCGCGGCCGGCTCGGCCCGGGCCACATGCTGTTCGTGGATCCGGAAGCCGGCGTCCTCTACGACGGGCAGATCAAGACCCGCTTGGCGGCGAGAGCGCCGTACGCGCAATGGGCCGCCGACGGCTTCCGCCCGGTCGGGGCGGGGGAAGCGCTCGACGACCCGCCCGCCGACATCGCCCGCCGCCAGGTGACCCATGGCTTCACCAAAGAAGAGCTGGCGATGATCCTCAGGCCAATGGCAGCCGAGGCCTACGAGCCGACGTTCTCGATGGGCGACGACTCGCCCCTTCCGAGTCTCGCCGGCCGGCCCCGGCCGCTGTACCACTTCTTCCGGCAACGATTCGCACAGGTCACCAACCCGGCGATCGACCCCCTGCGCGAGCGCATGGTCATGAGCCTCCGCACCCTGCTGGGCGCCCGGGCGCCGCTGCTCTCTGAAGGCCCCGACGCGGCCCGCCTGCTCACGCTCGAGTCCTTCTTCCTCTATCCCTCGGGAGTGTCCGACCTCTACCGCACGGACGTGAACCCGTTCGCCGTGCACTCCCTCGACGCCACGGTCGTGTTGGAAGACGGACCGGACGCCCTCGAGTCCACCGTGGCCTCGCTCGCGAGCGGTGCCGCAGCCGCCGTGCGCAACGGCGCGGGGCTCGTCGTCATCGACGACGGCTGCATCTCGCCGGAGCGGGCGCCGATCCCCAGCCTTCTCGCGCTCGGCGCGGTGCACCAGCGGCTGGTCGCAGATCGGCTCCGCTCCGATTGCAGCATCATCGTGGTCTCCGACGACGTCCGCGACACGCACGGGATGGCCTGCCTCCTCGGGTACGGCGCCGATGCCATCTGCCCGCGCCTCGCGCTCCAGACGGTCGCGCACGAAGCAGACTCCAGCGACGACGCCGACGCCATCAGTCCCGATGCCCAGCACCGCTTCCAGGCGGCGATCGAGGCCGGCGTCCTCAAGATCCTCTCCAAGATGGGCATCAGCACGGTCGACTCCTACCGGGGCGCGCAGATCTTCGAGATCCTCGGGCTCGGCCCCGCTGTCGTCGACCTGTGCTTCTCGGGGACGCCGTCCGTGCTTGGCGGGCTGGATTGGCACGACCTGGCCCACGACATCCGCGCCCGGCACGAAGCTGCGTTCACGGCGGGCGCGCGAGACGAGCCCGACCTCGAGTCGCCCGGTTGGGTGCGGGTCCGCAAGGGCGGCGAGTACCACGCGCACTCTAAGGAGGTCGTCGACGCGCTGAACGCGCTCGCGCTCGTGGCCGACACGAAGCCCGACCCGGCCGCCGACCCGGCGGTGGCGGAGATGGCCGCCGCCCATCTCCTGCAACGCGCCATCCGCGGCGAGTCCTACGAGCTCTACGAGACGTTCGCTCGCCTCGTCAACGAGCGCCCGGCGGTAGAGCCGAACGATCTCCTCGAACTGGATCTCGACGAGGTCCAGCCGATCGGTCTCGGCGAGGTCGAGCCCGCGACCGACATCGTCAAGCGCTTCAGCACCGGCGCGATGTCGCACGGCGCGCTCTCGAAGGAAGCCCACGAGAACCTGGCTCGCGCCATGAACCTCATCGGCGCGCTCTCCAACTGTGGCGAGGGTGGCGAAGACCCGTCCCGATTCCGGACACGGGGACTGGGTCGCGACGACCGCAACTCGCGCATCAAGCAAGTGGCGTCGGGACGCTTCGGCGTCACGCCCGAGTACCTCGCGTACGCCGACGAGATCCAGATCAAGATCTCGCAAGGATCGAAGCCCGGCGAGGGTGGACAGCTTCCCGGTCACAAGGTGTCGAAAGAGATCGCCCGCCTCCGGTTCACGCAGCCCGGGGTAGGGCTCATCTCTCCCCCGCCCCACCACGACATCTACTCGATCGAAGACCTGGCCCAGCTCGTCTTCGACCTGAAGCAGGTGAACGCGTCGCTCGTGTCGGTGAAGCTCGTCGCCGAAGATGGAGTCGGAACGATCGCGGCCGGCTGCATCAAGGCGCTCAGCGACGTGATCCACCTAAGCGGACACAACGGCGGCACCGGCGCGAGCCCGCTCTCGTCGATCAAGCACGCCGGCCTGCCGTGGGAGATCGGCCTCGCCGACACGCAACAGGCACTCCGGCAGAACGACCTTCGCAGCCGCGCCCGGCTACGGGTGGACGGTGGCTTCAAGACCGGCCGCCAGGTCATCATCGCCGCGCTGCTCGGCGCCGACGAGTACAGCTTCGGCACGGCCGCGATGATCGCCGAGGGCTGCATCATGCTCCGGGCCTGCCATCGCGACACCTGCAAGCCCGGCGTGGCGACGCAACGACCCAACCTGCGAGCCAACTTCGCGGGGACACCGGAGGGCGTCGCGTCGTACTTCTTGTTCGTCGCTGAAGAAGTGCGCCGTCTCCTCGCGTCACTCGGGGCTCGGTCGCTCGACGAGGTGATCGGACGAACCGATCTCCTTCGTCAGCGCGTCACCGGTGACGCGCGCATCGATGCCTTTGATCTCTCGCCGCTGCTCGCCAACACGAGCGCCGCCGACGGAGCCGGCGGGCCGAGGCGCTTCGTCGAGCGGGTCGAGATCCAGAGCCCACGGTCCGAGCTCGGCGACCGGTTGCTCGCCGACGCGTTCCGAGCCGTGTGGGACGGCGACGAGGTCGAGCTCGCCTACCGCATCACCAACGCCGATCGTGCCGTCGGCGCCGCCCTCGCCGGAGCCATCGCGCTCGAGTACGGCTCGCAACCGCCGCGGGGTACCGCCCGCGTGCGCTTCACCGGCTCAGCGGGGCAGAGCTTCGGTGCGTTCCTCACCCACGGCATCGAGCTCGAGCTCGACGGCGAAGCCAACGACTACGTCGGCAAGGGCATGGCCGGAGGTCGCATCGTCATCCGGCCACCCGCCGACGACGTGTCTCTCTCGCCCGACGAGGTCGAGGGCTTCGCGGCCAACCGCACCCTCGCCATGCGCACACCCGCCCTCGCCGGCAACACCTGCCTCTACGGGGCCACGGGCGGCGAGCTGTTCATCGCCGGCGCCGCCGGTGAACGGTTCGCGGTCCGCAACTCCGGCGCCCTCGCCATCGTGTCGGCGGTCGGCGATCACTGCTGCGAGTACATGACCGGCGGGACGGTCGTCGTGCTCGGCCGCATCGGCTACAACTTCGGCGCCGGCATGACCGGGGGCCAGGCCTTCGTGTGGGACCCGTCGATGGAACGCATCCTCGCCCGGGTCAACGGCGACCTCGTCGAGACCATCCGGCCCGACCATGAAGCACTCGGCGAGCTGCGCTGGCTCGTGGAGCGCCACGCCGACCTCGCTCGTTCGGGTCGGGCCGCCGAGCTGCTCGACCGCTGGGACACGGCGATCGAGCAGCTCTGGCACATCGTCCCGCGCGAGCGCGCGGCACGGATCGCCAGCACCGCCGCTCGCCGCGTCACCGCCGCTTGATCGCCGCGACCGCAGCCAGGCAGGCTGGCCCTTCCCAATCGGTGGCGGATCTCCACCGCCACCGACGACATCCGCCACCAGTTGCGCGTGCCCAGGCGGCGAGCGCCCGCACGTCATCAGTCGACCAAACGCAGGCCACTCGGCGCGATCGAGGCCTCCACGTGCTGGATGTCGACGACGAACTCGGTGAGGTGCGAGGGAAAGACGTGCTCGCTCACCAGCACCACCTCGCCAGCCGTCGATCGCGTCACCCGCTCGCACCGCAGGACCGGTGAACCCGGCGGGATGCCGAGAAGTTCGGCATCGTGCGCCGTCACCGCGGCAGCACCGATGGTCTGGGTCGCGCCGCCGAGCTCGGCGGAGATCAGCTCATAGAACGGCGAGCGGGTGACGTCGGCCCGCGACAGGTCGGCACCGAAGCGTTCCGGGCACCAGACCGTCACGAGGGCGAACGGTTGGCCGTCGGCAAGGTTGAGACGCCGCACCCGCAAGACCGTGTCGCCGTCACCATCGAGCAAGCGCTTGACCCGGTCGGGCGCCGTCACGAAGCGGAAGTCGAGGATGCGACGCTCCGAGTCGATGCCCTCGGCCGCGAGCTGGCTCTCGATGGTGCCGAGTCGGCCGAGCGATTGCAAGACCGGATTGGCGGCCGCGAACCAGCCCAAGCCCTGGCGCGAGTCGACCAGCCCTTCATCGCGAAGCACTTCGAGGGCACGCCGGACCGTCACGCGGCTGGCTCCGAACTCGGTCGAGAGCTCGGCCTCGCTCGGCAGCAGCGTGCCCGCCTTCAGCTCGCCGGACGCGATCCGTCCGCGCAGCTCGTCGGCGATCCGTTGGTATCTCGTCTGGCGCATACTTGTATGAAACTTGTCTGGTTCCCGAACTTGTCCTAGACTTGTATACACGGTCGTCCGGCGTGATGCAGCCGTTCCCACCTGGGTACAGACTGATCCACACGTTCTGGCCCCGACCACGCACGACCCGTCTCACTGAAGCCGCGAACGGAGGTTCGTCATGTCTGTCGCCGCCAACACGCCCATGGAGCTCGTCCACCAGGTCTACGGTCGCCTCGGCGAGCGGTGCGACATCGGGCGAGAACGCCTCGATCGGGCACTGACGTTCGCGGAGAAGGTGCTGATCAACCACCTGCGCGACCCGAACTCCCAAGAGCTCGAGCGCGGCCGCTCCTACGCCGACCTCGACCCCGATCGGGTGGCCATGCAGGACGCGACCGCGCAGATGGCGCTGCTGCAGTTCATGACCGCCGGCCTGCCCCAAGTCGCGGTGCCGTCCACCGTGCACTGCGATCACCTCATCTTGGCCCGGGATGACGGCAAGGTCGATCTCCTCGCGGCGCTCGAGAACAACGAAGAGGTGTACGACTTCCTGCAGTCGGTGTCGGCCAGATACGGCATCGGGTTCTGGAGGCCGGGCAGCGGCATCATCCATCAGGTCGTGCTCGAGCAGTACGCCTTCCCTGGCGGGATGATGATCGGCACCGACAGCCACACGCCCAACGCCGGCGGCCTCGGCATGGTGGCGATCGGCGTCGGGGGCGCCGACGCCGTCGACGTGATGACGGGCTTCCCGTTCAACGTGCGCTGGCCCAAGCTCATCGGCGTGCACCTCACCGGCGAGCTCGACGGCTGGTCAGCGCCGAAGGACATCATCTTGAAGGTGGCCGAGATCCTCACCGTGAAGGGCGGCACCGGCGCCATCGTCGAGTACTTCGGCTCGGGGGCAGAGTCGTTGTCGGCCACGGGCAAGGCCACCATCTGCAACATGGGCGCCGAGATCGGCGCCACCACGTCGCTGTTCGCCTACGACCCCGCCATGGCCCGATACCTGAAGTCGACCGGGCGCGAGGCCATCGCGGACGCCGCCGACGCCGAGGCCGGCGACCTTCGTGCCGATCCCCAGGTGTACGCCGACCCAGCGCCGTACTTCGACGAGCTGGTCGAGATCGACCTGTCCACGCTGGAACCCCTGATCAACGGACCCCACACCCCTGACCGCGCTCGCCCGGTGAGCCAGCTCGGTGCCGAGGCCGCCGCCGAGGGCTGGCCCCAGGAGATCAGCGCGGCGCTCGTCGGTTCGTGCACGAACTCCTCCTATGAAGACATCACCCGGGCGGCATCTATCGCGCGTGACGCAGCCGCCAAGGGCTTGCGGGCCCGGACGCAGCTCCTCGTCACGCCCGGCTCCGAGCGCGTGCGGGCAACGATCGAGCGCGATGGCCTGTTGGCTGACCTCGAAGCCATCGGTGCGACCGTCCTCGCCAACGCGTGCGGCCCGTGCATCGGCCAATGGGCACGCAGCGACGTGAAGGAGGGCGACGTCAACGTCATCGTGAACTCCTACAACCGCAACTTCCCGAAGCGCAACGACGGTCTCGCATCCACCCTGTCGTTCGTGACCTCACCGGAGACGGTGATCGCCCTCGCCCTCGCCGGCCGCGTCGACTTCGACCCGCGCAGCGACGCGCTCACCAACGACCAGGGTGACGAGGTGCGGCTCACGGTGGGTGCAGGCCAAGAGCTTCCTTCGGACGGCTTCGAGAGCGGCGAGTCCGGCTTCCTCCCCCCGCCTGCCGACGGGTCCGGTGTCGAGGTCATCGTGAGCCCCGACAGCGAGCGCCTTCAGTTGCTCGAACCGTTCGCCGCGTGGGACGGCAACAACTTCGTCGAGTTGCCCGTCCTCATGAAGGCGGCGGGCAAGTGCACGACCGATCACATCTCGGCCGCCGGGCCGTGGCTGCGGTACCGCGGCCACCTCGAGAACATCTCCGGCAACCTCTTCCTCGGTGCCGTCAACGCGTTCACCGGTGCCGCCGGCGAGGGCAAGGACCCGCTCGACGCCCAGACCAAGCCGTACCCCGAGATCGCCAAGCACCTGATGGAGGCGGGTCAGCCGTGGGTCGCGATCGGCGACGAGAACTACGGCGAGGGCTCGTCCCGCGAGCATGCCGCCATGGAGCCGCGCTACCGCGGCGCCAAGGTCGTCATCTGTCGCAGCTTCGCCCGCATCCACGAGACCAACCTCAAGAAGCAGGGTGTGCTCCCGATGACCTTCGCCGATCCAGTCACGTACGACCTGATCGATGAGGACGATCGCGTCTCGGTGCTCGGCCTCGCCGACCTCGCGCCCGATGCCCCAGTACGGTGCCGCATCCACAAGCCCGACGGACGCGTGGTCGAGTTCGAGGCGCTCCACACGCTCTCGGGCGAGCAGATCGAGTGGTTCAAGGCCGGCGGCGCCCTGAACATCATCCGCCAGAAGAACCGCGGGTAGCTGGACCCGACCGGCAACTGGGCCGTCAGCCGCGCCAGATCCAACCCGCACGACGGCCCAGTCCGGCGACGCTCAACAACTCGGCCGTGAGCCGCGGCGAAACCAGCGCGCACGGCGGCCCAGTTCGGGGGGTGGGGGAAGATCAGCAAGCTAGCCTCAACGGTGTGAGCGACACGCCCGCCCCCGCTCCGACGGTCGCACCCGCGCCAACCATTATCGAAGAGCCTGTTCCCATCACCGACGACGGCGACCACGATCTGTTCGCCCACATCATCAACAAGGCGGACCAGATGAAGGGCTACGTGATGGGAGAGGCGGTGCGCGCGCTGTGCGGCAAGGTCTGGGTGCCGACGCGCGACCCCGAGCGCTTCCCCCTCTGCCCGACGTGCAAGGAGATCCTCGCCCAGATCCACGCCGAGCGCCCGTAGCTTCGACGGCACACCTCAGTCGGTGCCGGGGCGGCGGTCTTCTTCGTGGTCGAGGTCGGCGGGGTCACCCTCGTAGGTGCTGGGCAACGTGCGGGCCAGCTCTGCGGCGGTGGGCTCGTGCCACTCTTTCGCTTCCGGCGGGAGCTGGTCGACGATCGCATCCATGATGCGCTCGGTGTCTTCGTCGGGATCGTCGTAGCTGAGATCGACGGCGGTGCCGATGCTGATCGACACCGTCGGGCGATCGAGCACGTTCCACACCAGCGGGACCTTGGCATTGCGGGGCCAGACCTTCTCGGTGCCCCACACGCCCATCGGGATGACCGGCGCCCGCGTCATCGCCGCGAGGCGGGCCGCGCCCCAGCGACCCTTCAACTTCGGATCGAAGAACGCTCGGCCGCGCGGGATGGTGCCTTGCGGCATGATCACCACGACCTCTCCGGCCTCGAGCGCTGCCGCGGCTTCCTTCAGCGGTTCGTCGCTGCCACTCCCCCGCTCGACGCGGATGCCGCCCATCGCCCGGGCGAGGTCGCCGATGATCGGCGCGTCGAAGACCTCCTTCTTCCCGAGGAACCGTACCGGCCGGCCTCGCTTGGCGACGGCGTACCCGATCGCCAACGGATCGAAGTAGCTGCGATGGTTGCCGACCAGGATGGCCGGACCCGAAAGCGGGATGTTGTCGGTGCCGTCGATGCCGATGTCGGCGTACGGCACCAGCTCGGGCCGGCTGATCGGCATGATCACCTGCTGGGGCTCGAGCCCGAACAGCTTCGGGACACCGGGGGGCGCGTCGAGAGAGATCGTCGGCCAGCGGCGGACGATGGCCTGGACGCGCATCCGTGGGTCGGGGTTGACGACGACCGGATGACCTACCGCATTGAGCAACGGAACGTCGTAGTAGCTGTCGGAGTACGCGTACGACTCGCTCAGGTCGATGTCGTGCTTGGCCGCCCACTCCTTGACGGCGCGGTACTTGCCCTTGCCCCACACGAACTCGCCGTCGATGTTGCCGGTGAAGCGCCCGTCTCGACGCTCATAGATGGTGGCGACCACATCGTCGGCGCCCAGTGCCTCCGCGAGCGGGCGCACGAGATGGTCTGGCGTGGTGGTGGCGACGACGACCTTGCGCCCCTCGCGGTGGTGCTCGTCGAACAAGACCCGCGCATAGGGCTGCACCTGACCGGCGAGCGTGTTGGCCGCAGCTTCGCCTGCTCGTTCGGCGATGCTGGTGTTCCACCCTGCTGCCAGCCTCGCCGCCTGCCGGGTGAGCATCATCGACGGCCGGTTCTCGCCGACGGCGTTGAACACCTTGAAGACGAGGTCTTCGCCGGGGATGTGGCGGTCCTGCAACAGCCCTACCGCCTTCAGCGCGGCGGTGATGGCAGGCCCCGACGCTCCGGCGAGGAGGGTGCGATCGAGATCGAAGAACGCGGCAGCAGCCATGGGGGAACCGTACCGCGAGGCGAAAAAGAGTGGAGCCGGTCGTCGGGGGAACGACCGGCTCCTCGTTCGGGGTGCGGGCCACGCTGGGGGGACGAATGGCCCGTCCGAACTGACCGAGGGGTTCGTTGGGGGGAACGAACGCATCCTCGACGATGTGTTGTGGGTGGAGCATGAGCCCCGATCACCGATCTGTCCAACAGTTCTTTCCGATATATGCCATCCTCTCGGGAGATGGATCTCCGCCAGCTCAACGCTCTGGTGGCCGTCGCTGACCACGGCAGCTTCTCGGCCGCGGCGCGATCGCTCCACACCGTGCAATCCAACATCTCGACCCACGTGGCGCGCCTCGAGCGCGAGCTGGCCGCCATGCTCGTCGACCGCAGCAGCGGTGCGCTGACCGAAGAAGGTATGGTCGTCGTGGCCCGGGCCCGGCGGATCCAGGCCGAGCTCGATGCGCTTGCTGCTGATGTCGCCTCGCTCAACGCTGAGGTGACCGGCGATGTCCGGCTTGGCGTGATCGGCACAACTGCCCGTTGGCTCGTCCCCCGGCTGGTCGAGGAGATGGGACGGCAACACCCGAAGGTCCAGATGGTCGTCGTCGACGCCACCACGACCTCGCTGCTCCCGCAGCTCGAGAGTGGCCGCCTCGACCTCGCAGTCGTGAACTTGCCGATCGATGAGCCCGACATCGAGACCGACGAGCTGTTCGAAGAGGACCGCGTCCTGGTCGCGCCCGCTGGCCACCCGCTGTTCGGTCGTGACCGGCTGACACTCGCCGACCTCGACGGCGAACCGATCCTGCTCGAGCCGCGCGGCACCAACTTCCGCGATCAGCTCGAGGAGCAGGCCGCTGACGAGGGGGTCACCCTGACCGCTCAGGCCGAGGTGGATGGCATGCGCTTGCTCGCCTCGCTGGCGTTCCAAGGGTTCGGGGCCGCCTTGCTGCCTGCGAGCGCGGCGCCGGGCTTCATCGGTGGCGACTGGAAGCGCATCCCGGTCGACGGCGTCGTCGGCCGGTCGGTGGGCATCGCCCGACGCCGCAAGGCATTGCTGTCGGCCCCGGCTCGCGCGCTGCGCGACGTCGTGTTCCAGATCGTGGCCGTGCATGCGTCGCAACAATCCGGCGTGCACCCCGCTGCCACGCTCCCCGCTACGGTGACAGCTCGTAAGGACGCGACCGGTCAGCTCAACCAACCCGAGTCACCCGAATAGCCCGCTGCCGACGGCGTGGGTCGGAGGCGCCTGATGCCCCAACCCGGCGCATCCCTGTTCCCCGCGTCGTCGCTCGCCATCCGCGCCGGAGTCCGCGGGACGATCTCCGCGGCGGTGACCGAGATCGGCGAGCGTCGAGCCGTGGTGGTCCGCGCCGATCAGACCAACCGCCGGGGCGCACTCGCCCCCACCGATGGCGAGACGCTGGCCGTCGCCGCGCAGGTCGCCCTCGACGAGCGTCGGCCGCTCGTCGCCTTCCTCGCCTCGAGTGGCGCGGACGTGAACGAGGGCGTCGCGGCCCTGCACGGCTGGGGGACCGCCGCTCGCCGGCTGGTGCAGTGTTCGGGCGTCGTACCCGTGTTGCTCGTCGTGACTGGGCCGGCGGTCTCGGGCCCCGCGTTGCTGCTCGGCTTGGCCGACCACGTGGTGATGACCGCAGACGCCTACGCCTTCCTGAGTGGCCCGCGCATGGTCCGTGCGTTCACCGGCGTGCCGATCGCTACCTCTGAGCTTGGCGGAGCGGGCACCCACGCTCGCCAGTCGGGCGTGGCGAGCATGGTGGTGCCCGACGAGGAAGCGGGACGCGAGGCAATCATCGATCTGCTGGCGTACCTGCCCGACAACAACGACAACGAACCACCACTTCAAGACACCGATGATCCCGCTGAGCGCGCCACTCCCGAAGCGGCTCAGCTCATACCCGACGCCGGAACCGGCAGCTACGACGTGCGCCGGCTGATCGAGAGCCTCGCCGACGACGGCCTGTTCCTCGAGCTGCGAGCGCAGTGGGCGGCCAACCTCGTGACAGGCTTCGCCTCCTTCGGGGGCCGGCCGGTAGGCGTCGTCGCGAACCAGCCGATGACCATCGCCGGCACCCTCGACATCCCCGCGTCGCAGAAGGGCGCTCGTTTCGTGGCGTTCTGCGATGCCTTCAACCTCCCGCTCGTCACCTTCGTCGACACGCCGGGGTTCTATCCGGGCAAAGACCTCGAGTGGCGCGGGATGATCCGGAAGGGCGCGCAGCTGGCCTACGCATATGCCCGAGCGTCTGTTCCCCGAGTGGGCCTCACGTTGCGCAAGAGCTACGGCGGCGCGTACATCGTGATGGACTCCAAACGCATGGGCTCTGATCTGTCGCTCGCTTGGCCAAGCGCCGAGATAGCAGTCATGGGGGCGAGAGGCGCCGTCGAGATCCTCCACCGCCGATCCGATCGCGCCGACCGGCCCGCGCTGGAGCGCCAGTACGAGGACCGCTTCTTGAACCCGTACGTTGCCGCCGAACGGGGCCTGGTCGACGCCATCATCGAACCGGCAGGCACCCGAGCAGCCTTGTGCGCCGCCATCGCGAGCCTGTCTTCCAAGCGCGAGCGGCTAGCCCCCCGAGCGCACGACAACACGCCGCTCTGACTCGCAGGAGCGCCGCACACGTGCGATCGGGCAGCCCGCGCGGACGAATCTCGGCGAGTGGTTTCAGACGCCGTGCCAGCCCGCGCCATCGGGCCCCTCCCATTTCGGCTGAGTCCTTCGGCACCAGTAGGGTGGGAATTCGGGGACAATGGGGTCTCGACCGACCGACTTGGGCAGCCGCGGGCACTGCTGGCCGAGCGGCCCACTTCGTTCGCATTCCGTTCGGGGCTACCAACCGGAGCTAGGCGTGGCTGAGAGCATCACGATCATCGATAACCGCAGCGGCGAGCAGATCGAGGTCCCCATCATCAACGGCGGGATCGACGCCGACGAGTGGGGCAAGCTGCTCCCCAACATCTGGTTCTACGATCCCGCGTTCGGGCACACGGCATCGTGCGCCAGCGCGATCACCGAGCTCGATGGCGAGAAGGGCATCCTTCGCTACCGCGGCTACCCCATCGAGCAGCTCGCCGAACAGTCGACCTATCTCGAAGTCGCCTACCTCTTGATCAACGGCGAGCTTCCGACGCCGGAGGCGTACGACACCTGGGTCCACGACATCACCTACCACACGTTCCTGCACGAGAACGTGCGCAAGAAGTTCATGGACGGCTTCCACCACGACGCCCACCCGATGGGCGTTCTTGTCTCGACGATCGCTGCTCTCTCGACGTTCTACAACGACGCCAAGAACATCAACGAGCCCGAAGATCGCTACAAGCAGATCGTTCGACTGATCGCCAAGATGCCGACGATGGCCGCTGGCGCTCACCGCCACAGCGTCGGCATGCCGTTCGTCTACCCCGACAACAACCTCGACTTCGCATCGAACTTCCTCTCGATGATGTGGAAGGTTGCAGAACCGAAGTACGAGCCTGACCCCGTGCTCAGCCGGGCCCTCGACGTGCTGTTCATCCTGCATGCCGACCACGAGCAGAATTGCTCGACCACGGCGATGCGGGTGGTCGGCAGCTCCCTCGCCGACCCATACGTGTCGACGGCCGCCGCGGCGGCCGCCCTCTACGGGCCGCGGCACGGCGGGGCCAACGAAGCCGTCGTGCGCATGCTCACCGAGATCGGCTCGATCGACAACGTCGGCGAGTACCTCCGGCGGGTCAAGGCGGGCGAGACCCGCCTGCAAGGCTTCGGCCACCGCGTCTACAAGAACTACGACCCGCGGGCGAAGATCATCAAGCGCACCGCCGACGAGGTCTTCGAGGTCACGGGCAAGAATCCGTTGCTCGACATCGCGCTCAAGCTCGAAGAGGTCGCACTCGCCGACGAGTATTTCCTGAGCCGCAAGCTGTACCCGAACGTCGACTTCTACTCGGGTCTCATCTACCAAGCGATGAACTTCCCCATCGACATGTTCCCTGTCCTGTTCGCGATCCCCCGCACCTCGGGATGGCTGGCGCACTGGGTCGAGCTGCTCGCTCGCGACTCACGCATCGCCCGGCCGCGCCAGCTCTATGACGGTGTCCCTCAGCGCGACTACCTCCCCCTCGGGCAGCGCTGAAAGGACCACCACCTCGTGTCTGTAGAGATCGTCCAAGTCGACGCGTTCACCGCCGAGCCATTCGGCGGCAACCCCGCCGGCGTGTGCGTGCTCGATGTCCCCGGCGACGACGGCTGGATGCAGTCGGTCGCCTCCGAGATGAACCTTGCCGAGACCGCGTTTCTCGTGCCCGTGCACGGCGGCTGGGACCTGCGCTGGTTCACACCGGCGGTCGAGGTTGACTTGTGCGGGCACGCCACCCTGGCCGCCGCACACCATCTGGTCGAGCGCGGTGACGTCACCGGCGAGGCCGAGGTGATGCGCTTCTTCACGGCAAGCGGCGAGCTGCTGGCGAAGCAGACGCTCGACGGCTGGATCCAGATCGATCTGCCGGCCACGCCGCCCGAACCGGTCACACCACCGGGTGCGCTGCTGGCGAGCCTCGGACTCAGCGACGCGGTCGCGGTCTCCAAGAGCCGGCTCGACTACCTCATCGAGGTTCCATCGGCGGAGTTGCTTCGCGAGCTCCAACCGAACTTCACCAACCTGGCCGCCATCGGCACGCGCGGCGTCATGGTGACGAGTGTGGGCGAGGGTCTGTACGACATGGTGTCGCGGTTCTTCGCCCCGTCGGTCGGCGTCGACGAAGACCCGGTGACCGGCTCGGCCCATTGCGCGCTCGGTCCGTACTGGGCCGACAAGCTCGGCAAAGCCGACCTGCTCGCCTACCAGGCGTCGAAGCGGGGTGGCGTCCTGCGGGTGTCGGTGAAGGACGATCGCGTCGTGCTCGGCGGCCAGGCTGTGACCGTGATCCGGGCCACACTCGAGAAGGTCGCGGCAGCGCCCGTCGAGCATGTCCCGAGCTGAGCAGAGCGAGCCCGACCGCTACTCCGCGACATCGATGACGATCTTGCCCACGTTGGCGTTCGACTGCATGTAGTCGTGGGCGGCGGCGATCTCGCTGATCGGGAAGCGCGAGTCGATGACCGGCTTCACCGCACCCGTGCCGAACAACGGGAGGATCTCGGCGGCGAAGCGTTGCGTGACGGCGATCTTCTCCTCGAGCGGTCGGGCTCGCAGGGTCGTACCGATGAGCGCGGCCCGCTTCATGAGTAGCTTGCCCGCGTTGACCGTGGACACTCCCCCGCCCATGATTCCGACCAGGATGATACGGCCGCCGGTGCGCACCGAGTCGATGTTCTTCTCGATGTAGTCACCGCCGATGACGTCGAGCACGACATCGACGCCGAAGCCATCTGTCCACGCCAGCACGGCGGCAACGAAGTCGACGGCGTTGTAGTCGACGGCGAGCGCCGCGCCGAGCCCGAGGCAACGATCTCGCTTGCCACCGGAGACGGTCACGGCGACCGACGCGCCGATCGCGTTCGCGATCTGGATGCTCGCAGTGCCGACACCCGACGCGCCCGCATGCACGAGCGCCCGACGGCCCGAGGTGAGCCCACCTTGCACGACCAACGCGTCGAAGGCCGTGATCCACACCTCGGGGATCGCGGCGGCATCGCTGACCGCAACAGTTGCCGGCACACGCATGACCTGCCGCTCATGCACCGCGATCTTCTCGGCATACGCACCGCCTCCCACGATGCCCATCACCGCCTCACCGGCGGTCCACCGCGACACGCGCTCGCCGATCGCCGCGACCCGGCCGCTGAACTCGAGACCGGGGATCTCGTGCTCCATCGTCGGGCCCGGGTACAGGCCCATGCGCTGCAACAAGTCGGCCCGGTTGAGCGCGGTTGCGACAACATCGACGACGATGTCCTCGGGTCCCGGCACCGGGTCGGGGACCTCTTTGATGCGCAGCACGTCGGTGCCGCCGTGCTCGTCCAGAACGACCGCTCGCATCAGCGCTCCTCTCGTTGGGGTGTCTCATCCCTGGTGGCGGCATCCTTCTCGACGACCGCCGCGGCCCACTGGTAGTCGGGCTTGCCAGTCGGGCTGCGCTGGCAATGGTCAACGAACACCCACCGGCGCGGCACCTTGTAGCTCGCGAGGTGCCCGCGGGCGTGCGAGGTCAGCTCGTCGGCCGTCGGGCTCGCCTCGCCGTCGCGCACGGCCACGACCGCGCACACCTGCTGGCCGAAGCGCTCGTCCGGGATGCCGACCACGAGCGCGTCGAACACGGATGGGTGGCTCTTGATCGCGCCCTCCACCTCTTCGGGGAACACCTTCTCGCCGCCCGTGTTGATCGTCATCGCGCCGCGGCCGAACACGACGATCGACCCGTCCGCCTCGACCGCCGCAAGGTCACCCGGCACCGACCACCGCCGCCCACCGATGACCGGGAACGTCGCCGCGGTCTTGTCGGGGTCGTTGTAGTAGCCGAGCGGGATGTGCCCTGTGCGAGCAAGCCGGCCGACGGTACCCGAACCCGGGGCAATCGGCTTCCACTCGTCGTCGAACACCACGGTGTCGGCGTCGGTGATGAGTCGGGGCGCTTCACCCTCCCTCGAGGGGCCGAGCCGGCCCTGCCCACCAGTCTCGGAGGCGCCGTAGGTGTCGACGATCGCTGTGCCCGGGAGCAGCTCGCGCAACTTGCTCTTGACCGCCGGCGCCATGATCGCTCCACCGGAGGCGATCACCGCGAGCGGCGACAGGTCATAGTCGCTCGGAGCGCGGCCCAGCTCGTCGGCGATCGGTCGGGCCGTCGCGTCGCCGATGAGCATGATCAGCTCCACCCGCTCGCCGGCCATCAAGCGCAGCGCGGCAGCGGCGTCGAAGTGCCGATCGGTGGACAGCACGAGGCAGCCGCCGTTCAAATGGGTTTGAAGCGCGACCCACATCGCTCCGCCATGCATGAGCGGACAGAGCGGGAGACGGCGCATGATCGGGTCACCCTTGCGCACCCGATCGACTAGCTCTTCGGGCCGCCGCAACGCCGGCACCCCGCGGCTGGGCGTGCCCCGGCCGCCGAGCGATGCGAAATAGATGTCTTCGTGGCGCCACATCACGCCTTTGGGCATGCCCGTCGTGCCCCCGGTGTAGAGCAGGTAGAGGTCGTCGGCCGAGCGCGGCCCCGCATCAGGACGGGCGGTGCTGGCGGCGGCGAGCTCTCGATCGAGCAACCCGTCCGCCACCAGGACATGGGCCAGCCTCGGGACATCGTTCTGGATGCGGTCGACGATCGGGGCCAGATCGGGCTCGGTGATGACCGCCGTGAGGTCGGCGTCGTCGAACAGGTACTGCAGCTCTTCCGCGACATACCGGTAGTTCACGTTCACCGGCACGGCGCCGATCTTGTACAGCGCGAGCATCCCGACGATGTAGGGCGACCCGTTGTGGAGGTGGAGACCGACGTGATCGCCGGCTCCGATCCCGCGATCGACCAGGACCGAGGCCATGCGGTTGGCACGCTGCTCGAGCTCGGCGTAGCTCCACCGGACCGCCACGCCGCCGCCGCCGGCGCACACAAGTGCCTCGTTGCCTGGCACGGTGTCGGCAACCGCCTCGAACAGATCGGCGATGTTGAACTCCATCGGCCCGCAATCTACGGCTGCCCGCCGTGGATGTGCTACGTGCCCTTGTGCGAGCACCCAACGCACCCATGCAGCTTGTGGTTCAAGCGACCCGAGAATCTCGCCGATAGTAGGCCGGACGAACTACTCGCTTGCGGCCTCGCCCTGTTACCCTGTTGCAGCGCCTTCGGGGGCTGCCCCGAGCGGCAGGGGCGGCGAGGCGCAGAACAGACAGGATGCACGACGTGGCGAGTCGCTACTGGAAGCGAATGCGGCAGAAGGCGGTCAGCAACGCCGACGAGGTCGCGCCCACGGCCAATCCGTGGGAAGAGCCCGATCCGCTCGCGGCCATCGACCTGAACCTGTCGGCACGGCCCGAGGTCTCCAGCGAGGAGCGAGTGGCGCAATACACCGAATGGGCTCAGCGCATGCGCGAGAAGCGTGAGCGCACACGTGACGCCATCGCTGGTCGCGACGACCAAGAGCGGTCGACCTACTGGACAAGCGAAGCCGTGTACGCCGAGAGCCGGCGGGTCGAAGAAGAAGAGATCACCACCCGACCCAACCCGTGGAAGGTGCAGGAGCTGCTCGCGGTGTTCGAGCTGGATGCTGCCGCCGATGCGCGAGACATCGGCGATGCCTACCGCCGGCTCGCCAAGCGTCACCACCCCGACCGCTATGTCTCGGCCGATGTCGAGACCCAGCAGCACCACGCCGACAAGATGGCTTCCATCAACAAGGCGTACAAAGCGCTCAAACAGCTGCAACGCGCCTGAGCCCCGACGATCACGCGAGGCGACGAACCGCTGGCGTCGGATCCCACCGGTACGGCGCGACCCGGACGCGCGCGTCGAGCAGGTGCGTCGAGCCCGCGGAGATGCTCACCGGGTTCAGCACCACGTTGGCCAGCTCGGGTACTGCCTCGACAACCGCGGCCAAACGCAGCAGGACCGCCGCGAGCTGTTCGGCCGCGTCGGTGCTCGGCTGGTCGGGCAGAGCGCGCAGCAGCGGCGCTATGGGCGAGCTGGCGATGATGTGCCTCGCGTCGAGGTCGCTCAAGGGGAGCACGCGCACCGCGGCCTCGACCGCGGCACCGCGCGCGGGCCCGCCAAGACCGACGGCGAGCACCGCGCCGAACGCTGCGTGCTGATGGGCCGTGACTTGCACCTCAACTCCGGCCACCATGGCCTGGACAACCGCTGGCTTCATGTCGTCGCCGAAGCGAGCTGCCATCCGCCGATAGGTCGCGCGCACATCGCCGCGGTCGCTCCGGGCGAGCGCGGCGCCACCCTCCTCCCCCGCTCGGAGCACGGGCAGACCGGTCGCCTTGATGGCGACGGGGTAGCCGATCTCGTCTGCGGCCTTCACGGCCCCCTCCGCGGTGTCGACCACGCGGGCTTCGTGGATGGCAAGACCGACCGCCTCGAGAAGAGCGTACGTGTCGCGAACGGCGAGCCAGCCTCCCGTCATCGCCTGCTCGCCGTCGCCGCCTTCGCCCAGCGCGCGCTCCACGATCGCTCGCGCCCGATCGAGGTCGATACCGCCAAGCTCGGCCGCGACCGGATAGTCGCCTTCAGGCTGGCTCCGCCACTGCCCGTAGGTGGCGGCGTGCGAGAGCGCTCGAGCAGCTTCAGCCGGGAACTCGAACAGCGGGATGTCGTGGCTCCCTCCGATCAACCGGCGATCGAGCCGGGAACCAAGGAACGTCGCGACGATCGGCGTCGTCGTCTGGCTTGTGGCGGCCGCACCGATGGCCCGAGCGACCTCATCGGTCTGGCGCGGGAAGGCGGGAGCGTAGATGACCACGAGCGCGTCGACCCCCTCGTCGCCGAGCACGGCTCGCACCGCGGCTTCGTAGAGCTCGGGCGTGGCCGCCCAGGTCAGATCGACCGGGTTCTGGCGCGACGCGCCGGGCGGGGCACCGGCGGCCGAGATGACGCCGCAGGTCAACTCGCTCAACACGGCGATCTCGAGACCAGCTCCTGCGCAGGCGTCGACGGTGAGCGCGGTAGCGCCGTGTGAGTTGGAGATGATGGCGACATGGCGACCGACTGGCACCGGCTGCTGCGCGAACAGGCGGCAGAGGTTGAACAACTCGGCGGGCGACTCGACGCGCAGGACGCCACTCTGGCGAAGCAGCGCGTCCGTCGTGGCCTTGATGGGCCACGACACGAGCGCGTCGGGGTCGGCCGCTCGTTCGGACAGCAGACGGGTGTTGCCGCTCTTCACCGCCACGATCGGCTTCGAGCGTCCGACCCGTCGAGCCAAGCGCGTGAACTTGCTCGGGTTGCCGAACGATTCGAGGTACAGCGCGATGACCTCGGTGCGCGGATCGTCCTCCCAGTACTGGAGCAGATCGTTGCCGCTCACGTCGATCTTGCTCCCCACATCGACGAACGAGGAGATGCCCAGACCGACGCGGCGAGCATGCTCGAGTGCGGCCAGCCCGAGTGTTCCGGATTGGGTCAGGAAGCCGACCCGCCCGGCCTGCAACTCGACGTCGGCAAAGGTCGCGTGCAACCCGATCGACGGTGCGGTGTTGATGATGCCGAGCGACTCGGGCCCGATGACACGCATGCCGAGGCGACGTGCCCGCTCGACGCCGAGCCGCGCGCCGGTCTCGCCGTAAGGGCCGAACGCCTCGAAGCCTGCGCTCAAGACAACCAATCCGTCGACCCCTTTGCGGCCGCACTCCTCGACGACACCGAGCACAGCGAGAGCGGGAACTGCGACGACCGCGAGGTGCACATCGTCGTCGATGTCCAGCACAGAGGGATAGCTGTGCACGCCGGCCACGGGTTCGCCGGAGGGGTTGACCGGGTAGACCGTGCCTTTGAAGTTGTGCCCGAGGAGCTGCCGCAAGAGCTCGTTGCCGATGGTGCCAGGCATGCGGCTGGCCCCGATCACGGCAACCGATGATGGTGCGAGAAGCCGTTCGATCGATCGGGCTTCGGCCCGGCGGGCCCGCTCGTCAATGGCGGCGAGCGCCTCGGGGCTCGGATCGAGCGTGATCGAGACCTCGATCAGACCGTCCGCGAACTCGCTGCGCGTGACGAAGCCGGCGGAGCGCATCACGCCGAGCATCCGCTTGTTCGACGGGAGCACGACCGCGGTCAGCCCCGCCAGCCCGACCTCGCGGGCCGCGACGATGAGGAACTCGAGGAGCACGGTCGCGAGGCCGCGGCCTTGCTGCTGGTCGTCGACGATGAACGAGAGCTCGGCTTCGCGCTGGCTCCGCCACCGGTCATAGGACGCCATGCCGATGATGTCGTCGCCAAGCAGCGCGACGAAGGCCATGCGATCGAGATAATCGACCTGCGTGAACCGTTCAAGGTCGCGCGCCGACAGCTTCGGCCGGGGGCTGAAGAACCGGAAGTAGATGCTCTCTGACGACTGCCGCTCGTGGAAGGCGGCCAGCCGATCCGCGTCGCCCGGCACGATTGGTCGCACGTGCGCGGTGCCGCCGTCGGACAGCACGATGTCGGACTCCCAGCGCGCCGGGTAGTCCGGAGGTTGCCCAAGGCCGACCGGCGCCTGCCGGTCGCCGCCATCTGCTCGATCCACGTCCGGCGAGTCCCTCACCAGGCCCCAGGCTAAGCAGGATGCGCCGGAGCGCGCCGACTCGGCGGTCTGGGCAGGGACCCGGACCGCACGGCGATGTGCCCTCGGGCGGGGAACGTGGTCGTTGCCAGGTCTCGCCGGTAGTCTCGGTCGCACCCGCTTGACTGGGGTTCAAGACGATTGCAGGGGGAACTGTGAACGACGTGCGCGACGCGATCGACGCCGAGACGGCGATCCACTACCGGACCTGCCCGCTGTGCGAAGCAACCTGCGGGCTGGAGATCACGATGAAGGGCGGCTCGGTTGCTCGCATCCGTGGCGATCGCGACGACGTCTTCAGCCACGGGTTCCTGTGCCCCAAGGGATCGACGCTCAAGCAGCTGCACGAAGACCCCGACCGGTTGCGCGCGCCGATGATCCGCCGGGGTTCGCCCGACGATCCCGAGAGCTGGGAGGCGGTCTCGTGGGACGACGCCTTCGCCGAGATCGAACAGCGCCTGCTCACCGTGATGGGCGAGCATGGCCGAGACGCGCTCGCGCTCTATCTCGGCAACCCCAACGTGCACAACCTCGGCGGCGCTCTCTACAACCGCGCGGTCCTCCGCGCGGCCGCCACGAAGAACATCTACTCCGCGAGCACGGTCGACCAGATGCCGAAGCACGTGTCCTCCGGCCTGCTGTTCGGCAGCCCCGACGCCATACCCGTTCCCGACCTCGACCGCACAGATCACCTCCTCATGCTCGGTGCGAACCCGTGGGAGTCGAACGGCAGCCTGTGCACGGCACCCGACTTCCCCGGCCGCGTGAAGGCCATCCAGGAGCGCGGCGGCAAGGTCGTCGTCGTCGACCCGCGCCGCACGCGCACCGCGAAGGAAGCCGACGAGCACCTCTTCATCCGGCCCGGAACCGATGCGTTCTTGCTGTGCGGCCTGTTGCACGTGCTCTTCGCCGAAGGCTTGGTGTCGCTCGGCGACGTCATCGACCACGTCGACGCGGCCGCGGTGGATGCAGTTCGAGCGGCGGTCGAGCCGTTCACGGCCGCAGGTGTCGCGGCCGTCACCGGCATCGATGCTGCGACCATCGAGCGGCTGGCCCGCGAGCTGGCTGTCGCAGCATCGGCCGCCGTGTACGGCCGCATCGGTACGCACACGGTTGCCTTCGGCACGCTTGCCTCATGGGCAGTCGACGCGCTCAACCTGCTGACCGGCAACCTCGACCGACCCGGCGGCGCGATGTTCCCCCTCGCGGCGCACGCATCCAAGCCGCGCCCTCCCAAGCCGGGTCGCGGCTTCTCGACGGGCCGCCACACGAGTCGCGTGAAGGGCTACCCCGAGGTGCGCAGCGAGCTGCCGGTCGCCACGCTCGCCGACGAGATCGAGACGGTGGGCGAGGGACAGGTACGAGCTGTCATCACCATCGCGGGCAACCCGGTGCTGTCCACGCCCGACAGCGGCCGGCTCGCCGCGGCGCTGGCAACGCTCGACTTCATGGTCAGCGTCGACCCGTACCTCAACGAGACAACACGGTTCGCGCACGTGATCCTCCCACCACCGTCTCCCCTGGCGCGGAGCCACTACGACGTGGCCTTCACGACGCTGTCGGTCCGCAACGTCGCCAACTGGTCCGAGCCGATCGTCGACACCGACCAGCCGCAAGAGCACGAGATCCTTGCCCGCCTCGCCCTCGTGCTCGGCGGACAGGGGGCCGGGGCCGATCCTGCCATCGTCGACGAGCTCCTGCTGCACGGTGCCCTCGAGCGCAGCCAGAAGGACCGCAACGGATCAGCTCGCCCCGCGGCCGAGCTGGTAGCGCTGCTCGAAGCGACCGAGCCCACCGACCGGTTGATCGAGGCGCTCGTTCGCTGCGGCCCCTACGGCGATGGCTTCGGCGAGAACCCTGACGGTCTGAACTTCTCCTCCTTGCGCGACAACCCACACGGCATCGACCTCGGTCCTCTGCAACCCCGCGTCCCCGAGGTGCTGCGCACCACGTCGGGCACCATCGAGCTGGCACCTCCGGCGATCATGGAAGACATGCGCCGGCTCGTACGGGCGCTCGAAGAGCTGCCGGCAGAGACGGCGGAGCATGCGGCCGATGGTTCGCCCGACACCACGATGCTGCTCGTCGGCCGCCGCCACGTCCGCTCGAACAACTCGTGGATGCACAACGTGAACGTCTTGGTGAAGGGCAAAGAGCGCTGCACCCTCCAGATCAACCCAGCCGACGCGTCGCGGCTCGGGCTGGACGACGGCGGGTCGGCCAAGGTCGCCTCCAGCGTCGGTTCACTCGTCGCTGTCGTCGAGGTGACCAGCGACGTCATGCCCGGCGTGGTGAGCCTGCCGCACGGGTGGGGGCACGCGCAGCCAGGGACCCGCCTCTCCATCGCCGCCGAGCACGCGGGCGTGAACACCAACGTGCTGACCGACGGCGCGGTCCTCGACCCGCTGTCGGGCAACGCCGTGCTGAACGCGATCCCGGTGACGCTCGCCCCCGCGTGACGATGCTCACCGCACCCGAGCTCGACGCACACCGCGAGGAGACACGCAACCTCAACCAGCTCATCGAGGCCTATACCGCGGTGATGCCGTCGTTCTCGACGCCCGAGGGACTCGATGAGCTGCGGGCGCGTCCGAGCGAGTTCGCGGGCCCCGACGTCGAAGGCGTCATCGAGCGCGTCCTTCCTGGTCCGGCGGGGCCGATCGCCGCGCGAGTGCTCATGCCCGCCGGAGACGTGCGCTCGGTCCACCTCGACATCCACGGCGGCGGCTGGTGCATCGGGAGTGCCCAGGCGGCCGACTACCGAAACCAGCAGTTGGCCGACGCGACCGGCGCCGTCTTCGTGAGCATCGACTACCGGCTGGCGCCCGAACATCCCTTCCCAGCCGCACCCGACGATGCCGAAGCGGCCGCGCTCTGGCTCGTCGACCACAGCACGGAGGAATGGGGCACCGCGGGCCTGACGATCGGGGGTGGGTCGGCCGGCGCGCACCTCAGCGCGCTCACGCTCCTGCGCCTCCGCGATCGGCACGGTCCGGATGCGGTCGGCCGGTTCAGGGCGGCGATCCTCGACGCCGGCCTGTACGACCTGGGCCTGACCCCGAGCGCCCGCCGCAGCCAGGACGCGCTGGTCATCCCGCGCGCGGTCACGGACGCGTGCCTCGCCTACTTCACTCCCGGGCTCGACCCTGAGCAGCGCCGGCAACCGGAGTACTCGCCGCTCTACGCAGACCTCGCGGACCTGCCGCCGGCGCTGTTCGTCACCGGCACCCTCGACCCAGTTCTCGACGACTCGCTGTTCCTGTACGAGCGCTGGCGCGCCGCCGGCAACCACGCGGAGCTGGCCGTGTACCCGGATTCGGTGCACGGCTTCACCTCGATGCCCACCCAGCTTGCCGCTCACGCCCGGCGCCACATGATCGACTTCCTGCGCCGGCACCATGCCGTGACGACGACCTGACCTCCACGGCCCAGTAGCACCCCGCCAACCGAACCGGGCCGCCGCCCGCGCCGGAAACGGCGCGCTCCACGGCCCAGATCGATGCCTGTGGGGTTACCCGACCGGTGTCGCGGCCAGGATGGCGCCGATCGTCGCCAGCTGGGGTGTGGCGGCGCCAAGCGTGTTCTCGAGGTGCTTGGCCCACAAGAAGTAGCGGTGGATCGGGTAGTCGAGGTCGATCGAGATGCCACCGTGCAGGTGGAGATCGGCGTGGCCGACGCGGCTTCCCCCGTAGGACGCCCAATACTTCGCCACCGCGATCTCGGCATCGACCGTCTTTCCCTCGGCCAGTTGCGTCGCTGCTTGCAGCATGGTGAGCCGGATCGCCTCGTTGTCGATGTAGCAGTCAGCCATGCGATGACCGACGGCCTGGAACGAACCGATCGGCCGGTCGAACTGCTTGCGGTTGGTGACGTAGTCGGCCGTGAGCCGCATGCCCCTCTCGCTGACACCCGACGCGATCGCACACAGGCCGACGACCGCACGATCGACGATCCATGCCAGAGCGCCCTCGCCGCCGGCCGCGTCGCCGCCGAGCACGTCGTCCGAACCAACCGCGACGCCGTCGAAGTCGAGGTGGAAGACCGGCTCGTGGTTGAACGTGTCTTGCCTCTCCGACGACAGTCCGGCAGCGTCGGTCGCGACGATGAAGATCTTGACAGCACCGTCGTCGGCACGCGCCGGCACCAGCACGGCCTGGGCCAGGTGGAACGCGGGCACAGTCGTCTTCGTGCCGTGGAGCTTCCACCCGTCACCGTCCGGCTTGGCCTGGAGCTGCGGATCGCGCGGTCCGCTGTCGAGCTCGTTGAGCGCGCCGGTGAGGATCACGTCGCCGGCGATCACGCCGGGTAGCCAACGCTGCTTCTGCGCCTCGGTGCCGAGCTCGGCGATGGGAAGGGCGCCCAGCACCAGCGTCGCGTACAACGGAACCGGCGCGACGGCCTTCCCGACCTGCTGGAGGAGCAGGCATGCTTCGAGGAAGCCATACCCGCCCCCGCCTACTGCCTCGGGCAAGCAGAGGCCGAGAAGGTCGGCTTTGCCCAACTCGGCCCAGGCGTCGCGGTGGAACCATTCAGTGCCCGATTCGACCTCGCGCAGCTTCTCGGGTGCGCACATCTCGCCCAGGATCTGGGCGGCCAGGTCAACGATGGCTTGTTGCTCGTCGGAGTATGCGAAGTCCATGTTCTGCCTTTGCTCGAACCTGCGCAGCCGCCAGGCGGAGCAGGGGAAGGATTCGTACGGGTCGGCGAAGCCGCAGCCACCGCCGGATGGTCGGCCGCGCAGCTATCGGGGCGAAGGCGGGAGGCCGAGGCCGAAGAGCGCGACAAGGTCACGTTGCAGCTCGTTGGTTCCACCGCCAAAGGTCAACACGTGGAGGCCGCGGAGGTAGTTGCCGAGGCGATCCCTCAACGCCGCGTCGGGCGAGCCCCGCCGCAGCGTGGCCTGCGGACCGAGCACCTCGAGCAGCTTGCCGATGCCCTCCATGTACAGCTCGGTGCCGTGCACCTTCACGGCCGACGCCGCGGCCGGGTCCAGTGGATCGCCGGTCTCGGCGTGGTATGCCACTTGCCAGTTGAGCAACCGCAGGACGTCGAGCCGGGCATGCACCCACGCGAGGTTGTGCTGCACCCAGGGCTCGTCGATGAGCCGGTGCCCATCCGCCATCGCCTTGTCCTGCGCGAACTTGCGCGTCTCGTCGAGCGCCCGCTCCATGATGCCCGACGAGCACAACGTGACCCGCTCGTGGTTGAGCTGCTCCATGATCAGGTTCCAGCCCCGGTTCTCCTCCCCGATGAGGCTGGAGTACGGCACCCGCACGTCTTCATAGAACGTGTAGTTGGTGTTGAAGTTGCCGAAGTTCTGGATGGGCACCGCTTTGAAGCCGGGCGTGGCGGTCGGGACGATGATCATCGAGATGCCCTTGTGCTTGGCGGCCTCGGGGTTGGTGCGAACCGCCAACCACACGTAGTCGGCGTCGGTCGCCAACGAGGTGAAGATCTTCTGCCCGTTGATCACCCATTCGTCGCCGTCACGGACTGCCTTGGTCTTCAGCGACGCGAGATCGGTGCCCGAGTCGGGCTCGGTGTAGCCGATGCAGAAGTGGATCTCACCGGCGAGGATCTTGGGCAGGTAGAAGTCTTTCTGGTCCTGGCTGCCGTACTTCATGATCGTGGGCGCAACCGAGTTGATGGTCAGCATCGGCACCGGTGCGCCGGCTCGCATCGACTCGTCGAAGAAGATGAACTGCTCGATGAAGCCACGGCCCTGGCCGCCGTACTCGGTGGGCCAGCCGATGCCGAGCCACCCATCGGCGGCCATCTGGCGCACGACGCCGCGCGACACAGGGCCGACGCCCTCGCTCACGGCCAGCTCCTCCTGGATCTCCGGCGTCAGGAGGTTGTCGTAGTACTCGCGCAGCTGCTGGCGGAGCTTGTCGTGTTCAGGCGTGTAGCCGATGTACATGCGCCTCTCCCCTGCTTCGTCGTCGTCGGGTTCCGCTGCTCCGTTCGATCGGGTTCGCCGCGAACGATGCGAGCTGGCGACCCGAAATGAGAACGTGTTCTACAGTGAACCGCATTCGGCCGCCCGTGTCGATTCGAGCCCGAACCCAACGAGCAGGGCTATCGGGGCGAGGTGTCAAGCGGCGATCCGGGCGACGACGGCAGCGGCGAGTCAGGTGACGACTCCGGTGACGACGCATCCCCGGTCGGCGGCGCCACCGGCACCGTCTGCAGGCCCGGAGCCAGGGGCACCGGCTGCGAGGTCGGCGGTGCCGTGGGCGAGGGTGCCGTGGGCGAGGGTGCCGCGGGCGAGGGTGCCGTCGGCGGGGGTGCTTCGGTGGCCGCGAACTCGAACCCGCAAGCACGCGACACGTAGCGAACGAAGCGATCGGTTGACCTCTCGGTTCGGCGCCCGAGGCTCGACAAGCGCTCGTCCGCCTTCTGCAGCTTGACCAAGCCGTCCGGCTCGCTCCGCAGCGACTCCATGCTCTGGATGGTCTCCGCCAAGGTGGCGGCAGCCGCATCGGCCGTCGGTTGGATCTCGGGCGGCGCGGCACGCTGTACCGCAGCGAACGCCTGCTGGAGCCGGTCAAAATCGGGCTGCGACGTGTCTACACCAATGGAAACAGTCGCAGTCGCATCCCGATATCCGCGGGCGGCCGCGCAGAACGCCGCCGTATCGCTGACCGGTGCGATGTCTTGCGGGTCGGTGTTGACCGCAAACGACACCGCCAGCGATGAGCCGACGACGCCGACGATCATCGCGAGCCACAGCCACGGTTGCTCCCACCACTTCCGCGGCGGCGCCGTGTCCTTCGGCGAATCGCTGCGCTTGCGCACAGCTGCCGGTGGCGGCTTCGCCGCCGGGCGGCCGGTGCTGGGCGGCTTCGCCCGATGGCGCGACCGGCGCTTGCCGTCCCCACCTCTGGTGTCGCGCGCGTCGTCGGCGCCGGAGTCGTCGGAGTCGTCCATGGGAGGCGATGCATGCTATCGCCGGCGGTCTCCCGCCGTGCCTGGCCACAGGAGCACCACTTCGCAGGAGACTGGCCCACGACGCAACCGCAATCTCGGACATCATCTCGGACATCCCTTGACCGAGACTATTCCGGATGTTTATCATCCGAGTATGCGGATGAGCGAAGGGGTCGAGTGGGGCCTGCACTGCGTGACGTTGCTCGCCCTCGTCCCCCCCGACATGGCGATGCCGGCGGCCAAGCTCGCCGAGTTCCACGAGTTGCCCCCGGCATATCTCGCCAAGCACCTGCAGGCCCTGTCTCGGCACGGCATCGTGGAGGCGGTCCCTGGCCCCAAGGGTGGTTACCGGCTGGCCAAGCCCGCGACCGAGATCACGATGCTCGACGTCGTCCACGCGATCGACGGCGACGACAACGCCTTTCAGTGCAGCGAGATCCGCCGATGCGGTCCGGCCAAGGTGGCCAAGAAGGAGTACGTGAAGACCTGCGGCATCGCGCGGGCGATGTGGGCGGCCGAAGCCACCTGGCGCGCCGAGTTGCGTAGCCGCACGGTGGCCGAGCTCGTGCTCGGGCTGCCGGAGGACGTGAGCCCGAGGGCCGCGGAGAAGGCGCTCGCCTGGTTCCCGACCGCCATTCGCTGAGCGGAAGGCCAACGACAACTGACCGAGACACCGCGGGCGGCGTCTGCCGCCGCGCGCACAAGCGGCGTCCCGAGGGCGCCGAGAAGACCGGGAGGTAGCGATGAAGGTGTTCGTGTGTGGAGGCACTGGAGTGATCGGCTGGCGAGCGGTGAAGGCGCTCGTCGAGGCCGGACACGACGTGACGGCTCTGGTGCGAAGCGAAGCCAAAGCCGACCTCGTGCGGTCGCTCGGCGCAACGCCAGCCGAAGTCGACCTGTTCGACTCGCCCGCGGTCAGCGACGCGGTTGCCGGCCACCGCGCGGTGATCAACCTCGCGACCAAGATCCCGCCGGCGTTCGAAGCCCGCAAAGCCAGATCGTGGGCCGACAACGATCGCATCCGGATCGAAGGTTCGCGCAACCTGGCCGACGCGGCCGTCGCGGCCGGTGCCGTCCGGTTCATCCAAGAGTCCATCGCGTTCCTCTACCGTGACCACGGCGACGAGTGGATCGACGAGACGTCGCCGAACATCGACACCCCGTTGACCGCTGCGGTCGACGCCGCCGAGGCGAACACGAAGCGGTTCTCCGAATCCGGTGGCGCCGGCGTGGTGCTGCGGTTCGGCATGTTCTACGCGCCGGACAGCGTGCACACCTCCGACCTGTTGAAGTACGCGCGGCGAGGTTGGTACCTGGCGCCGGGGAAGCCCGGCAAGTACAGCGCCGCCATCCACGCCGACGACGCCGCGTCAGCCGTTGTCGCCGCGCTGGCAGCACCTGCCGGCAAGTACAACGTGAGCGACGACGAACCACTCACGCTTCGCGAAACCGCAGCCGTGTACGCCGCCGCACTGGGGAGGGAGAGGGTACGGAACGCGCCACGGGTGCTCACGCGGATGGTGTCGACCTTTGCCCCCAACCTCGTCCTGTCGCAGCGGGTGAGCAACGCCAGGTTCAAGGATGCGTCGGACTGGGCGCCGAAGTACCCGAGCCTTCGGGAGGGCGTCCCATCGGTGGTCGGTGAGGTCGAGACGGCCGGTGCACGATGACGGCTGCGGTAGACGCGCGCGCGTCGGGCACAGCCGAAACCAAAGCGCTCGCCGCCGTGACCGGCGTTGCGGCGTACCGCTTCGCGTCGGACGGGACCGTTCGGGTCGCACCTGCATCTGCGTCACGCCGGGCGCGGCGACCGGTGACCTCGACGACGAGCTGGTGCACCCTGCGACCATCGACGCGGCAAGGGACGCGACGACGAGAGCTCGGTAGCACTCCGCCCCAGTGGGCCATCGTCGCAGGCCACGCAACGGTGCACGCGCCGGTCTCAGGCCGCTGCCGATGCCGGGTAACCTTCGGCCCGACATGCGTCACCGGGCTGCGCTCAAGGCTGTCGTGTTGGTGGCCGCGGCCGCGCTCGTCGCCGCGAGTTGCGGTCGCGACGCCGATCCCGGTCCGGCGATCCCGCCGACGACGCTGATCCAGGGCAACACCGATTCGTACGCCTACGAGCTGGCATGCCCTTCCGCCGTCGGTACGTTGACGACGAGCCTCACCTACACGGTGACCGACTCCGCCGAGCAGGTCATGCCGGGGCAGACGGTCACCTACAAGATCGTGGCGCCGCTGGCCCAGGTGAAGGCACCCGTCACCCCGACGTTCGAATCGAGTGCGACGACGTTCGCCCTCCCCGCGGGGTTCAACGCCACCTCG
Source organism: Actinomycetota bacterium (assembly GCA_016185305.1). Classification (GTDB taxonomy): domain Bacteria; phylum Actinomycetota; class Acidimicrobiia; order Acidimicrobiales; family Acidimicrobilacustridaceae; genus JACPNV01. The sequence goes on along the minus strand of JACPNV010000045.1, from coordinate 16,019 downwards.
GCATCCACCGATCCGGCCGCGAGCGAGAACTTCACATCGTCGGCAGCCGAGCTGGCCAACGGCACATTGGTCTACACCCTCACCGGCAGCTTCCCCATCGACGGCTCGCCACGACCGACGCCGACGATCGTCGTCACGGGAACGGTGACCGGCAAGCCGGGAACGTCGATCACGTGGATGACGCCAACCTCGGTCAATGGGACCGCCAGCGTCCCCATCCTCGGGAGCGAGTCCTCGGCGTGCTCCTTCCCGACCGCTGGCCCCATCGGCACCACTACCATCAGCACGTGACGGGCGTGCGGCCTACGGGAACGGCGGGCTGATCAGCTCGGGTTGGCCGCCATTGGCCAGCAACACGAAGCGAAAAGGGCGGGTGCCGCGGAACGTCGGGTCCCACCACCGCACCTCGTAACGATGGCCTTCGCCGGCATCCGGACCCAGATGCGTGACCTGGAGCGCCCATCCCTGGTCGTCCGCGAACGTCACCCATGATCCGCCCTCGCTGGCCTCGACCTTCACCAAAGGCTCGTGCCAGCACAACGAGGGCGGGGCAACGTCGAGCCAGTCGAGCGACCAGTAGCCATCCGACGTCGCGGTTGCGTCGTGATAGCGAGGATGCCCGAGCAACCGCCGCGTCACGCGTGTCTCGCCGCCGGCCGATCGGGGCAGGTGGTGGCGGACCCGCAGGTCGAAGCGCCGCTCAGGCACGGCTTCTTGAACCACATCGCCCTTCACCGTCATGGCCGCGAGCTGGGCGGCGTGCTTGGCGAGGAACGGTTGCGTCGCCGGGCCGTACAAGGTGTGCGCGCCTTCGTAGCGTTGCTGCTGGTACTCCTCCGGCGATGCCACGTAACCCGAGTACTCGTTCGCGACCGAGGACACAACGACGCGGTCGATGCCCGATCCCCCGGTCGCGTCACGAACCGCGGCCTCGATGCGTCGCCCGGACTCGACGGTGATCTCGAATGGCAATCCGACGATCATGGCGTCGCCGACGCGGATCGTCTGGATCGGCAGGACGCGCGGGAAGCCGTGCAACGGCAGCACGATCGGCTGCAACCAGCGCGAGCCGATGATCCACTTCTCGCGGTGCGGGTTGCCCATCTTGCCCGCAAACGGCTTGGGGGTGTCGGGCTTGAACGGCGGAACGTGGCGGATCACCGGCGTCTCGTTCTCGTGCGCGCCGGCGATCAGCGCGGCCCCGACAGCGGGCCGGCCCGGCAACCTCACGCCGTCGATCTCCACGTCACGAGTGAGGTCGATCTCGCGGAACCCCGCTTGCAGCTCGACACGGTCCGCCAGTTCACAAGCCAAGGACTCGTAGAGGTCGAATGCTCTGGCCCCAACGGCACGACCCACGCGAGCAGCTTCGAGATGTCCCGCGCTACCCGGCCTGATGGCCGGCGCCACGTCGGCATGGGTGCCCTCGACGGCGCCGACGACGGGGCGTGTTCGGTGCTGGGCCTCGATGCGATCTCCCAACTCGCGCACGAGGTAGGCCCAGATGTCCGCGTTGTACTCGTGCGCGGACATCGGCACGCCGGTGCCATGCACCGAAAAGACAACCATCGCGGCAAGCGGCTCGTCGGCGCCGCCTCGCACGCGGTCGACGCGCAGCAAGTGCAACCACGGGTTCACCGCGAGGAACTTCCGCTCGGCGGCGGTTCGGGTGTCACCGATGTTTCGGTTGCGGACGTGCGCAGCCATCGAGCGATTGCGCGTCAGCCCCCACACATCGATCGCCCCCGACGCCAGCTTCGCCGGTGCACGCGCCTCCACCGCGTCGACGACGCCCGCCGCGATGCGGTCCACGAGGAACTGGGTGAACACGGGATCGAATCCCGACTTGTTCGACGCGAACCGGTTGTAGAAGTCGGTCCCCAAGAACTGGCCGGGTCCCGCGTGCGTGTGCGTTGCACCGATGAACAACCCCGCGAGGGGGACATCGGTGCGATCACGGATGGCCTGGGCGACGAGATGCTGGACGACTGCCGACCCGCCGAGCAGGTCGCACTGCACCAGCGCGACCGAGGTCACGCCCGTGCGGAGATGGAGCACACGCGCCCGAAGCCGGGTACGAAAACCGGTGCCGTGGTAGGCGTTGGCGGAGTACCCGGCCTTCGGCATCCCCGGCGGCGGGGTGATGTCGACCTCGGCGGCGCCGGCGAGCAGCTCCTGCTCGACGACGAGTCGAACGGCAGGCTCGGGCACGACCGAGAACTGCGCTCGCGGCCGGCGCCCCGACGTCTCCAGGAACGGTGCGAGCGGTGTCGTCTGTCTTGCCACACGCTCCAGCCAAGCAGGTCGGGAGCCAGCCCCGCACACCGTCGGGCCGAGCTCGCCGAGCATCACCGGGAGATCTGCCAGTAGCGTCGTCTCTCGAATGCCGAGCCCGGAGGGGGATCCGATGGAATCGATCGTCGAAACGACCGCGGGGAAGCTCCAGGGGCGCGAGAAGAACGGCCTGCTCCTCTTCGCCGGCATCCCGTTCGCGGCACCGCCGGTCGGCGACCTGCGGTTCCGACCGCCACAGCCAGTCGAGCCGTGGGGCGGCGTGCGCGCCGCCACGCATTTCAGCAAGGTCGCCCCGCAAGCGGGCGCGCCCCTCGGCGGGGTGATCACGGCGCCTCCACCGGACTGGGACGAAGACTGCCTCTATCTCAACGTGCAGACACCGGCGCTCGATGACGCGTCGCGGCCGGTGATCGTGTGGATCCACGGCGGCGGGTTCCTGACGGGGACCGGCGCCATCCCGTGGTACGACGGCGCCAATTTCGTGATCCACGGCGACATCGTCGCGGTGACCATCAACTACCGGTTGGGCGCGCTCGGCTGGATGCATCTCGGTGAGCTGGACGCGGGTTACCGCTCGTCCGCGAACAACGGACTGCTCGACCAGATCGCCGCGCTCGAATGGGTGCGAGACAACATCGCCGCGTTCGGCGGCGACCCCGCGAACGTGACGATCTTCGGCGAGTCGGCCGGCGGCATGAGCGTCGCGACGCTGCTCGGCACCCCGCGAGCGAAAGGGCTGTTCCATCGCGCCATCCCGCAGAGCGGCGCGGCCCATCACGTGACGACGACGGACGAGGCGAGCGAGGTCACCCAACGAATGCTCGAGCAGGTCGGCGTGAACGACATCGAAGGGCTGTTGAAGCTCGACGCCGAGCGCATGCTCGAAGTGCAGGGCGAGGTGAACCTCGAGGTCGTTCGAGATCGCGTCATGGGGGAGACGGGCAACATCGGGCTCTCGTTCACGCCGGTCGTCGACGGCGACGTTCTCCCGCAGCAGCCACGGGTGGCGGTGCGCGAGGGTTTGAACGCGGGCGTGCCGCTGCTGATCGGAACGACCCGCGACGAGTGGAACCTGTTCGCTATGGGATACGGGCCCGTCGACGACGATGAGACCATCGCCCGCCGTATCGGGCGGCGGTACCCGGACGCCAGCGACATCGTCGGGGTCTATCGCTCGCGCCTGGGAGACGCTCCCTCGAACGACGTGTGGTCGGCGATCATGACCGATCTCGCGTTCCGACAACCCGCCATCCGCCTCGCCGAGGCGCAAGCGCTACACAGCCCCGATCACACGTTCATGTACTTGTTCGATTGGGCGTCGCCGGCCTTCGGCGGGCAGCTCGGTGCGTGCCACTCGCTGGAGATCCCGTTCGTGTTCGACAACCTCGGCAAGCCGGGGGTCGACATCCTCACCGGCCCGGACGCGCCCCAGTCCGTCGCTGACGACATGCACGCCGCGTGGATCGCGTTCGTGCGAGATGACGATCCGAACGGGTCGGGCCTGCCCGAGTGGCCGGCCTACTCGCCCGACGGCGAACGCGAGACCATGCGCTTCGACACGCCGTCGCATCTCGATAGCGACCCAGAGTCGACCGAGCGCCAGCTCTGGGAAGCGGTGCTGTAGCCCGCATGCTGGGCCGTTGGAGCCAGAAGCGGCACGCGCTCGACGAGCCGTTCCCCGACGAGTGGCGCGCACTGCTTTCCGAGCGGGTGGTGCACTGGAACATGCTCGATGACGCGGAGCGGGAGCAGCTCGAAGACCTCATCCGAGTCTTCCTCGCGGACAAACGTTGGGAGTCCGCACACCGCTTCGCGCTGACCGACACGCACAAGGTCTGCATCAGCGCGATGGCGTGCCTGTTGCTCCTCGGCCTCGACTACGACTACTTCCACAAGGTCAAGTGGATCCAAGTCCACCCGACGACGGTCATCCTGCAAGGCACGCGCGCGACGGGTGTGCAGGGCGTCGTCACCGACTCGCCGTTCCCGATCCTCGGCGAAGCCGACTACGAAGGTCCCGTCGTCATCGCCTGGGACTCCGCCCGCGAGTCGGCCACGCACCCCGAACGCGGACACAACGTCGTGTACCACGAGTTCGCACACAAGCTCGACATGGCCGACGGCTTGGTGGACGGCACACCCCCGCTCTCTGACCGGGCCGAGACACAACGGTGGATCGACGTCTGCACACGCGAATACGAGGCGCTGCGTGACGGCCGGGGCGGTCCGATCCTCGACCCCTACGGCGGCGTCAACCCCGGCGAGTTCTTTGCCGTCGCCACCGAGCTCTTCTTCGACCGGCCCATCGACATGCAGGCGCAGAAACTCGAGCTCTACGACTGCCTGGCCGGCTTCTACCAACAAGATCCCGCTGAGCGAGAGCGGCGAGCCCACGCCCGGCGCTGAGACCTCAGCCGGCGACGGTCACCTCGATGAACTGGTCGATGCCCATCATCTGCAGGACGCGGCTCGACTTCTCCGGCGCGATCAAGGCCAGCTCGGCGCCGTCGTCGCGCAGCCGGGCGTGGGCAGCGACGATCACGCCGATGCTGACCGAGTCGAGGAACGAGACGTCTCGGAGGTCGAGCACCACCCGCTCGTCCCGCAGCGACCGGGCGTGCGCCAGCGCCGACCGCAGATCGCTGGAGCTCCGGACATCGAGCTCACCACACGGCCGGATCGTCGAACCGGTGCCGGACCGGTCGACGGACCATCCCTCGGGAATGCCGGCATCTCCTCGCGGCACGGTCTGCACCGGCGCACCGACCGGCTCGTAGCCCCGCGACGGATCGTCGAGGTAATCGTCCCAGGGCAGGGGCGGTTCTCCCGCGACTTGGCGGACGAACTCCCCGAACACCCACCGCCGGTAGAGCAACGACTCGGGCGGGGTCTCCAGCGTCAGCAGGTGCTCGCCCTGCCGGCAGTACTGATCCGCCTCCTCCAGAGTGCTCAGGATCACCTTGCAGGCTTCGCCCCACGCCGCGGGCACGTGGTAGGTCAGGTCCAGCGTCTCACGGTTCTGCTCGACGGCGCGGCGCAGCGTCGCGTTCTGCTCGTCTCCCAACCCGGCGAACTGAGTGGTCAGGTTGAGCCCGAGCTGGCGCAACCGCCGTGGCACCGACTCTGCCGATCGTTCGGACTGCAAGATGAGCGCGAACTCGCGGGCAAGGGCTTCGAGATGTTCGGTCGCTCCCGCGTGGATAGCGATCGGGATGGAGCGAAGTTCGACCTCGTAGAGCTCTTGGACCACAGAGGTAGTGTCGCACTGCCTGAGCGGCTCGGTGGACGCCTGATCGTCAAACACCGATCGAGCTCAACGACTCGGCGCCGACCGTCAGCTCGCCGCGCCGAGGCTCGCCAGCAGGCGAGGGGCGCGGGCGGCCAACGCATCGCGACGGCGGGCCAGATCGATGCGGGCCGATCGGGCGCGCATCTCTACGACACCACGATCGCTGGCGAGGATCACGTCCGCCTCAGGTACGTCCACGACGACCGGAATGTCGGCCGCGAGCCCTTCGAGGTCTTCCAGGTTGACGTCGATCGTGACCATGTCGCCCGAACCGCCTTTGCTAGCCAGACCAGGGACTCTCGCCCCGGTTCTCCCTCCCCGTCTTCATCGGCCGTAGGTCTTTTGACCTAAAGGCCTTTTCTAGGTCTTTTGGCCTATGGCGCGGCTGGGGAGCGGGCGCGCGTGCGCCCGCTGGCATCCGTTCAGCGTGGCAGGGCTCGAAGGTGCTCAGTCGACGTGCAAGCGCGAAAGCAGCTCGGCGCGCTTGGCTTCGAAGTCGTCGAAGGTGATCTGCTCGTCGTCGAACGCGGCGTGGAGCTCGGCGAGCTCTTTCAACACCGCGTCCTCCTGGGCAGCCCCGGACGACGCCACGGCGCTCTCGTCGGTCGCCTCGGAGACATCGTCGTCTTTGGAGAGGCGGCGCTCGCGCTTTGCGTCGGCTTTGGCCTTCTTGGCCCGTTCGCGCTGAAGCCGGTCGAACGATTGCTTGCTCTTCGCCATCAGGTCACCTGTGCGGGCGACTCGATGGCTGGCACCGGCCGGCTACGTGGACGCGTGATCAGATCTTCCGAACGTTCTGGGCCTCTTCGCCCTTGCGGCCGGGGGCGACGTCGAACTCGACGCGCTGGCCTTCCTCGAGGGTCTTGTACCCAGTTCCCTGGATGTTCGAGAAGTGGACGAACACATCGTCGCCCTGTTCCCGTGCAATGAATCCGTAGCCCTTCTCAGCGTTGAAGAACTTCACGGTGCCTGTAGCCAATTTATTGATCTCTCTCTCTACAGAGTTGGACCGGTTCGCCAACTCGGGCGCCAGGCTACAGGGCGCGAGCAGCGCCAGCGCAATATCACGCGCAGAACGTCGTCCCGAGCCACTGCATCTGACGGCCGTGTCAGGCATCTACGCCGCGTCGGCAGGCCGCTCCCGAGATGTGGGACTCCAGCTCACGGACGCTCGAGCGCTCACAGCGGAATCGCAAACCGGTCATGGGTTGCGGACAGCTTGTCGTCATCGGCAACTCCATCATCGCCCGTCGAGCACGGCTGCACGCGCATCGACGCCTCACCTGCCGGCATGAGCTCCGGCGCCGATCGACGAGCATCCCGACGATGCGCGTCGAGCTGGCGTACCTCGAGGGATGGCGGCATTGGCGCGACGCTGAGGCGCGCCTGCTCGCACTGCAACCGCAGCTCGGCTTCGAGCTCGAGTACCGGACCATTGCCTCACCCGAGGATGCCGCCGCCAACGGGCTTCTTGGGTCGCCGCCGATCACCATCGACGGTGCCGACCTGCCCGCGTCATCGGACCAACCGGTCGGGTTCGCGTGCCGGCAGCACGACACACCGGCTGGCTCAGCGGGTAGCCCTACGATCGGCCAACTTCGAACGGCGCTCGCAGCCGTGTCAGGCCCACCTACGGGCGGGGCGCGAACATGATCACCGCGACGCCCACGAGACAGATGGTGGCGCCGAGGTAGTCGTAGCGGTCAGGTTCGAAGCCGTCCATGGCGATGCCCCATGCGAGGGAGCCGGCGACGAAGATGCCGCCGTAGGCAGCGAGGATCCGACCGAAGTTGTTGTCCTCCTGGAGGGTGGCGACGAACCCATAGGCGGCGAGCGCGACGATCCCGGCGCCGATCCAGGCGACGCCACGATGCGCTCGGGCTCCTTGCCAGATCAGCCACGCGCCGCCGATCTCCGCGACCGCGGCGACGACGAACAGCGCGACAGCGCGGATGACGCTCACCCCAACAGGTTGCCCGGCGAAGCAGACCGGTCGCGGGATGGCCGCTGGTCGAGGAGCGGGAAGGTGATCACGGCGGCGGTGGCGTGCAGCGCGGCGATGACCAGTGCAAGCACACCGATGGCGGGCTCGTTCTCGCGTAGACCGTGGACGGCTTCGCTGAGGTCGAGTACTGCGAAGGCGGCGGCGAGCAGTGACGGCTCGATCTCGGCCCCGATCACGCTTGGGCTCGTGACGTCGACGCCCAGCATCTGCTCCCTGGCGCACCGGGCCAGCGGGCGTGTGCTCGGATCGTTCAGCGGCCTCAACGGAGGAGCCGATGCGAACGGCACCGCGGCGGCCACCAGGTCTCGCAGCCGGCCGTGCACCGGGGGGCGCACTCGTCGCCGTCGAGCAGTCCGAGCAGCGCGGTGATCCCCTCGAGGGACAGCGAAACCCTCGGCCCGGCCGATGAACGTCGCCGCCGCGAGCCCCGCCACGAGCCACCACTCCCCGCCAACGCGCCTGACACTGCCGCGGTCCCGCCCACAGCGAAGGGAAACAGCGGGACACGCCACCGCGCCGGTTGACGGCTGTCGCCCGGACCGTACGTCAGCACCCCAGTCGAAGGTCACCCACCAACCTCGCCCTCCCCAAACACGCACTCCCCGCGATCGCACGCGCCGATGACCTTCGTGATGTCACGGCGCACGGCGCGCAGCTCGGTGATCTTGGCATCGATGCGCTTGAGGACCGCTTCGAGCCGCCACCGCTCGGACGCACAGGTGGCGTCTCCCTGATCGGTGGCATGCAAGGCGTCGACCACCTCATCGAGCGTGAGGCCGAGCGCCTGCAACCGCCGGGCCAGACGGATCCGCTCGACCGTCGCCGGCGTGTACGTGCGATAGCCCGACGGCATCCGCTCCGGCGCCGGGAGCACGCCGCGGCGCTCGTAGAACCGCACCGTGTCCACACTGACACCCGCGAGCGCGGCAACCTGACCGATCTTCATGGGGAGAACATTCTCTTGACTCTGGACCTATGTCAAGACTCTACAGTCCTCCTGTCGGCACCCTCGCCGACCAAGAACCGAGGAGCACACCAATGATCGACCAGTCCATCCCCATCGTCTGCGACATGACCGACGCCTCTGACACCACCGAAGAACGACTCGCCGAGTACGACCGACTCTTCAGCACAGATCTGACCGGCCGCGAACGCACCGATACCGGCATCCGGTTCCGATTCCGCGCCCGAGACGGCCTCGCCGAGGAGATCCGCGACCTCGCCGCCCGCGAGAAGGCATGCTGTGCGTTCTTCGACTTCGACATCGGCGAACACGACGACGAGATCACCTGGGACGCGACGGTCGTCGACGACCCGATCGCCCGCCAGATCCTCGACGAGTACTACGCCCTCCCCGACACCCTCGCCGGATCCACGGCCGACCTGTTCGAACGCTTCGCCCGACAGGGCCTCGAGATCGTCACCAACGACAACGGTGTGATGCGCCCGGCCACCGCCGCCGATCTCGGCATCGGCGCTTCGTCACCAGGCGACTGAAGTCCGGATTCCCGAGCAGCCTCCACAGGCCGATCGACCAGGACGGGCGTGCCCCGCACCCCCGGCCTGCGCGGGTGCCAGTGGACCCGAAGTCGCATGTCGCGGCAGCCACCTCCGAACGCGATGGCGGTCGTCGGGAGGTCAACGGGCCAGACTCGCGGAGTGAGCACCGTCGGCTGGCTCGTCATCGCACTGGAGGGCGCCGCGCTCATCGTGTGGGGCGCGGAGACCTTCGCGAAGCATCTTGCGGTCGCGTCGACCCGGCTCCTCGTGAGCGCCTTCGCGCTTGCCCTCCTGCTCGACGGCGCCGAACCGAAGAGCTGGCCACCGCGGTGACCGCCTCGCTGCGCGACGCCCCCGCAATCGCGTTCGGCGATGTCATCGGCGCCAAGTTCGCCATCTGCTTCGTGGCGCTCGGCACCGGAGCCCTCATCGCACCACTTCCGTTCGACCTGAGGGGCCACCAGGCGGAAGCACCCCGACGCGTGAAGACCTGAGACTGCCGCCTTCCACGGTGCAAACGTGTAGTCGCCGATTCCGAACATCGAGAACCGAGGTCGACCGCGATAGATCGACGACTTGCGCTCATCGAGTGCTGCGGCATGCGGTTCACTTCGAGGTACGACCAGAGCTTGGGTGCGCTGTCGGCCAGCGACTGAGTGTCGTCGCCCAGGGAGCGCTGTGTGAGGATCACGGACCGGCCCGCCGTGAGACGGTCTCGATGCAGGTCCGTCGCCTTCAGCATCGGGAACACCCAGTCGGTCTCGACGTCAACGAGATCGGAGGACCGGCTGATGAGCGTGCCGGGCGGGACGCCGACCAACTCCATGACCCCCACAGCGTCGTGCTTCACACCCTGCCGCCACTCAAACGGCGACACGCCGTCTACGAACCCACGGCGCTCATGAGCCTCAACATCGGCGACGAGTCTGCCGCCTGCGAAGCCGTGCGTGATGCTCGCCGTCGGCGAAGCGATCCCCGTTGTCAGCGGTCGCCTTGCGCATGCGCGGGCGTCGACGACGCTCAACGTCTACGCCCATGTGGTGCCAGCGGGCGATCGCGAAGCAGCAGAGCATCTTGCGGCTCTCCTGGATCGGCCGTAGCCAACCTCGACAAGGCCCGACGCACAGTTGCTGTGTTGACGCTAAAACACGGGGATGTCTCGAATGAACCGCCCTGGGATCCGCGGAGGCTCTCTACCTTTGATTGAGGATGAGAGGGCGAGGCCTACACAAGGACCGTCGAAGAAGCCGACGACGCGGCGTTACAGCGACGCGGAGAAGGCTCAAGCAGTGCGGCTGGTGCGTCAGCTCCGGGCCGAGCTCGGCACCGAGCATGGGACCGTCAAGCGCGTGGCCGATCAGCTCGGCTACAGCGTCGAGTCGGTGCGCTCATGGGCGCGTCAAGCCGACATTGACACACGTGTCAAGCCTGGCTTGACGTCTGAGGAAGCCGAACAGATCAAGAAGCTCGAGCAAGAGCTCAAGGAGCTGCGTCGGGCGAACGAGATCCTGCGCCGGGCAGCAGCCTTTATGCGGCTCAACCACGTGAGTGAGACGCTGGCCGTGTTCTGCAAGATGAACGCCAGCAGGACGGCGCCGAGCACCGAGGCGGCTATGAGGTGCGCGACCTGTGACCGTTGGTCCTTCGCGCGATTCGCATCGTCACCGGCGCGATGTTCGAGCGTCATGCGCACCTCCGGTACGGCGGCCCCTCATGGGTACCGAGACGTGCGGGTACCGTGTCAGAGCGGCCGGCACTGCCGTGATCCGGCGGGAGGTGCTCATGGAAGAGCAATCGTTTGAACACCGGCTCATGGCGCTCTACCGAGCGTCGTCCGCTGGCGACCGAGAGGTGCTCGAAGCCATGGTCGAGGCCTGGCTCGCCACGGCTCGACTCGGCGACGACGAGAGCAACGACACCGAGGGGTTCACCATGCACCGCGGCGCGCCGGCCGGCCGTGGGGCCGAAGCCCTGGGCGACATGGGCTCGCTCCAGAGCCTCCGTAACCAGGTGTACATGGACAGCCGATCCAAAATGATCTCGGCGTTGAGCAACATGCTGAAGAAGATGGGCGACACCGAGGCATCGATCATCCAGAACTTGAAGTAGGCGCACGGCACTAGCCTCCGGCCCCTGAAGGTCGCGGTCACCAGTTCGACCGGGCTCATCCGGATGGCACTGGGGCGTGCGCTCACCGCCGAGGGCCACCAACTCGTTCGCGTCACGCGGGGCACCATCGGCTCCAACGAAGCCACCATCGGCTGGGACCCGGGTGGCGGCACCATCGATGCCGGTGGGTTCGAAGGCGTCGACGCCGTGGTGCACCTCGCCGGCGCGGGCATCGCCGACAGGCGTTGGTCCGACCACCGGAAACGGGTCGTCAAGCAGAGCCGCGAGAAGGGCACCCGCCTGCTCGCCACCACGCTCGCCGACATGCTTGCCACCATCGGCGGCGGGCCCGAAGTGCTCGTGACCGGGTCGGCGATCGGGTACTACGGCGACCGCGGCGACGAGATCTTGAACGAGCAGAGCGGCCCGGGCGATCTGTTCCTCAGCGAGGTCTGCCAGGCGTGGGAGAGTGCCGCCCAGCCCGCAATCGACGCCGGTATCCGCACCGCCGTCATCCGCACCGGCATCGTGCTCGACGACCGGGGTGGTGTGCGCTTCGGGAACAGCACGCCCTCCTGCAGGCGGGACTTGAACTGCTCGGAGAGTTCGCCCTCGCCGTAGATCGGCGTGTCGATGAGCCCGGGGCGATCGTGTTGACGCGGATGCCGACCGCCGACAGGTCGCGGACGATCGGCAGGGTCATGTCGACGACACCGCCCTTGGACGCCGAGTACGAGCACTGACCGATCTGGCCGTCGAAGGCGCCACGGACGCCGTGTTGACGATCGAGCCGCGCTCGCCGTCGGCAAGGGGTTCGGTCTGGCTCATGGCGGTCGCCGCGAGGCGGATGCAGTCGAACGTGCCGACCAGGTTGATGCTCATCACCAGCTTGAACATGTCGATGTTGAACGCCGATTCGTACTGGCCGTCCTTGCCGATCGTGCGGCCGGCCCAACCGATGCCGGCACAGTTCACGAGGACACGCAGCGGCGCGATCTCCTTGGCCGTGTCGACGCCGGCGATGATGTCGTCGGTGCTCGTCACGTCGACCGCACAGAACACGCCGCCCACCTCGTCGGCGAGCGACTTGCCCCGGGCGGTCTGCTTCTCGAGATCGAAGATCACCACCCTGGCGCCCTTCTCGGCGAGACGCTTGACGGTGGCGGCACCCAGGCCCGATGCTCCGCCGGTGAGGATGGCTGATGCTCCGGTGATGTCCATCAGGCTCCCGCCTCGACTGCCATGGGTCTGGCCGACCCGAGCTTCTTCTTCATGGCGGGACGGCATATTGACCGATCGGTCAAGAGCGGAAATCGGGCACGATCTCGATGCTGACGTCGAGCGCGCGGTAGGTGTCGATCGCTCGTCGATCTCGTGTTGCCAACACAAGTCCGTGCTCTTTCGCGGCGGCGCCGACCAACGCGTCGTACACCGAGCCTCCGGCGATGCCGATGCGTACCAAGCGGGACATCAGGCGTTTCGCCGCCGAGGCCGAGAGGTAGCGACTGCCGGGGAAGTTGGCGGCGAGCAGCTCGGCGACCACGGCCGGGCTGCGACGAGCCGGCGGAGGCAGACGGGTCAGCACCGAGAAGGTCTCGAACGCGGCGTGACCGGCCAGACCGAGCCGACGCTTGCCGATCGCCTCGAGCGTTTCCTCGTGGTTTTGGTGGTCAGCGACAACCAACGCAACCGCGACGCTCGTGTCGACCAGAACGTCGGGGACGTCACTTCTGGTCGGCATCACGCATCGCCCGGACTTCGTCGTCGCCGATGGCGAGACCAGAAGCAGGGATCACCAGACGCCCTGATTTCTTCGTGAGCCCCTCGCCGGCGATGGACTCCACCCGAAGGGCCGTGCCATCAGCGGTGATATCCACCTCGCCGGGACGGAGCCCGAGCCGATCGCGGAGCGGCTTGGGGATGACGAGCCTCCCTGCCTTGTCGATGGTTGCCCGCATGCCAGTAGATTACCAGCGCATTGGGTCTACGGAGCAGGCGTGGGCGAGCCCAGCTCGTCGCCGAGCGCGACGCTGGCCGGGTGTCTGAAGCATTGGCGCTCGTCCGGGATCAGGCGCTCGAGGTCGGACGTGGCTGGTCCGGACCCGGTGCGCTGCCGAGCTGGCGCCTCACCGGGTCGCTGTTCGACGTGCTCGCCGAAGACAACGAACTCTTGACCGTTGCCGCGGAGATTCCGCCGGACCGCCTTCCGGCGTTGTTGTTCGTGGCGTCGGTCCTGTATCTCGCTGATCGCTATCCAGAGGAGCCGTTCGCTGCGTACCTTCCGTCCACGGACGTTCGAACGCTGCTCGTCGTCGATGGGCACTTCGCCGAGCGCTACCGAGCGTTCTGCTTGCAGCATCGACAGGAGTTGGCCGCCGTGTGGAGCGATCGGACCTACCAGATGAACGAGGTTGCCCGTTGCGCCCAGATCGCTAGCGCTCTCGGCGTGCTGAACGACCTGGCACCCGGCCGCCAGGTGGCGATCGTGGACATCGGGACCGGAGCGGGGTTTGGCCTCCTGGCGGATCACTACGAGTACCGCTTCAGCGATGGTCTGCGGATGGGCCCGCCAACGTCGGCGATGCAGATTACTTGTGATCTGACGGGAACGCTGTCGCCGCGATGTCACCGTCTGCCCGTCATCGCTGACCGCGTGGGCATCGACCTGCACCCGATCGATGTCAACGACACCGAGGCATGCGCCTGGCTGAAGGCCTGCCTTCCGCCAGAGGTAGGAGCGTTGGAACGCGCTCGGCATGCTATCGAGGCCGTGCGCGACGCCGACCTCGAGATCATCCGGGGTGAAGCCAACGAGATCCTTCCCGGCGTGCTCGAGCGCTTCTCCGGTGCCGCCCTGGTGTGCGTCATCGATACCTATACGGCGGTCTTCTTCGAGGCAGCTGAGCAGCGGAGGCTTCACGACATGCTCGCCGCCCACGCCCGGCAGCACGACGTAGCCTGGATCTCGCTCGACCCACTCGTGCCGCTCGGCACGCAAGCTCGTCACACGGTCCAAGGAACCGACGTGCCGTCGCATCTCATCGACGCCAACCGCCGTGGAGGTGTCTTCGGGGTGCTGTCGATCACCGCGTACCTCGCGGGCGGGCAAACGACGCGACTGCTCGGCACCGCACACCCCTCGGGAACTCGTATGGAGTGGCTCGACCGCGCCACCGCCACCGACCACACCGCCTGAAGTAGCCACCACGCCGCCGAGACGATTTCGCCAACGCATGCGGTGGCGAACGCAGGTCGGCGTCCATCGCCTCGCCTTCACCGGCACCAAGTGCCACGTGGCGTTCGCGTCGTCGGCCGAACGGCTCGTCGTTGCGGTCCGCACCGGCGACGGCGACACCGACATCGACCTGCTGCTCGTCGATCCCAACGCCGACGGCGTCACGCTCGAGCAGAAGCTCACCGTGGCGTCCGACGCGCCTCCTCGAGCACCCGGTCGGTGACCTTGGAGATGAAGTCCTTCGACATCGAGATCCCGTAGATCTCCGCGAAGTGGGCCCTGATCTCCTCATAGGTCATCCCGCCGGCGTACAACGAGTGATCCGGTCATCGAAGCCGTCCCAGTGGGTCTGGCCCTTCGGCAAGATCTGCGGCTCGAACTCTGAGTTCCGGTCTCGGGGCATGTCCAACCGGAGGTCGCCGAGCTCGGTGTGCACCGTCTTCGGTGTCGTGCCGTTGCAAACGCCCATGGCCAAAGGAACCAGGCCACGCTCAGTCGCTCCCTTGAGCACCGTGATCTCGGCGTGGAAGTGGGGAGCGGGGGCCTCCGCTTCATTCGGCTTCAGCTCTGCCCGTTGATAGGGAGCAAGGTCCCGACGGCCGCTCCCGACAACATCAATGCACACAGCCGGCAAGAACAGGTAGCTGCAGCGAAGCACCGCAGTGCTGCGCATGTTGTACGCAATGTATCCATTTGGGCGCTTCAAGTGCAAGCCCTGCAGCTCGAGCGCGCACGTGAGATGAGGTAGTCGACGTCGGGGGCCCGCCGCGCCGACCCCGTTCTGGGACACGAGCAGCGACCCCGAGTCGCGATTTCGCACGCCACCGTCAAGGACCCCCAAGGAGCCCACCCCTATGGCCACCACCACCATCACCGAGATCACGGCCATGGGCTTCGCCGACCGACTCGCCAACATCCGCCACCGCCGCGGCCTGACCCAAAACGAGCTCGCCGACCACGTCGGCGTCCACGTCTCCCAAATCCGCCGCTACGAAGCCGGAACCACCACCCCCGCCCTCGACGTCCTCCGCAACCTCGCCATCGCGCTCAACACCACGACCGACCAGTTGGTGTTCGACCACGACGAACGTGGCCGCGACCCCGACCTCACCCTTGCCTTCGAAGCCACCCGCCAACTCGACGACGACGAACGCCGCACCATCCGCGACGTCATCGAAGCCCTCCTTCTCAAACACGACGCCAAACGCTGGAACAACGCCAGCTGAGCCGCGGGATGCGGCCCGTCAACTCGAGAAGCGTGATCCTTGATAGGACACAACCTGGAGACGGTCCTCACTGAATCGATTCCTTCGAGAAGTCCCAAGAACGACGGACGGCGCGGTCCGGTTGCACGCGCCCTCACGGGCGTCTTGGTGCGCATACCTGTTACACCCACCCCACGGGCGGCGAGATGTCGCGCTGATCGCGAGGATTTCTCCTACGCCTTCAGGCTCCTCGCTAGATCGTGTGGATTTCGGGTAACGGGAGTTTGCCGGCGATGAGGTAGATGATGGTGATCATCTTGGCTTTGGAGCGGTACCCGCGTGCCCGGCGTTTGGCGGCTTGGACGAGTGAGTTGGTGCCCT
>JACPNV010000044.1 GCA_016185305.1 Actinomycetota bacterium | reverse complement strand
ATCGAGAGGTTGTCGAGGTTGGCGCCGTCGGGGCACGCCGGGCTTGCCTGGCGGTTGGTTCCTGGCGTCGTGGTGGTTCCCGGCGCCGCGGGGGTCGTGCCGGACCCGCGGGGCGCGGTGGCGGGGCCGCCGGCTTGGCCGGTGTCGACGGTGGCGGGCGATCCGGCACACGCGGCCGCTACCGCGGCGACCACGACCGTGGCCGCCGCCAGCCGCCGGGCCGGGGACAGGCTGCATGGTGTGGGGCGAGGGTGCATCTCATCTCGTTGTAGCTGAAGGCGTAGGTGTTGGCGGCGCCGGTACAACAGGAGTCTCCTGGACGCGGCACGAGCCAGGGTCAATCAGCGCCGCGCCCAGGTCTGGTAGGCGACCCAGCACGAGAAGGTGGACGTGGCGACCATCAACGCGAGCGCGGCCCCGCCGCTTCCCTTGCTCGCGGGTACCCACCCGATGAGGTAGAGCGTCGGGTACACGACGGCGCCGGCGGTGAACGCGGTCATCGGCACGGCCCACGTCCTCCTCGCGGCGATGGCCCACGCGCCGAGTGCCGACGCGATGACGATGACGCCGAGATCCGCCAGTACGAACACGTCCATCAGCTCCCGGCGCTCGGGGGTCAGTGCCAGCCACGAGCTCACCGTCGGCGACACGGCCAGCCCCACCCAGAGGGCGATCCCGCAGATGGCCTGCGCGAACAGGTAGCCCGCGCAGATCCGCTCCTCGATCGACAGCGCCGTCGTGCGGGTCGTTCGCTCCGGGCGGGTTGCCCCAACTGCCACGCACCGACCGTACTTCCGTAGCGTCGGGCAACGTCCAGCGACGGCAAGATCGTCGAGCGCTAGGGCGGCCCGCATGGCATGAACGGCGTCGGCCTCACGAACTGCCGATCCGCCCCGGTCGCTCCTCGGGTGGAACGAGCACGCAGTGCGTGCCTCGGTAGATGCTCGGCATGCACTTGTTGCAGTGCACGCACAACCCTTCGTGCTGCCGTTCGACGCGCCAGCGGTTGACCAGGTCCGGTTCGCGCAGCAGCGCCCGTGCCATGGCGACGAACTGGAACCCTTCGGCGAGGGCCGAGGTGACGGTGTCGAGCCGGTTGATCCCACCGAGGAGTACCAGCGGCATCGAGAGCGCGTCGCGGAACTGGCGGGCATAGGGCAAGAAGAACGCTTCCTCGAACGGGTAGGTCGGCATGAACTTCCGGGCCGTGAGCTTCAGGCCCAGCCGGAGGGGCTGGGGGAACAGGGCCGCCATCTCGGCGACCGGCGCGTCGCCCCGGAACAGGTACATCGGGTTCTGGAACGAGCTGCCGCCGGTGAGCTCGAGCGCATCGAGCGTCCCATCCGCCTCGAGCAGCAAAGCCGTCGCCACGCTGTCATCGAGCCACAGCCCGCCGGCGACGCCGTCGGCCATGTTCAGCTTGGCCGTGACCGCCACGGAACTGCCTGCCCGCTCGCGGACCCGTTCGGCAACGGCGCGCGCCAGGCGGGCGCGGCGCTCGACCGACCCGCCCCACCGGTCGGTTCGCCGGTTCAGCTTCGGGCTCAGGAACGAGCTGACGAGGTAGCCGTGCCCGAAGTGCAGCTCGATGACCGAGAAGCCGGCCTCGACCGCGATGGCCGCCGCGGCGCCGAAGTCGTCGACGATGCGGCAAAGGTCGTCCTCGGTCGCGGGACGTGTGAACCGAAGGGCCTGCGGCGCGAACACCCGGGACGGAGCCAGTCCGCCGCCGCGGCCGACCGCGGCCGCGACCGGGCCG
Source organism: Actinomycetota bacterium (assembly GCA_016185305.1). Taxonomy (GTDB): domain Bacteria; phylum Actinomycetota; class Acidimicrobiia; order Acidimicrobiales; family Acidimicrobilacustridaceae; genus JACPNV01. Next base: position 14,442 of record JACPNV010000044.1, on the reverse strand, counting down.
GCGTGCCCGAGCTGTATGGCGGCGGCCGCGCCGTCGGCGTTGATGGCTTCGGTGAACCGTCGAAGGCTCACAACCAGCTCGGGCCGCACGATCAGTTCCTTGGGAGCGCCCCGCCCGTCGCGCGAGACGGCACAGAACGCGAGCGTGGTGAGCCCGACCCCGCCGGAGGCGACGGCGCGGTGGAAGTCGATGAGATCGTCGCCGACGTCCTTTCCCGTCCCGAGCCCTTCGAACGTCGCGGCCTTGATGAAGCGGTTGCGGAGGGTGATCGGCCCGATGGTTGCCGGCTCGAACGGGTCGATCGTCGGGTCGGTGGTCACGCTCGACGTCCTTTCCTTGTCGTCGTCGTCGTCCTCGTCGTCGTCCTTGTCGTCATGTGCTTGGTCGGCGCGGGCGCGAGGAGCATGGCGATCGCCATCTGGGTGAGGTTGGCCGCGAACAGCGCTTCGCCGAGCATCCGCCGCTCGCTTTCGTCGATCAGCCGCGAACGCTCGGCCATCTGCTGGGTGACGAACTGCGTCATCGCCACCGCGCGGGCTCGGGCCACACGCCGCGGCACGTCACCGAGCAATGACTCGATCCGCTTGACCAGGCTGGGCAGACCGGAGCGAGGGCCGGATTCGCTCCAGCGGCCCGGGTAGCGAACCATCAACTCGAAGACGACCCGCAGGAAGTCCCGTCCCTCGACGTCTGCGAGCTTGGGACGCAGCAGCGTCACCAGGCTCTCGACGATCTCCTCGACGGAGAGATCGTCGTAGCGCCGCTCGCCCGGTGACGCCGTCTCCGCGTGGTGCGAGAGGATCGCGGCGACGAGGTCCCAACGGCCGCCGAAGTGGTACTGGACCGCGGAGGCGTTGCGCTGACCGGCCTGGGCGCCGACATCCCGGAGGGGTACCGCCTCGATGCCGCGGCGGGCGAAGAGGTGTGCGGCCGCCGCTACGAGCTTCTCCTGGGTGTCTGGATCGTCAACACGCTGCGCCACTAATGAGTAATCATTAGCCCTCAACGGCCGCGCCGTCAATCGCGCGCCGCGCGGTCAGCGGACGGGCGTCCCCCGGTAGCAACCGATCGTGTACGGGTAGTCCATCGTCGCGTGGTAGTGGTACATCGACACCTGCTGGCCGTCCCACGTGATGGTGTGCGTGTGGCCATGGCACTCATCCAGATCGGCGGTGCCGAGCTGCTGGCCGTTCTCCCCTTTGATGCCGTAGATCCCGAAGCCGTCGAGCGCGTAACCGGCGAGCGCGGAGTGCTCGGTAGGTCCGGTGCTGTCGGCCGAGCAGGAGGAGAGCGAGTGGTAGTGGTACGCGCCACTACGTTCCGGATGGCCGTCGCATCGATCGAGGATCTCGTGCGCACCGGCGTCGCGGCCACCGGCGTCGAGCGCGTTGAAGAAGTACGGGCCGCTGAGCATGACGCCGATCGGTCCCATCCCCGTGCATGACGCGCTCGCCGCGAGTTGCGGAGTGGCCGGCAGGTTGTAAGAGACGGTCTGGGCCTTGATCGAGTTGGGGTTGCGGTCGTACTGGTAGGCGTCGTCGCTCGGCTGGATCGGGTACACGCCGGTTGTGTCGTTGATCGGCAGATCGTTGCCCGTGACCCTGCGGACTGTGCCGTCGAGCGTGACCGTGAAGGTCGCATTCGGCCAGATGACCTCCCCGTCGACCTCGGGCTTGGTCGTCGAGTCCCACGTGCCCGTGTCGGCGTTGAACCACGAGCCGGTCGCGGACGCCCCGCCGCCGTTGAAGGTGGACTGGCATGAGTAGATGTAGCCCTTGGTCGGTCCCGCGGTCGTGTACTTGCCGTCACCGATCGGTAGCGCCGTCGGATCGACGGTGGACGATGGCGTGGTCGTGGTCGTCGTGGTGCTGGCCGTCGTCGAGGTGGGCGCTGCAGTCGTGGGTGCTGCAGTCATGGGTGCTGCGGTCTTCACCGGGGCAGTCGTGGTCGTGCTGCCGCTGATCGGAACGGGCGTGGTGCATGCTGTTGCAACCGTGAGGAGCAGCCCGGCCGGAGCCAGGAGGAGTCGTCGTCTCATATCGGGTCCTTGGTCGGTGGGAGCTGCGCCCAAACTGGGGGATGCAGTTGTGAGAACGGTGGGGTGAACCTGTGCGGTCCCTGAGGTCAGCCTGGCCAGATGGTCGTTTCCTCAGGAAGTTCCCAGGTTCTCTCAGGAGAATCTCAGGCACGTCCCGTACCGTCCCGTGATGGCCCTGACCCAGCACGCCCCGACCGGCACGCGGGTGCTCGTGGTGGACGACGAGGATTCCATCTGTGATCTCGTCTCCGCCACGCTCCGCTTCATCGGCTACGACGTGACCACCGCCGCCAGCGCGACCGAGGCGCTTTGCAGCCTCCGGACCGCGCCCCCCGATCTGGTCGTGCTCGACGTCAACCTTCCCGACATCGACGGCTTCGAGCTGTGCGCCCGCATCCGCCGGGACCGCGCGACGCCGGTGGTGTTCCTCACCGCCCGCGATGGTGACGCGGACCTGCGAGCCGGCTTCAGCAGCGGCGGCGACGACTACCTGCGAAAGCCGTTCAGCGTCGACGAGCTGGCCCTACGGGTCGGGGCGGTGCTGCGGCGATCGGGGGTGGGCGGTCCGACATCCAACGACCCTCGGCTCGTGGTGGCCGACCTGGTGCTCGATGCTGATGCTCACCGGGTCTGGCGCGCGGGCCGGGAGATCGAGCTCACCCGCCAGGAGTTCCAGCTCCTGCGCTACCTGATGATCAACGCGGGTCGGGTGGTGTCGAAGTACCAGATCCTCGATCGAGTGTGGCCGGATGACTTCGAAGGCACCACCAACATCGTCGAGACCTATGTGAGCTACCTGCGGCGAAAGGTCGATGCGGACGGACCCCGCCTCCTCCACACGACTCGCGGCATCAACTATTGCCTGCGCGGGCCGGAGTAGACCGTGTCGCTACGGGCCCGAATCCTCGTCGCGTTGACCGTGCTGTTCGCGGCCGTGGTGGCGACCCTCGGGTTCGCCGCGGTACGAGCGACCCAGCAGGCGTTGACGAACCAGCTCGACGACAAGCTGCACGGTGCGGTGGCCATGCAGAACGTGCTGGGGGGCAACGGCGGTGCGTCGTTGCCGATGCCAACCGAGTCGCGGATACCAGGCGGCCGGACCATCGCCACCGTCGTGTATGCCCCGGATGGCTCGATCCGCCGCGCCGAGCCAGCCGGGACGATCGAGTCACCCCTGGCGCTGCCGCTCGTTGACCTCTCCGTCCCGCTCGAGTTCGGTCAACCGTTCACGACGGCCTCCGCCGATGGCACGGTCACCTACCGGGCACTGGTCGCGCGGGACAGATCGGGTGGCACCGTCGTGGTGGCGGCGGACATGTCCGGTGTCGACATCGCGTCGCGGTGGGTCGCGTCCACCGTCGCTCTCGGTTCGGTCTTGGCGCTCGGCGTGTTCGTGCTCGTGGGTGGGGCGTTGCTTCGCCGAGCGTTGAAACCGGTGGAGAAGATGGTGGCCACCGCCGACCGCATCGGCCGAGTCGACTTCTCCGCGAGGATCGAACCGGCCGGATCGGCGTCCGAGGTTGCGGTGCTCGCCGCGTCGCTCAACCGGATGCTCGATCGCATGGAGGCCACCGTGACCGAGCGAGACGCGGCCCGGGCCGAGCTCGAGCAGTTCCTCGCTGACGCGGCGCACGAGCTTCGCACGCCGATCACGACGCTGAAGGGCTACGCCGAACTCCTCGATACTCCCGGTTTCGCCGACCCGGCGGAGGTGCAGGCCGCGACCAGCCGCATCAAGCGGGAGAGCGCGCGCATGGGCCGCCTCGTCGATGGGCTGCTCGCGCTGGCCCGGATCGAGGGGCGCTCGCGGGAGGAGCCGATCGTCGAGCAGAGCGTCGTCCTGAGCGAGGTCGTGCTCGATGCGGTCAACGATCTGCGGGCGCTGGAGCCCGACCGTCCCCTGACGCTCGACGTCGACGCCGCCATCGAGGTTCGCGGCTATGCCGACCAGTTGCGGCAGGTCGTGGCCAACCTGCTCGCCAACGTTCGCATGCACACGCCAAGCCGTTCGGCGCTCGACGTGTCGCTCCGGCAGCATTCGCAGGAAGTCAGGCTTCGCATCCATGACTGTGGGCCCGGCATAGCGGCGCTCGACCTTCCGAACGTCACCCACCGCTTCTACCGTTCGACCGACACGACGGCGCAGTCCGGGTCGGGTCTCGGCCTCGCCATCGTCGACTCCATCGTGCGTGGGCACGGCGGGCAGTTCGCGATCGAGAGCGAGGTCGGCGCGGGGACGTTGGTGACGGTGACGCTTCCGTGCGTCGCTCGTGACGTGACGCCCGCGCCAGCGCTCGCTTCGCAGGGCTGACCGGCTCACGCCTGACCCGTCGGCTACCGATTGTTGGTTGCCACGACCTGCTCGGGTGTGCCCCGGAAGCAGCCCGCGGTGTAGGGATACTCGGCGGTGGCGTGATAGTGGTACATCGCGACGCTCGCGCCGTCCCAGTCGATGACGTGCGTATGTCCATGGCACTCGTCGAGGGCGGCGTTGGTCAGCGTCTCGCCCTGCTCGCCACGCGAGCCGTAGATCCCGAACCCGTCGAGTGCGTAGCCGGCGAGCGACGAGTGTCCGGTGCCGTCGTCGGGCAGGCAATCCGGGAGGCTGTGATAGTGGTACACGCCGCCCCGATGGGGGTGGCCATCGCAGCGGTCCTGCACCTCGTGGTAGACGGCGTCGTCGCCGGCACCATCCAGGGCGCTCAGCATGTACACCCCCGACGACAGCACGCCGACGACGCTCCCGCCCGGCGTCGCGGTCGACACGCAACTCGGCTGGGCCGCGAGGGTCGGACGTGCCGGAACGCGAATCTCCAGTTGCTGCGCGGTGATCGTGTTGGGGTTGCGGTCATAGGGGTAGACGGGATCGGTGCGCTGGATCGGGAAGACGCCCGACGTGTGCGAGGTCGGGAGGTCGTTTCCTTTGAGCACCCGTTCGGTTCCGTCGATCGACATCGAGAACGTCGCCTGGGGCCAGGCGACGTCGCCCAGGACACGCGGCTTGCGCTCGAGATCGAAGGTTCCGTCGCCGTTGTCCCACAGGTCGGTCTTGCCGGTGCGGGCAGCGAAAGACGAATCGCAGGACATCACGTAGCCGACCTTCGGCTCACTCGACCGCTTTCCATCGCCGATCGGGAGGCGCGTGCGATCGACCGTGCCGCCGGCAGGCGTGGTGGTGGCGGTGGTGGTCGTCGCCGGAGCAGTTGTGGTCGGTGCGGCAGTCGTCGATTGAGCGGCGGTTGTCGATGTTGCCGTCGTGGCGGTGGTCGTCGATGGGGTCGGTACCGGGTCAGAGATCGTGCATGCCGCGGCCAGCGCCGACACGGCAGCGATAGCGGACATGGCGTACGTGGATCGAGAACGCATCGGGATGTCTCCTCGAGATCGAAGGTCGCTCCGTCGTGACGACGGGACTGTGACGAGGTGATCTGGGGAATCGCTGAACCGCACCTGAGCGTGCGCTGAGCTGTCGGCCGATCTGCGCTGGCGATATCATGAGCTATCACTGGAGGGTAGGTCATGACCGACATATTGATCCGCGACGTCCCCGACGACGTGCTGGCCGCAATCGACACGAAGGCAAAGCGAGTCGGGCTCTCGCGGAGCGAGTACCTCCGCCGCGCCCTCGAGCGCGAGCGCGTACCCGAGGGTGGGCCCGTGACGGTCGATCAACTTCGAAGGGTCGCCAGCCTGGCCAAGGATCTCGATGACCCGGCGGTGATGTCCGGCGCATGGTCGTGAGCCCCTGGCTCATCGACAAATCGGCGATCATTCGGCTTCATCTCGCGGCGAACGCTCCCGAATGGGCGAGCAGGATCGAGCGGGGTCTGGTCCGAATCTGCACGGTCACCCGGTTGGAGGTCGGCTTCTCGGCGCGGACTGCCTCAGACCATCGGAGCCTGCTCGCCCGGCCGCCCATCGCATCGATGCCTGTCGAGTACCTCACACCCAAGATCGAAGACCGCGCCATCGAGCTCCAGTCGATCCTCGCCGAGCGCGGCCAGCATCGAGCGCCTTCTGTGCCCGACTTGTTGATCGCCGCCACCGCTGAGCTCGCGGAGTTCACGGTGCTCCACGTCGACAAGGACTTCGAGCTCATCGCCGACGTGACTGGTCAGCGCGTCGAGCGCCTGGCCGTCGACTGAGCGGTACCCGCGATCTGGAACGCTGAAGCTAACGACGGCAGGAGGAGAGGAACACGGGGTAGCGCCGGCCGTCACGAACGAGCTCGGTGCAGTCGGTGAACGTGATGTCGGTGAAGCCGGCGGCGCTCAGGTCGGCGGTGAGGGCCCGTTGCTCGAAGCCGTGGTGCCCGTCGAAGTCCGCGCCGTGGAACGACCCGTCCTCCTTCGCCAGGTCTGCGATGCAGAGGTGTCCCCCTGGAGCCAGCAACGTCGCGAAGCTCGTGAGCACGCTTCGGAGATCATGGATGTGATGCAGGACCAAGACGGTGACGATCAGGTCGAACGCAGCATCGGGAGGGGGTTGGCGCTCGAGGTCGAGGTCCCAGACTCGGGCATCGACGAGGCGGCCGGCGCGGATCTTGGCTTCGATGACGTCACGCATCCCTCGGGAGGTGTCGGCCAGCGTGACCGGACCGACCGACTCACGCAACGCTTGGGTGACGAGGCCGGTGCCAGCGCCGTACTCGAGCAGACGTGTGGAGGGGGCCAGGGGTACGGACGCGGCGATGCAGCGCGCGACCGCTCCGGCGCGCTCCACCTTCTGCGGATCGGCGTCCCAGGTGGCTGCCTTCTCGTCGAACGGGTCGGTGCTCATGGCCCGTAGGAGCGTAGACCTATCGGCGCCACGCCCGTTCGACTACCGGGGTGACCCCGTCAGCCCCGATCCAACTCCTCGGCTTCCTCGGTCTCGGACTCCTCGGTGGCGCGGTGGCCGTGGGGGAAGACTCGGAAACCGACGGAGAACGCGGCGAGCACCAGCATCAGCGCGGGGATCATCGAGAGGCGGATGCCGGCGACGAACGCACTGTCGGCCTCGGCCAGCAGGGCCTGCTCCTGCGACACGCTGATGGGGAGCGGCTGGGACGGCCCGACCAACGACACGAAGCCATTGGGCTCGGCGCTCTTGACGACGGCTTGCACCGCGGTGTTGCGTTCGGCGGCGTTCGTCAACGTGTGCCCGAAGTCCGACGGCAGGGTCGCCGCCACGGTCGCGGCAAGGATGCTCCCCATGATGGCGAACCCGGCCGTCGAGCCGAGGGCTCGTTGGACGCTCAGGATCCCCGATGCCATGCCCGAGCGCTCGGGATCGATCGAACCCATGGCGATGCTCGTGGCGGGAGCGACTGCGAGGCCACCCGCGACGCCGACGAACGCCAAGCCCACCAGTGTGAACACGATGGTCTGCCCCGTCGTCACCGCGAGGATGGCGAGACCGATCGCGATCGCCCCGACCCCGCACAGGGTCGGGAGCCGGGCCCCGACCCGACCGACGATACGCCCGGCGGTCGGCGCTGCGATCACGGTCGGCACCGTCATGGAGAGCAGGAGGAGGCCGGCCACCTCGGCTGAGTAGCCGCGCACGTTCTGGAGGTATTGCGTGATGATGAGGAGCGATCCGTAGATGCCGAACAGCACTGCCCGCCCCAATCGAATCCTCGATCCTTCGGATCCTTCGACTCGGCCACGAACGCCAGCGTGGCGACGATCGTGATCGCGGCGATGATCGGATTGATGGCGAAAACGCTTCGCCACCCGAACGTATCGGTGAGGACACCACCCAACGTCGGGCCGATCGCGAGGCCGACCGCGGCGATGCCGGTCCAGGCGCCGATGGCTTTGGCCTTGGCGGCCGGATCGGTGAAGGCCGCGCCGACCAGCGCCAGCGAGGCCACGTTCACGATTGCCGCGCCGACGCCCTGCAAGCCGCGCGCCGCGTTGAGCAGTCCGATCGAGGGCGCCAACGCGCATGCGAGCGACGCCAGGCCGAAGACCACGATGCCCGCGACGTACGTCGAGCGTCGCCCGAACCGGTCGCCGGCCGACGCGGCGGCCATCATGAACATGCCCATGGTGAGGCTGTACGCGGCCACCGCCCACTGCAGGCTGTTCTCCCCCACTCTGAACTCGGTCTGGATGTCCGGGAGCGCGACGTTGACGATGGTCGCGTCGAGGAAGATCATGAACAGACCGAGCCCGGTCGCGAAGAGGGTCGCTCCGTGACGTGCCTGCCGGGGGTCCGTGTGGCTACTGGTCATGACCGATGATCCCAGACGTGACCGAGCCGGTCAGCTTTCGATGGTCCGACGAGGGTGGACGCGGCTGACGTCGAGAAGATGCAAGAAGCGCGCTTCGGGTTCCCGCTCATGGTGGTGCTGCGTACGCAACGGCAGGTCCGCCACGTCGTCGACAACGCGCCGAGGGGTTCGGCCGGCAACCCGACAAGTACCACTCCGATGCCATCTTCTTGAAGCCACCCATGGAACATGGGCTACGGCCACGCCGCGGAACAGGTCGCGAGCGTGCGACCCGAGAGCGTGCAGGTGCTCCTCGACTACTACGACGCGGTGTGGGGTCGGACCGAGACCGTTCTCGAAGGTGCGACGAAAGCAGACCTCGATCGCATCGTCGACGAGAGCTGGGAGCCGCCGGTCACGATGGGCGTGCGCTGGGTCAGCATCGTCGACGACGACGTCCAGCACGCCGGCCAAGCCTGGTACCTGCGCGGCCTGTTCGAGCGGTCTGCGTAGGGGAACGTCCAGACCGGCGACCTCGCGCCGATGACGCGGTTTCGAGCGCTGACCTGAGCGCCATCTTCGGGTCTGCAAGCTGCTCAACCCGGCTGGGTGGTGGCAGCTCCAAGGAGGTTCTCGCATTCGGCCGACCGGCGACGCGCCGGATCGCCTGGTGGTCGAGGATGAGCCACGCCTCAGTCATGCGGATCGGCACGACTGGTACAGCGGGAAGGTGCGGTCGCACGCCAGCGACGGAGTTCTTGACCTCATCGACGCGGAGTTGCGGATCCTGACCCTCGCTGTCCCTATGAACGAAGACGATGTCGAAGGCCTCGTCGCCCTCGATGTCCAGCACGGCACGAAGCCGTTCGTCGACGCGCAAGCCTGGCGGATCGGGCAATCGACGAAGATCGGGAGCCGTCAGTCTACGACGTGTCCCTGTCTGGCGCAGAGGAGCTCGAGATGGTCGGCAATGGGCGCGTCCGATGGACCGTCCATCAAGAAGAGTCCCCGCTCGATCACGCGACTGCCTGGTCCAGTCTCATTTGCGAACCGGGAGGACTGGACAGGTAGGGCAGGATGTCGGCCTTGCCCACCGCGGGTTCGGTAGAGCGGTCTTCGCGCCAGGTGCCTTTCAGTGGACGGAGTCGAAGAGCTCGTGCCGGAGAACCGTTTGGATCGCCGACAAGTTCCGTCGTTGCGAAGAGCAGTTCATCCGGGGCAAGCAACTGAACTATCGCGGGGGAGTGCGTGTTCACGATCACCTGACGGAATGGGTTGTCAGGGCCGGTCGGCTCGCTTGGGTCAACAGCGAGATCGCGGAGGAGCTCGACCATCGCCGGAAGATTCGCAGGGTGTATGCCGTTCTCTGGCTCCTCCATGCAGATGACGCCTTCAACCTCATCGTCTTCGAGGAGCACGCACAAGGCGAGGAAGCGCAATGTTTCTTCAGAGAGGGACTTCGCCGGCAGGACGGTTCCCGTTCGCTCTTCCATTCGAACCGTAAGTCGCTCTCGTGTGTCGTCTGCATCGACGGCTAGGCGCTTGGCGCCGACCCCGGTCAGCGAGGAGAGCCGGTTCGCGACTCGCGCATACGTGTCTTCGGGATCGACCGCGTCACTCCTGTTGTTCGCGTGGGTTGCAACTCGATAGAGCGCCGCGGGCAGATGTCGGCCATTTGAATCCATGGTCTTCGGATCCGTGTACTGATCGGAAGCGCGCAACGCTGATGGCTCCAGCGCTAGCCGTCGCCAACCCTGCATCTCGCGACGAGCTGCAAGGATTGTCGGGTCATCCGCGCCCGTGATCGTACTTACGACCGTCGCGGGCGCTCGGGCCGCCGAGGCGGGCCGGGGCTTGCCGCGACTCCCTCCATCCTGGTGGATGGTGATCACCGAGTCGCCGGCCTGAGACGAGGTCGAGATGAAGGGCCCGCCGTGACGGCGACCCTTGACAATCGTCGACCGGAAGTCTTTCACCGAGTGTTTGAAGCCGAGACGCTTCGGTGCATCGCCCAGCTTGATCGGCGCCAAGGACTCCCTCACCAAGACGAGTCGACCGAGCTTCTCAAGCCCTTTCGGCGGCTCGTATCCAATCTCGACCTCATATCGGAGGAATGTGATCGACGCCGATGCTTCGCGCCCGAAGTCATCCTCCACGGAGCTTGGAACGATCATCTCGGCGGAGAATCGCATGGTTTGACCGTCACCGACAGATCCGTTCCAGAAGAGGTCTCGTGGATCTCCTGACCGTTCGTCTCGGGTCGAGCGGACGTCGTGAGCCGCCTCCATCAGGGACCTGCTGGAAAGCAGGCTCAAGAACTCGATGGCGTCGAAGACGTTCGACTTGCCTGCCCCGTTCTCGCCAGCAATGCAAGTGAAGGGGGTCCAAACTCCACCTCGAGGTCGACGAGGTTCTTGAAGCCACTGACCTCCAGCTCGGTGAGCACGCCTCCGAGGCTACAGCCCGCCGGAGTTACCTCGACAGCTTCGGTCGTCTACAGCACTTGGCATCTGACGACAATTCCCGGTGGTGGATTCGTCACCTCATCGAGAACGACGGATGGGGAAAGCGCGAGCCCACGACCACGATCATCGAGGAGCTTCAGCAACACCGTGATCGTCTGCTGCAGGAGCGGTCGATGTCGAATGGATGGGAGCGGCCCTATCTGGACGTCGCCGTCGAGCTAGCTGCCGCGTCGGCCGGGCTCGTCGCGATCAGGCTCCACTTCACGGCTTGCTCGAGCGCGGCGTGGAGGATGATGTGCACTCGACGGACCGAGGCCGGAGCCAAGGGCACGTCCTTCTCGCCGCCGCGCTTGGCGAGCTCGGCGTACAGCGCGTCGAGGTCAGCGGCTCGGATCTTCGACAGGCGATGAGTGCCCAACCGCGGAACGATCTTCAGGCGGACCTCGCGCCCGCGAACACCTGGATCTGCCACCGATCCTTGCCTTGCCGCGTGCGGGACCAAGAACATGCTGCTCAGGCTGGTCGGGGAGGGGGGATTTGAACCCCCGGCCTCCTGCTCCCAAAGCAGGCGCGCTGCCAAGCTGCGCCACTCCCCGGCGGAACGCGTGATGCTAGTTGGACCCGCGCCGGCGACGACACCCGCTTCGCGCGACCCCTCAACCGGTGAATCGAGGTGTGGCGACAACCGGCGCGACCGCTGGGCTCGAACTGCCCAACGCGGCAGTCCCGGTCGCCGGCGTGGTGCTCGGCGCCACGGTCACCGCACACCCCGCGGCCGCTCCTGCCGGCTTCACGCAGATCGCGTGCGAGCCTGAGGTCTTCGCCGTCGTCACCGACAGCACGCCGGTCGCCGAGTTGAACGTCGATGACCAACTTCCGGGGCCGTCGCTGGTCTCAACCTTCCAGCCACCTGGGTAGCTGCGCGATTCGGGGATGAAGATCTCTGTCGCACCCGTCGACGCATCGTCCGAGAGCTCCACCTTGAGCGTGGCCGAAACGGTGTCCCACACCGACGCCGTTGGAGCGCCGGCTATGGCGAGCGCGTACGGCTGGAAGATCTGGCTGATCGCGGGCCGATCGTTGCCGGCGGCGTCGAGCGGGCAGTAGCCGTCGCCCTTGCACCAGTTGAAGACCGTCCAGCCCGAGCCGATCTTGTCGAGCGTCGCCAGCGAGTCACGGACGAAGGTGTCCATACCGTTGGCCTCGGGCTGCGCGATGCCCCATTCGCCGACCAGGAACGGGATGGGATTCGCCTTGGGGTACACGCCGATCGCCGTGGACCACGTCTTGAAGAACTCGGGGTTGTACGCAACCGTTCCCCCGGGCGTGTAGGTGTTGACCTCGATCGAGGGGTCGTACATGTGCGGGTAGAACGCGACCTTGGGGCCGTTCACCGCGCCAAGCGACGTCGGAACGCCGAGCGACGCGAGGTTCGGTGGTTCGAAGAACACCCAATGGTCGGGGTCGATAGCCGAGATGGCGTCGGTCAAGCGCTGGTACATCGGGGTCAACTGCTCGCGCTCGACGCGGGCTGCGGCGGTGAGGATGTCCTCGCCCTCTCGGATCTTGCCGAAGGGTTCGTTCAGCAAGTCGTAGCCCAGCAGCGCGGGATGATCCTTGACCCGCTGGACCACACGCGTCCACGCTCGGATCTGGAACTGGCGCAGATCCGCGTCCTCGTAGAGGTGCTCCCACGCCGCCTGCACAGCAGGCTGCAAGTAGTTGAGGAGCCAGACTGGCTGGGGCACGTACGAAAGACCGTCGGTGCGCGTGGCCCAGATGGGGATTCCGCTGTTGCCGAACGCCGGCCCGAAGACGTCTTGGTGCATGTCGAGGATCACGACGATGCCGCGCGCCGCGGCACGGTCGAGCGCGTTGACGACACGATCGAGGTAGCCCTCGTCGAACACGCCTTCCGACGGTTCGAGCTTGTCCCAGTAGATGGTCAGGCGCAGGAGGTTCAGGCCGCGCTCGGCGGCGGCCGCGAGCAACTCGTCGGTCGCGACATCCGGATCGTCGGTCTTGATGTTGAACCCGTGGAACTGGCGGGCACGGCCGCGCTCATCCGCGATGTAGACACGCCCGTCTGTGCCTGGCGTTGTCGACCATGCCGAGATAGGTCCCGGCAACGGTGACTGGATGGCCCCCGCGGGGAGGGCGGAGCGCAGGAGCAGGGCGGTGATCAAGGCCAGCGGGGCGGCGATCTTCCGTACGTGCGCGCGCCGGACTGGTGGTGGGGGTGTCTGTGGGTTCCGCACGGGCGAGAGCCTAGTTTCCTGGGGGGCTGCGCCTCTGGGGGCTGCGCCTCTGGGGGGCTGCGCCTCTGGGGGGCTGCGCCCGTGCCTACGAGCCCGGCGCGGCCGGGGCCGCCTGGTCCTCGGCCTCGTATTCGCCGAGCAAGCGGTTCTCGTCTTCCTTGCTCGGGTAGCAGAAGTAGACGAGAGCTGCGCCGAGGACGATGGCCACGATGCCGACGAGGTACGCCCAGTCCTGCCCCGACACGAACGATTCCTTGGCTGCGCTGATGATCTGGCTGGAGTACTGCGGGTACTGATCGGCGAGCTCGGCGGCACTGGAGAACGACTTCTGCAACGTGGCCAGGGTGTCGTCGCTGACCTGCGCGGCGTTCGGCGACGCGGCGACGGCCTTCCCTATGGCCGCCGCGTAGCCGGCGGTGAGCAGTGCACCGAGGATCGACTGCATGATGGCGCCGCCGAGATCGCGCTGGAGATCGGCTGTGCCCGATGCCATCCCCGCCCGCGTCACCGGGACCGAGCCGGTGAGGGAGTGAGATGCCGGCGTGCCGGCGAGGCCCACCCCGATGCCGACGAACGCGTAGCCGAGACCGACTGGTAGGTACGACGCGCCGTCCCTCCAGAACAGCAGCATGGTGAGGAACCCCAACAGGCAAAAGGCATACCCGAGGAGGAGGGTGAACCGCGCGCCGCGGGCGTCGACGATCTTTGCTGACCGTGGCGCCACCAGCACCATGCCGATCGCGGAGGGGAGGATCGCGAGCCCCGCCGTGAGCGGTTCGTAGCCGAGCACGTTCTGGAGGAACTGCTGGCCGATGAACATCGCTCCCATGAGCGAGCCGAACACGATGATGCCGGCGCACGCCGCGACCCAGAAGACGCGCCGGCCGGCAACGTGAAGGTCATAGAGCGGGTTCACGGTGCGGCGTTGCTGCAACACGAACCCGATGCCAGCGGCCAAGCCGACCGCGAACAACCCGAGGGCGAGCGCACCCTTGCCAGGAACGGCCGCGAAGCTGATGGCAAGGACGACACCGCCCACCAGGATGATCGACAGGATCCCGCCGAGGTTGTCGACGGGGTTGGTCGCCTCGTTGACGTGCGCGGGAACGAAACGCAGCGCGAGGTAGAGCGCTATGGCCGCGAGTGGCATCGTGAGCAGGAAGACCGAGCCCCACCAGAAGCGCTGGAGCATGAAGCCCGAAGCCAACGGCCCGAGTGACGAGATCGCGCCGCCGAGGCCGGACCAGAGCGCGATCGCTCGCGTGCGACGCCGACCTGACCAAAGGGCGGTGATCAACGCGAGCGTGGTCGGGAACGCCATCCCGGCGGCGAGCCCTCCCAGCAGCCGAGCAAGTATCAGGATCTCGATGTAGGGCGCCCACGCGGCGGCAAGCGACGCGGGGATGGACAGGGCGAGCCCGATGTTCAGCATCAGCTTTCGGCCATGACGATCGCCGAGGGCGCCGAGATAGAGGACCGACG
>JACPNV010000066.1 GCA_016185305.1 Actinomycetota bacterium | reverse complement strand
GGGCGCCTTCGTTCTGGCTGTCGGCGCTGGCCACGATGGCGCCGTACGCGAGCAGGTGAGCATCGCGGTCGAGCACCGTCGCCCCATCGAGGGCGGCGAGCCGGGCCACGGTCTGGGCGTCGAGCTCGGTGGCATCGATCAGGTGGTGCAGCCGCGTCTCGACCCGCATCGCCGTCGGGTCGAACTCGGCCCGCAGGTCGTAGCGATCCTTGGCCGAAACCACCCCATCGAGCGACCGCGGGTCGTCGACGATCGCGAGGATCGCACCTCGCCCGCACGCCGACACGATGAACGCGGCTTGCACGACGAGAGACGACGCGTCTCCCCCGCCGATCATGTTGTCGATGGACGCCGCGAGCTCGAGCGGGAAGGCGGTCCAGTGCTCGCCGCTGCGCACCACCAGTGGCCGCCCGTCGACGAACACCCAGATCGACCGCGCCGATTGCGTCGCCCGCTCGAAGCCCCTGGCATCAGGGCGTGGGGGCAGGGGAGCCGCCGGCGGCCCTGGTTGGTGGCTCGTCCTCGGGGGTCCTCGGGGCGGGGCGGGGCGGGGCAAGCTGCCACGCTCGGAGATCCGTTTCCCGTAGGCAGCTCTCGTCACCGATCCGGTCGGCGTCCTTCAGAGTCCGAGATGGAGCCGAATGGCAGCGTCGAGTTGTTCGAGGATGTCGGGGGGTAGTCGCCCTGCAACCTTTCCGATCCGCTCGATCGCGACGGAGCGGATCTGTTCCGCCTGGGCCTTCGATGTGCGAGCGAGCTGGCAACGTCGTGCCGGAAGCAACACTTGGAAGGGGAACACCTTCGAGGTGTTCGTCGTCACCGGGACAACGGTGACGACACCCCGTCCGAGCTGCTCGGCCATGCGGTTCGCCCCGTCGTTGCTCACGACCACAGCGGGCCTGCGTTTGTTCGCTTCGGAACCCGTCACCGGCTCGAGATCGACCCACACGACGTCGCCGCGACGCATCAGCCGAGCCCGTCAGCGAGGGTCGGCTCCCACGCCTCGGCCTCCGACTCATCCCATTCGTCCCACGCAGCGGCGTAGTCGTCACCCAGTTCGGCCGCCCGCAGGAGCGAGACGGCGCGGCGCACAACCCTGGAACGAGAATCGACGCCATGCTCAGACGCGTACCGATCGATGAACTCGAGGTCTTCGTCGGGAATGCTCACGCTCACTTTCACGGCACGGATGCTACTCCTGTCATACCTCGATTGCTACCCACTTCTTACCTGACTCGGCGACCGGCTCTCGGGAGTCGGGAGTCGGGTCCCTGATGGAACGAGGGACCTACGACAGCCCGAGCGCGTCCGCGACCTGGGCCAGCGTGTCGAGGTGGGCGCCGACCGAGCCCAGCCCGGCGCCCATGGTGTTGACCGACAGGTGCGTGGCACCCGCGTCGCGCCACCGGCCGGCGTGGTCGACCAGCTTCCCGGTGCCGGCATCGCTCCAGCTCACACGGCCTTCCAGCCCGAGCAGGGCGGGATCGCGTCCCGCACCGACCGCGGCCTCGGCGACGATCTCTTGCGCCTCGTCGAGCCAACGCCCCGGCGGAACTTGCGGGAACCAGCCGTCGGCGAGCCGGCCGGTTCGCCGGTACGCGGCGGGCGAGGCGGCGCCGAACCAGACCGGTATGGGTCGTTGCGTCGGGAGGGGAGCGATGCCAGCGCCGGTCACGGTCTCGTAGGTGCCGGCGTGGGTCACGACCGGCTCGGTCCACAGCCGCCGCATGAGCTCGACCTGCTCGCCCATGCGCTTGCCGCGATCAGAGAAGGTCTTGCCCAGCGCTTCGTACTCGACCGCGTTCCAGCCGAGGCCGACGCCGAGGCGGAAGCGACCGCCGGTGAGCAGGTCGACTTCGGCGGCTTGCTTCGCCACGAGCGCGGTCTGCCGCTGGGGAAGGATGATGATGCCGGTGACGAGCTCGAGCGTCGTGATCGCGGCGAGGTAACCGAACAGGACAAGGGGCTCGTGGAACGTGGTGCGCACGTCGTAGGGGCCGTTCCAGGGCTCATGCACCTCGGGGTCGGCCCCGAGGACATGGTCATAGGCGAGGATGTGGGAGTAGCCGAGCGCTTCGACTCGCTCGGCGTAGGCTCGGACGTCTTCGCGATCCGGGCTGATCTCGGTCTGGGGGAACACGACACCGATGCGCATGTGGGCCATCTCTTCGTCCTCAGGCGTCCGGGCTCTGGCCAAGCAGCGTGGCGACCATCTCGCCTTTGTGGAACACCGTGATGTCACCGTCGACGGAGATCTTCAACACGACCTCGGCCGTCTCGGACAAGGTCTTCGCGGCAGCGGTGCGGGCGCCTTCGTTCTGGCTGTCGGCGCTGGCCACGATGGCGCCGTACGCGAGCAGGTGAGCATCGCGGTCGAGCACCGTCGCCCCATCGAGGGCGGCGAGCCGGGCCACGGTCTGG
>JACPNV010000065.1 GCA_016185305.1 Actinomycetota bacterium | reverse complement strand
TGCTCGACGCAGTTGGTTTGGCCGTCGCGGCATGGGGCCGTCGCTTCGCCCCTCAGAAGACGCCGTGGCGGCGAGCAGTGTTGCTCGGCGGCGTCACCCTGCTGGCGCGGCCCGGCCGGGCCCGCACGACCTTCCCGCTCGCTCGCTGACCCTCCCAGGGTCTCTTCGTCGCGCCTGCTCACAGACCCCAGCCCGACACGATGAGCACGACGCCAACGACAAGGTGGCCACCAAGCCCTCCTACGTGCTCACCAACAGCGTCGCCATCATCCTCATTGAGCGTCGCGGGCAACACCCCGAAGGCAACGAGTTCTGCGTCTGCGACGGCGGCTCCAACCAGGTCAGCTGAGCGATCCCGGGGAGATGACAACGATACGCGGCTATCGCGGGCTGACCGCGGGCTGACGCTGACGCTGACCGCTCACAATCCACGAGACTCGAGGATCAAGGAGGTACTGCGGGCGCGGGTCCTCTCGCCGCACTCCCGGGCTCGCACTGCTCAGGGTGGCTGCAGCGTGGACCAGCAACTGGGCCAGGGCAGCGGCGGCCGGGTCGCGATCGGTATCGGCATCGCCTTCGGCATCGCCGACGTAGTCGAATTGCAGCGCCGAGGATGCCGGTCGACTCTCGATCTGCGCCGCGTAGCTCAACGAGCCAGCCAGATTCCCGTACGGCAGGGACGCGCACGGTACGCCGTCCCGAGCTCCTCTGCACCAGCGAGTCTCCGCTCTGACGAAGGGCACTCCGTGTACGAATGCCTCGTGCTTGAGATGCAACCGCCCGTCCAGCAATTCCATCGTCTCGTGCTCGATGGTCACCTGCGACGGCTCGGCTCCTGACACCTGTGCTGTGACAGCCGCCAGCGAGGCGCCCCGACTGCCGCACAACGACGCCACCAGCGCAGGAAGATCGCCGTCCGCAACACTCGGCATCTGATCCATCAGCTCGATCAGACCGAGGTGACTCACCGAACTGGCCCCCTGCGCGGCGGTCGCCAGCATCCTCTCGAGGATGAACTCGAACATGTCGACATGCTGGAAGGTCGCCGCACCTCGGCGAGCCGCTGCCTCCAGATCACTGACGGTCACCGTCACATTTCCGCTCGCTACGACGTTCGTGCCGGCTTCGAGCAACGAGACCACCTCGCCACCGTCGATCAGATCGGATGGACCGCCAGCGAAGATCACGCATGCGGGCTGCGAGGCCGCCGACGTGGCAGATACCGATAGGCGAACGATGTCAGCGACCGGCCCGGCGCCACGAACCAGGGCGCCACCCGGACTGGACCTTCCCTCCACCAGGCCGGCACCGTCGATCACGACACCCGGCACGGAATCACACACCGGCCCGACCGCACTGAGCAACGCCTGAACCGACATCGTCGTGATCGCGTTGGGGGCGAACGTGAGGTCACTGCTGATCTGGCCGCGAAGGTGTCCGCGGCGACCGGTGATGTCGAACGAGTAGCCGCCGTGATCGGGCAGGCCGCCGAACGGCAGGTCGTCGCCATGGAACAGGTTGTCCGGCGTGAGGTACCAGCACTCCTCGTTGGTGAAGAAGTGATGCTCACCGATGAAGCCGCGGTGGGTCATGTGCATCACCGCAACGGTGCCGGCCTTGATGAAGGTCGAGCCGACCTGAAGATCGTGCTTGGCCGGCAGACCTCTCAGCGAACGCTCGACACGGATGTCGGCGGGCCCGGCGCTGTACAACGCATGGCCAACATTGCCGGTCAGGTCGCCGTAGTAGAAATCCCCAGCCTTGGCCAAGAACCAGTCATCGCCGATCTCGGCTGGGTCCCGCCCGAAGCCGAAGGCCTCGAGTCCACCCCACATGCCGTCCGGCGCATGACCGAAGTCGACAGCCTCGACGAACCTGACGTGGGACACGTCAGGCATCGTGCGGCAGAGCTGCATGATCTGTCGCTCGACCATGTACGTCGGGTGCACCCCGGTTCCATGCAACGAACTGTTGCCTCGCCGACACGCCTCGACAAGTTGCGCGGGTGTCGCTCGCGCTGGAAAGTGTTTGTCGCCGGCCCGAGCGAGCATCCGGTCGAGCCAGGGGTCCAAGGCCGGTACGGCAGTAAGTGGCCGAGCGAACGCCATCCTGCGCCGCTCCGCGGCAGAGCGGGCCACGCCCGGCGTGCGAGACAGCTCACGGAGCAGAGCGGTTGCGGACTGGGAGGTGTACCAGTTGGGCATCGCCACGTTGTGGTACGCCGCGGTGGTCACGACGCTCTTGCCGGACTCGAGGAGGTCGATCACGTCCGTGTCGAGCCCCTCCAGGATCGCCGTCGGAAGCGGCGCCAGGATCACGCAATCGGCATCGAGCGCGAGGATCTCCTTCTTCGAGCTGGTCGCCCGGACGCCGATCGGGCCGATCCCGACCAGGTCGCCGGCATCGACCCCGTCCTTGTGCGGACTGAAGACCTTGACCCCGACGATCTCGAACCGATCATCGGCGTGAGCGGCGCGCAGCGCAGAGCCCCCGATCTCGCCGGGCCCCCAGATGATGACTCGCCGGGGTCGAGAACCGTCGTCAGCGTGCGTCATGCACGTCGTTCGACGGGGTCGGCGATGACCATCCGGAGGAACGTTGCTCGGGCGTACGCCTTGAGCTCGTCTGGTGGACGGTCGAGGGGAAGGACCGTGGCCTCGGTGAGAAGCATCGATTGTCCGAGCCGGATCAGGAGTTCGGCACACTCCGGGGCTGGGGCGGTCAACGAGATGCCGGCAGGCTCGAGCCGAAGGAGCTCTTCGACCAGGAAGGCACGACCGATCGCGAACATGTGCTCCCCGTGGATCGTCAGGGCGGGCAGGACGTAGTCGGCATCAGTGGCCATCAGTCGCTCCACGAGGTGGTTCCCGCGGACGAGCTGGATGAAGGTGACGAAGACCGTCGCGAAACGATCCTCCGGATCATCGATGTGCTCAACCTGCTCGTGGATCACCGCCAGGAACTCACGTACCGCCCGGATCACCGCAGCCTGAATCAGTTCGTCCCGGTTGGCGAACCTGCGATACAAGGTCGCCTGCGAAACGCCAGCAGCCTTGGCGATGTCGGCCAGCGACGTACGCCGGAGGCCATGCTGCGCGAGCTCTCCAAGCGCGGCATCCAAGAGCCGCTCGGTGTACGTGTCGACCACCAGGTCACTGACCAACGTGTTGCCCCTCTCTGTGCTCGTGCGCCGTCAACCCTTGCTGGGAGAGTAACAGAGTGCTTTACTCTCTGCCTATCGCAAAATGCAGGGAGAAGACATGTACACAGACGAAGCGTTCCAGAAGGCCCTCGCGATGCGGCGCTGGCGACAGGATCCTCCGGAGTTCGTCACGGGCAACCGAGGCGAACCGATCCGCGCCATGTCCGAGGACGACCTGAGCCGCATCGCGCAGGAATGGTTCTCCGACTTCGAGGCCAAGACCACGTTCTACGGCAAGCTGGGCGTCGACCTGACCTGGTTGGTCGAGTGGACCAAGAAGTACTGGTGGAGCTGGCTCGAGCGCGACATGAGTTTCAACGACGAGCTCTACACACCCGACTTGCGCTACAAGGACGTGTCCTCGTTCGGTCGCACGATGGTCGGCATCGAGGAGTTCGAGGCGTACAACTTCGCCTTCTTCGACGCCATACCTGACTGGCGATACGACCCCCTGCCCGACCAGGTCTATCTCGATGTGACACCCGACGAACGCGTGCGCCTCGCGATCCGGTACGTCGGCAGCGGCCATTGGGACAACCCGCTCCGCCTCTACCCGTACGACGAAACAGCCCCAGCCATCCCAGGCACCGGGAAGTTCGTACAGGTGACCGCGGTCGACCGCTACCACTTCGACGGGAGCGGGCGAATGGCCGAGGGCGAGACACTGTTCGACATCTTGGATGCGGCGCAGTCGGCAACGCTGCTTCCCCACGACAGCAACTGGAAGTTCCGCACGATGATGAAGGCCGCCGGGTTGAGCAACACCGCGAGGCGGAACGTCTCGCGCCTGCCCATCGGGGCGTAGGTCGACGGCTTCGCCGGCAGTGATGGATCACACCGTCGTCTCCGGAGAGGCCGCGGGCGCGCTCATCGAACGGCTTGCACGGACCCGAGTTGGCCGAGGAGCCCGCCGGCGGCCTGCGCATCGGGGTCGACGCACACATTGACCAGCGCCGGTCGGCCGGACGCGATGGCCCGGCCGAGAGCGGGGGCGATGTCCTCGGGCCGTTCGACGAACTCGCCGTGGCCGCCGAACCCGGCGACCATGAGGTCGTAGCGCTGATAGCCGAGCTCGCGGCCGGTGCCCATGGCGGCCGGTCGGGCGGTGAACCCGGCGTTGTTGAACACGATCCCGACCATGGGGAGGCCGTGGCGGATGAGGGTGTCGTACTCCATGCCGTGCCACCCGAACCCGCCGTCGCCCATGAGGACGAACACCGGCCGGTCGGGACGGGCGACGGCGGCGCCGAGGGCGAAGGGGACACCGACACCCATGCAGCCGTTCGGTCCGCTCGTGAGGTAGTTGGCCTCGGACAGGCTGGGGATCCAGCGGCGGGCGAACTCGAGTGTCTCGTGTCCGTCCACGACAAACACCGCGTCGCGGGGCAGCACGCGTCGGACCTCTTCGCAGAGGCGGAGTGGGTCGATCGGTATGGCGTCGCTGAGGGTGTCGCGGTCGGGCTTCGTGGCCACGTCGTTGGCGACGAGGTCGTCGGCCCACGCCCGGGCCTGGTCGCCGATTCCGCCGGCGGTGAGGCGGTCGGCGAGCTGGTCGAGGAACACCGCTGCGTCGGCCACCACGCCGACCTCGGGGACCCGGCCCCGGCCGATCTCGTCGGGGTCGATGTTGGCGATCACGAACCGGGCGCCCTCGGCGAACCGGGGCGCGCGGAGGTGGCCGTTGAGCCAGTTGGCCCGGGTACCGACAGCGACGACGACGTCGGCGTCGCGCTGCGCCCGGTTCCGGGAGGCGACCAGCGCCATCGGGTGGTCCTCGGGGACGACGCCTCGGGTCTGGGGCGTCGTGACCAACGGGATGCCGGTTACGTCGACGAACCGGGTGAGCCGGTCGGCGGCGTCGGCCCACACGATCCCGCTGCCGGTGAGCAGCAGCGGGCGCTCGGCGGCCTGGAGGAGGGTGACCGCGGCGTCGAGCTCGGCCTTGGGTGCGGCCGCTCGCGCCGGAGGTGCGGCGGTGTCCGGCCAGCGGAGCCGGACGGTGTCGACCTGCTCGTGGAGGACGTCGCCGGCGATCTCGACGTACACCGGGCCCCTGCGGCCGCTGTTCGCCTCATGGAGGGCGATGGCGAGGGTCTCGGGGATCTTGCGCGCCAGCTCGACGCGGTAGACGGCCTTGCATGCCGGACGGAACATCGAGACCTGGTCCTGTTCCTGGTAGGCCTCGAGCCCCCAGTCGCCCCGGTTCGGGCCGCCGCCGATCAACACCACCGGGGCGGCGTCGAGCAGTGCGTTGGTCATCCCCGTCAGCGCGTTGGTGGTCCCGGGACCGAGCGGTGTGCAGCACACCCCGGGACGCTTGGCGAGGCGGCTGTAGGCGTGGGCAGCCATCGTCGCGCCCTCCTCGTGCCGCACGTAGTACGTCGAGATCCCCGCCTCTTCACACGACCGTACGGCCGGCGAGTGTGGCCCGCCGATGCCCATCATGAAGAACAGGTGGGTCACGCCCTGGTCGGCCAGTGCGCGGCCCACCAGGTCAGCACCTCGAATCGGCTTGCCGTCGATCAAGTCGCGCTCCAATGGTGTCATCGCAACCCGAGATGTGACGAGTCTCACATGGGGGATTGACGGGGGGTCAACGAACGGCCGTTCAGACGACGGTCGTTGCGACGTCGCTTGCGTAGGCCGTCGCGTTGTCGGCCAGCACGGCGAGCAGGCGGCCGATCTGCTCGCGTTCGGTTCTGGTCATCGCGCCCCGGAGAGCGGCGCGGATCTCGGCGTGCCGCGTGTCGAAGCGCCGCGCGACAGCTGCCCCGGTGGACGTGAGCGAGACTTGCCAGACGCGCCGATCGGCCGGATTGGCGCGCCGTTCGATGAGTCCCCGTGATTCCAACGAGTCGACGAGGACCGCTGCGGAGGCGCGCCCGATGTGGAGGCGAGCGGCGAGCTCGGACTGCGTGAGCGACCCGTGGACGGCGAGGTTGGCGAGCGCACCGCCCTCGGACATGTTTAGCTCGAGCTCGGCCAGGCCGGCGTCAAACGCCCGACGCACAGCCTTGGCGGCCACGACGACGCGTGCTTCGAGCTGATCGTCGCTTGTTGGTCGAGTCTCCATTGGCGCGAGTCTACGTTGAAATATCATCAGCCAACAGATTGTCTGTTGCCATACAACTGCGTATGATAACGGCGATCGGACCCCCGAAGGTGAGGCGACACCATGTCGAACATGAACAGCAGATGGACGGCGACGCGCCGGATGTGCGGCGCGATCGCGGCGTTGATCGTGCTGGCAGCAGCCTGTCGGGGGCCCGCGGACGGCACCGCCGGCGGCCCTGGTACCCCCGAGGGTGCGACGCGCGCACCGGACTTCTCGGCGCCACTCGAGGCGGATCAGGCGGCGAAGGTCGGTGGCTCGCTGGTCATCGGGATCAACGCGGAGACCAACGGGTGGAACCCCACGGTGAACCAGTGGGTCGAGGCCGGGACTTTCGTCGGCTCGACGATCCTCGAGCCCCTCTTCCTGCTCGACCGGAACGGCGAACCCAAGCCCTTCCTCGCGGAGTCGGCGGTGCCCAACGCGGACTTCACGCAATGGGACATCACCCTCAAGGACGGGATCTCGTTCAGCAACGGCGAGGTGTTCGACGGCGCCGCCGCGAAGAAGGCATTGGATGCCAGCGCCAACAGTGTCTCCACGGGCAGAATCGTGAAGGACAATTCCGACCGCTTCGAGGTCACCGGGCGCAACTCCATTCGCGAGTACCTGAAGCGCCCGGACTCGGCCCGCCAAGCGACGTACAGCCAGGCGTGGATGATGGCGCCGGCGATGATCGATGCGGCCGACTCGGGTTCGAGCCATCCGATCGGTACCGGGCCCTTCGTGTTCCGTGAATGGAACCGTGACAAGGATTTCCGGGTGACGAAGAACGCGACCTACTGGCGCAAGGACGCGAGCGGCAATCGACTGCCGTACCTGGACAACATCGAGTTTCGACCCATGCCTGATCCGAACACCCAGTATTCGGCCCTCCGCGCGGGTGACGTCGACATGATCATGACCGAATCCGCAGCCAATGCGAACGCAGCGGCCTCAGAATTCTCGGTCATCAGCAACTACGAGAACGAGCGCGCTTTCATCACGCTGAACGTCGCCGAGGGGCCCTCGAACGCGCCGAACCCGTTCACCAACGTCCACGCCCGGCGGGCCGTGGCGCTCGCGACCGACCGGGCGGCGATAGCGGGACTCAAAGGCCCCGACGTGCAGACCAGCTCGCAGCCGTGGCCCAGTGGAAGCGCGTGGGCGCTGCCCGAGGACAGCACGGGGTACCCGGACTACAACCCGGACAAGGCCCGAGCGGAGGTCGAGATCTACAAGCGAGACACCGGCCGATCCGTTTTGAGTTTCGAGCTGACAGGAATCGCGGGATCCGAAGATCTTCAGGTGCTGCAGGCCTTGCAGAGTCAATGGAGTGAGGTAGGGATAGACGTCAAGATTCAGGCCGTCGAGCAGGCGAGCTACATCCTCTTTCTCGCCGTCGGGAAGTTCTCGGCGGGGTGGACAAGAATGTTCGGTTCGGACGACCCCGGCATCAACAACTTCTTCCTGTCGTCTAACAACGCGGTACCTGTCGGCGAGATCGGATTCAATCTCGCGCACTATTCGTCGGACTCGATGGACGCGGCCCTTCAGGAATCCCAATCCACGTCCGATCAGGCCAAGCGGAAGGTGGCCTTTGATCGAGTCGTCAGAGAGATGAACGACCAAGTGCTGTTCATCTGGTTGTACAACGTGCCGATGTCGCTCATCTCACACAAGCGCGTGCGCGGGTTGAACTCATTCCGTCGGAACGCGTTCGCCAACTTCGCGCCGAAGCCCTGGCTGTCCGAAGTGTGGATCGACCAGTAGTTGTTCTCAGCGCGGTAGGGCCGGGGTTGCCGTCAACGCCGTCGACTCGGCCGAGTCGTTCAAATTGGGAGTCGTGGTACGGTGCGGTTTCGGCTGGTAGTCAGCGTGGCACTGCGATGAGTCGACGGCAGCAATGATCGGCACGGCCCACCGGTGGATTCGTGATCACGATCACGATCACGACGGGGAGCAGCACGATGGCCGCCACCAGGGATCCGCGTCCGAATCGAAGAGCATGTTCGGCGACGTCCGGTCGCGACGTCGCGGTCCCCGACGCCGCTTCCGATCTGGAGGGATCCGCCGCCACTGCCGGTGATGGCCGCTTGTTCTCCACTGGCGAAGCCCGCGTCGGACTCGCGTGGGTGGTTGCCACCGTCGTGACCACCGCGGTGCTGGGCTTGTATGTGCACGGTCGGCGCGAGTACCTGCTGGCGTGGGTCTTGGCCGGCGCAGTCAACCTGTCCCCCGCCCTCGCGTTGTCGATCGTGGCATGGCGCCGCGCCACCGTTGGCGACAAGCGGTTCTGGATGCTCATATCGATCGGCGTGGCGTTGATGGTGGCGATCGGGCTTCTGGCGCTCGGCGGGGTCCTCACCGGGTGGTGGCAAGTCGCGTTCATCGAAGTGCCACTGGCAGTGTTGTGCGTTCCGGTCTTCTTCGCCGCTCTGTCCGCATTGGTGCGCGCCCGCTCCTTGCTCAAGGCCAACGCGCTCGACGTCCTCGAATCGAATCAGCGATGCTCGTCATCGTGGTCTGCGCGTTCGCTCCCCTCATCTGGGGCAACCGCCCCGTCGTGCTCGACGCCTTCTGGTTCACGAGCGTGGCGATGATCGGAGCGCTGTTCGTGCTCGCGGGCTTCTGCTGGTCGCTCGCGTTGTTCCGCCGCGTCAAAGGGCAGAGCTTGCCCGATGAGACCCTCGGCCTGGCCATCGGGTTGCTGTGCGGCCTCAACGGCGTCGCGCAGGCCGCCCAGGGCCTCACCGGATTTGAGCTGCCATCGTCGCCCTTGCTCGTCCTCAACGCGTTGTGCTTCGGCGTACTGGTCATCATGCCATTGCAGCTCACCGCCAACACCCCGGCGTCCTACGCCACGTTGGCTCCCATCGAACAAACCCGTACGCGTTCGTTCGACACGATCGCCATCGCACTGCTCGTCCCAATGTTCCTGATCACGATCGCCCGCCGCGACGACGCCGAGTGGGCCGTGTGGTACTTCGTCGCGGTCGGCGCCGTGTTGTTGATGCTGGCGCTCATCCGAGGCAAGCTCGCCGTGCGCGAGACCCGCCGCCTGTACTCCGAGGTGGAGAGCGCCGCCGAGACGCGGCGCCAGTTGCTCGTCGACGTGTTGCAGAGCGCCGATCACGACCGCCACCGAGTCGCCACGCAGCTGCACCAGCAGGCCACAGGTTTCTACGTGGCCTTGACCTCGTTCCTTCGCCTCACCGCCGACGAGGAGAACCCTGTGTTGCGCGGCATGCGCGACGACCTCGAGAACCAGGCCGAAGGACTGCGCGAGCTCATGCTGGCGGTGCGTCCGCTCCAGATGGACGAGTCGGGTTCAGCCGCGCTCAAGGCCACGATCGCGGCGTACATCGACAGCATCTACCTCGACGCGCCGTCCCCTCAGGTCGACTTTCGCGTCGACCAGGATCTGGCTCTCGAGTGGGCGACCGAAACCATCGTCATGCGCATCCTGCAAGAGGCATTGCGCAACGTCGCCAAGCACGCGCAGGCCCAGCACATCATCGTGTCGATCGAAGAGCACGAGGAGGGCATCGCGGTGCGGGTCCTCGACGACGGCGTCGGCTTCGACGCCAAGCGCTTGTTGTTCGAATCGGGCAACGAGTACATGCGCAAGTTCGCTTCGCATCTGGATGGTCACGTGTTCATCGAGTCCGAGCCCGGCCGCGGCACCACCGCCATGGCGGTGCTCGGCGTGCAAGCTCGCGCGGCGCCAGCGCTCAACAGTCGCCCTTTGGCGGAGGGCAGGCGCAACCACCTTCGCCTGGTAACCACGCCCAGTTCCGGGCCTGTTCCGACGGCTGACCGAGACGCGACAGATCCGCGTCCCTCCCGCCACGCGAAAGCGGGCGACGACAAAGCAGATCGCGAGCAGGACGCATGGGGCCGCGCGCAAGCGAACGTCCGTGGCGTCAGCGCGCGCATGGCTCAGCGACGAGCTGCGTCCGCCGGCCGTCGGTTCCTGTACTTCCGCGCCACTCTCAGCGAATCCGTCTTGCGCGAGGGGATCGAGGTGGGGTTTGCGGTCCTCGTCTTCGTCCCGTTCGCGATTGTTAGCCTCTTCGTTCTCGCGCGCCGCCCCGAAGCGCAGACATGGATGATCATCTCGATCAGTCTGGGATCGTTGGCGGTGCTTGGCGCCAGCCATTTCGTGGTGATGTTCCGGCGCGAGAAGTGGGATGGCTGCGACCCGCGGGCGCTCCTCCTCGTGTTGATCATAGGGATGATGGCGGACGCCGCGTACGGCGTCGCGACCGGGGGCGAGCCCAGCCTGTTCATGCTCGGACTGATCATCATCCTGCTCGTCGCCGTCATCGCTGGGTCGCCCACCATGATCGCGTTGTTGTGGGGCGTCGCCGTCGCCGCGGTGTGCTTCGTGCTCGTCATGGCCTACGCCCCGACCCCCCATGGCGTGGTGGCTCGCGGGGAGCTTCGCCGGAGGCAGCGCACTCATCGCCTACATGGTCCACCTCACGGTGTGGAAGGCGCGCGACGGATTGCGGTCGCTTGAAGACGTCGCCGAGTTCGCGTCGTACACCTCAAGCGTGCGTCAGTGGGAAACCGACAAGGCGATGGTCGTACAAAAGGTGGCGACAGCGGTCGACGCGACGGCCGTGCTGATCTTCGAGCGTCCACATGCGGGGCGTCAGCTGCGCGAGCTCGCGCGTTGGACAGGCGGCACGGCACTGTCACCGTTCCTCGAAAGCGATCTGCGCATGCTCGCCGGGCGAGCCGACCCCGACGGCGAGTTGGAGGTGACCCGCGCCGGCAACGGTCGCAGCCACCTTCTCGCCATCGCCGCGCAAACAACGGCGGCCGATATCGTGCTCGCCGCGCAACTCGAACGCATCGGGTCTCGCGATGACGCCGCTCTCATCGCCGCGGTCAGCATGCTGGCCAGCGCGGTCGACCGCAGCACCCTCATCCACGAGTTGTTGGGAGAGGCACTCACCGATCCGCTGACCGGTCTCGCGAACCGGCGCCAATTGCAGGCGTACCTCGATCACGCGATCGGTCGCGCCGTCCGGATCGATGAGGCGATGACGGTCGCCATGTTGGATCTCGACAAGTTCAAGCACTTCAACGACACGTGGGGACACGCCGCTGGCGACCGGGTGCTCATGACGTTCGCCCGCCGCCTCAACACCCGGCTGCGCGCCCAGGACGTCGCCGCCCGCTATGGCGGCGAGGAGTTCTGTTTGCTGGTGCCCGGGACCAACGCCGTCGACGCAAAAGCGCTTCTCGATGGGCTGCAGGGCAACCTCGAACCGTTCGAAGGCCATCCCATCACATTCTCTGGTGGCGTTGCCCAACTGCGTGACGGCGAAAACGCTGACGAATTGATCGCACGCGCCGACGCGGCGCTCTACGAGGCCAAGAACGCCGGCCGCCAGCGAACGCTCGTCGCCCGATAGGGGCTCGCCGCGGGCTGACACTGCCCATACGACCGGGAGCTCGTTCGCCCGAGGGCTGACCGCCGGATCGAGCACGAGACAGCTCCTTCGAACGCGAATCAGGCGCCCCCGAAAGGACGCCTGACCTGCTATTCTATGGAGCGGACGACGGGATTCGAACCCGCGACCCTCACCTTGGCAAGGTCCCGGCGGCGGTCCGTGGGGTCGCGACCAATGCCGTGACCTGCCGAATTGTCCAGCCCGTCCTCCGCACAGAACGCTGAATCCAGTCCGTTGTAGAGCGCTCTACCCCACGCAACGTGAGTCGTGTCAGGACGCCGACATCGACAGGGAGCCCGGGGTGGCCCGGAATCGGCCATACCGATCGATAGCCACGTCGTACGTAACGGCCATGTCGCGCCGCAGCTCACGCCACTCCGCGGGCGACGCCAGGACGTGAGCGCCGATGAAGACGGTCGCACCCGTCGCATCGTCTCGAGCGAAGGCGAACTGCGGTTTGACCTTCTCCACCCTTCCCTCGCGTCCACGTAGTGCTTCAGCCGGCGGGCTCCCATCCGGGTACACCACCAAGTGACGCGCCGTGAATCCCTTTTCGCGCGACTCCAGGATCATCTCAACAGGCGTGCCTCGCCGAAGGAAGATCTCGCCAGACGGATCGTCCAAGTCACTTCGATGAAAGAACACGTCGGCACCTATTCCTTCGATGTCGATGAAGCCGAACCCTCGGTCCGGTCGGTAGCGAGCGATCCGTCCCCGACGGACTCCGAGATCGACCATCTGCAGGCCGTCGACCTCAGATTCCGCGAACTGCAGCGAGCTGGCGACCTCTTGGGGCCAGCCAGGCGACCGTGCGATACGGGCACCATGGGCCGCTAGAACGTCGAACCCCCGGTAGTGCTCCAACAGAACACGATTCCGCCTCGCGGCCTCAGCCAACTCGAGGACGTCGTCAACCGCTGGTTCCGGTTCGACGAGTTCCCGAGCTATTAGGAACGCCTCCGATATGCAAGAGATCAACGTCTCAATCATCCGATCGTCAAGGATGCCTTCCTCGAGGGCGTCGAAACCGATAGCAGCGGCAGATCGACACTCGGCAATCGCCGCGACGGGTTTGCGCTCTTCTCGCGTGAGCATCTCGGCGTGACGCCGGCGTGCCTCCATCGCTTGGGTACGGGCGATCCGGTTCGCCTTGCCCTCGCTGCGTGCCGCGACAGCGTCGAAGACCTCGATGGCATCTTCTACATCGCCCAGGTAGAGGCGGATGGTTGCCAACAACGACGCCGTCTCATCGCTGTCGAGGGTGGCGTCACACGCTTCCGCGAGCGGCAACGCTGAGGCTGGATCGCTCGCGCATCGAAGGAGATGGCCGGAGTAGAAGAACTCGACGCGAGCCCGCTGCGCGTCCGAAGCCAACTCAAGTGCGCGCTCATACGCCACAGTCGCGCGGTCCGCGTCACCAGCGGTGGAGTAGATGAACCCGCGAACACGTTCGTTCTCGAAGTAGTCGGGGCTCATATCGGCGGCCTGCGACACCATCTCGAGCGCTTCCTCGACATCGCCACGACGCGACACTAGGAGCGCTTGCCGAAGTACAAGCGCAGCCGGCCGCTGAGCTTCTGCTTCGGTCACGACGGTCTGAGGTGCGAGCGGCGCGCGTGCCTCATCAAGCCGGCGGCGCTCCTCGGACCGCCTGTACGTAGCGTCAGGGCCGCGAACTCGCGTGGATCTCGCGCGATCGGGTGGTGCGGCGGACGAGATGAAAGCCTCCGCGGACTCCGTGAGCTCGAAAGCTTCAGCAACTTCGCCACCCACGAGCGCCGTGGTACGTACGAGGGACCGCCTCTGAAGGTCATGTATCGCCCGGCGGAGATCATCGGCAGGGATCTCAACGTAGAGCGCCAGCTCCTGCACACTGACCGCCCGGCCGAGTACATGCAGGATCTCGGCCAATACTCGCGCGTCCTCCTGTAGGGACTCGTACACGTTGCGAACACAGAACTCCAGCAGGGACTCCTGGCTCGCAAGGAGCGCCTCCAGACGTTGTCCTTCCTCCAGAGAGAGGACAAGCCAGCGGAGAGCAAGAGGCGACCTCCCGAGTCGCTCGACAAGGGAAGCGACATCCGCGGGCGGCATCTTGGCGAGATGCTCGAGGTTTCGCACACGCGTGAGACGCCGGAAGAGATCGGACGCCGCAGCATCGGACAGAGTGTCAATCGAGAAGCGGCGCTCCAGCTGGCCAAGCCCGACTCGACTCGTGAACAGGAAGTTGACGGAATCAGGCATCGACTCGACCAGCTCAACCACTTCGTCGGCGGACGCCGTCTCGAGGTTGTCGATCACGATCAGCGCCTCGATGCCCTCAAGGGTCTGTGCCAGGTCCGCGATCGTTCCCGTGTAGGAATCATCGAGAGCGACAGCAAGCTCAGGAACTACTTCACCAAGCGAGGCGATGGGCTCCCGAAGGGGACGGACCCCCTCCGATGTGAGCCGTTCGGTCTTCAGCGACGTCCACAACACAGCATCGTAGGGACAGGAATCGTGGTCGATGAGGCGGTAGAGGGCCTCGACCGCTAAGGCGGTCTTGCCGATGCCTCCGGGTCCGAGCACCGACAGAACCGGGTACCGGCGGCGGAGAAGCGCAGCTAGCAGCTCCTCCATCTCTGCGCGTCTGCCGATGAGTCCGGTCTCGTCGTACTCGGGAAGCGGCAAGTTGTGGATCACGCGACTGGGGTGAGCGTCCATCGAAGACAGCCGGCTCGGAACCCACGCCGGGTCATCGATGATCTGCTGGCAGATCTCGTGCACGCGCGGTAGCGGTATCCCGCTCGAGGTCGCGGCCTCCAGCGCTTGCACTGACCGGTCGAGGTCATCGGGCAGCAGCGGGCGGCGATGCATCACCCGGTTCCGAACGGGAACGGCTTCCTTGAGCGTTTGAGTTGATTCGCGTATCGCTGTCGCGAGCTCGGGTGGCAAGACCGATCGGCGCTCGTTGAGCAGATCGACCTCATCACCAAGATCCAAGTACTCCCACAACGGCGTGTCGGTGCGTTCCGCGTCCGGATCATCG
This sequence comes from Actinomycetota bacterium, assembly GCA_016185305.1. GTDB lineage: Bacteria > Actinomycetota > Acidimicrobiia > Acidimicrobiales > Acidimicrobilacustridaceae > JACPNV01. The sequence goes on along the minus strand of JACPNV010000065.1, from coordinate 6,281 downwards.
GCCCGCCTGGCGACGGCCTTGGCGAAGGTCGAGCCAAGCGCCTCGGCGTCCGACGCTGACTGGGCAACCACGAAATCTCGGATCGCTGCTCGAAGATCTACCTCCAACGCGTCGAACAGGGCGAAGAGTCGGTAGCGGTCGAGGTCAACGATGGCTGGGATCACCATGGCGACCAGTATCGCGTCGTCGGCCGGCGGATGGACGGGACGAACGCGAGGCGTTCAGCTCGTCGACTGCGGCGCCAGCAATAGTCAAGCGGTTCGTGCCGGGGATCGGGTCGCGCGGGCCTCGCCGGTCCGTCGATCAGAAGGGCTCTTCGTCGTCCCAAGGGTCACCGGACAGAGTGGAAGGCGCGACGGCCGTGCCTTCATCGGAGAGAGCGAGGGACATTGCCGCCCTCGCAAAGAGCTCATCGAAGGTGACTATCTCCGGGTCTCGCAGACCTCTCCGGAAACGCTCGAAGCTTTCGAACATCGCGACGTTCGGGCCGCCGTCCCTCACGAACTGATCGAGCGTACCGACGACGAGAAGCGAGCGCGGCCGACAGACGAACACCGTGTCGCCGGTGCGGAAGCCGTCGTCGTCAACTTCGTGAAGCTCCGCAGCCGCCTTCCTCAGAACCTCGTCGACGACTGTCTGGCACTGTGCCACGCCTCCCGCGACCTCTTCGTCGACACGCCACGTTCCGGACCGGTACTCCGAGTGCAGCAGCTGGGTCTTGTGAGTCTTGATCTCCACGAACACGAGGGCGCTCAGCAGTCCGGCCGTTCGCATCACCGCATCCGGTCGCTTGCCCTTGCCGAACATCGACGCGCCGACGACTGTCTGCTCGAGTCGGCGCTCGTCCCACGCGTGCAGGAACTGCGGCGCCAGACCCGTGCCGAAGATCCATTGGTTCTGCTGGAAGAAGTCCTGCCAGACATCCTCCGGGCCTGAGCGGCGTCCCTCCGACTTCAGCTCTGCTCGACGCGCAGCGAATACACCGCGATCACGCAAGAGCGACTCGAACCTCTGCAGCTCTTGCCTTCGACGGGCGAACGCCACGATCTCCGGCGAGTCGACATCGGCCTCAAAGAGATCGACGAACGCGTCCCGGTACCGCTGAAAGACGACCTGCCGAGCCACCTCGTCCGTGAGAAGCGCATCCACACCATCGGGGAGAAGGCGGACACCATCCTCGCTCTCCGCAAGGTCGAGGGCTTGCGACTGGATCAGCCCGAGGTACGCCGCCAATGAACGGACCTCCGGACCAGTCAGCACGAACGACTCGCGATTCAGCCGCGCGCCATCAGCGTTGAACCGCTGGAAGGACAGGTACTGCACGGCGCGGTCGTCCTCGAAGAAGATCGCCTTGAGCTGCTGGCGCGACGGCGTCTCTCGAAGGACCACCTCCCACCCGTTGTCGTTCTCGAACAGGATCTCGCCGTTCTCGTCGACTACCTGGTAGGCGAACCGACACATCCTTGGGTCGGGGATCTTCGTATCCGCCCCACCCTGCGGGAACCGGCGAGACACGTAGAAGCGGCCGGGCACGCGAGCCAGCGCGAACGCGCCGTCCTTGTCGTCATCGAGGTTTGCCATCAGCTTCTCCACGAGATGGCGGCGCTGTAGGCCCCCGATTATCGCGTCGTGAAGCGCCTATCCCCGAGACGGTGGCCGCGCGCCTTGCGAAACGTGCGCCGGGGGCAGCGTGCCGTGGATGAGGAGCGCCTCGCCCGGACGCATCCTGCGGAGGACTGCCGGCGGGACGACGGGGACGGTGGCGACTTGCGGGTCGTCACGGTCTCGCCGCACCGACGCGAGCTGTGACGGCAGGTGCTCGTCGCCGAGGAGTCGGCTGACGTAGTCGAGGCCGGGGCCGTCGCTCATGCCGGCGAAGAAGAGCTTGGTGAGGTGGTTGGTCATGATGGCCGGCGCCTCTCGCCCGTAGGCGGCCTCGATCTGGCTCACGGACTGCCAGGCGGTGACGAGCTGGACCCCGATGCCGGACAACGTCGACGCCCACGACGGGAGCTGATCGGGCCGAAGCGTCGCCGCCTCGTCGATGGCCACGAGCAGCGCCGGGTCGAGCGGTTCGTTCGTGCGGACGAACCGGTCGAACGCCTGGCCGACGAGATCGTTGAGCAACCCGCCGAGCACGGGCCGCAGCCGCTGCTGGTCGGCGAGCGGGACGCAGATGTACAGCGTGTTCGGGCCCGACAGCAGCCAGTCGAGGTCGACCGTGCAACTGGTCGTGGCCTCGGCGACGAGCGGATCGATCCACGGCCAGACCAGCGTCCGTGCCGTCGCGTACACCGACGAGACGGTGCGCGGGTCGTTGCGCCACAGTCCCTCGATGACGAGCGAGCCGAACTCCCCCGCGCTCTTGCGCGCTGGATCGCTGTCGGCCTTGAGCGCTCGGAGGAGCGCCGCTACTTCACCATTGGACCCTTCGATCGGCATGTCGGTCGACACGATCCAGCGCACGACGTCGGAGAACGTTCGGTTCTCCGTGTTGGCGGCAATGCACATGAGGCCGGCGAGGAGGCTCTCGGCCATCTGGTTCCAGAACTCGCCTTGCTCGACGTTCGTCGTCCGTGGTCCCGCCTCGACGATCGCCCGCGCCGCCTGCACAGCGCCGCTCGTCGTGCCTGCCTCGCGTAGCGGGCTCCACGACGCGTTGCCTTGCCCGGTGACCCCGCTCGGGTCGAAGACCTGGACCTCGCCTAGCGCTGCTCGTCGCTCCCGTGTGGCGGCGAGCAGATCGCTCTTCACCGAGCACAGGATCGCCGGGCCGTCCCGGTCGAGGATCCCTCCGATGGCCGCAGTGGTCTTGCCCGACCTCGTCGGGCCGACCAGCGCCACTGCGCCACGACCGCTCGCTGGGCTTCGTCGACCCCTCGGCGCGTACGGGTCTTCGGTGGCGATGAGGTGGCCGCCGAAGCGACCGACGACGAAGCGACCTGGCTGGGGCCGGCGAACGAGGATCGGCCGGAGGTCGCGCCGGCTCGCGAGTCGACCTTGGGTGCGCACGCCGAGACGCTCGCGCCGATCGAGCGAGTCGCTCGGCGCGCGAAGCAGCTTCCAGCCGAGCCAGCCGACCGCCGCAGCGAGGACGACGAGCACGATCGTCGAGAACCAGTACAGGACTGGTCCCGGCAGGTAGGGCTGGAAGTCGGCGTTCCACGCGAGCCTCGGGTCGCTCATCGTCGACGGCAGATGCACCAACGCTGTGAAGCCATCGCCGAGCCCTGCCGGCATCTGGCCGTGGCCCGACAGCAGCGAGGCGAGCTCTGCGCCGAGCCACACGACGGCGGCCACCGCACCGGCGGCGATGATCGCGACCATGAAGGCGGTGTCGCCGGATCCTTCGTTGGGCTTGTCTCGCATCTGCGGCTCCTATCGTTCGAGGACGTCGATGGCGGCGGTCTTGGCGCCGCTGCGATGCAGCGAGCTGGTGAAGCTCTCGATGGGATCGATCTGTGGTGTCCGCCCGTGGCCGTCCTCCCGGCTCGGGGCGACGAGGTAGAGCTGGTTCCGCTCGCGGCCGCGTGTGAGGCTCGTGTATCCGAGCTCGACGGTGAAGGTGTCGTCGCCGAGCACGAGCGCCCGGTCGCACGTCAGGCCTTGCGCCTTGTGGACCGTCATGGCGTACCCGTGGGTGAGGTGGCCGTCCTCGATGTAGCTCGCGGGGACTTCGGCTTTGCGCCCGTTCTCGAGCTCGATGATGAGACGGTCTCGCCTGGCCCCGGTAACGGTGCCGCGCTCACCGTTGAGGATGCCGAGGTCGTAGAGGTTCTTGTGCGCCAGGACCTCGTCGTCCACCGCGAAGGTCAGACCGCCGGCCCTGAACACGTCGTCGCCCAGCCCGCCGGCGGCGCGCAAAACGTCTCGGGCTCGCTCGTTGAGGTCGGCCACCGTGGACCGGTGGGCGGCGACCATCGCCACGTCCTGACCCGTCGTGCGAGCGGTGAACCAGTCGCCGACCATGCCGTCGCGCAGCAGGTCCGCGTTGTCGGCAGTGCTCACGTTGCCGTTGCGTTCGAGTCGTTCCATTGCTCGTTCGACCAGGCCGTGACGCAGCTCGTGCGCGGCGGCGCGCTCCTGCACGTCGTGCTGGCGCCGGTTGCGCGTCAGCTCGACGCAACCGAGTCGGTTGGCCAGGCTGGCGAACAGTCCGCCGGCATCGATCTCCGGGAGCTGCTTTGGGTCGCCGACCAGCACGGCCTTCCCACCGGCTTCGTTGATCTCCTCGATGATCGCGGCCAGCCGGCGCGTGCCGAGCATGCCGCTCTCGTCGACGACCAGCAGCGTGCGCTCACCGAAGCGCACCTTGCCCGCTCGGAGAGCGACGAGCAGGCGGTCGGCGGTCTGGCTCGTGATCCCGGCACCGAGTTCGAGTTGCGCGGCGGCGCGGGCGGCAAGGGCGACTCCGAGCACGCGGTGACCTGACGCTTCGTGGGCGTCACGCAGCGCGTCGAGGCAGAAGGTCTTGCCGGTACCGGCCGGCCCGACGAGCACGCTCACCGCGTCGCCGGACGAACTGATCTCCCGAACGGCCTGGCGCTGGTCGGCGCCGAGGGACGGCCGACTGGCGACGCTGCGTTCGACGGCCTCGTCCGAAACAAGGCAGCGACCGGAGGCCTGGCCGCTCATAGCGAGATCGACGGTGCGTTGTTCCATCGCGAGCATCTCGGGCGTGGTCCAGCGATCGTTGGTGATGGCGATCGCCTGCGTCGAGCCGAGGAAGGCATCGGTGCGAGCTTCGATGTCGTCGAGCGACGCTCCCTGCGTGGCGGCTTGGGCGATCACGCGAACGACATCTCGGCGCTCGAAGGTCGCGTTCTTATCGGTGGCAAGTTCCGCGACGTCGTCGTCGGACAGCTCGATGACCGGCGATCGGACGAGGGTCGGCAGCCGGTCGATGCTGACTCCGAACGGCTCGGATCGAGTGGCCCACTGACGGCGGAGCTCGGCCTCGGGCACGTACTCGGTCTTGGCCTTGCGCGTCTCGAGCGTTGCTGCCTGCGCGGCCTTGGCCGACGACGCGCCGTGGCGCTCGAGTTGGTCGACGATCTGGCGTCGGCGACCGCTGAACTCCCACCGCATCTCCTGCGGGATGCCGGCCACGTCGGCGTGGCCCCGCTCGACCTCCTCGAACAACAGACCGAGCGATCGGGCCAGCTCGTAGCGGAGCACGGCTTGGTACACGAACCCGGCGGGCCGGGCATGCCAGTAGAGGGGGCGCGTGTCGAGCGCCGTCCACCGCCCGTCGTCGCCCTGCGCGACGTTGGCGACGAGCACATGGGTGTGAAGCGACGGATCACCGAGCCGGCTGGTGCGGTGACGGAAGCCGGCGGCGATGAACCCGTCCGCGGGGACCTTCTCGGCGCCCGCATGGCCGCGCCGCACCTGGCACGCGTTCCGTTCGAGGTACGCGATGGCGGCGTCGACGGCGCGCTCGTGGCACGCGACGACGGTCGCGGCGGTCGCGTCATCACCGAGACCCCAGACGAGCGAGACCGACTTCGGCGCGGACAGGGTCAGATCGAGCCCGGGGAGCGACGCCTTCGTCGAGCGGAGGGCTTCGCCGGTCGACGGGTCCTCGCCGGCGAGCACGGCGCGAAGGTCGTCGGCGGTGACCTCACCTCCGAGCCCGATCCGGCTGGTGGCGCGGCCGAGCCAGCGTCCGGGCGCCTCACCCGCGTGCAGGTAGTAGTCCTCGGCGCCGTCGAGGACCTCCTCCAGGTAATACGCCTCCTGACCGAGGCTGAGGGTCCCGATGCTCAGCACGAGCGACCGACCCTGACCGCACCCCGCACCCTGGTGCCAGTGTGTGGACTTGTCCGGTTGGTCCTGATGGACGCGACGGACGACGACTCGGGCGCGATCACCGGGTGGCGCAGCAGCCTTTCAGGCGGTGCCATCGTCTGCGCCGATGCTCAGCAGGCGTTCGACGGCGGCACGCGGGATGCGAAGGCTTCGGCCGAGTCGCACCGCCGGGATGCCGGTTTCGCCGTCGGTGGCGAGCCAGGCGTTGGCGAGCTCGTACGCGGCGGAGCGGGAGATGCGGAGGAGCCGTGCGACCTCGTCGACCCGGAGGAAGGGCGGCAGCTCGTCGGGCGGGATATCACGGCGCTGATGTGCTGACATAGCGGCTAAGTGGTCCTCCGCGGAATTACACGCGTGTAAGTTGGGGGGTGCGGAGGGGGCATGGCGCTGGGCGGTCGCGTCGCGCGTAGGAGGGTGCGATGTCGCGGCGGAGTCCGTTTGTGATCGTGTTGAGCGACGAGGAACGTTGG
>JACPNV010000020.1 GCA_016185305.1 Actinomycetota bacterium | reverse complement strand
TCGATTTTCGTCACACCCGAATCCGGCACCCTTTGGCCCGACGGGGCGAGGTGTCTGCGCCGGTTCGGCTGGTCACATTACGGTTTCACGGATCGCGCACATCCACAACAAATTGTCGATCCGTCGACCCAAGCGCCTAGCTTCCCGGGGGCTCCGCCCCCACGCGCTCTCCGCGGGGCGCAGATCTAGACAGGCAGGCTCTCGCGGGCTGATATGGGGCAGATGACTCGCGTCGTGGGGCAGGCAGGCGCGGCGGAGACGGCAACCCTGCGTGCGCCGGCCGCGAGCACGCCCGCGCGACCGCTCTGGTGGCAGCAGCTCGGAAGGGCCACGCGGTGGGAGCGCAGCGGCGAGGTTCCGCTGGGGTTCGATGCGCATCACCCCCAGGGGCTGGCTCGGGCCCATGAGCTGTGGTGGCTCAGCACGGTGGCGGCCGCGGCCGGGCGCGGGTGGCTGATCGGTTTCGACGATGCCGGGCGCGAGCACGTTCGCCTCCGACTCGGCGACGAGCGCCATTTCCATCCCGGCGGTGTGTCGGTGCTACGTGCGGGGGACAACACCTCTGGGTTCCGATGTCGACCTATGACGCGGCCGGCTCGACCCTCGTGTATCGGATAGAGCTCGCGGCGGGGCGGTCCGAGGCGGTGTTCCGGTTCTCGCACCATGTCGGTGCGCTGGTGGTCGCCAGCGCGAACGTTCTCGTCGCGTGCGGTTGGGGCGGCCGGGCGTTGTGGCGGCTGTCGCCGTCCGGCGAGGTGCTCGACGAGCGGCGCAATCCCAACCACTTCGTCGACTACCGGGATGGCACGGTGGTCGACGGGTGTGTGGTGGTCGCCGGGACTGGCCAGCTGCGAGATGCGGATGACGGTCTGCTCGTTGGCGCGATCGGCGGTCTGGGTGTGCTCGACCCGGCGACGCTGGACGTGCTCGCGGAGGTGCCGGTGAGCCTCTGGCAGCGCTCGGGCCGGCCCGTCACCGCGAGCCCGGCCCACGTGCGTCTCGTCGATCCGGGCGCGACCGAGGCCGGCAGCCCGGCGGGGGAGGGGGCGGTCGATCTTTGCGACGGCCGCCGGCTGGAGCTGCTGGCCATCCCCGACGACCGCAACGCGACGCTCGTGAAGGCGACCGCGCGCCTCGACCCGTAGGGACAGCCTGTCGATCTGGGCCGGGTGTCGCGCTGGTTTCGGCGCGGGTGGCGGCCCAGTTGGAGTGCTTGTCGATCTGGGCCGGGTGTCGCGCTGGTTTCGGCGCGGGTGGCGGCCCAGATGGGGGGAACGGCGTGGCGGTCAGACGAAGTAGCCCACCACGTCGCCGACCAGGTGGGTCGAGCCGCTGTTGTTGTAGATGCTGACCTGGCCGCCCGGGCCCACGCCCAGCATGGCGAGGTTGGGGAGCGCGGCCGCGTTGGCCACGTTGAGGGTGGACGAGCCGGGCATGGGTGACCCGGTTGGCCACGCCGTCACGTGGGTCGGCGTGGTCGCGCCGACCGCGGTCACGTTGATCACGACACCGGAGATCCCGTCGGGGGGAAGGCCGGGCGCCCCCTTGATGAACACGTCGATCGACGTCCCGGCGGCGACGGGGCCGCTGGCTCCGGTGCCGTTGCGCGTGTCGAGCACCCGGGTCGGTTGGACCGCGACGAAGCGGTTGCCGGTCGGCTTGAAGTAGCCCGTCGCGTCCACGATGGCGTAGACCCCACCCGCGTTGTTGGCCAGGCTGACCTGGCCGGCCGTGCCGAGCTTGAGCGCGGCGGCGTTGGCCAATGTCTGGCCCGCGACGAAGTTCAAGTTCGACACGCCCGGCATCGACTCGCCGGCGGGCCACGCCGTCACGTGGCTGTTCTCGCTACCGCCCACGACGGTCAGGTTCATGACCGCGTCGACCGCATCGGCGGGGATGCTCGGCGTCGCGCCCACCGCGACCGCGATCGGGCTGCCGGCCTGCAACCTTCCCGCGAACCCGCCCGTGCCGTCGCGCGTGTCGAGGACGCGCGTGGGCGCGATGGCGTTGAACCGATCGCCCGCGCCGGTGCCGTCGTCGAAGTAGCCGACAACATCGGCGACCAGATCGATGGTGCCGTCGTTGTTGAAGAAGTCGACGGAGCCATCGCTGCCGACGCCGGTCGTGACGAGGTTCGCGACGGTCTGGCCCGGGACGAGGTTGAGGTTCGAGGTCGCGGGTCGTGCCGTGCCGCCCGGGAACACGGTCACGTGGGTGTACGCCGACGGGTTCACGCCGGTCACGTTGAGGACGACGGCCGACACTCCTGACGCGGGCACCGAACCCTGGCCCGCGACGGCGAGGTTCACCACACCACCGGCGGGTACCTGGGCCGGCGTGCCGACGCCGGTGCCGTCGCGCGTGTCGAGCAACCGAGCCGGCGACAGGCCGTGGAAGCCCGCCATCGGAGCCGGCAGCGTGAGCACACCAGGCACGAGGCTGTAGAGGAACGCCCAGATCTTCGGTTTGATGTCGTCGAAGTAGGGGCTGAGGTCGTGGCCGGCGCCGGGATAGGAGTAGAGCGTGCAGCTATCGCCGTTCGCCACGGCGCCGCTGCAGGTCGCCGTCGCCCACGAGTACTGCACGAGCGGATCGGCTGTGCCGTTGAACATGATCACCGGCGCCGAGCGCGGCGTGCTGCCGAAGGCGAAGCCGGCCATCGACACCGCGCCGGCGATGTCAGACGCGAAGCCCTGGTTGCCACCGCCGCCCGCGCTGGCCGACTGGTAGTCGACTTGCAGGCTGGTGATCGCGCCCGCCGAGTAGCCCATGGCGAAGATGGCGAGCGGGTTGATGCCGAGCGACTCGGCGTTCTTCCGCAGCCAGCGGACGGCCGATTGCGCGTCGCGCTGCGCGGCGTTGATGCCCCAGAGGAGCTTGGTGCCATCGGTGGCTGCGCCCGGCCAGACCCGGTAGTTGATGGAGACAGCGACGTAGCCGCGCCGGGCGGCCTCCTGCGCGATCGCAGATCCTTCGCTCTTGTCGCCGGCGGCGAAGTACCCACCGTGGATGTACATGACCACCGGGCGGTTCGTCTCGGAGTCGCCGGTCGGCTGGTACACGTCGAGCTTCACGTCGATCGGCGTGTTGTCGTAGTTGATCACCGTGTCGTAGGTGAGGTTCGACGTCGTGGTCACGCTGGCGAACACCTCGTCGAGGTAGCGGGTGCCGGCTGCGGACGCCGCGGGTGGGGAGGAGGCGAACACGAGGCAGGCCGCGGCGAGGCACAACGCAAGTCCCCCGGCCCGCCCCCGGGAACGGCCACCGAGGGCCGCCGAGAGGCGATGCATGGGTGGGAGTGTACGCCGCGGCTCCCGCCGCGGTCTGGCAGACTCAGCCGGTGCGCGCCGCGGTGTTGCAGCAACCGAACGAACCACTCGCCGTAGCCGAGGTCGACGATCCCGAGCCCCGGCCCGACGAGCTCGTCCTCCACGTGGATGCGTGCGGGGTGTGCGGCTCGGACCTCCACCTCTCCGATGCGTTCCCGCTGCCGGGCCTCGTGATGGGGCACGAGTTCTGCGGGACCGTGCTCGATGCCGGGCCGGCCACCTCCGGCTTCGCGGCGGGCGACCGCGTCACCGCCCTCTCGCTGCGCACGTGCGGCACGTGCGCGGGATGTCTCACCGGCCGACCGCCCAAGTGCGCGAATGTCGAGATGATCGGCTTCCAGCGTCCGGGTGCGTTTGCCGAACGCGTCGCAGTCGGCGCCGGCGATTGCTTCAAGCTGCCGGATGCGCTCACTGCGCAACACGGCGCCATGATCGAGCCTCTCGCCGTCGGCTTGCACACGGTCGACCGGGCCGGGATCGAGCCCGGCGACGACGTGCTCGTGCTCGGCGCAGGGCCGGTCGGTGCCGCGGTGGCGTTGTGGTTGCGTCACGCCGGTGCGGGCGAGATCGTGGTGAGCGACCCGGTCGACCACCGGCGGGCGCTCGCGGAAGAGGTCGGGGCGACGGCGACCATCGACCCGGCGGCTGCGGACGTTCGCTCGGCCTTCGAGTCGATCACCGGCGCCCCTCCCCGGCTCGTGATCGAGTGCGTCGGCGTGCCCGGCCTGTTGCAGCACTGCTTCGACGTGATCGACGTCGACGGTCGTGTCGTCGTGGCCGGCGTGTGCATGACGCCTGACCAAGTGCTGCCGGTCAACGCCGTGACCAAAGAGCTCGACGTTCGCTTCTCGTTCTACTACCGCACGCGCGACTACAAGCACACGATCGCCATGATCGATCACGAGCGCATCGATCCTTTGCCGCTCGTGACCGGCGAGGTCACCCTGGACGAGCTGCCCGATCGATTCCAGGCACTGAAGTCTCCAACCGTCGACTGCAAGGTCCTGGTCACGCCCAACCCCGGCCACCGATGATGGCAGCCGATCCGTCGCCGGTGGCGGAGCTGCTGACGGCATTGGCGACCCGACCTGATGGCGAGCGCTTCACGGCGACCGCCCCGGACTGGTTCGGAGATCGGGTCTTCGGCGGTGTCGTTGTCGCTCATGGTCTCGACGCCGCCATGCAGACCGTCGACGGGGAGATGGGGCCGCATTCGCTCCACGCGATGTTCCTCGGCGCGTTGCGTCCGGGTCCGGTGGAGCTACGTGTCGACGCGTTGCGCGACGGCCGCACGTTCTCGACCCGGCACGTCACCTCGAGGCAAGACGACCGCAACGCGCTGTGGATGGCGGTCTCGTTCCACGGTGGCGAGGCGGGCGACGAGTACCAGTTGCCGATGCCCACCCGTCTGCCCGAGCCCGAGTCGTTGCCTCGAGGCGAAGGACCGGCACCGTTCGACATCCGTGAGATCGGTGCCAGCGCGCCGCGGCCTGACGGCACGTACGAGTCGACCCGGCGGTATTGGGTCCGAACGCTCGAGCCCGTGCCGGACGATCCTGCGGTCCATCTCGGTGTCGCCGCGTTCTTGTCCGACATGACCGGCACCTCGTTCCGCCCGCACAACCTGGGGGAGTGGGGCACGCACACCGACGCGAGCGTCGATCACGCGGTCTGGTTCCACCGGCCGTTCCGCGTCGATCGATGGACGTATTGCGACTTCCACGCCATGGTCAACGCATCCGGTCGGGCCGCGGTACGGGGCGTCTTCTACGACAGCGGCGGACGACTGTGCATGTCGATGGCGCAAGAGCTGTTGATCCGCCGGCTCGAAGTTCCCGTCCACGCGCCACCGGTCGGCCTGTAGATCGGGTGCGGCGGCCCCACCGTGGTGACGTCGAGCACCGCGTACGGTGACGACGTTTCGCGAGATCGGGAAGCTGAGCCAGGAGCACGGACGGGTCAGCCGATGGGTTCCAACTATCGTCGGCCGCGTGACTGAGCCGGCGGCCGGGTCCTCGAGTGAACCCGCAGATGAGTACACGATCGACGAGCTGGCACAGAAGTCAGGCTTCACCGCCCGCAACATCCGTTCCTTCCAGGTGCACGGGATGCTTCCGCCACCGGCCCGTCGCGGCCGTCTCGGCTACTACGGGCCGGCCCACCTCGAGCGGCTGCGCCTGATCGAGCGCCTGCAGGGGGACGGGTTCTCGCGAGCCGCCATCGGGTCGCTCGTGAAGGCGTGGGAGGCCGGTCATTCCCTGGGCGATGTCCTCGGCTTCGAGGAAGAGCTCACCTCGTTCTTCCACGATGCCCCGATGCCCCGCATCTCCATGGCCGCCCTCGAGAAGCTGTTCGGCAACGAGCCAGCCGTGCTCGACACAGCAGTGCGCATCGGGTTCCTGATCCCCGACGAAGCAGGCGGTGAGTTCTCCATCGCCAACCCGACGCTCATGGCGATCGGCGGAGAGCTGCGCGCCGCGAGCATCCCGCTCGATGTGGCGATGGATCAGGCCGAGTTCCTGCGCGATCGCAGCGACGAGATCGCCGAGCACTTCGTCGACATGTTCCAGAAGGTGGTCTGGCAACCGTTCGTCGATCGGGGTGCGCCCCAAGACGAGCTGGCCGAGGTGACCGAGCGCCTCCGCCGGTTCAAGCCGCTGATCGCCCGCAGCGTGAACGCGGCGCTCGACGAATCGATGGCGAAGGCCGTGAGCCGGTTCGTGAAGGAGATCAACCTGCCTGATCTCATCGGCGAGGGCTGAGTCGGGTTACGCGGCGGTGTAGGTGACGGGCAGGTTCTGGAGGCCGCGGATGACCATGCGGGGGCTCCAGACGGGATCGCCGGCGAGCTCGATGGCTGCCGTGCGATCGAGGAGCGCGCCGAGCGCGAGCTCGGCCTGGAGGCGGGCGAGGTGCGCGCCCAGGCAATGGTGCACACCCGTGCCGAACTGCAGGTGCTGCGAGGCGTCCTCGCGCTCGATGTCCAGCTCGTCGGCGCCGTCGCCCCACCGCGCCGGGTCGCGGTTGGCGGAGCCGACGCACAGGAACAGGACGTGGCCGGCTTCGATGGCGCGGCCGCCCAGCTTCATGTCCCGCGTCGCGATGCGGCGGACGAACTGGTTGGGCCCGTCGTAGCGCAGGAGCTCGAGTACAGCGCTGCCCATCAGCTCGGGCCGAGCGCGGAGCAACGCCATCTGATCGGGACGGCGCAGGAGCTCGAGCAGCCCTCGACCGATCAACGAGGTCGTGGGTTCGTGCCCGGCCACGTAGAGCGTGACGACCTGGGTGGTGAGCTCGTCGCGGGTGAGCTTGTCGCCGTCCTCCTCGGCATGCACCAACGAGGTGAGGATGTCATCGGCCGGTTGCTCCCGCTTCCTCTCGATGAGCTGTTCGAGGTAGGCGTACATGTCGTCGTGGCCCCGCATGCACTCCTCACGCTCTTCCTTCGACATGACGGGGTCGAGGTTCTTGGCCACCTTGCTCGTCCACTCGCGCATCTGTGGCGTCTCGTCCTCGGGGACGCCGAACATCTCGCAGAACACGCCGACCGGGAACGGGTAGGCGAAGTCGTCGATGACGTCCATGTGGCCGCGAGGGATCAACACGTCGAGCGCGTCGTCGATGCGGCGGCTGATCATGCCGCGCAGGCCATCGATGGCGCGTGGCGAGAACGGCTGCTGCAGGAGGCGGCGCAGCCGGGCGTGGTCGGGGTCGTCGCGCAGCACCAGCGTCGAGGGCTCGTGTCCCGTCTGGGCCATGCGGGTCTGCTCGCCGACGACGAGCGACGTCGGCTGCGCATTGATGAGCTCGACACTGATCGTCGGTTCGCGCAGGACCGCGACGACGTCGTCGTAGCGGGTGACGACCCAGCCTTCGAGCAGCGGTGACCAGTGCACGGGGTCGTGCTCTCGCAGCCGGGCGTACTGCTCGTAGGGCGACTCGGTGTAGCCCTCCTCGAGCGGATCGAAGGTTGTGGAAGTGTCCGGCGCGCGCATCAAGGCTCAGCTCCCACTGGGGATCGGGAGCGCGTCGATCTCGGTGATCCACGGACGGCCGGCTTCCTCGAGCGCGGCCCACTTCGCGGACTCGTCGCCGGACTGGGTGAAGTCGCTCGGGGTCGGGCCGATCTGCTGGGCGAGCGGCGTGAGGGCGTCTATGTCGAACCGGTAGAAGGCCGCCGCGTTGAGGCCGAGCATCGCCCGAGTCTCGTCGACCGGGATGTCGTGGAACGCTCGTTGCAGCCATTCGCGCGTGTGGGGCCACGTGCCCTCGGGATGGGGGAAGTCGTTGCCCCACATGATGTTGCCGACGCCGATCTCGTAGCGGCGGGCCAGCTCGCGTCGGCGCGTGTTGGACGCGCCGATCGAGCAGTTGCGATCGAAGTACTCGCTCGGCCGCATGCTCATCTTCGACGTCAGCACGGAACCGAGCTTGCGGGCGCCGTGCTCGCGGTCATACACGGTGTCCATCGTCCAGAGGAGGTCGGGCACCCAGAAGGCGCCCGACTCGGTGACCACGAACTGCAACTGCGGGAAGCGCTCGAACACACCCGACCAGATGAGGAAGTGCATGGGCCGGGCCGACCACCACCGCACCTCGGTGGTGTAGATGCCGACATGGGGGCCGTACTGCGCCTTGTCGGCCGCGCCCGAATGCACATGGACGGGCATCTCGAGCTCTTGGCAGACGGCCCACACGGGGTCGTAGCGCTCGTCGTGGTAGGGAGGGTGGGGCTGCCACATCGAGGGGATGAGGATGCCGCCGCGCAGCCCCGACGCGCGTGCTCGCCGGATCTCGACCACGGCCGCGTCCACGTCGTAGATCGGTACCACGGCGACCCCGGCACGGCGGTGGGGGCTCGCGGCGCACAGCTCGGCCAGCCAGCGGTTGTGGGCGCGCGCCCCGGCGAGCAGGAGGTTCGGGTCGACGTCGCCCGCCGCGCCGAGCCCGGCGCCGAAGGGCGCCGATGCGCCCGACGTGACGGCGTCGGCATCGGGGAAGATGACCTCACCGACGACGCCGTCGGCATCGAGCTCCTTGTCGCGCCGGGTGGCATCCCACCCGCCGCGCAGGCCTTCCTCGTTGTCGTGATGCCACTCCTCGGCGAACTCCTCGTTGAGCAGGCCGCGCTGCGCGAGCTCGAGCATCTTGGTTCGATCCGCGAGATGGGTGTCGAACTGGTCGCGGAGCTCGGGGTCGAGGTACTCGCGGTACTGCTCGTTCGGCAGGCCGGCGTGGCAGTCCGACGAGATGATGAGGTAAGGCTGGGAGTTCGTCATGGCAGTCATCCGGTCAGGTCGCGGAGGTAGTCGGGGTTCGATCGGGCGAGCATCGATGCCGCCCGGGCGTTGATCTGGGCGTCGGAGCGGTCGCTCTCGGGCAGGATCCAGAACTGCCGGGCCTTCACCGCGTCGACGACGCGGCCGGCGACCTCTTCGACCGGCGTGTAGTCGACGGCGATGCCGGCGTCGGCCATGCGCTTCTCGAAGGACTCGATCGTCGTCGGCGGGGTCTTTCGCGGCGTCGGGTTGGCGAGCTCGGGTGGGCGGTTCCGCCACGAGCTGAACAGCCCGGTGCGCAACATCTTCGGGCCGGGAAACAGCACCGAAGCGCCGATCTCGGCGCCGACGGACTGGAGCTGCGCGTAGAGGCATTCGGAGATGGTGACGACGGCAGCTTTGGTCGTGGCATAGATAGGCGTGCCGGGCAGGGGAGAGACGCCGCCGTTGCCCGACGACGTGTTGACGACGTGCCCTTCCTCGCCGTGGTCGAGCATGGACGGGACGAACGCCACGATGCCGTTGATCACGCCGTAGACGTTGACGTCGAGCGCCCACGTCCAGTCGTTGATCGTGTGGTCCCAGATGTGGCCTTCGGCGCCGGCCCCGACGCCGGCGTTGTTGCAGAGGAGATGGACCTTGCCGAACCGCTCGAGTGTCTGGTCGCGGAGGCGCTCGACCGACGCGAGATCAGACACGTCGGTGGCGATGCCGGTGACTTCGATGCCGTCGGCCTTCAGCTCGTCGACCGTTGCATCGAGCACGGGTCGCTCGACGTCCGCGAGCACGACGTGCATGCCCTCGCGCGCGAAGCGCTCGCCCATGGCGCGGCCGACGCCGCTGGCGCCGCCGGTGACGACCGCGACCTTGCCGTGGAGGTCCTTCACGTCTTGGCGTCCCCGGCGTTCTCGCCAATCGGCGACATGTCGTCGTAGCGCTGGTGCGCGTACGGCACGAGCCACTCGCTCGGCACCCGGCTCACGATCTCGCCGGTCTGGATGCTGCGCCGTTCCGACATCGACATCTCGACGATCCGGCGGACGGGGAGATCGACGACGGGATCGAAACGCGACTCGTGCAGGAGGATCTCGCCCTCGACGCGCTCGACCTTGCGCGCGTTCTCTTGGCGGCGGCAGTAGATGAGGGATGGTTCGGTGTCGAAGCCCTTGCCGTCGGGTGCCGGGAGGAACTTGAAGTAGAAGTCGACGCGCTCGCGCTCGGCCGGCGGTTCCAGCTCTTCCTTCACGTCACCGGTGAGCTCGAGGAACGTGATGCCGAGCCGGCTGACCGTCCCGTGCAGCTTCGATCCCTCACGGTCGAGCACGATCTGGGCAAGCTTCTTCGGCTCGCCGAACGTCTCTCGCCCACCGACGACCGACTGCTCGGTGGTCATCGGCATCACGAGCGGGTAGTTGCCGATCGTGCCCTCGTGCTCGGCCTGCACCGCGAACGTGCCAGCGCCGAAGGGCGGGCGCCCCGCGCCGATGTCGACCGTCGCGATCGACACGCGCACGAGCGGCTCGCCCGTCGGTTGAAGCGGGGGAGGAAGGACGGCAGCGATGACGTCGGGGTCGGTCTCGTAGATGGCGGTGAAGCTCTTCGACCACGCGCCGACCGAGGTCGCCTTCACCTCCTTGCTCTCGATCTGGTCGGGTGTCCGTGCTCCGTAGCGAATCGTCATGTCGGTGCCTCGGTTAGTGGGTGGCGGCCATGCGCGCGGCCGCGAAGACGGGGCAGCGCAGCGCATCGTCGGGCAGGTCGTTGATGACGTCCAACGGTTGGGCGACTTCTTCTATGGTCGGCCCGACCCGGGCGGCGACCGGGGCGAGGGCGTCGAGGTCGAAGCCGTAGAGCTCGGCCGCGTTGGCCCCGACCATCTGCTGCACCTCGGCAGGGTCGACGCCCGCGAACGAGAGGCGCAGGTGCTCGTGGCTGTAGGGCCAGCAGCCTTCGCGGTGGGGGAAGTCGCTGCCCCACATGATGCGATCGACGCCGACCTGGTCGCGCAGCTCGACCTCGGCCGGGCGGATGAAGCTCGACCCCACATGGCACTGGCGGGCCCAGTACTCGCTCGGCGTGAGCGACAGCTTCGCCATCACCGCGGAACCGAACATGGCCTCCTGCGAGCCGGTCGGCGCCGACATGCGGGCCTTGTAGTAGTCGAGCGTCTGGAGCTGCTCGGGCAACCACGCGGTGCCCTGTTCGGTGAACGTGAACTGCAGATCAGGATGGCGCTCCATCACACCGGCGAAGATCAGGTGCCAGAGCGTGCGGTGCGCCCACCACGTCACTTCGAGCAGGAACATCACCTTGGCCTCGGGGTAGTCGCCGTAGTCGGGCGCGGCGCTGCCGCTGTGGTGGTTGATCGGCATGCCCAGCTCCTCGCAGACCGACCACAGCGGTTCGTAGTCGGGCGCGTAGAGCGGCGGGAGGCCCGAGCCCGGGGGCGCACCGCCGAGGAGCACACCACCGGTCAGTCCCGCCTCCTTCGCCCAGCGCACCTCCTCGACTGCCGCGTCGATGTCGTGCAGCAGGATCTGTGCGATACCTGCGCGGCGTCCGGGTGTCTCGTTGCAGAAGTCGGCCAGCCAGCGGTTGTGGGCTCGTAGCCCGACCCATCGCAGCTCGAGGTCGCCCTCGTTGGCCGCGGGGGGTTGGTGGACGAGCGACGCGGTCGGGAAGAAGGGTGGGATGGTGTTCGGGAAGATCACCTCGCCGACGACGCCGTCGGCTTCGAGCTCCTTCAGCCGCCGCTCGCTGTCCCAGTTGCGGCCCCCGTTGGGGCCCGAGAGATCGGGGTAGGGGTTGTCGAACGTGGCTGCCCACTCGTCGAACCGGTCGAGGTGCCGCGCCGGGAGGTACGGCCGGTAGTCGCGCAGATCGCCACCGCCGTGGCAATCGGCCGAGACCACGATGTAGTGCCCCTCTGCTCCGGGATGCCCGGCTTGTTCGGCGTGCTCGGTGACCCGCATGGTCGATCCCCCTTTCCCCAACCGTTCGCAGCTGTTCGCAACCGTTCGCAACTGTGAGACAGATTGAGTTTCTGTCTCAGTCAAGCTAACATGACGTCAGGACCTCGGCAAGGGGTCGATCCCGATCCCGTGAGGGAATGCCCGTGAAGGAATCGACAACCGCTGCATCGCCCGTCACGGCCTCGGACGACCTTCGGGTGCGGCTCATCGACGCGACCGAAGAGGTCATGCGGATCGCCGGGCCGCTCGGTGTGCGCATCGACGAGGTCGCACAACGCGCGGGCTGCTCGCGGGCGACCGTGTACCGCTACGTCGCCGACAAGGACGAGCTCGTTCGCGAGGTCCTCGTGCGGATGGCCCACGTGCGTTCCGCCAAGATCGAGCGCGACCTCGCGCACGTGACCGACCCGGCCGAAGCGATCGCCGAAGGTGTGCTGCGGACGGTGGAAGCGATCCGCCAGGAATGGTGGTACGAGTCGCTCGAGGGCCACGGCGCGAGCGCGGCGGTGGCCCGGGTCGGCGGCGGCCCCCGGGCGTTCACCGAGATCGCGACGCCGTTGGTCACGCCCTTCCTCGACCGAGTCGCGGCGAGCGGGCGCCTGCGCGAAGACATCACCGCCGAGGAAGCCACTGAGTGGTTGGTCGTGGTCACCGTCGGCTTGCTCACCATGGAGACGACCGACGGGCGATCGCGGCCCGGGCGGGCAAGGTTCCTCCGCCAGTTCGTCGCCTACTCGCTTCTCCGGCCGACCTGATCACTGCCGCGCAACTGGGCCGTGCGCCGCGCCGGAACCGGCGCGTAGAACGGCCCGGTTCGGGTTGGTGAGCGGCCGCCGGCTCTTCGTTGGGTACCGTGGACATCACCCACCGTCCTCCGGAGGCGCGGTCATGAGTGACATGCCGGTTCTGCCTGATCCCGACGACATCGATCGCAACGATGACCAGCTCGGGGCGGAGGAGTTCGACGAGGACAACCTCGAACCCGACATCGATCTGGAGGATTGGGGCCCCGATCACGGCCTCGCCGTCCAAGAGGCGAGCGTCATCACCGACACCGGCGACGTTCCCGCCGATTCGTTCGAAGAACGGACCTGGCGAGAGGAGCCCGACCGGCTCGTGCCCGACACCCGCGGCTGGGACGAAGAGCTGATCGAACCGAGTCCCGACTTCGGTCTCGATCCCGACTTCGCGGCCGAGAGCGCGGCAGAGTTCGGCCACGACATCCCGCGCGGCGCCGCCGTCGGCGAAGCGGGAGGTCCGATCGACACGCTGCTGCCCGCCGAAGAGGCCGCCATCCACATCGTCAGCGTCGAAGACGACAACGACCGGTTCTGATCGGCTCGTCGACCAGCGGATAGCGTGCCGGCATGTTGTCTGGCGATGACCCCGAGCTGCTCGACCGCATGTACAACGCGTTCCGGGCCACGCCGCTCCACGCCTTGCTCGGCATCGACTTCGTCGAACGACCCTCAGAAGTGGTGGCCGTCGACTCCGACGATGAGGTCGTCGTGCAGATGCCGGTCCGGCCGGAGGCATACGGCTCGGGCGGCAACCTCCACGGCGGTGCCCTCGCGACGCTGATCGACGTGGCCGCCGCAAGCGCAGCCGCTCGCACGAGCGGATTCGACCCGGGCAAGACGTCGCTGGTGACTGCCGACCTTCATGTTCGCTACCTCGGCCGCCCGAAGGGCGACATGGTCTATGCGAAGGCGCGAGTTGTTCGCGCCGGCCGGCAGCTCATCGTCGTCGAGTGCCGCGTCGTCGATCCGGACGGGAGGGTGATCGCCGTCGCCGACTTCTCGAGCATGATCGTCCCGCTCCGCGAGCCGTTGCCGGGAGCGACGAGGGAGCCCGGTTCGCCCGAGTTGTGACCGGTGTGGTGACCACAACGGTTCGCTCGGGCGCGAGGCGGCAGGGTCGTGAGCTCGAGCCCGTCACGTGTCGAGCCACATGGCGGTGAGCGAGATCACGCCACCGACCAGACCGGCAGACTGGCCGCCATCGGGGAGGGGCATGCCCTGCAACCCGCGGACGTTGTTGTCGGCCGCGAGGCTCCAGCGCAGATGGTTGAGCCAGAGGTAGGGGAGGTCGGCGCTCTGGCGGGCCTGCACCTTGTCGTAGGCCTGCTTGCGCAGGTCCACGTCGGGAGTCGCCCGTCCCTCGCGCATGGCGGCATCGATCTGGGGGTCCTTGTTGCGAGCCATGTTCAGCGTGAGAGGCCCTTCCGCGTTCTCACTCACCCACCAGATGTAGTTCGGGTCGGGGTCGGCCGCGCCGAACTGGCGCCAGATGTTGGCCTGGAAGTTCCCCGTCACCGCGTTGGTGATGTGATCGGCCTGCTGGTAGGTCTGCACCGAGACGTTCATGCCCGCGGCCTGCCACATCTCGGCCAGCACTTGCACCGACTTCAACGTGTCGGGGTCGGTCGTGGAGTTGAACTGGAACGAGATCTTGCCCTTCTCCTTCTCGTACTGCGCGACGAGGTCTTTGGCCTTTGCTAGGTCGAACTTCGGGTAGCCCTGCTGCGGTGTGTACCAACGGGTGTCGGGTTGGAACACGCTGTCGGCGTCGAGCGATGGATCGGCGCCGGTGACGGAGAAGAGGACGCTCTTGTCGATGGCGTAGGCCATCGCCTGGCGCACGCGCAGGTCGTTCATCGGCTCGACGCTCGTGTTGATGAGCACCATGTTGGTGTCGTTGTTCCCGGTCGAGCGCGTCACCTGGAGCTTGCCCTCCTTGGCATCGCTCAGCATGCGCTGGATGGTCTGTTCCGCGCTGCTGACCGTGACGTTGATGTTGCCGCCGGTCAGCGAGTAGTAGCGCGTCAGCGCGTCCGGCAGGGGCCGGAACTCGATCTCGTCGAGGTACGGGAAGCCCTTCCTCCAGTAGTCCGGGTTCTTCGTGACGATCAGCCGGCCGTCGCGCTGCCACTCCTTGAAGATGAACGGGCCGGTGCCGATCGGTCGCAGCGGAGCGTTGCTGCGGTCAGCGATCATGCCCGGCGCCGGGACGACTCCGGCCTGCGCCGTGAGGATGTAGGGGAACGCGGCCCACGGCATCGACATCTGGATGCGGACCGTGAGCTCGTCGACTCGTTCGATCGACTCGATCGGCTTGAGCGCGGCGCCGACGAGTGGACCCGCCCGGAAGGTGTCCATCGACGTCTTGAGCGCGGCGGCGTCGAGCGGCTCGCCGTTGTGGAACTTGATGCCGCTGCGGAGCTTGATCGTCCAGCTCTTGTAGTCAGCCGACGGGGTGAGCGACTCGGCGAGGTAGGGCTGGGCGGTGAACGACTTGTCGAGGGCGACGAGCGGATCCATGATCGCCAGCGCCACCTGGACGCCCGACGCGGCCCAGCGGTTCTGGGTGGGATCCCACCCGTCGGTCTCGGCTTCGAGCCCGTAGACGATCTTGCCGCCGGTCTTGGGGCTGCCGGACGGCGTCTTGACCACATCGGGCGTGGTGTCGGCGGACCCTGCGAGCTCGGTACCGCTTGGCGTGCCGGTGTCGGAGGTCTGCCCGCACGCGCTCGCCACCACCGCCATGATCGCGACGCCGATCATCGTGGCCCGCGTCGATCGAAGGATCGCTCTCATGGTCCCCCTGTCCATCGGTCGGAGATGGTTGGCCCACATCATGCCCCCTGACTGCCGATCGTGCTCGTCGCGGACCAGCACCCGCGCGCCTGAGCGTGAGCGTGTCAGAGCGGGGAACCGAACCAGCCGGCGGTGTCGACGATGTAGTTGACCGTCGTCGCCGCCGACCAGAGCAGGGCGGTGCCACCGGGGGACAGCGTGATGTTGTCGCGGTTGGCGACGATCTCACCCGGGAGGTAGTTGAGGTTCGAGGCATCAGGTTTGGTGCCGGACGGCCACGCGGTGGTGTGGCCGAACCCGCTCGGGTCGGTGACCGTGAGGTTGGCGTCGATCGCGGACACCCCGCCGGCGGGGATCGCGCCCTTGCCGGTGAAGCCGAGCTGGAGGTTGGAGCCGTTGCCGATCGGACCGGCGATGCCGCCCGAGCCGTTACGCGTGTCGTAGGTGCGCTCGGGGGTGATCGGGAAGTACTCGGCGCCGCCGGCCAGCACTCCCGGTGCGGTGTAGTAGCCGACCAGGTCGACGATCAGATCGGTGGAAGCCGAGTTGTTGTAGAGCAGGACGCGGTTGCCCGTGCCGACCTTGCTCACGGTCAGGTTGGCGCGGGTGAGCCCGGGTTGGGGGTTGAGCGACGACGCCAGCGGTCGCGGCACGCCGTCGGGCCACACCGTCACGTGGGTATCGCCCGTGGCGCCGGTCGAGGTCACGTTGAGGACCGCCGCGGCCGCGTCCGAAGGGAGCTGCGGGAGCGACAGCGCGAACTGCTCGGCACCGCCGAACGGCCCCGGGTGCCCACCGGTCGTGTCGCGGGTGTCGAGGACGCGCACCGGCTGCAGCGGTGCGTACAGCGAGCCGGTTGCATCGCCGGGCGCGCCGTAGTAGCCGACGACATCGACGATGAGGCCGACGGAGCCGGAGTTGTTGTAGAGCCCGATCGAGCGGTCGGGCGCGACGCGCGTCGTCGCCATCGCCGGCACCGCGTTGATGCCTGGCCGCGGGTTGAGGTTCGACGACAGCGGTCGCGACTGGCCGCCCGGCCAGACCGTCACGAAGGTCGGCTCGGTCTGCCCCACCGCCGTGATGTTGAGCACGGCGGCGGACGCGCCGGCGGGGATGGCGCCGGCAAGTGACAGCCGGAAGCTCTCGCCGGGGCCGAACGCACTGCCTTTCCCCCCGGTGCCGTCGCGCGTGTCGAGCACACGGACCGGTGCCATCGCGTTGAACCGGGCGCCGGCTCCCGACGGCGTGACTGATGCGGTGGGACTCGATTGTGTCGAGACGCCGGCGAAGCTCACCGCCTTGACCCGGAACTGGTAGGGGACGCCGTTGGTGAGTCCCGGGAAGTTCACGGTGGATTCGGTCGTGTTCAGCGTGCGGCCGTCGGGCGCGGTCACCGTGTAGAAGAGCGCCTTCTCCTGCGGGGGTAGGGGGTCCCACCACACGGTCGCGGTGCCGTTGCCGGCCACGGCTCCGACGTTGGCCGGAGTGTCGGGCGCCCAGCACTGGCGAGCCGTCGCGACCGCAAGGTTCGTCTTCTCGTTGATGCCGAAGCGGGTGAGGTGCATGCCGTCTTGCAGGTAGGCGGGCCAGAACCAGGACACGGTTTGCGCCCAATCGGCGACGAGGAGGCCGGCGCGGGTCTGGGCTGCAGCGCGGATCGCGTTGTTGATCTGGCGAGTCATGTCGAGCCACACCGCCTCGTCGCCGTTGGCGAAGAACGGCGCCACCTCGGGGAGGGTGTAGATCACGCGGCAGGGGAGCTGGTCGCTCGCGTCGAGCAGCCGTTGCAGGTTGTACAGCGCCGCGGGCAGGTTCTCGGGGCGCACCTGCCAGAACTCGCTGAGGTCGTTGCCGCCCAACCCGATGACGGTGGCGGCCGGATTGCTCGCAACCACGTCAGCGACGCGCCCGCTGTCGATGGCGGTGCCGAGCTTCTCGCCGCAGTGGGACGCATACATCCAGTGGATGGCGGGGTCGGCCATCGCCGCGCCGCGCATCTGCGATTGCACGCTGTCGCCCAGTGCGGCGATGCGCGGCCCCGGCGAGCTGTTCTCGCGCACGCCCCGCTCGAGGTCGTTGGCGCACTCGGCGATGATCTCGCCGCGAACCTCGTCGTCGGTCTGGGGGTACTCGGTGACCAGCTTCCGTTGCCAGAGCAGCGGGTTGGGGGGCGGCTCGGCTGTCGCCGGCGATGGTGTGGCCGCCAGCGACGTCGCGACCAAGCCGAGCGTGACGAGCGCGAGGCGCACGATCGCCCCGCGGCGGAGGAGTCGGGGGTGGCCGGCCGGCATCCGGCGACGGTACCCGACCGGCGCACGCTCGCGGTTACTGCCCGGCGTACGCCAAACCGTTGCCGGCCCTCGTGACGACGTTCGATGCGTGCATGTAGTTCGGGTAGATGAAGCCGGTGTGCGACACGTTGCTGTACACGACCTTCTGCCCCGACGGGATGCTCATCGATGTGGCCGACTGGTAGGGCACGACGTCGTCTTGATACGAGCCGACGTTGGTCCACTCGGTGCCGTAGCGGCCCTGCGGGTTGCCGTTGCCGTTCAGCCAGTTGATGTCGGTGGCGCTCGGCTTCAACGACGAGCACTGGCCCCACAAGCACAGGTAGGAGTACCAGGCCGCGCCCTTGTGCGGAGCGGCCAGCGTGACTGCATCCTCGACGTCGATCGGCGTCGAGAAGCCGCTCTCGCCCTTCTGCGATCCCCACACGGCACCCCGCGCGATCAGCCCGCCCATGGAGTAGCCGACGACGTCGACAGCGATGCCCTTCGACGTGTACTGGCTGTAGACGTATTTGGAGAACGCCTTGGCGATGTTCTTCCACGAGTCGCGGTCGCCATAGCTGCCGTAGTTGTGGAGGTTCACGTTGCAGTTCGAGTCGTTGGAGTAGTAGCCGACCTTCACCATCGAGCCGGTGAAGCCCTCGGCGCGGAGCTGGCTGATCATCTGGTCCCCGGTCGGGTGGCGGGGAAGTTCACGTGAGCGTGGTCACGCGCGGGCCGCTCGCATCAATCGACGGCGCGTCATCAACATCCGGCCGCGAAGCGCGACAACGATCAGCGGAATGATGATGAAACACCCCGGCACCAAGACCCAATCGAGCATCTCGACCATTCTGGACTACGCGGGATCGACACAACGCGCCGAAGCACTCGCCGGCTGGTTCAGGAACCGCCGACGTTCCAACTGCTGTCGGTGTGCACCGCGCTGTAGATGACGGATATCAGACGGACGATCAACGCGACCCGAGCTTCAACTCGAACCCACATGCCCCATCGACCCATGTGTTCAGGGCCGCTTCCGCTTGCGCGACCTCAGGCGGAGCGCCAGCACCGAGGCCCG
Source organism: Actinomycetota bacterium (assembly GCA_016185305.1). Lineage (GTDB taxonomy): Bacteria > Actinomycetota > Acidimicrobiia > Acidimicrobiales > Acidimicrobilacustridaceae > JACPNV01. The sequence continues at coordinate 454 of JACPNV010000020.1, read as the reverse complement.
AGTCGATCTGCTTCTTGTAGTAGTCGCGCAGAACCACGACCTCAGGTCGGATCTCCTGTGGTGCGATCTCAGCCAGGGCCGACATCAGCTGATACGACTGGTCAAGCACCTCCTTGATCCGATCAGCGACAGGGACCGATGACGCTGAATTCGCCGAACGCGCTGAGGCATCAATAGCGTCCTTGATTGCGTCGCAGACGACTCGGGCTCCCTGCGCAGCCGCTGTGGCGGCCGGCGCCGCGGTAGTCACTGACGATTGGACCTGCACCGAGGTCTCGGTCGTTCCTCAAGCAACGGCCACCGCGGCAAAGGTCACGCTCACCAAGATGGACCTGATCGCTCTCATGAGGCCACCGGCCAGCCGAACTGCTCCAACACCGACTGAACCCTCGCTCGCGTGAAGGCTAGGAAACGCGTCTTGGCCGGCTTGCCGTTGGCCAAGACCACGACGACG
>JACPNV010000064.1 GCA_016185305.1 Actinomycetota bacterium | reverse complement strand
GATGATGGCATCGACCTTCTCGGCGAGGGCCTTCAGCGCCGTCTGCCGGTTCGTCGTCGCGAAGCACAGGTCACTGCGGGCCGGTGTCCACACATCGGGGAACCGCTCGCGCACCGCGGCGCGGGCATCAGCCCACTCCCCGACGCCGAGCGTCGTCTGCGACAGCAGAGCAACCGGCCGGCCGGTGTCGGGAACGTCAGCCACATCGCTCGCCGAGCCGACGAGGTGTACGGCCTCCGGTGCGACGGCCATCGTTCCGACCGCTTCGTCATGGCCGTGGTGGCCGACATAGATGATGTCGTACCCCTTCGACACGCGGCGCTTGACCTCATGGTGGACCTTCGCCACGAGCGGGCAGGCCGCGTCGATGACAACGCCTGCTCGCTCGTGGGCGCGGTCGACGACCCCAGGCGCGGTGCCGTGAGCAGAGAGCATGAGCGGCGCACCGCCGGGCACGTCGTCGACATCATCGACGAACACGACACCAGCACGCTCGAACACGTCGACGACCGCGACGTTGTGGACGATGTCGTGGTAGCAGTACACGGGCGGGTCGAACAGCTCGACCATCCACGCCAGCGCCTTGATCGCCATCTCCACCCCGGCGCAGAAGCCCCGCGGTTCGGCCAGGATCACCTTCCGCACCATCACGCCATGCCTTTGCCGATGCAGCGATCAGCAAGCGACCGCGCCCGCTGGTCGGCCGCCATGATGTCGTCGAGGTCGCGGCCCGGCTCGCCGTCGTGATCGGCGATCGTCGCCGCCACGACGTCGGCGATCTGCGACCAGCGGATGCGGCCGGCGAGGAAGGCGTCGACCGCGACCTCGTTGGCGGCGCTGAGCCATGCCGGGGCGGTGCCCCCGACCTGCGCCGCTTCATAGGCGAGATCGAGGCAGGGGAACGCCGCTCGGTCGGGTGGCTCGAAGTCGAGCCGGCACAGCTCGGACCAGCTCATGCGGCCGAAGGGAACGTCGATGCGATCCGGGTATGCCAGCGCATAGCCGATCGGGAGGCGCATGTCGGGCATCGAGAGCTGGGCGATGACGGCGCCATCGCGATACTCGACCATCGAGTGGACGACCGATTGCGGGTGCACGACGACATCGATCTGGTCGAGCGCTACACCACAACCGAGATCGCCGGCGGGCCGGCCGTAGAGCTCGTTGGCCTCGATCACCTCGAGTCCCTTGTTCATCAGCGTCGACGAGTCGACGGTGATCTTCGGGCCCATGCTCCACGTGGGGTGCGCCAGCGCGTCGCGGACGGTCACCTGACCGAGCTCGTGTCGCGGGCGACCGCGGAACGGCCCGCCGCTCGCCGTCAGCAGCAGCCGCGAGACCTGGGCGGGAGCGCGGTTGGCGCGCAGGCACATGTGCAGCGCGCAGTGCTCGCTGTCGACCGGCACGAGCTCGGCGCCAGGTGTGCGCCGAGCGCGTTGGACGACCGGCCCGGCCGCGATCAGCGACTCCTTGTTGGCCAGGGCCAACCGCCGGCCGGCGTGCAGCGCCGCAAGCGTGACGTCAAGGCCGGCAAACCCGACCACGGCGTTGACGATGATGTCGGCCTCGTCGGCCAGACTCGCCAGCGCACCGTCGCCGGCGCGGAAGTCGCAGCCCGCCAACGCGTCACGCAGGATCGGCGCCGCAGCGGGATCGGCAACCGCGACGACCTTCGCCCTCGTCGTTCGCGCCTGGTCGATCAACCCCTCGACGTCGTGCCCGCCCGCGCCGATGGCGGTGATCTCGAAGCGGTCGGGCTGCGCCCCGACCACGTCGAGCGTCTGGACGCCGATGGTGCCTGTCGACCCGGCCACCGCGACACGAACACGGCCGCTGCCACTGATCGGCGCCATCAGCTTTCGCCGATCGCCGCCAGGTCGCCGCCGCTGCGCTCGCGGATCTGCTCGATCCGGGACTCGGCCTGGTTTGCGTCTGCGCCGCGGATGTCGAGCAGCGCGGCGCGGTCGCGCTCGGCTTCCGCGGCGGCTGACGAGTCGGCCGCGGCCAACGCGTGCGCTACTCCTTCCCGATGGATGACGCCGGCCCACTCGACGAGGGAACCGACCATCTCGTCCTCGGGGACGACGGCGACCACCTGCCCCTTCACGAACAGGTGGCCCCGGCGCCGGCCGGCCGCGATGCCAAGGTCGGCCTCGCGTGCCTCACCGGGCCCGTTCACAACACAACCCATCACCGCGACCTGGATCGGGATCTGGAGGTCGTCGAGCGCGGCGCGCGCCGCGGTCGCGACTTCGATCACGTCGACCTCGGCGCGCCCGCACGACGGGCAGGCGATGAGGTCGAGGCCCCGGCGCTCGCGCAGCTCGAGCATCTCCAGCAGGCGGCGACCGGCTCGGGCTTCCTCCACCGGATCCGCGGTCAGCGAGTAGCGGATGGTGTGGCCGATGCCCTCGGCCAGCAACGTCCCGATCGCCACCGTGGCCTTCTGCAGGCCGTCGGGTGGCGGGCCTGCTTCGGTCAACCCCACGTGCAGCGGGTGATCGACCGTGTCGGCCAGCAACCGGTACGCGTCGATCATCAGCGGCACCGACGAGGCCTTCACCGAGATCTTCACGTCGTCGAACCCGACCTCACCGAAGTAGGCCAGCTCGCGCTGCGCTGACTCGACCATCGCCTCGGGAGTCACCCGATCGCCGTGTCTGCGATAGAGGTCGGGCGCGAGCGAGCCGCCGTTCACCCCGATGCGGATCGGGATGCCCCGGTCTTTGCACTCGCGCGCCACGAGCTTGATGTGCTCGGCCTTGCGGATGTTGCCCGGGTTCAGGCGCAAGCACTGCACACCGGCCTCGATGGCGGCGAGGGCCATGCGATGCGAGTGGTGGATGTCGGCCACGATCGGCACGGGCGAGCGGGGCACGATGTTGGCCAACCCTTCGGCGGCCTCGACCTCGTTGCACGTGCATCGCACGATGTCGGCGCCGGCGGACGCCAACTGGTAGATCTGTGCCAGCGTCGCCTCGACATCGCGGGTCTTGGTCGTGGTCATCGACTGCACGGTGACCGGCGCGTCCCCACCGACGGGAACCGTGCCGACCAGGATCTGCCGCGTCTTCCGGCGCTCGCGCGCGTGGCAGCTCACCGGCGCCTCTTCGCGCTCAGCCGCCCGTCCTGCAACCACAGCACGCGGTCCGCGATGGCGGCCAGCCGGTCGTCGTGGGTCACGATCAGGCTCGTCCGCCCGTCCTCGTCGGACAACCGGCGCAAGAGCTCGCCGATCTCCTTGCCGTTCACCGAGTCGAGGTTGGCGGTCGGTTCGTCGGCCAGCAGGAGCGGTGGATCGTTCGCGAGCGCACGCGCCACGGCGACCCGCTGCTTCTCCCCTCCCGAGAGCTGGTCAGGACAGGCGTTCAGCCGCCGCCACAGCCCCACCCGGTCGAGCAGGTAGCACGCTCGAGCCGCGGCCGGCTCGCCTCTCACGCCCGCGAGGTTGCACGCGATCTCGACGTTCTCCAGCGCTGACAACGCCGACAGCAGGTTGAAGTCCTGAAACACGAAGCCGAGATGCGAGGCTCGCAGCGAGGGCAGCTTCCGCTCGGGCGTCGGTCCGACGTCGGTGCCGCCGATCACCACGCGGCCTGATGTCGGGCGCAGCATCGCGCCCAGCATCAACAGCAGCGTCGTCTTTCCCGACCCGGACGGACCCATGATCATGACGATCTCGCCCTCGTCTACTTCGAAGGTCACGTCCTGCACGGCAGTGACGCGCAGGCCGCCGTCGCCATAGACCTTGGTCAGGCCCTGGACCGACAGCGCCCGGGGCGTGTCGGGCCGCTTCTCGCGCCGACCACCGGAAGATGGCGGCCGCCGGTGAACCTGATCGAGCGCTCGGTCGGCTGGGACGCGAAGTGGCGGCGCCGGCTCGAGCAACCGTTCGCGAGGCGCCGCGTGCGCGACGGTCGCAGCGGGCGGCGCCGTCGCTGCCGCGAACCGGTGGCGGCACACCCGGCAGGTCCCGTCGGTCAACAACTGCTGATGGCAACGCGAGCACCGGCCGAGGGACGTTGCGGTCATCGCCCGGCGATCGGGACCGGGGCGACCAGGCCGGTCGGCTCGTCGGTCATGACGGCTTCGGTCTTGATGCCACCGAAGCGGCGATCGCGCTGCTGGAACGCGAGGATCGACCGGGCCAGCTCGGTGCCGTCGAAGTCGGGCCACAGCACGTCGGTGAAGACGAGCTCGCTGTAGGCCAGCTCCCACAGCAAGAAGTTCGAGATGCGGTATTCGCCGGAGGTGCGGATGACGAGATCGGGGTCAGGCATGTCGGGGTGGTACAGGTAGCGCGAGATCTGCTTCTCGGAGACCGCCGAGCTGCGCACCCCGTCGTCGATCATCCGCTTCACCGCATCGACCAGCTCGGCCCGGCCGCCATAGTTGAACGCGAAGGTCAACGTGAGCCCGCGGTTGTTCGCCGTGCGCGCCACCGCTCGATCCATCTCGCGGGCGAGGCGCCGCGGAACCCTCCGGTCGCGCCGGCCGAGGACCCTGATCCGCACGTTTTTCTCGTCGAGCTCGTCGATGTGGCGAACCAGGATCGACTCGTTCAGCTTCATCAGGAAGCGAACCTCGGTCGCGGGACGCTTCCAGTTCTCGGTCGAGAACGCGTAGACCGTCAGCCACTCGATGCCGAGGTCGGATGCGGCGCGAACCGTGTCGAGCAACGCTTCCTCGCCGGCCGCATGGCCGTCGGTGCGCTTCAGGCCGCGCTGCTGCGCCCATCGTCCGTTGCCGTCCATCACGCAGGCAACGTGGGCGGGCACCCGGTCGAGGTCGAGGTCGGGGAAGATGATCATGAGAGCACTCCTGTCGTTCCGCCGCTGCTGCCGGCAGTGGTGTCGTTCCTGGTGTTCACTCGATCCGGCATGCCGGTTCGATGCGGCATGCCGGTGCTCGGCCGCCCGTACACGAGCTCGCGCGCCGACTCGGCGATCCCGTGCGGGCCGAGTCCGAGCTCGGCGAGCACGGCGTCGGGCTTGCCGTGGGGGATGTACGCCAGCGGGGTCCCGAGCACCTGCACGTGCTGGTCGCCCGCGGCGTTCATCCGTAGCTGGTGGAGGCGATCGACGACCGCCGACCCCATCCCACCTTCACGCAGACCGTCCTCGATGGTCATGACCCACCGGTGCCGGGCCGCGTCGCGCACCATGGCGTCGTCGAGGGGCTTGATGCACCGCGGGTCCCACAGGGTCACCGAGATGCCCGAGGCGGCGAGCAGGTCGCGTGCTTCGGAGGCCGCCGCCAGGGTCTTGCCGGCGGCGATGATGCACAGGTCGTCGCCACCGTGGACCCTGCGGGCGCGGAGCTCGTGGCCGACTTCGGCCATGCCGACCCGGGGTGGCTTGGTCTTGGACCAGCGACCCGCGACCGGGCCGGGGTTCGGACCGGTCGCGATGGCCAACGCGTCGCGCAGCATGACGGCCAGCTCTTCGTGGGAGGACGGCGCCAGGATCGTCATGCCTGGCACCTTGGAGAACATGACCATGTCGAGCACGCCGTGATGGGACGGGCCGTCGTCGCCGGTGATGCCGGCCCGGTCGATGCAGAACACGACCGGGAGGCGATGCAAGCCGACGTCGTAGATCAACTGATCGATGGCTCGAGTGAGGAACGTGGAGTACACCGCGACCACGGGCACCATCCCCGACATCGCCAGGCCGGCGGCAGTCGTGACCGCGTGCTGCTCGGCGATGCCCACGTCGAGGAACCGGTCGGGGAAGTGCTCCTTGAACGGCAGGAGGCCGGTGGAGTCGGGCATCGCGGCGGTGATGGCCACGATGCGGTGGTCCTCGGCCGCCAGCTCCACCAGCGATTGCCCGAACGCGAACGTGTACGAGCCCGGGGCTGCCTCGGAGAGATCGTGCAACCGCTTCACCGGATCGGTCTCGGCCGGCGCGTACCCGCGACCCTTCTCGGTCAGGACGTGCACGACGGTCGGCCCCGGGCGAGCGGCTGCGGCCCGCAAGGCCTGCTCGGTTGCCGCGATGTCATGGCCATTGACCGGACCGACATAGCCGAGACCGAGCACCTCGAAGAAGCCCGGCGAGCCCTCACCCGCGTTGAGCAGCCCGGTGCTCAGCTCAGATGCGGTCGGCGCGTAGGAACGCCCGTTGTCGTTGAACACGATGACGCAGTCGGTTCCCGAGTGGCCGAGGTTGTTCAACCCTTCCCACGCCATGCCTCCAGTCAGCGAACCATCACCGATCACGGCCACCACATGCCGCCCGGACTGCTCGCCACCCTGCAACGCGAACCCCGCGGCTATCCCGTGCGTGTAGGCCAGGATCGTGGAGGCATGGCTGTTCTCCACCCAGTCGTGCTCGCTCTCGTACCGGCTGGGGTAGCCGGACAACCGTCCCGCCTCGCGAAGGCCCGCGAAGGCCTGGGCCCGACCGGTCACGATCTTGTGCGCGTACGCCTGATGGCCGGTGTCCCACAACAGCACGTCTCGCGGAGACTCGAAGACCCGGTGCAACGCGAGGGTCAGCTCGACGGCGCCCAGGTTCGACCCCAGATGCCCGCCGTGCTCGGTCACCGAGTCGATGATCACCTCGCGGATGTCGTCCGCCAACGCCTCGAGCTCGTCGAGACGCAACGGTGCGAGGTCGGCGGGCGCTCGGAGCGCGTCGAGCACGGACCGTTCCACCTTCCGGTCGGTCTCGTTCCCGCGCTCTGCTATCACGTCGCTCACGATTGGCTCCCTTTCCCCGACTGGCGGACGCGGGCCGAGGCGCGCGTCGATTGGCCGCGTCATGTCGCGTGTGCCGTCCGATCGCTGCCGGCCGGATGCTCCCCGATGGGCTGCGGCCGCCCTGTCTCCCCAGGGTCCCCCGCGGTAGGAGGTTGACCGATTCCCTCGATGCCCTATTATTCACTCACGGGTGAGTGAGTCAAGGGCAACTTTCGGATTCGGCCAAGAATCCCGCCGGGACGAACAAGGCAGACATGGCCCGAACGACGCTCGGCGCGCGAACCTGAGACAGCGAGAGCGAGCGAGGTCGAAAAGTGAGCGAAGCGAGCCACGCACGAGTCCGGATGGCACCCGAGGAGCGCAAAGATCTCCTGCGCGCCACGGCCCGCCAGGTGTTCGCCGATCGGGGCTACGCCGCCAGCGGCCTCGCCGAGATCGCCGAGCGGGCCGGCGTGAACAAGCGGCTGGTCTACTACTACTATCCCCAGGGCCGGCTCGAGCTGTTCACCGCGGTGATGGCCGAGCTCACCGCCGAGCTGAGCACGGTGGTGCGTGCGGCCGTGACGGCCCCGGTCAACACCGCCCGCAAGGTGGAACGCCTGGTAGAAGCCCTGGTTGGCTACTTCGAGGAGAAGCCCGAGGCGTTCACGCTGCTGTTCAAGGATCCGTTCGGCGTCCGCGAGCCCGAGGTCGTGCACGGAGCCGTCGTCGCCCAGGCCGAGCTCGCGCGCGAGGTCGCCAAGCTGTTCTCGTCCTCAGGCATCCCGACCATGGCACTCATCGGCATCACGTCGGGGACGCTCGCCTACATGCTGAAGGTCATCGACCTCGAGGTGGCCGGCGAGCTCGACCACGACACCACCGTCGACTGCTGCCTCACGTGCGTGCTGGGCGTGCTGTCACAGGTGGGTGGCGGGGCGCGCTGAGGTCGCGGCGAGCGAGGGCATTAGGAGCGCCAGCGAAGCGTGCGTGGGGGCGCAGCCCCCGAGGCAACTGGGCTCCTTGACGGCTCTCGGCCCCGCCCGTAGCTTGTTCACCCATCAGTGAGAAACGGGGGCGTGGGATGCGCGACGGGAGAGACGAAGCCAGCCGCGGAGCCCGCTCGGCACCGACCCGGGCCGCCGCGTTCTTCGACCTCGACAAGACCGTCATCAAGAAGCCGGCGATGGTGGCGTTCGCCCGCCCGTTGTACGACGCCGGCTTCATCACCCGCCGGCTCGTCGTGCGGGCCGCGTACAACAACCTCCGCTTCCGCGGTGTGCGCGGGCCCGACGCCGAGCGGATGGCGAAGTTCCGCGAAACGGGGTTGCGCATCGTCAAGGGCTGGAAGGCCAGCGACGTGCGGGCGCTGGTGGAAGCCACGCTGCCCGAGCGCCTCGAACGAACCGTGTACCCCGCCGCGCTGAACGAGATGCGCGGCCACCAGCGGGCGGGGCGCCCGGTCTTCCTGGTGTCGGCCGAGCCCGAGGAGATCGTCGTGCCCCTCGCCGACCATCTCGGCGTAGATCACGTGATCAGCAGCCAGGCGACGATCGATGGCGACGGTCGTTACACCGGCGAGACGGGTTCGTGGATCTACGGGCCGGAGAAGGCGAGCGCCATGCGCGCCGCAGCCCAGCGCTTCGGCATCGACCTCGAAGCGTCGTACGCGTACTCCGATTCGGCGACCGACATCCCGATGCTCGAATGCGTCGGGCACCCAGTCGCGGTCAACCCCGATCGCGCGCTCCAGAAGATCGCGCAGACTCGCGACTGGGAGATCAGGCGCTACGTCATCGACAAGGCGCGGCCCCTGACCGACGCGGAGATGCCTGGGCTGGCGTCGAGCTGACCGTGCGCAGCCCGCCAGGGCGCCGCCGCAGCTACCCGGTCCCGAACGATTCGAGTGCAGCGCGCTGCACCTCGAGGTGGGCGATGGCGCCGAAGATGAACTCGGTGAGGAGCTCGATCGTCGAGCCGGTGTCCCAGGCCGGTTCGCTGGGTTGGCGGAAGCCGACAGCCTCGACCATCGACAGGGTGATCAGCGAGAGCGCTCGCGCTGCTTCCGGCGTCGGGTTCGCGTGGCCACCGCGCCAGGCCGTGGCGAACAACGACGCCAGGCTGTCCTCGATGCGCCGGCGGCCGTTCGCTACGTCTTGTTTGGCCGGCCCGAACCCGCCGTACTCGGCGATGCGGATGATGGCGGCGACCTCCGGCTCGCGTTCGATGAGTGCGAACAACGCGTTGACGCGACTGCTGATGAGCTCGCGCGGTGGTGCGTCTGAGGCAAGCCGGGTCGTCATCGACTCGATCACCCGCGCGCACGCGTCGTCGACGACGGCGATGAACAGCCCGTCCTTGCTGCCGAACAGGCTGTACACGAGTTGGCGGGCGACGCCCGCTTCGCGAGCGACTCGCTCGATCGATGTGCCGTAGTAGTCGTGGGCGGCGAACACGGCGCGGGCGCTGTTCAGGATCATCTCGCGCTGCTGCTCGATCGGCGCCGCGCGCGGCCGGCCCGGCCTGCGCTTGGCGGGCCTCGCGGGCTCGGGGTTGGTAGGGGTGTCGGCCGCCGTCATCGCATCCCTCGTCGGCGCCAAGTCTGGCCTGGCGGCTGTCTGCGCTGCAACGCAGCCATGACATGCGAGCGCCGGCCCCGGACGACTGTGAGTGATCGACCGCAGCAGATCGACGGCGTTGTCGCCTACGGTCTCGCCGACGACTCGACGGGCCCGGCTGCTTGTGCCGACTGCACCGCAAGGAAGGTGTCATGACCGACAACGGCTCGCAGGCAAGAGAAGCGTGGTCCGCCGTTCGCGCCATGCTCGACGAGATGACCGAGATGGTCACGCACGACGCCGAGACCGAGCTCGAACTGGTCGAAGGGCTGCGCGTGCTCGGGCGCATCACCGCGCTGTGCTCGGAGCTCTCGCTCGACGTCGACGTCGAAGCGCCGTGGTTCTTCCCGATGAACTCCCACGCGCGGTACGTCGGCGGGCCCAACCCTGACGGCGAGTACCACCTCGCGATGATCAGCGGCCGCCATCGCTACCGCGTCACCGGCACGCGCGGGACGGTGGCGTACCTCGGCTTCCAGGTGCTGGCGGCCAGCGGGCTCACGCCCCGTCGCATGGCGGCCTACGTGTCCGACACCGATCTCGAGGTCGACGCCGACGGCCGGTTCCGGTTCGTGCTCTCGGCCCGCAAGCCGGCAGCCGGCGAGCTGGCGGGCGACGCGTGGGTCGAGATCCCGCCCGACGCGTCCGCGATGGTCGTCCGCCAGTACATCGCCGATCCGGCTCGCGAGACCGCGGCGACCTACGCCATCGAACCGCTCGATCCCCCCGGCTCGCCCGCCCTCCCCACCGACGGCGAGCTCGCTCAGCAGTTCACCGCCATGGCCTGGACCATCTGGAAGCTCGCCACGCTGCACCGCACGATCAAGCCCGAACTGCTAGAGCACTCGAACGAGCTGGTGACCGCGGAAGCCGCCGATCTCGGCGCGGCCGACACCACGCCCGACAACCTCTACATGATCGGCACGTTCCGGCTGGAGCCTCGCGAAGCGCTCGTGCTCGACTTCACACCTCCGCCGACGCGCTACTGGAGCGTCACGCTCGAGAACATCTGGCACGAGTGCATCGATGTGCGCCGGCGGCGAAGCTCGTTGACCAGCGCGAGCGCGACCGTCGATGGCAGCGGCTCGGTCACGATCGTGGTCGCCGCGGACGACCCCGGCTCGCCGAACTGGCTCGACACCGGCCGGCGCCACCGGGGGTTCGTGCTGCTGCGCTGGCTCGACAACCCCGCGCCACCTGCGGTCCGCGCGACGGTGGTCGACCTCGACGACGTGAAGGTGTGCTGACATGGCGACCTACTCCTTCGATCGCGATCAGCTCGTCGAGACGGCGATCAACGACACCAACCTCGACGACTTCGGCGAACCGACATGGGAGGAGGGGCTCGACCGCCTCCTCGACGACCTCGTGCAAGAGGCGCGGCTGCACGAGCTGGGCGTCGACATCGCGGCCGGCGACGTGACCACCTACCTGAGCACCCGGCTCGGCATCGTCGAGTGGCGCCGCCGGCATCCCGAGGTCGCCGCCAAGCCGATCGAGCGCCCGATCGTGATCGTGGGCCAGCCTCGCACCGGCACGACCATCCTCTATGACCTCCTCGCGCAAGACCCGCGGCTGCGGGCCCCGCTGAGCTGGGAGGTCGATCTCCCCGTCCCCCCGCCCGATCCCGCCACGTCCAACACCGACCCGCGCATCGCCGAGGTGCAGGCCAAGCTCGACATGGCCGATCTGCTGATCCCCGGCTTCACCGACTTCCACCCGATGGGAGCGCTCCTTGCCCAGGAATGCGTGCGCATGACGGCCGGCGACTTCCGCAGCATGATCTTCAACACGCAGTACCGCGTGCCGAACTACGAGCGTTGGCTGCTCGACGAGGCCGACATGGCCCCGGCATACCGCTGGCACCGCGTCTACCTCCAGCATCTGCAAGCGAACCAGTCGCCGCAGCAGTGGCTGCTCAAATCGCCCGCGCACCTGTGGTGCCTCGACGCGTTGCTCGCCGAATACCCCGATGCCGTGGTAATCCAGACGCACCGCGATCCGCTGAAGGTGGTGGCGTCGGTCAGCGCCCTCGTTGCCCACCTGCGCCAGATGGCCAGCGACCAGACATCGGTGAACGACGCCGCCGACGGCTTCGCTGACGACATCTTCGACGGTCTCGACCGATCGATCGACGCTCGTGACCGCGGCACGCTCGCGCCCGGCCGGGTGATCGACGTGATGTTCACCGACTTCATGGCCGATCCGTTCGCCACGATCAAGGGCGTGTACGAGCAGTTGGGCGTGGCGCTCACGCTCGAGACCGACGAGCGCATGCGCGCGTTCCTCGACGCGCATCCGGGCGACGGCGGGGGCGGCGGAACGCGCTATCGCTTCGCAGACACGGGCCTTGACGCGGGCGAGCTGCGCGAGCGCGCCACGCGCTACCAAGATCGGTTCGGTGTCGCGTCCGAGCCGATCCGCTGACGCTCCCCTGCCAGCCACCGCACTGTCGGGACACCTCGCGCGCCGCGAGGCGCGAACCCGGGCGCTGCCCGGTCGAGCGAACCGAGCCCAGCACGGGATCAGCGCGAGCTGGTCGTCGTGGTTCGCCCGGCCGTCGTGGTCGTGGACTCAGGCCTCGTCGTGGTGGGCGGCGGCGGTGAGGTCGGCGGGGCCGTGCTCGGTGTCGTTGCGGGGCTGGGCGGCACGTAACGGCAACCATCGCTAGCCCATGGCGAAGGTCCCTGCCAGAGGAACAGCATGTGGGCCATCCACCACTGCAGGTCGACGGGCGCCAGTGCGGGGTTCACGCCGACGAGGTCGCCCCGACCCACGTGGCGCGCCGTCGCGTCCCACGTGCTCTGCAAGAACTGGAACAACCCGGCCGCGCCCGACGAGTCGTTGATCGCCGACGGGTTGCCGCTCGACTCGCGGAACACGACGCACGCGAAGAAGTCCTGCTCGGCCGCGCTCATCGTGTACGGCGGGATCGGCGGCACGCCCGGGCCGGAAGGAGCTCGCTTGGTCGACAGCGTGACGGGCGTGGCCGGCTTGCGCGTCGACCCGGTCGATGGCGCCATCGTGGTGTCGGGCTCGGACGTGGTCGAGGCCGACGACGGATCATCGGACGGGGCTGGCTCGGCTCGGCGCAAGCCGAGCTCGGCCGCTTCGATGGTCACCAGCTCTTCCTCTGCCGGCGAGCGGGCACCGATGACGACCACGGTCGGGCTCGGGCCGGCGGGCAGCACGGCGGCTTGGGGCGGCGAGCCGCGCAGCACCACGAACCCCGTGAGCACCGCCACGGCGGCGAGGCACACGGCGCTTCCCGCCCGTCGATGGCCTGAACGCACCCGGCGACGTTAGCCGCAACCAGCGAGCGCCATCCTCACGAGGGCATCCTCACGAGTAGGTCACGTACAGGGTCAACGGGACCTGGAAGGAGAAGTAGTACGGGTCGCCATAGCCGGGCGGAAGGGCGTTGCCCGCGCCGGTGGGTGGACGTAACGTCATCGAGGCGCTGGTCTGGGTCCAACGCGTCTTGCCCGCGGGAATCGTGTCGAGGTCGATGCCGTCGACACCGACCGCGTTCCAGGCGACACACGAGTCGCTGTAATGGCCGAACGATGGTTCGCCGGATGGCCACCAGCCCTCGCAGATATCGCCCTCCCAGGATCGCGCCAGCCAGAAGTCGAGGTCGGCGAACCGAGGCAGCGCCTTGTACAGCAGGATCCCCTCGCCCGGCGCGACGTTGGCCAGCGGACCGTCCAACCCGAGGATCCAAGTCGTCTGGCTGATGTTGCCGGGACCGCCGAAGACCTCGGTGTCGCCGAACTCGACGAAGACGTCACGCCGGGACAGCGTGGTGAACTCACCCCATGCGTAGGCGGTGCGGTCGTCCTCGTCGGTCGCCGCGGCCATGACGTAGTATGTCTGGCCGGGCTGGAGGTGATCCAGCGCCCACGAATACGTGGAGACCCGACCCGGGCTCCAATCGGCGAGCACGGTTTCGTAGTCACCGCTGCCGTCGAGGTCGGCGACGGCCGTCAGGAGCAGCGTGGCCGGCATGCTGGTCTCCACGATGAGCTCGGCGCCGAAGCCACGGGCGTAGGCCACGCCCCGGGTGATGCACTGGTGCGAACAGCTAGGCGCAACGGCCAGACCGCCTGGCCCGCCGTAGCCGTTGACCGCGGCCGGCTCGGGTGGAGCCTTGAAGTCGAGGGCGGCGGGGACGGGTCGGTGGTCGCCGAGATCGCCGATGGGGTCGGCTGGCTCCGTTGGGGGCGGGCCGCCGGCGCCGGGCAGGACCTGGCGCGTAGAAGTACCGGCCGCACCCGCGCCGCCAGGAGGCGGCTGATCGGACGATCGGGTGCGCGGCCCGTCACCGTCGACCGGTGGTGTGCCGGTCGGTGAGGCCGCCGCGTCGTCGCCGGTGAGCGCGGCGGACCCGGCGCTCGCCGGCGTCGATCCCGGTTCCGTCCCGACCGCGGTGGGGGTCGTCGACGTCGGGTCGTCCCCGAAGGCCTCGGTCGCGTAGCCGGTGGCCGTCGCGTTCGGAGAGGGCTCGCCTCCCTGGGCGATGACGGAGCCGGCGACGGCGAGCGAAACAGCCAGCGCGACGGCGAGAGCGAGGGGTTTGCGGCGAGCCATGGGTGGTCCTCTCGGGCAGCACGACCTGGAACCTCCAGGCCGTCACCACACAAGACCGCCATGGCAATGGGTTCTTACGCGCTCGGGTCGGGGTGCCTCGGCGCCAACGAGCACGCGCGAAACGGGGCGCGTGACTCAGGCGGTCTTGGTCTCCCAGAGGCCGACGAAGTTGCCTTCGCTGTCCCTGAAGTACGCGGCAAAGCCCATGTCGCCGATCGGCATGCGCTCGTGGACCGTGCTCCCGCCGGCGTCGTTGACTGCCTTCAAGGCATCTTCGATGTTGTCGACGTCGATTACGATGTTGGGCCCCGTGAACTCGCCCTGCCGCTGCATCATCCCGCCGTTGACGAACCCCGCCTCGGTCGGGCCCTGGTCGCTGCTCGGCCCGGTCATCACGATCGTGTAGCCCATCTCGGGCATCGGCATCAGCTGCCACCCGAACGCCTTCTCGTAGAACGCGCGGGCGCGGTCTCCGTCGTCGTGGGGGATCTCGAAGTGAACAACTCGGCCAGCCATGCTCGTCTCCTCTCAGCCGTCGCCCGTATCGAAGTCCGCGCCACGAGAGCTGTCAACCGGTCGAGAGATCGGCGACGTCGCGCTGGTCGCGGACCTCGACGATCGGGGGGCGTCGTTCTCTCTCCGCAGGTCGGCGAGGCAGCGCCCGGTTAGGACCGCACCCGCCGTCTCCGTAGTCAGGTGTCGTGGCTCTGGCCTGGCTTGCGTCGTAATGGCGCGGTGCCTCACAAGTCCGGCGGGGCGTCATGGCCGACAAGGGCTACTCATCCAAGAACAACGCTGCGGAGATCGAAACGTTGGGTGCCGAACCGTTCATCGCGTTCCGATCCAATACCGTGGAACCCGCGTCGGGTACGGCGTGGGCACGCATGTGGCACCTGTTCAACTACCGCCGCGACAAATTCCTTGCCCGCTATCACCGACGGTCGAATGTTGAGACGGTGTTCGCGATGATCAAAGCGAAGTTCGGTGACCGCCTGCTCGCGAAGTCCGATGTCGGCCAGACAGGTACTCGCCAAGATCATCTGCCACACCCTTGTGCTGCTTCATCCACGCCCACTACGAACTCGGCATCGAACCCGACTTCGGTACGGCGGCCGCATGATCACGTATCCTGGTTCGAGTACGAATCAAGGCGGTTAGCGCGATGGGCATCACTCGGAAGATCACGTCGGTGAGCACGATGGGAATCGTGGACTACAGGTCCGACAAGGAACGGATCGCGAAGTACACGAAGCAAACCAAGAAGCAGTTGAAGAAGCAGAACAAGATGCTCGCTCAGCAGCACGCGCAGAATCAGTTGGCGCAGCAGGCAGCGGTGAACCAGCAGGCCGTTATTGCACAGTCCGCGGCGATCCAGCGTCATCAGCAGGTCAAGTTGCAGGCCGCGCAACTCGCGGTGACGGCGCACCAGACGCAACCACAGATAGCCGCCCAACCCGCTCTCCCTCCTCCCACGATGCCCGCTGGGTGGCACCCTGATCCGACCGCACGTCACCGGCACCGCTATTGGGACGGGACACGGTGGACGAACCAAGTAGCTGACAACGGCATACCTGGCACCGATCCCGTGTGAACCGTCGCCATCCGAGGCATTCGCGTACGGCTCGTAGAATGGTGGCGTCGTAAAGCGAGAAATGGCCGAACGACTGGCTGCAACGACCTACGAGTGCATGACGGTTGAACAGGCCCGCACAGCGATACGCGAATTCCTCATGCAACTGGTTCGTTGTCCCGTGTGTGACGGCACCAACACGTTCACGTTCCACCAACGGACGCTCACTGAGCGATATGACGTACCGGCCGGGCAAGCAGCGGAGTCGTGCCCGTTGTGCGGTGGGGATCCAGGCGACCGGCTTGGGTCGCGTAGCATTGCGAGCACGGAAACAGCGACAAGGACTGTCACTCGGCGCGAGA
Organism: Actinomycetota bacterium; assembly: GCA_016185305.1. GTDB lineage: Bacteria > Actinomycetota > Acidimicrobiia > Acidimicrobiales > Acidimicrobilacustridaceae > JACPNV01. Next base: position 378 of record JACPNV010000064.1, on the reverse strand, counting down.
CGCTGACTCAGCCGAACTCCGCAACGGTCACGATTCGATTCCTGCGGGTGGCGGATCGTCCTACCCCTCGAACCGTGACATGCCCCTAAACCCCGCCATCTGCCCCACAACCCATGCCCCACAACCCGATCTGAGGCAAAGCGGCTCTGGCCGAGCAACGTGGCGACCATCTCGCCTTTGTGGAACACCGTGATGTCGCCGTCGACGGAGACCTTCAACACGACCTCGGCGGTCTCAGACAAGGTCTTCGCGGCAGCGGTGCGGGCGCCTTCGTTCTGGCTGTCGGCGCTGGCCACGATGGCGCCGTACGCGAGCAGGTGAGCATCGCGGTCGAGCACCGTCGCCCCATCGAGGGCGGCGAGCCGGGCCACGGTCTGG
>JACPNV010000035.1 GCA_016185305.1 Actinomycetota bacterium | reverse complement strand
TCCTCGCCGAGCGGCTCGCCCGACATCCGCCAGGCGACGGCCATCATGGCGTCGACCACGGCGTCGCGGTCGGTGTCGACGACGGCATCGGCGTAGACCTGCAGGTAGGTGAACGGCCACCGCTCGTCGAGCACACAGAGGCTGACCTTCGGATGGCGGCGGACGGCGCGGCCCTTGCCACGGTCGGCCATCGTCGACACGAGCAGCTCGTCGTCGTCGGTGGGGACGTAGTACACGACCGACATCGCCGGCCCGTCGGCCTTGCGTCCGAACCCGAACACGCAAGTGCGGTGGGTGCGCACGAACTCGCGGCGCTCGGAGGGGAGCATGTCGCGGTCGGCCGGGGCCGTGAACGGCTCAGCAGCGAGGGGCAGCAGCATCAGAATCTCCTCAGGAGTAGTGACGGTCAGGTCAAAGGGGGGGGCCACGAAGCGGGTGAGTCCGAGGGAGGTACGCCAGCGCGATCGGTCGGGGCCGAGACGCGGACGGTGACGGGAAGCGAGGCGAAGGAGCGGATGAGGTTGTTGAGCTTGCGGACCGGCGGGCCGCTCAGCTCGAAGTGCTCGATGCGCTCGACGAGCGCGCCGAGCACCGCCGCGCCTTCGAGCCGGGCGAGGCCCATACCGGCGCAGGCGTGGTCGCCGTAGCCGAATGCGATGTGTGCCGCGCTGTTGCGGGTGATGTCGAAGGTGTCAGGGTCGTCCCAGCGGCGCTCGTCCCGGTTCGCCGATGCGTAGCTGACCATGACCCGCGCACCGGCGGGCAGCTCGACGCCACCGATCGTCGCGGGTCGGGTTGTGACCCTGGTGAACGCGCTGATCGGTGTCTCGATCCGGAGGACCTCGTTGAAGGCGTGCTTGACCCGATCGGGTTCGCGTCGCAGGAGCTGCCACTGGTCGGGGTGGGTGGCGAAGAGCCAGATGGCGTTGCCGAGGGCGCTGACGGTGGTGTCGAGTGATGGCCCGAGGTAGTCGATGATGGCGAAGGGGCACTGCTCGACCGCGATGTCGCCGCGGGCGGCGGCCTCGAGGATGCCGGCCGCCATCGACCCCTTCGGCAATGGGCTTTCGGCCAGGTGGTGGGCATAGGCGGCCATCTCCACCACACCGGCGCCTGCCGCCTCGGCACGCGCGTTGGCGGGGCCGAGCGCGTCGAAGTTCGCCGCGCCCCACTCGATGAGGCGGTCGCGGCCTTCCTGCGGCCAGCCGAGCAGGTCGGGCACCCAGGTGGCCGGGAGCACTTCGGCCAGATCGCAGACGGCGTCGAAGCTGCCCCGGAGGGCGAGCTCGTCGGCGAGCCGATCGGCGAGCGCCTGCGCGTCGGGTCGCACCTCGGCGAGGGCCTTGGGGGTGAGGGGCCGGCCGATGACCTCGCGGAGGCGCTCGTGCTGCTCGCCGTCGCTCATCAGGGTCGTCCCGCGGCCGGCGTCATTGATGAGGTCGTTGAACCCGACGCCCCGCCTGGAGCAGAACGCCTCCGGGTCCTCGAGCACGGTCCGCACATCCGCGTACCGCGTCACGGCGTAGACGTCGTGCGCGGTCAGCCGGACGACTGGGCCGAGGTCGCGCAACGTCCGGTAGACGTCGTAGGGATCCGTCAACGCCTCGTCGGTGAAGAGGTCGGCGTCGTAGACCGGGATCACGCCGCGACCAGCTGAAGGGCGAGGTACGTGACGACGAGGGCCGCAGCGATGCCCGCAGGGGCGATCCTTGGCGGCTCGTCATGGTTCCGCAGGTGCGCCAGCAGCGCACCGCCGAGCAAGAGGAGCAGACCCGCGCCGGCGGCGGCCCCGAGGGGAACGACGGCGATGCCAATCAGGAGCCCCGCGGCGCCGGCCAGCTCGAAGGCGCCGATGCCACGGTAGGGGTTGGCCGAGTAGCCGACCTCGGCCGCCCGTTGCCGCATGCTCGGGACGGCCAGGACCTTGCCGGTCCCGAGGCTCGCGAAGGAGAACGCGAGCCCGACGGCGAGGACGGTCGCAGCCGTACTCATCGCGTTCCCGTGATCGATAGGAGCTTCGGCACGAGCACTGAGTCTGATCGAATGATCAGGAACCTGTCAATCCCCTGTTCGGTCGATTAGTCTCGGCGCATGGCGCAGGCCGCACCCCCCAAGGCTCGGGCCACTCGGCCGTCCGCCAACGCAACACGCGAGCGGATCGTCGTCGCCGCGCTCGACCTGTTCTCCGAGCTGTCCTTCGACGGGGCGACGACGCGGGAGATCGCAGCGCGCGCCGAGGTCACGCAGCCGCTGGTGAACTACCACTTCAGCTCCAAGGAAGAGCTGTGGTTCGCAGCCGTCGACCGGATCTTCGCCCAGCTGAACGACGCGTTGACCGGTCGGGCGGAGGGCCTGCGCGGTGTCGACGAGCTGACGACGGCAAAGCTGCTCATCCGCGAGTTCGTCTACTTCTGCGCAGCCCACCCCCAACTGCACCGGATCATCACCCAGGAGTGCAAGACCGACGGGCCCCGCATGGACTGGCTCGTCGAACACCACGTCCGTCCCGTCTACGAGCAGACCGCCGCCATGCTCGACGGCCTGGTGGCTGCCGGGCACCTGCCTCGCGTTCCGACCGCGCACCTCTACTACATCCTCACCGGCGCGGCCCCGACGATGTTCGTGCTCGGCCCAGAGTGCCGGCGACTGACCGGACTCGACCCCCGCGCACCCGAGGTGATCGAAGCACACGCCGACGCCGTCATCTCCCTGCTCTTCGGCGCGGAGCGCACTGAACCGTGATGCCCCCGCCCTACCCGCTCAGAGCTCCCTAACTACAGCCACTTCGGCTCCAAGAGCGATCTGCTCGGCGCCGTGATCGAGTGCCACGCAAGCAACGAGCTGATGAAGCTGGTCGAGTCGGGAATACATCTTCGGCCCCACCGTGACGGCGCGCTTCAAGGTCGCCTCGGGTCTCGACGCAACCTTCGACATCTGGGGACGCGTCACCATCCGCGACATCACCCAGCCGGTACAGCGCCGAGTCGACGCACGCGTTCAGGGCGACCACGCAGAGCTCATCGTCACCGGTGACGTCGAGCACCGGCGGTTCAAGATCGACTTCCCGGGCCTGGGCCGCCGGCTGACCGTGTACGCACGGCTCCGCGCTGTCGCCGCCGACCACCTTCGATCGCAGGAGAAGCAATGGCCAACATCGACCGCGCGCAGCCCGACGCAGTCCTGCGCGTCATCGACCAGCGCTCCGACGTGCTGTTCACGTGGGACTACGAGCGCAGCCGCCCCGCCCTCGTCAAGCTCTACGAGAAGGCCAAGACCTCGCCATGGAACGCCTCCGACCAGCTCGACTGGTCCATCGAGGTCGACCCCGAGAAGGTCGCCAGCGGGAGCGCCGCCGCCAACAACCGCTTCAACTTCCTGCGCACCGAGCCCGATTCGCTGCTGCGCTCCTGGCGACAAGGAGTGGGCCCAGTTCGCCATCGAGATGCAGACCTACGTGTTCTCCCAGTTCCTCCCACGGCGAACATGGCGCGCTGATCTGCACCGGACTGATCACCGCGACCGTCCCCTGGATCGACGCCAAGTACTACGCAGCGACCCAGGTGATGGACGAGGCCCGCCACGTCGAGGTCTTCGCCCGCTACATCGACGAGAAGCTCGGCCATTCCTACGGCATCAACCAGAACCTGGGTCCCCTGCTGGACAACATCGACGTCGACAACCGCTGGGACATCACCTACCTCGGCATGCAGATCATGGTCGAGGGACTCGCGCTCGCAGCGTTCGGCTCTCCGCTACGTCATGGGCGACGAGGCCCGCCACGTCGCCTTCGGTGTCCTTTCGCTTCGAGAGCTCTATGCCGGGCTCAACGCCGCCGAGATCCGAGAACGCCAAGAGTTCGCGGTCGCGGTTCGCCGCCCGCCTGGGCCCTCGTCGGGTTCAAACCGTGGTTGACGGGTGCCAAGTGCTCCCGGTCGGGCCGGCGTGTCACGCGTCGAGCGTGACGCGGCGGTTCTTGAACACCGCGGTCACCTCGACCTCCCCGCCGAGCTGGGCGACGATCTGGCGCAACACGTCGAGGGAGAGCCCGATCTCACCACTCTCGATCTGGGAGATCGCAGACTGGGACTTGCCGATCAGCTCAGCCAGCTCGGCCTGGGTGATGCCCAGGGCCTGGCGGAGCTCGGCGAGCCGGTAACGGGCCTGCTCTTTCAGTGCGCGGGTCTTGGCGGCGTCGATGCGGCGGGCGCGTGCCGGGTCGCGGCGGGCCTCGTCGCTCAGCTTGGCGAGGCTCTTGGTGTTCGGCATCAGAGCAGGCCCTCCTCGGCTCGTAGTTCCTTCGTGTTCGAGTGCTTCGACTGGTGCACGTTGTCGATCGCAGGCCGACGAGCGCCGGGCCCACCGGCTTGAGCAGTTCGACTCGTGCGATCACCGAGTCCTGATCGTCCTCATCGAGGCCCTCGTACCGCCGCCGAACTCGTCGGTGTACTCAACCTCCCACACCTGGATCAGTCTAGCTGATATTACTCAGACTGATATCTCCCGCACAGCCGCGAAGAGGACACCCAGGAGGAGTCGTTCCGAAGGTCCCAGACCGGCGGGGTTCTGAGCCAGCCAGCGACCGACGCACCTACCGGCACCTCGGTGTCATACCCCACGTCGTTGTGGCCCCGTGTTCGGTGACGCCCGGCGCCCATTGGCGTCCAACCCGAGCCGTTGATATGTTCAGTAGCCTCAATTGCGGCGACCATGAGCGCGCTCGCCCAAGCGGTGGCGCTCCCGATCGTGCAAAATGCGTCGTCGAAGCCGGACCCAAGGAGAGGCGAGAGAACGCCATGATGACTCTGATGATTTTCCACGAAGTCGACGATGTCGATCACTGGGTCAGCTCACCGAAGCGGAATGAGTTCTTCGGCTCCCTTGGTATGACGGCGCGGACCTTTGTCGACCCAGACAAGACGAACCGGGTCGGGTTGATCGTGGAAGTCCCCAGCATGGAGGCCTTTCAGGAGGCGATGGTCTCGGACGGGGCAGCGGAGGCAATGAAGTTCGACGGGGTTCGCCCCCAGACGATTGTGACGCTCGTCGAGTCGTAGCCGGAAGGAGCGGAGGAAACGAGCGATCAGCTACTCACGCAGAACTGCGAGCTGTGCGGCTCGGGCCGGGCTGTCCGCTAGTAGGGCAGGAAGTCGTCGACGACGGTCAGGTCCGTGAACTCCGGAGGTCCATCGAAGATCTCCGCCATCGTCGCCCTCGCGGCCGTGAGTCCCTCCTGCCGTCGCTCATCCTGCTCGCGCGCACGTGCTTTCTCCTCGCTCTCGAACACCACCAGAATCGAGAGCCGGCTCGGGTTGTTCTGGTCCCGCATGGTCGTCGACCGCAACAGACCCGATCCTGGTTGCTCGGCCGCCCGCAGCTGCGCGAGCAACCTCGACACGTCCTCTTCCCGGCCTGACTTCAGGCGCGCTGTGATGAGCTGTGCCCACATGACAATCCCTTCGTCCGCGATCGACGCGGATACTACTGCTATGCGTGGCGCGGCGCGGGCGTGATGCGCCCGTCGGGACAGGCTGTTCTCGCGCACCGAACTGCGGATCGGGGTCGGACTCGACGTCGGGTGTCATCATCGCCAGCTTGTCGCCCGCGTGTGCCGAATCGGCGATCTGCTTGGCAACAGCATCGACGTCCACCTCGACGCCGGCTGACGGTCACACGCGCCGGCGGCGACGCCATCGCCGCTGCGCTACCCGCCGAGCTCGACGCGGAGGGCATCGACGTCGCCGCGCAACTGCTCGACCAGTTCGCGCAGTTCAGCCACTTCGGCTTCCAGCTCGTCGAGTCGAGGGTCTGCCACCCGAGCTGGCTCGGCGCGGGACGGGTGGATGGCCGGCGAACCCGCGAGCGCCAGCTCGGCGACGGGTGCATCGCCGAGCAGGTGGAGGTAGCGCGCGTCCTTCTGGCCGGGCTGCTTGTCGAGGCGCAGCACCAGCGGCTGATCGAGCGAGGAGAGGCGATCAAGGGTTGCCTGCACGTCGCCCAGATCGCCAAACGAGTGCAGCCGGTCGGTACGGCCCTTGATCTCTCCCGCTGTCTGTGGACCGCGGAGGAACAGGACGCAGATCACCGCCAGCTCATCGTCGGCGAGCCCGAGGGCCTCGTCGAGCACGTGCCGGTACTTCGTCGCCCGGTTGCTCGTGCTGTAGACGAACCGCAGGAGGCCCCGCTCCTTCAATCCAGCCACGCAACCGTCGAGCGTGTACTCGTCATAGTCACTGATCGGGAAGCGATTGGTGGTCTGGTTGCACGCCAGCCGCAGCGAGTTGAGCGTCAACGGGTAGTTCTGCGGCGTCGCCCGTCCCTTCTCGATGAGGCAGCCGAGGACCCGCACCTCGACGGGATCGAGCCCGAGCGTCACGCCCCGCTCTCAGCGGCTGGTTCGGCTTCGGCTGGTTCGGTTTCCGATGGTTCGGTGCCGGCGTCGTCGTCGTCGTCCGCCGCGGCGCGTGCCTCGCCGTCGGGCACCTTGCCCTCCTTCACCGCGGCGAGGTTCGCGACGGCGTCTTTGTAGGCCTGCTCCGCTTGCGCCTTCGTCTCCTTCGATGCCGTGGAGTCACGCTCGAGGTCGCGAACTGCCGCGGCAGCCTGGTCCTTGTCGGCCTCGGCCTTCTTGAGCGCCCGCTCGCGCCGATCGCGCTCTTCCTGCAGCTCGAGGTACTGGTTGAACCGGTGCAGCTCCGCCGCGGTGACGGGATCGAGCGTGATCGGCACCGGACCCGCCGGCGCGGCCGGCGCCCGTTCGCCCTTCTTGCTCGAAACCGTCACGGGGTCATCCTTGCAGACGCGGCCAAGCGAGCGGCAAGCCGTCAGGCACCGGCCGGCTCGCTCTCCGCCGCTGGCTCTTTCGGCGCCGGGCGCCAGAACCCGAGGAGCAGCACGGCCGCGCCACCCAGCCCGGCAACCGCAGTGATGAACAGACCGGTGATGCCGAACAGCTGGACTTGTGCGATCGTGCCGGAGTAGAGGGCCTTGTCGAGCGACCACTCTCCCGGGCCCAGGGCGCCCAACGCGAGGGCGGCCACCCCAAGGTTCAAGACGTACTCGTAACCCTCGCCCGGCCGGAAGATGAAGAAGCCGTTGGGACGGTGGTTCGTCACGAACGCCACCGCCATCACGCCGACGACCCCCGCCGCGGCCAGCGGGTTGAGCAGACCGAGGATGAGCAGCGGGCCGCACACGAGCTCGGTGACGCTGGCCAGCCACGCATGCACGATGCCGGGCTTCATGCCGAGGCTGGCGAACCACCGCGCCGTGCCTCCGATCTTCCCGCCGCCCCAGACGTGGTTGTAGCCGTGCAGGAAGATGGTCACGCCGATGACGATCCGCACCATCAGCAACCCCCGATTCAGTCCGCTGGCATCGAACACGTCGTCTCCTCCCGCGTCGTGGTCATGTGGAACCCGTTCTCGATCGGTGCGCAGCCTACGGCGGCGTGGTGAGCCCGCACGAGTTGCGCACCGGTGCGCACAGGTAGCCGGCGAGGCCCTTTCGTCAGAGGAGCAGGCGTCGTACCCTTGAACCGATCCCCGGAAGCCTCGACCCAGCCACGAGGGGGCCCGGACATGAAGGCACGAGAAGGCGACACCATCGTCGTGCATGCTCGCCACGTCGGCGACGTGACCCGCTCGGGTGAGGTCAGGGAGGTGATCGCCGGCGCGGGCAGCGAGCACTACCGCGTCCGGTGGGAGTCAGGCAGCGAGACCATCCTCTACCCGCGCGGCGACCTCACGGTGCTGGGCGAGCACGACGACCTCGAGCTGCTCGCCGATCGGCTCTCGATCACGCGTGAGCCTGACCACACGATCATCCCCGACCGCGCCGGCGAGAGCGGGCGCATCGACCTGTGGTTCGACGAGCACGACGACCACACCGACTCACGGGTGACGATCCAGCTCCGCGGCTTCGAGGTGACCGGCTTCGGCCAGGCCCGCCGCAACCCGCACGATCCCGAACAACCGATCGTCGGCGAGGAGCTCGCCGCCGCCCGCGCCCTCTGCGATCTCGCCCACCAGCTCCTCGACCTCGCGACCTACCAGATCGAGAAGCGGGAGGGTCACCCCCTCACCCTCCTGCTCTGACGCTCCGACGCTCCGACGCTCCGACGCTCCGACCGCGAGACCCGGGTGCGTGTTCAGCCGGCCGGCAGCTCGGACTGCCCGCCCGTGGACCACCAGCTCGCGGTGAGCTTGAGACCCTCCACGTTGCCGCGCGGCTGGATCTCTTCGTAGGTTCGCTTGTAGCCCGTGCGAGAGATCATCCAACGACCGCTCGTCTTGTCGTACTCGTCCTCATAGAACGCCGCCCCCCGGACGGTGAGGTCGAAGTCGGTCATCACGACAACATCGTCGAGCGCCCAGACGCCCGTCGCCGTGGTGCCCCCGGCACCCGAGGTCAGGCTGATCTCGGGGTGGTGGCACCGGTGAGACGAGTGGAACGTCGGCGCTCCCATCGAGCGGCGCAGGAAGTCGATGATCGCCTCCCGACCCTCATAGGAGTACTTGCCGCCGCTGTACGCGGCCACGCAGTGCGGCGCCAGCACGCCGGCCAGCTCGTCCCAGAGCTTCTGGTCGAGGCAGCGGAGGTAGCGGTACTTCACCTGCTTGATCGCCTCGATCTGCACGAGATCGTCGGGCGTCAGGTCCTCGGGTGCCATGGCGGGTCCTCTCGGTCGGCTCTCGGTGCTGACCGCGTCAGGTGATCCGGGGTAGAACTCCCAGGGAGAGAAGTCCCAGGGCTGCCTGAACGTTGCGGCCAGCCACCATCTAAGCTGCTGGCCGCTCGACCGGCGGTCCCGAACCATCTGGCCGGACCGAGCAATCGAGTGTCACGACCTGACCCTCGAGCTGGATCTCTTGTCCGACGAGTGACCCCCTCCGCTGCTCCTCCCCGGACTCAGCGGTCGACCCGCCGCATGAACACGATCGACCCACTGGAACACGAGGCTCGCGATCTCGCCACCGCGGCACCCCCGGCCGAGCCCGCGGCGCGCCGCCGGCTGGTGCTGCCACGCCGGCTCCGTCTCATCGACCAGCCCGGGAGCGCGCCAGGGCGCGCCCCGCGTCAACCGCTGCACTGGGGCCACGTCGCAATCGCGTCCGCACTCGTCGCGCTCATCCTCGGTCCGCTCGTGCTGCTCGCCGTGCATGCCGGCACCATCGAGTGGATCCCCGGTGGCGACCGCGCCGTGATCGAGTTGCACGTGCGCGACGTCGGCCAGAAGACGCCGCTCGTCGGTCCGTACTCGCGGTACGGCTGGAGCCACCCCGGCCCGCTCGTCTACTGGGTGCTCGCCATCCCGTATCGCGTGCTCGGCTCAGCGTCCTCGGCGCTGCTCTCCGCCACCGTCGTGTTGAACCTCGTGTCTGTCGCTGGAACCCTGGCCATCGCTTGGCGCCGGGGCCGGCTCCCGCTGCTCGCCATGACCGCGCTCGCCATCTCGCTGCTCGGCCGGTTCCTCCTTGCCACCACGTTGACCGATCCGTGGAACCCGTACGTGACGGTCCTTCCGGTGCTGCTCTTCATCAGCCTCGGGTGGACGGTACGAGAAGGTGACCGGTGGGCCGCTCCGCTGGCGTTGCTCGTCGGGTCGTTCCTCGTGCAGAGCCACGTCGGCTACATCGGTCTTGTCGCGCTCGTGCTCGCGTGGGCGGCGGCCGGCTGGGTTCGCGAACGCTGGCTGGTGTCCCGCGAAGCCGTGGGCCCGGGTGTCCGGGCGCCGCGTGTACGGCGCGCGCTGCTCTCAGTCCGGCCCGGCCCCGCGATCGCCGTCTCTGTGCTGGTGCTCTCGATCGTCTGGGCACCGGTCGCCATCGATCAGGTTCGGGGCACGCGAAACCTCAGCCAGCTCGTCTCGTACTTCGCTTCAAACGACGAACCCACCGCCGGCACGAGCTATGCGATCGGAGTCGTCTCACGCCAGGTCGCCGGCGTCCCGCTCGGCGAGAACACGGCGCGACCGCCGTGGCTCGGTGGCGACGAACCCGTCGATCCGATCGGCGGCGGCGAGGTTCCGGTCAGCGCCCTCTGGCTCGGCCTCGCGGCGGCGGCGTTCTTCGTCATCGCCGCGATGGCGCGGCGAGACGCTCGCCGCGCGACCGATCAACAGCAGCGCTTGCTCGCCCGCGGCGCCCTCCGCTTCCAGGTGGTGGTCGGCCTCAGCGTGGTCGCCGCCGTCGTCTCGGTCGCCCGCATCACCGACGTCGTCTACAACTACTTGATCATCTGGGTGTGGGTGATCGCGATGCTGGTGTGGGTCTCGGCCGCGTGGTCGCTCTGGTGCGTCACCGCCCCTCGGCTGCGGCGTCTGGCGGGCCGCCTGCAACGTCGCTGGCCAAGTGGCGTGAACACCGTCGCGCCGAAGCTGCGACTGCTGGCCTCGACCGCCATCGTGCTCGCGACGGCATGGAGCGCCCAGGTCTTCGTCGGGCAGGTCCTGGCGTCGACACCGCCGGAGGAGTACAACCGCGACCCGGTACAGGAGCTGTCACGCGCGACCGTCGCCGCGACACCGCGCGGCGGTCCGGTCCTGGTGGAGAGCGCTGGTGGCGGCGCGACCAACGTGGCTGACGGCGTCCGCCTCCAACTCGAGCGCGCCGACCGGCCGACGGTGGTGAGCGCCGAGGAGGCGTACAAGTTCGGTTGGGCACGTGACGCAAACCGGGTCAAGCCGGTGACCGTGGCCTGGGTCGTCAGCGGCGAGGCCATCGTCGACTTCGCGAAACGGGACGATCTCCGCCAGGTCGCCATCTGGGATCCGCTCCCCTCGGTGCAGCGCGCTCGCTACTTCCAAGATGTCGACGCACTGCGGAACCAGCTCCTTGCCGCCCATCGCACCGACCTGTTCGACGCGCTCTACTCGGGCGACAGCCTGTTCGAGGCGAAGAGCGTCAAGGGCATCGACCAGGCGCTGCTGCAACGCGTGGAAGACCTCCGCGGGAAAGGCCGACCTGTCGCCGTGTTCGTCGGCCCCGCCCCGGCTCGAGCTTGACCACTGCCGCGGCAGCGACACCGCGGAAGGGGTCGTCGACGCAGCGCGGATTCCCTGCGTGATCGGCCTTCCTATCGATGTGCGAGCATCAGATGATGGCAAGGCCCACCACAAAGGATCAGCTCCTCGCCCTGTCGGCCCTTCTCGACACGATGACCGAGCAGCAACTCCGGGTCGCGATCGTCGACATCGCCACTCGGGCATCGGCAGCGGATCGACAGAAGCTGCTCGGGTGGTTCGAGCAACAGGTGGCGGCGAGCCAACCGCCTGAGCCGTCGGTGCTCAGCGACGTGCGCTCGTTCGTGCAACGGGCTGGCAACGGCGAGTTCGACAGCGGCACCTACGACGATTGGGACTCACGCTACGGCTCCTACCGAGACCGCCGCGACTACTGGCATGACGACGACTACTACGACAGCTACGACGAACCCGACACCGAGTGGACCTACGAGTTCGAAGCGTTGGCGTCAGAAGCCGACCTCGTGTTCCGCAGCGGTGACCTCGAGACGGCACGCATGGCATACGGCCCGCTGCTTGCTGTCCTCACCGGCGACAATTGGGGCGAACGGGTCGAACCCATGTCGGCCGTCGACGTCGACCTGTCAACGATGCTTTCCCGCCACCTCCGGGCCGTGTACGAGGTCACCGATCTCGAACATCGGGCAGCGGCTTTGCTCACCGAGATCGAGACACTCGACGACTTGGTCCCCACCGACACGGTGTCGCTCGCCGCGATCATCAAGGCGCGACGCAACAAGTTGCGAGACCTCGACGACTTCCTGCCGCGCTGGATCGACGCGCTGCGATCGAACGCCATCGTTCCCTTCCAATCGACTGCCGACGAGCTCCTCATCGAAGCCGCGGCGATGCAGAGCGGGGCCGATGGTCTCCGCGACCTCGCAGAGACCGACGGCCAGCGGAACACCGACTTCTGGCTGGCGTGGGTCGAGAAGCTCGCTGCGGACGGTCGAACCGACGATGCCATCTCGGCCATGCACGAAGCGCTCGAACAGCTCACCGACACAGCAACCCAAGCAGCCGTGTGCGACCGCGTGGCGTCGACGGTGCAGGCCACAGGACCGAGCGGCGCGGCGGAACTTCGCATCATGGCCTTCGAGATCTCGCCGTCCTACGCCCGGCTGTGCCTGGTGGCCGAAGCAACCAGCGCCGACCGTCTCGACGAGGCGCTCGCCACCCAAGCCAACCGCCTGACCCTCGCCGGTTCCGGTCCGGCGGGTGCAGGCGATCCGCGGCACACCGATGTGCTGCTGACGGTCGCGCTGCTCCTCGCCACCGGTCAGGGCGATCGCGCCACGTGGCTCGTCGAGAGCGCGGGAGCGAGCATCGGCGCGGGAGCAAACGTCGGTTGGGACGGCTGGCAACAGCACTCCTCGCCACTGATCGTCCCCTACCTCCTCGCATCGAGTTGCCCCCGCTGGCCCCCGGCACGCAAGAAGCTGTTGCTGAGCAAGCGACTCGAGCATCTGCAGACGTCGTTGCGGGCACCGACCGGCGCGCCCCTCGACGTGTGGCGGTCGCCTTTCACGCGTGACCGGGTACCCGACGACATCGGGGGCCGCGCCAAGGCTGGGGCCGCGGTCATCGCCAGCCGCGTGATGTCCGGTCTCTCCGAGGACGCGGCATCGCTGAGCCCGGCATCGCGCAAGCTGCGGCTGACGTCGGCCTGCCTCGCGGTCGACGAGGAGTTGCACGCGATCGTCTCGGGTCAGCAACGAGGGCGCTACGCCGATGGCGCGCGGTGGCTCGTCGCCGCTGCGGAGGCGTTCGCGTGCGGCGGCAACGAGGGTGCCGGCCGCCAACTCGTCGATGACGTCCGGGCCCGCTATCCCCGCCACACCGCGTTCCACGAAGCGCTCGGCGAGGCGATGCGGACGTCACCGATGTTCTGACGACCGACCGTCGAAGGCAGAACCCGGATGCGGTCAGCTCGCGCCGAGCGCCTGCACCTTCGCGTCACGCGAGAACCCGGCCGCGCCCCGCACGAAGGTGTCGACGAAGCGGTCGACCTGCGAAGCGGACGGCTCGTCGCCGCCGGGAAGCCACGCGTCGAGGATGAACGCGCCGGCCGTGTCGTTCTCCCAGTCCTGCACGAGGAAGGTCGCCCGCGGCGACGGCTGGTCACGGTTCCAGCGGTTGCAGAGCCAGAGCGCCCGCTGCCAGTTCTCGCGACTCACCTCGACGCCGGTATGGGCACGAGCGACCAAGCCGTTGGTCTGCTCGGTCGCGCCAAGCGACATGCGCAGCAGCTTCGATCGATCGTCGTTGAGCGGGATGGCGGTGAGCACCCGGCTGTCGCCGTCTCGCACCGGCAGGTTCTGCGCCGTGAGCCATTCCCTCGCCGCTTCCACCCAGGCCGCGGCCGTGCTCGTTCCGTTCGTCATGATGGCTCTTTCGTGTCGGGGGTCAGTAGCCGCTGTCATATGACGAGCTGTCATAAGAAGAGCTGGTGTCGTACGAACTGGCGTCGTAAGACGAAGCGTCGTACGAGCTGGTGTCGTACGACGAAGTGTCGTAGTACGACGAATCGGAGGAGGAGTCGTAGCTGTCGTAGTAGCCGGACTCTTCCACGGCTGCTTCATAGGACGCATCGGACGCGTAGTTGGACGTGGCCGTGGCTTCGTACTCCCAGTCTGCGGCCGCGTTCTGCACCTCGGTCCAGTCGTTGTACGACTCCGTGTCGCCGGCGTACCAGGCATCCGAGGCGTTGGCGTAGGCATCGTTGCCCGCGTTCCACGCGTCCCACGACTGGTCGTACGCCTCGCTCGAGAGGTCCCAGTAGCCTTCCGAGCTCAACGACGCGTCGGAGCTGTCGTAGTTGCTCCATGAGATGTCGGCCGCGTTCTGCTCGTAGGTGTCGACCGCGGTGTCGGTGTAGGCGGTGGTGTCGAACGGTCCGCTGTCGCTCATGGTCTTGCCTCCTGGGAGATCGGGCCCGCCAATCCGGCCGGGCGTCAAAGGTAGTACCCGTCAGAGTCGCTTGCCGCGGCCCGTGTTCCTGGGGAATGCTGCGACATCCATCACAGGAATCTCTGGGAACATCGCGCTTGCGAGATGACTCTCACGGCCGACAAGAGGCTGCGCTGGGCGCAGCTGTGGCCCGAGCGGCCCGACGCGCCGCGCCAAGAGCGGGAGACTTTCCTCGCGAACCGCAACGACCGCACCTTTCCCACGGAGCGAAAGGAGAAGACCCTGGCGATCTCACGGCAGCGCGAACGGGCTCGATCCGCCGGCCCAGCTCGGCCCCAGAAGCACGGCCAGGCCCTGCCGCGCCCTCGCGATGCGGCTCTTGACCGTATCGATGGGAATCCGTTGTGCCGCGGCGATCTCCTGGTAGGTCAGCCCGCCGTACTCCCGCAGCACCAGCGCGGCACGGAAGTCGGGCGGGAGCTTGCCGAGCGCCCAGCGGACGGCGTGAACCTCCGCCACCGTGTCCGCCGTCTCGGGCACCCAGCGGTCGTTGGGCTCCGGGATGTTCCCCACCGGGTCGGCCCGCCTGCCCTTCACCAGCGCCAGCGACGCGTTGTGCGCGATCTGGCAGAGCCAGGTCGAGAACTTCGACCGGCCTTCGAAGCGGGCGAGGTTCCGCCACGCCGCCAGGAGGGTGTTCTGCATGGCGTCGTCGGTGAGCTGGTTGTCGCCGACGATCCGGAAGCACACGGCGCGGACGACCTTCGAGTTGACCTGGGCGAGCGCCGCGAAGGCGCGCTCGTCGCCGCTCCGAGCCCACGACAACAGAGCGTCTTCGTCCGCCTCGCGGTAGTTCCGTCGCTCGCCGCTCGAAGTCATCTGGCAAAAAGGGGAGTTGTGCTGGAGGAATGGTACAGGTGAGCGATCCTGGCCGGCTCTCCTACGACGAGGATGGCTACCTCGACCTCGCTTCGTTTCCCGCCGGTGACCCCGATTCGGTGTTGGACGAGGAGACTGCCGGCCGCTTGCACGATGCGATCGAAGACGACCAGAGGTTCGATGACGACGTTGCGCTGGACTTCATCGAAGGGGCGCTCGACGGGACACCCGATGCTCTCGACGGTCAACTCCTTCCCGACGATACGGTCAGCGATCAGCCCGCGGCCGAGCGGGCCGGGGCCGACAGCGCGGGCCCGTTCGATCTCAGCGACTACGACGATGACGATGACGATGACGATGACGATGGCGGTGCCAACACCGATGACGACGTGCTCGACGCGCCGTGGCATGCGGCCGAAGGCGGCTCTGCGGGCGAGGCCGATCTCGGCACCTACGATGACGACGTGGCTGATTCGGCGGACGACAGCTCGATGGTCGAGATCGATGCCGGCGCGTCCGTGGACGGAACCACCGGTGAGATCGACAGCGCCTTCGCCGAGCACGACGCCGAGCCGGAGAGCGGGTTCGGGGAAGACGGAGGCCTATGAGCCCCTCGCTCCGCCAAGCCGTCATCGCCGTGTGCGACGACGCGTTGCGGCTGCTCCCCGAAGGCGCGGCCCGCGATGGCGTGCTGCACGTTCGGCAAAGCACGACCGAACCGCTTCGAGTGGCCGTGTCGGGCAGCGTCAGCTCTGGCAAGTCGACACTCGTGAACGCGCTCCTCGGGCAGCGCATCGCTGCAGTCGACCAGGGTGAGTGCACGAACATCGTCACCTGGTTCCGCTACGACCATCACGAGCGAATCGTGGTCGAACACCGCGACGGCACGACCGCCACACTCGCACTCGAAGACGGCCACAAGATCCCCGACGATCTCGGAGCACCCGCCGAGGCGATCGAGCGAGTGGTGGTGCACCTCTCCAACGACCGCCTCCGCGGCCTGACGATCATCGACACTCCCGGCTTGAACACGGTGACCGGGGCGAACGAGGCGAGCACCAGCGACCTGCTCGGTCTCGACGACGATTCGCAAGTTGCGGTCGACTCTCGAGCCGCCATGACCCAAGCCGATGCCCTCGTGTTCCTGATGCCCCACGTCCGGGCGCACGATGCGCGGGTGCTCACCCAGTTCCGGAGTCTGTTCGAGGGGACGGGCCTGTCCGCCGTCAACGTGGTGGGCGTGTTGAGCAAGATCGACAAGCTGACGCCGGATGGCGACCCGTGGCCGACGGCGAGGCGGCTGGCCGAGCGCGGCCACCAAGAGCTGCGTGCGGTGCTCTCCGACGTGATCCCGGTGAACGGTCTCTTGGCCGAGACAGCCGCGACCGATCGGTACAGCGAAGAAGACACCCTCGCGTTGAAGGAGTTGGCACTGATCGACGAGCTCGACCTCGAAGATCAGCTGCTCACCCAAGCTGACTTCCTCGAAGCGGCCGAGCCCGCCGAGCTCACGCGCGAACGGCGCACGCGGCTGCTGGCGATGCTCGACCTCCACGGCATCACCCTGGCGACGAGAGCCGTCGAGGCCGGCACGGGATCGACAAGAGAGCTGCTCTTGCTGTTCCGCGAGCAGTCGGGCTTCGAGCCTTTGGCGCAGACGGTCAACGAGCTGTTCGCGCGCCGGGCCGAGGCGCTGAAGGCGCACGCGGCGTTGGGCGCTCTCCGGCGACTCACCGCGACACGCAAGGACGACGAGCCGCTCGACCCGGACGAGCGGCGGACGGTTGCACGCGCACTCGAGCGCATCGAGCTCGCGCCCGAGCTGCACGATCTGCGCCTCTTCGAAGTCCTGGGGCGCGTCGAGCACGGTGACGTTCGCTTGCCCGACGACCTGATCGACGACCTCCGCCGCCTCGCCATCGAGACCGAGCCCGAGCTTCGCGTCGGCCTCACGCGAGGCGCGTCCGACGCCGAGGTCCGAGCCGCCGCCGCCGCCGGCGCCAAGACCTGGTCCCGCTGGGGCAACGACCCCCGGCGATCACCAACGCAGGAACGATTCGCCGAGGACGTGCGCACGGCGTATGAACTTCTGTGGCAGTCGGCGAGACCCGACCCGATCGATGCCGCGCCGGCCGAACCTGAAGCGGGCGGAACCGGGGAATGACCGACGCCACGCCCGAAGAACAAGGCCGGCCGCAGGTCGATCCGATCGTGCCTGACGTGTTGAAGTACGCGAACCAGCTTCACGGGTTCGTGAACGAGAGCGGTGCGGGGAAGCTCGCGAAGCTGATCGAGGACGAAGCCGGCAAGTGGAAGAACGCATGTGTTCGCATCGTCGTCGCCGGCGAGATCAAGCGGGGCAAGACCAGCTTCATCAACGCGCTCGTTGGCCACCCCGGCCTGCTCCCCGTCGACGCCGACGTCGCGACCAGCGTCTACCTCTCCGTCAACTACGGCGACCGGCAGTCCATCGAAGTGATCCGAGCTTCATCGGGAGACGCGCCGAACGAACGCTTCGCCATCGAACCCGAGAACCTCGTCCACTACGCCTCGATGCTCGGCGACCCAGATCGACGGAAGGGCGTGACCGCGGTCGAGGTGAAGCTGCCCGATCCATTGCTCGAACGGGGTCTGGCCATGGTCGACACGCCGGGCGTCGGTGGGTTGACCCTTGGCCACAAAGACATCGCGCTCGCGTCTTTGAAGCTCGCCGATGCGTTGGTGTTCACCGTGTCCTGCCAGGAGCCGATCTTGCGCACGGAGCTCGAGTTCCTCTCCGAGGCCAGCGCACGCATCGACACCGTGCTGTTCGTCCTGACGAAGATCGACGCCAACGCTGGCTGGGAAGCGATGCGCGACGAAGACCGGCAGAAGCTGCAGGCGTTCGGGGCGCAGCTCGAACAGGCCGCCGGCGAGAGCGGCGATGAGGAGACCAAGGAGCTCGCCCGGCGCTTCCCGCGCCTGTACGGCTCGCCGTTCTTCCCCGTCAGCTCGCGGGTCGCCGATCGCGCCCAGGCGCGGCTGGCCGCAGGACGAGACGACGCGGCCGTCGAGATGCGCCGCCGGAGCGGGTTCGCCGACATCGACCAGGTCCTGTCGCGCACCATCGAAGCTCGGGAAGATGTCCGCCTCAGCAACATCTTGAACCTGTGCGGTCTCGTGGTGGCGCGGCTCGAGCAGCAAGAGCGCGACCGACTCCGGGTCTCCCAAGGCGACTTCGAGGCTGTCGAGCAGAAGCTGAAGGACCAGCAGAAGCGGCTCGAAGAGCTCGCGCCGCGGCAGGCGAAGTGGCGGCAGCGGTTCGCGATCAGCGTGCAGCGGATCCAGACCGAAGTGCAACGGCTGGTCGCTCGGGAGACGACGCGCATGGAGAAGCACTACCGCGACCACGTCACCGCGGCCGGCAAAGAGGTCGACAAGGTCATGGAGCAGCTCCCGGACGATCTCGAGCTGTCGGTGGCCGCCGCGTGGTCGAACGTGAGCGTGACGCTCATCGAGAAGGTCGAAGCCGCGCTCGGCGATCTCGCCGAGGAGTTCAGCCTCGACGACGTCAGCCTCGAGTTCAGCGGCCTCGCCACGACCGACGCCCTCGCCGAACTGGACGTCCGCGATCGGACCGACCCGGATGCGGGCAAGGCCCGCTTCCTCGATGACGGGCTCCCGCTGCTCACGTCGGCCAGCTCGTTCGGCAGCATGCTGGCCAGCACCTTCGGCACGTCGGCCGGGTTGTTCTCGCCCGGGTTGCTGGTCGCGGCGCCGGTGGCCTACTTCAAGTACAAGCAACGCCAGCGCGCGCAGATCAAGACCGAGTACCTCCGGGTCGTGCGCGAGGTGATGGGGACGGTCCGCCAGGAGTTCACGAGCGAGCTGTCGCTCAAGCTGATCGAGGCACGAGAGCTGATCGAGGAGTCGGTCGACCAGGCACTGGCCGAGCGGCGCACGCAGATCGAGAGCCAACGCAACGAGCTGTCCGCCTTCTTGAAAGAAGATGCCCCCCGCCAAAAGCAGCTCGCCGCGGAGATCAAGGCTCGTGCCGGGCGCATCGAGCAGATCAGGCAGCGGGGCGACGATCTGCGCCGCCGGCTCGAAGCGATACGTTCCGCGTGATCGCTTCGAGCCGTTGATCCCGCCGCGCCCGTCGATTTGGGCCGCAGCGCGCGCTGGTTGCGGCGCGCCGGCGGGCCCAGAAGCCTCAGATCGAGAACGGGCCGTCGCCGACGTCGGCGGTGTCGGCCACGCCGTCGAAGTCGCTGTCTTCGACCGTGACGTCGGCGATGCCGTCCGCGTTCGTATCGACGCCGGCCACGTCGACGAGGCCGTCGGCATTGCTGTCGAGCACGGCGGTGTCGAACACCCCGTCCCCGTCGGTGTCGGCCGACGCGTAGTCGGCCGCGCCGTCGCCGTCCAGATCAGCTTCGGCGTAGTCGGTGACGCCATCACCATCGGTGTCGACTTCGGCGTAATCGATGGTGCCGTCGCCGCTCGTGTCGACCCCGGCGGTGTCGTAGACACCATCGCCGTCCAGATCGGCGACGACCGAATCGTCCATGCCATCGAGGTTCGTGTCGAACGACATGGCGTCGACCGTCCCAGTGTCGTAGGTGTCGCCGGTCGCCATCACGCTGTCGTCAACCGAGTCGAAGTCTTCGAAGTCGCTCATGGTCTTCCTTTCGGGGCTTGGAGAAGCGGTGGGTGTCCGTATGAGTGCTCGACCCTCCGGCGTGTTCCGCACGATTGTGTGTTCGTCGTCACGCTTCGATCGGAGCGAACCGCGGAGCTACGCAGAGCTCAAGGCGAGGACCATCAGCAGGAGCACTTGGCCGAGGCCGACCAGAACCAGCACCGCGATGTTGACGATCATCGCGGTCTGGGCCTGCGGATCTCCCGCCTTCTTGCCCTCGTTGGCGAAGTAGATGCCGGCGAGGGCGGTGAGACCGCAGAACAGCCCGATGCCGGCCATGACCCAGGCGAGGGTGGTCTTGTCGCGGCCCGGCGGCTTGCTCGAGGGGGCCGAGCCGTAGGGCTGCGAGCCGTACGGCGATGGCTGGGCGGGCACCGGAGCCGCCGGGGGCGGAGCGAACCCACCAGGGTTGGCGGGCGAGAACGACGGTTGTGGTGGCGCTGCGGTTGGCGCCGAACGTGGCGGAGCCCCGGGCGGAGGGCCGGGCGGAGGGCCGGGCGGAAAGCCGGGCGGAGGGCCGGGCGGCATCGATGACGCCGGCGGAACCGGCGCGACCGCGGCTGGGGCTGCGGGCGGCGAGGCGGCTTGCGGCGAAGGCGAAGGCGGGCCCGGCGGCGGCGCGTTGGGGGCCGGCGGAGGAGGCGGGCTGGGGCTGCCGACGGGCGGCGGCGGCGAACCGATCGGAGCGCCAAGCGGCGGCGTGGCAGCCGCAGCGAAAGGCGGCGGCGCGGAAGCCGAGACCGGCGGGCTCGCCGGCACGACGGGCGGTGGACTCACCGGAACAGCCGGCGGCGGCGCACCGGTCGGCGGCAGGAACGGCGCGACCGGCGGTGCGACAGGTCCAGCCGGCGGGGGGTTCGCCGCGGGCGCCGGTGGCGCAGGGGTCGCGGCCATCGGCAGTGGCGATTCCGGAGCGATCGGCGCGACTGCCGCCGGTGCACCTGAAAGGACGACACCAGGAGCAAGGGGCGAAGGCGGCGCCGGTATCGCGGCGTCGCCCGTGGCGGCGGGCGCCGCCGCGGCGTTCTCGGCCCCGTACTTGGCCGCGCCCAGAGCAACCACGAACTTCGGATCGGCCCACGTCACCAGCCGCTCGCCGTAGTCGGTCGTGAGGCTTCGATGCACGAGCGGAATGCGTCCCGCTCCTCCCGCAAGGTAGAGGCGGCCGATGTACTCGCGCGGCACACCTGCGATCTGCAGTGTGCGATCGAGCTCGCTGACCGTCCGCTCGATCTCCTGACCGATGAGTCCTTCGAACTCCTCCCGCGTGATGTGCAGGTCGCGATCCGCGGCGCGGACGTACGCCGTTGGATTGTTCGACAGAGACTCCTTGGCGGTGCGACATTGCTCTCGCAGGGTCGCGTTGGCCTCGCGCCATTGACGCTCGTCGCTGTTCTCGATCAAGTCCCACGTCGCGCTGTCTTCCCGGGCGATCAGGGAACCAACGTGGTTGAACAGCCGATCGTCGAAGTGCTCGCCACCGATGAACTCGTCGCCACCCGGAAGTCCCTTGACGTCGAACGCGCTCGGCGTCCGCTGAAGAACCGCGGTGTCGAAGGTTCCGCCACCGAGGTCGTAGACCGCGACGCAGTGGCCATCTTTGAGGTGGTCGTCGACGTAATGGATCGCCGCGGCCACGGGTTCAGGGCAGAACGTGACCCCGCGGAGCTCGGCCTCTGCCGCCGCGGCGTCGAGCACGGCGAGTCGTTCGTCGCTCCAGCGGGCCGGATGGGTCAGCACGACGGAGCTGGGAGCCTCGCCGTTGTGCTGGCGCAACGCCTCGGCCACGAACGGTTTCAACAGTGCCGCGATGACGGTGGTGGTCGGAACGTCGTCGTCCCCGAAGAGGAGCGTGTCGTTTCGACCGACCTTGCGCTTGACGGCCCGTTGCACGCGTTCCGGCTGAGCCGAC
The DNA here is from genome assembly GCA_016185305.1 of Actinomycetota bacterium. Taxonomy (GTDB): domain Bacteria; phylum Actinomycetota; class Acidimicrobiia; order Acidimicrobiales; family Acidimicrobilacustridaceae; genus JACPNV01. The sequence continues at coordinate 23,707 of JACPNV010000035.1, read as the reverse complement.
GCCCGGTACGCGGCTTCGCGGCCGACGATGATGTCGCCGGACGGCTCGACGAACACGACCGAGGGCATGCGACGATCGCCGTCGACCTCGATGCTCTCGGCATGGTCGCCCTCGTAGACGGCGCCGGCGCAGTTGCTCGTACCGAAATCGATGGCCAGGGTCCACCGGGTCATCTGTCAACCGACGCTTCGACGTGACATGGGGAGACGTATTCCTCCTGGCGGCCCGCGGGATGGCGGATTGTACAACAGGGCACGGCACCGGCTCACCGGTGACACCGACGCGAACCCGCTACGGCCTGCGGCCGAGGAAGCAGAGGAACCTGGTCTGGTCGTCAGCATCTTCGGGTGGCTCGACCTCGGGGCCGAAGGCGCCAGACGAGCGCACCGCATCGCCGAACGACGCCAGGTCGGCCTGGATCTCTCTCATGGCCTGCGGGTCGAGCGCTTCGTCTTGGCCGGTGGCGCGAGAGAGGTCCCAGTTGTGCACGACGAGATCGGTGCAGACGAACCGGTCGACGCTCGCCGCGAACGTCGTGGGCCCGAACCGGCCGGTGAACTCGGTGGCGGCTACGTCGGGATCGTCGAGTGCCGCCTGCATCGCATCTCGAGCCGCCCTCCATGCCGCGACCGGATCGACCTCAACCCGAGGACCGTCAGGCGGCGTCTTGCCGATGAAGCCGAAGAACCGGCCCGACGTGTCCACCAAGTGCGCGACGACGTCGCGCGCCGTCCATTCGGCGCAGGGCGACTGGTTGGCCCACGCGTCATCGGGCACTGCTTCGATCTTCGCGGTCATCGCTGCGGCTCGCTCGCGGTACTTGTCTGCGGTCTCAGTCACGTCATGTCTCCTTGGTTGGTTGGTTGGTTGGTTGGTCGGTTGGTCGGTTGGTCGCCGGGCCCGCTGACCTACCGGAAGTCACGAGACATGCTCTTGTCTGTTCCGATGGGCAAGGGCTCGAGCTTCTCGGCCACCACATTGATGACGCCCTCGACCTTCTCGAGCCGGCCCCGGATGAGCAACGCGGGGACCCGGGCCACCTTGCGATAGCGGTTCCAGCACCCGCGCGAGCACACGACGTTGATGAGGCCGGTCTCGTCCTCGACGTTCATGAACGTGATGCCGGACGCGGTCGCCGGCCGCTGGCGATGGGTGACCACGCCCCCGACCAAGACCTTGCGGCCGTCGTCGAGCCCGCGCAGACCCTCGGCTGTCACCACGCCGCGCTCGTCGAGGTCTTCCCGGATGAAGCGGGTGGGATGGCCCTCGGGAGACACGCCGGTCGCCCACAGGTCGGCCGAGGCTTCTTCTTTGCCGGTCATGCCCGGCAAAGGCGGCGAGCGCACGCCGGTAACGATGCCTTCGAGCCGGTCGGCGCCGGTCTGTGCCACCGCACCGGCGCCCCACAACGCTTCACGGCGATGGGGGCCGAAGCAACCGAACGCACCGGCGGTGGCGAGCGCTTCGAGGTGCTCGAGTGTGAGCCGGGGCGCGCCGGTTCTCGTGCTATCGGTTCTCGTGCTACCGGCTTTCGCGGCCGCGGCGGCTCGCATGTCGGCCCGGCGCTTGAGGTCTTCCATGTCGCGGAACGGGCCGTTGGCGTCGCGTTCGGCCACGAGCAACTCGGCGAGGCCGGCGCCGACCCCGCGCACGTGTTCCAGACCGAGCCGCACCGCCGGTTGGGAAGGGATGCGCCCGCCGAAGGGATAGGTCGCGCTCGGGTGCCGGTCGCGCGCTTCGGCTCGCGCCGCCTCACAACTCGGGCCTGACCCCTCGTACTCGAGGGACGAGCCGGCGCGGCTGGTGTTGATGCACGGCGTGTGCACGACCACGCCGTGGCGGCGGGCGTCCTGCACCAGCGAGTGGGGCGAGTAGAAGCCCATCGGTTGGGCGTCGAGCAGCGCCGCGCAGAACGCGGCCGGGTAGTAGCGCTTGATCCACGAGCTCGCGTACACGAGGTAGGCGAAGGAGACCGAGTGGCTCTCGGGAAAGCCGTAGTTGGCGAAGGCGGCGAGCTTGTCCCAGATCTGGTCGCTGATGCTCTGGGTGATGCCACGCGAGCGGGTGCCGTCGTGGAAGCGTTGGCGCAACCGTTCCATCCGCTCGCGGCTGCGCTTGGAGCCCATGGCCTGGCGCAGCATGTCGGCCTCGGCCGGCGTGAAGCCGGCGACGTCGATGGAGATCTGCATCAACTGCTCTTGGAACAGCGGCACGCCGAGCGTCTTGGACAGCGATGGCTCGAGCGACGGGTGGAGGTAGGTCACGGGCTCGGTGCCGTTGCGCCGGCGGATGTACGGGTGCACCGACCCGCCCTGGATGGGACCGGGACGGATGAGCGCGACCTCCACCACCAAGTCGTAGAAGCAGCGAGGCCGCAGGCGCGGGAGCGTGGCCATCTGGGCCCGGCTCTCGATCTGGAACACGCCCACCGTGTCGGCCTCGCACAACATGTCGTAGACGGCTGGGTCTTGCGGGATGGTGGCGAGGTCGACCTCGACCCCGTGCGCGTCGCGGATGAAGTCGATGGCATAGTGCAGCGCCGACAGCATGCCAAGACCGAGCAGGTCGAACTTCACCAAGCCGGCCGCGGCGCAGTCGTCTTTGTCCCACTGCAGGACGCTGCGCCCTTCCATGCGCGCCCACTCCACCGGGCACACCTCGATGACGGGGCGATCGCACATGACCATCCCGCCCGAGTGGATGCCGAGATGGCGGGGGAAGTGCTCGATCTCCCTTGCCAACCGCAGAACGGCCGGCGGGATCCAAAATTCCTGCGGCGGCGACAACCCGCCGCCTGCCGGCTTCGCCGGATCCGTACGAGCTCTATCGGGCTGCTCCGCCCTGGCGGGCTCCGCAAGTTCGGCAAGTGTGCTCCACCTGTCTACGTGCTTGCTCCAGGCATCCTGCTGCCCGACCGAGTAGCCGAGGGCCTTGGCCATGTCGCGCACCGACGACTTGGCGCGGTAGGTGATGACGTTGGCGACCTGCGCGGCGTACGAACGGCCGTGGCGGTCATAGACGTACTGGATGACCTCCTCGCGCCGGTCGCTCTCGATGTCGATGTCGATGTCGGGTGGACCATCACGGCCCGGTGACAGGAAGCGCTCGAACAGCAGGCCCAACGACACGGCATCGGCGTTGGTGATGCCGAGCGCGAAGCACACCGCCGAGTTCGCCGCCGACCCCCGGCCCTGGCACAAGATGTTCGACCGGCGGCAGAACTCGACGAGGTCCCACACCACGAGGAAGTAGCCGGGGAAGCCGAGCTTCTCGATCACCTCGAGCTCGTGGTCGATCTGCTCGTACGCACGCTCGACCCGCGCACGATCACGGGGGCCGTAACGTCGAGTCGCCCCCTCCTCGGTGAGGCGGCGGAGGTAGCCCATCTCGTCGAGACCGTCGGGGCACGGGAAGGGAGGGAGGTCGGGCGCGACGTAGGAGAGGTCGAACGCGCACGCCCGGCCCAGCTCGCCGGCGCGCTCGACCACGCCCGGGTAGCGGGCGAACCTTCGGGCTTGCTCGGCCCCACTGCGCAGGTGCGCGCCCGCGGCGGCGGGCAACCACCCGTCGATCTCGTCGAGGCTGCGGCGGGCTCGCACCGCGGCCATGGCCGCCGCCAGCGGACGCTGCTTCGGTGTCGCATAGTGGACGTTGTTGGTGGCCACGAGATCGACCGCGTGCGTGACGGCGAGCTCGGCCAGCGCGTCGTTGCGGGCGGTGTCGAGCGGGTGGCCGTGATCGGTCAGCTCGACGGCGACGTTGTGCCGGCCGAAGGCATCGATCAGCCGGCGCAGCTCGTGCGCGGCCGCGGCCGGACCCTGCTCGACCAGTGCCCGCGCCACCGCACCCTTGCGGCACCCCGTCAGCACCAGCCAGTGATCGGGGTCCGAAGCGTGCAGGGTGGCGAGGTCGGCGAGGCTGCAGGCAGGTGCGCCCTTCTCGCCCCGCAGCTGCCCCTCGCTGATGGCGCGGGTGAGCATGGCGTAGCCGCGAGGATCGCGAGCCAGGGCCAACACGTGGGTCTCGCCCGGATCGTTTCCCCCGGCGGGGCCCCAACCCCGCCTCCTCGCCGAAGGCGGGGCCCCTGCCCCACCCGGCGCCGTGAGCACGCTGCCGGTGTCGGCGAGGCCAGGTGCGAGATCGAGCTCGGCGAGATCGACCGCCCCCACCCGGCGACCCTTGGTGGAGCCCGGTGGTGTGGGCGCGTTGGGCTCGTCCACGCCAGGATCGGCGATGCCGAGCTGGGGTCGGGTGCGGTTGAGGGTCAGCTCGCTGCCGAAGACGGTCGGGAGACCGAGCTCGCGCGCCGCCTCCGCGAACCGCACCACGCCATAGAGCCCGTCGTGGTCGGTCAGCGCGAGCGCGTCGAGGCCGAGCCGGGCCGCTTCCTCCGCGAGCTCTTCGGCATGCGACGCACCATCGAGGAAGGAGAAGTTGGAATGGGCGTGCAGCTCCGCGTACGGCACGGACCCCTTGACCATCCGCGCCGGTTCCGATGGCGGCTCATAGGCCTGGCGCCTTCGCGACCAGGCCGGGCTGTCACCACCATCGGCTTCCGGCGGGATGGGATCGGGGCGCCCCGCGACGCGTTTGGGTGCTCGATCGGATAGGCGCCGTTCGAGCTCGGACCACGGAACCACAGGGTTGAAGTACCCCACGGTCCGGAGAGTAGCGAACGATAGTTCGATTGTCGAACAGAAGTTCGCCTGGAGAGGCTGCTGCTGCCTGGTCGTGAACGTCGGCGAACGTTGGCGAAATGGCACACCGGCGCCCGCGTCAGTATTGTCAGCGGCCCTGTCGAAACTTGAACAGGCAAGAAGGGGGACCGCATGGCGACGCGACCCAACGTTCTCGTGATCATGACCGATGAGGAGCGGTACCCGCCGCTCTATGAGGACGACGAGCTGGCCGAGTTCCGCCGTGTCCACCTCCCGGCACGAGAACGCTTGCGTGCGACCAGCATCGAGCTGCACCGCCATTACGCAGCCTCGACCGCGTGCTTGCCCAGCCGGGCGTCGCTCTTCACGGGGCAGTACCCGTCGCTCCACGGCGTCACCAACACCGACGGCCTGGCGAAAGGCGCGAAGGATCCGGCGATGCGCTGGCTCGACCCCGCGACCGTGCCGACGATGGGCGATTGGTTCCGCTCGGCCGGCTACCGCTCGTACTACCGCGGCAAGTGGCACATCTCCCATCCCGACTTGCTCGACCCCGTCACCCACCATGGCCTGGCGACCAACGACAAGGACGGCAACGTCGACCAAGCGGTCGTCGAGCTCTACCGGCGTGCCGACCGGCTCGACATCTTCGGGTTCACGGGATGGATCGGGCGCGAGCCGCACGGCGCCAACCCCGCCGACACCGGCTACGTGCGCGACCCGATCTTCGCCGATCAGGTCTGCGAGCTGTTCGACGAGCTCGACGGTGACGACACGCCCTGGCTGGCGATCGCGTCGTTCGTCAACCCGCACGACATCGCCTTCTCCGGTGCGGGGTGGCAGCTCCTCGGGATGCCCGAGGTCGATGGCACCGTCCCGCCGATCCCGCCGGCGCCATCACAGGACGACTCCTTCGATGGCCGACCGCGCGCGCAGAAGCAGTTCCACGACGTCTGGCCCAAGCTGCTGTACGAGCAGCCGGCCGATGAGCTCTACCGCCGCTTCTACCTGTGGTTGCACAAGGTGGTCGACGTCGCGATCGCGCGCGTTCTCGATCGCCTCGCCGCGTCGCCCGCCGCCGACAACACGATCGTCGTGTTCACGTCCGACCACGGCGACATGCTCGGTGCGCACGGCGGCATGCAGCAGAAGTGGCACACGGCGTTCGACGAAGCCACCCGCGTCCCGATGCTCGTGTCCGGTCCGGGCATAGCACCGAGCGCTGGTGGCGCGGGTGTGTCGATCCCGACGAGCCACGTCGACCTGCTGCCCACGCTGCTGGGCTTGGCGCGCATCGATCACGATGCCGCTCGGGCGTCGGTCGCCGAGCATCACGTCGAGGCGCAGCCACTCCCAGGGCGTGATCTGAGCCCCTTGCTGCTCGGCAAGAGCATCGAGAGCTCGCTCGACGAGCCGATCTACTTCATGACCGAGGACTGCATCAGCTCGGGCTTGGTCGGCACGAACCGCTTCACCGGCGCGCCGTTCGACCCGGTCGAGGAACCGAACAAGGTCGAGTCCGTCATCGCCACGCTGGGCGACGGCACGCTCTGGAAGCTCAACCGCTACTACCAGCGACTCGCCGACTGGGAGCGCGAGCACGGCGTCGAGACCGCGCGCGACGAACCGGCCGCAAGCGAGTGGGAGCTGTACGACCTGACCAACGATCCCGAAGAGCGCACCAACGTCGCGGGCACGGCCGATGAGCTCACCACCGCGCAGCGGCTGCTGGACGACCAGCGGGAGGCCAAACGCCTCGTCCCCGAACACCGGAACGTGCCGTAGGTTGTTCGTGTGGAGCAACGAGTGAGCCTGATCACCCTGGGCGTCGCCGACGTTCAGCGGGGCCGGCGGTTCTACGAGGCACTGGGCTGGCACGGCCAAGAGGTCGAGGAGACAGTGTTCTTCCAGGCAGGCGGGAGCGCCCTCGTTCTGTGGAGTCGAACCAAGCTCGCCGCCGACGCTGGTGTCGCTGACACGGAAACGGGGTTCAGCGGCGTGATGCTCGCGCACAATGTTCGATCGCGGGACGACGTGGACGAGGTCGTCGACGTCGCCGAGCACGCGGGGGCCAGCGTGACGCGGCGGCCCCGCGAGACGTTCTACGGCGGGTATGCCGGCTGCTTCCGCGACCCCGACGGTCACCTGTGGGAGATCGCCCACAACCCGGGCTTCACCATCCAAGATGACGGCTCCCTCGTGATCCCCGACTTCGGTCGCGGCTGACCGCTCCCTCTGTTGGGCGCTTGCCGGCCTCTCTGGCCCCGAGCGTCCCTCGCATTCCTCGCGGGCGATCAGCCCGCGCTTCTCCATCCGGGTGCTCCACCCCTTCCTGCCGGCGATCAGGGATGGATCAGCTCGACGTGGCGTCCAGATGCTGCTGCGAGCTGTTCGAGATCCTCGAGGTCGGCGGTCACGATCTCGTCCCCGTCACGAGCGAGCAACACCACGCCGGCGTCGATCGCATCCGCCAACCCGGCCGCCGCGAGGAGCTCCCCAGCGGCCCGACCGAGTGGCTCATCGAGCGCGCGGACATCGATGCCCCCGAGCGCCTGCGACAAACGGGCCTGACGCGGGCCGCCGCGCCACACCTGCCCGAGAACTCCGGCGTGGGTGACCGGGAGATCCCCATCGAGGTGTGCGGCCTTCAGACGGACCCACATCTGGCGCTCGTTGCGCTCGAGTGCGACCAGGGCACCGCTGTCCAGAACCAGGCTCACGCCGACTTCGCCTTGCGCGTCCCCGGTCGACGCCGACCACGAACGACAGTTGCGCCTTGTCGATCAGCGCGCCGCTGGGCCACGATCTCCTCGGCGGTGATCTCGCCGAACTCCTGCTCGTAGTCGGCGACCGAGGCAGCCAAGCGCGACAGCATGCGATCGCGTCGGATCTTGTCCTCGAGCGCGGCGCTCACCCAACCGCTGACGGACTCCGCCTGCCCGGACTCGACCGCCCGCTGGCCGGCCTGGACCAGCTCGGGGTCGACGGTCACCGTGAGACGTTGCTTCCGAGCGGTCATACTCGAATGCTAACAGGCATATGATGACGTACATATCGCCCCGACGCGATCATCAGCAGGTCGACTGCGCCGCGCTCGTGGCCGAGGTTGCCGCCATTCGAGCTCGGCGCCCGACTCCGCCCAGCATGCGCCAGCAAGGAGTGCTCGCCTGTCGAGATGTGGCACCTCCGACGCATGAGCTTGGGTTGTGGCCAGTCGTGCCCGCGGTGGCGCCGCGCTATCGGCTACGAGGCGTGGCGGTCGCCTTTCGCCGCGACGAGATCGGCGGCGTCGAGGATCTCGTACGCGTAGCCCTGCTCGGCGAGGAAGCGTTGGCGGTTGGCGGCGAAGTCCTGCTCGTTCGTATCGCGACTGACGATCGAGTAGAAGCTCGCCTGCCGCCTGCTGGCTTTGGGTCGGAGCAACCGCCCGAGCCGCTGCGCCTCCTCCTGGCGGCTCCCGAAGGTGCCTGACATCTGGATCGCTACGGACGCCTCTGGCAGGTCGATCGAGAAGTTGGCGACCTTGGACACCACGAGCAGCTCGACGTCGCCGGTCCGGAACGCGGCAAAGAGCTTCTCGCGCTCGCGATTCGGCGTCTTGCCGGTGATGAGCGGCGCGCCGAGAAGCTCGGCAAGGTCGTCGAGTTGATCGAGGTACATCCCGATCACCAACGCCGGCTCGCCCTCGTGACGATCGAGGATCGTGCGAACGAGTGGCAGCTTCGAGCGGGCGGTCGCGGCGATGCGATGCCGTTCCTCGGGCTCGGCCACGGCATAGTCCATGCGCTCGGCCTCGGTGAGCGTGACTCTCACCTCGGTGCAATGGGCCGGCGCTATCCAGCCCTGGCTCTCCATGTCGCGCCACGGCGCTTCGTAGCGCTTCGGCCCGATCAAGCTGAACACGTCTCCCTCGCGGCCGTCTTCGCGCACGAGCGTTGCGGTCAAACCGAGCCGGCGCCGGCTCTGGATCTCCGCGGCCAAGCGGAAGACGGGGGCGGGCAGCAGGTGCACCTCGTCGTAGACGATGAGGCCCCAGTCTTCCGCGTCGAAGAGGTGGAAGTGCCGGTACTGGCCCTTCGTCTTGCGGGTGAGGATCTGGTAGGTCGCGATGGTGACCGGCCGAACCTCTTTCTTGTCGCCGGAGTACTCGCCGATGTCGGCGTCGGTGAGCGACGTGCGAGCGAGCAGCTCGCTGCGCCACTGCCGCGCCGCGACGGTGTTGGTGACCAGCACGAGGGTGCGCGCGCTGCTAGAAGCCATGGCACCGGCCCCGACGAGCGTCTTGCCGCTGCCGCATGGCAGAACGATCACGCCGCTGCCGGCAGCCTCGAACGTGTCGATCGCATCCTGCTGGTAGTCGCGCACCGCGAACGTCTCGGACTCCTCGAGGAAGATGGGGTGGCGAGCCCCGTCGACGTAGCCGGCCTGGTCGTCAGCCGGCCACCCGACTTTCAGCAACGCTTGCTTGAGCCGGCCCCGCTCGCTGGGAGCGACAGCGACGCGGTCGTTCCCGAGCCGCTCACCGAGCAGCGGTGCAACCCCTTTGGCCCGCAGGATCTCTTCGAGCACCGGCTCGTCGAGCGCTCGAAGCGTGAGCCCGACCTCGGGATCGGATTCGAGAACGAGCCGACCGTAGCGAGCCATCGTGTCGGCGACGTCGATGAGCAGAGCGTTGGCGACCGGGAACCGGCTGTAGCGCAAGAGCACGTCGACCACGTGCTCGGCATCCATCCCCGCGGCCCGCGCGTTCCACAAGCCAAGGGCAGTGATGCGGTAGGTGTGCACGTGCTCGGGGGCGCGCTCGAGCTCGGCGAACGGCGCTATGGCCAGGCGGCAATCGGCCGCCGTTGGCTGATCCAGCTCGAGCAGCAGCGTCTTGTCGGACTGCACGATCAGCGGCCCATCGTTCGCGCCGGGATCGTGGCGTGCTTCGAGGTTCATCGTGTGCTCCGTTGGGGGCGTGGGGCGAGCAACAGCGACACGAGCTCGAGTGCGTCGTCGGGGCCGATGGAGGAAAGGCCCTCGAGGTCGAGCACCTCGCTCAGCGCTTCGATCTCGCTCGAGGGCCCGACGTCGAAGACCATGCCGAGGTCGGGAATGGGGACGGACATCGGCTCGCCGTTGTCGAGGTCGATCCCGTGCAGCCGACCGGCTTGGATCGCCAGCGGCATCAGCGGGATCATGTCTTCGGGCCCGAAGCCCTCCAGCAACCAGGTCTCGGCGACCAAGAGGACATGCCCGTTCGCCATCGCGTTCCGGACCATGCGGTCGAGCTCGTCGCGCGACATGTCTCCCTCCCAGAATCCGTAGAACGGCATCGATGTCCCATCGGGCATCGTGTGCTGGGCGGAGCTTCCTGTGGCGGCACCACGAGGGACGGCGCCGGGCGGGAGACTGCCGTCTTTGAGCGCTCGACCGATCGCGCTCGCCACGGTTTCGGCGCCATCTTCACCCGAGGGGAACACGTCGAGCAGGTTGTAGCGGAGATCCCCGGCGAACGGCTCGAGGAGCCCGACCTCGGAGCTGTCGCCGGCGTTCGGGTCGCGGTGGCCGGCTCTCAGCTCGATGACGTCGGCCCCGGCTGGCGCCGAGGAGCTACGAGCGTCGAACGCCGCGGGTAGGAATCCGGCATCGCGCAGGCCGTCAAGGAGCTGATCGGGACCGAGCCGGCAGACCGCAACGGTCGGCACGACCAGCGTGAGGCCCAGCTTCTTCGTCCGCTTGTGAGAGACCGCGTCGGCGAGCAAGGCGGCATCGTCGCAGCGGACGAACGAACCTGCGCCACCCACTCGAAGGTTGCCGTAACGGCGGCCGACATCGAGCACGAGGTAGCGCAATGCCTGGGGCACACCTCGGCTCGCGTGGCGATCCAGGAACGCCAACACCTCATCAACGTCGCGACCGTGGTCGAGCGCACGGCGCAAGGATCGTTCGGTGATCCGGTACGTGCATGCGGCACCTCTCGACTCGATGTCGGCGACGAGAGCGAGCTCGGTCTCGAGCGACCGAGCCAACGTTCCGATTGCCACCACCGTGTGGTCGGCCTGCACGGTGAACTCGGTCGTGAGCGGTGGCGACGCGGCGGCAAAGAGCGTGGACGCCAATCGTTCGGAACCATCGATCAGTGCCTCGCCGAACGATGACAACCGCCCGTGCGAGATGACGCCGAGCACGGACGCCTCGGCAAGCGTGAGCTCGGTAGCGAGAACGACGCCCGGCTCGCGCATGAACAGGAGCGGCCGGCGCCAATGAACCAACGGGGCGAGCGACGCACCGGATGCACCTGTCTCGTCGCCCAGCCCAAGGACGGTCTCGAGCACCGCGCGACGCTGGTCGGCCATGTTCGGCCAGCACGGGCCTTCCATCGCCGGCAGTGCTTTGCTATCATCTCCGAGCTTGCGGCCGGCCGCACCGGGCGCAAGCGCTGTGCGGAGCCAGGACCCGGCGAGGTGGCGCCACCGCTCGGCGGTCTCCATCGCCAGCCACGAACGGGCTTGTTGTGACGCGACGGCGAAGTACTCGGTCTTGGACTCGCGGCCCTTGCCGCGCTCTCTGGCCTCCCACTGGAGCAAGCCGGCCGCGTGCGCGCATTCGACCAGGCAGGCCGCTTCCTCGCTGGTGCGCCCGAGCCGTTTCGTGACCGCGGACAGCGCGCGAGCGCCGAGCCCGCCATCTTTGAGCCCGGCCATCGGTTCGGCAGCGAGCCAGGTGCACAGCTCGGCGACAGCGTCAACGGCCGCGGTGCCCTGCCGTGCGGCATCCGCGTCGACAACCTGCGATGCGGGTGCGGGCTGGACGGCGAGATGGGGAGGCTCCAAGGCCAGATCGGCGATCGGACGCCCGCCCCGCAACGCGATGGTGACCTCGCGCGGTTGGACCGCGCTGTAGTTGTGCGACAGGAGGAGGCCGCGATCGTGGAGCCAGACGACATGGTCCTGCTGTCGCGTCGAGGAGGCGTACAGGTAGGACGGGTTGACGCCGGCGAGTACCGGTTTGCCGCTGGCCAACTTCCGGGCCATCTCGACTGCCGCTACGGGAGCGGCCGCGAGCGCTGCTTGAACCACGGCTGGCGACGAGAGCAAGTCGGTCAGCTCGTCTATCAGCCCCTGCTTGGTGCGCTTTTGGGCTCTCGGAACGCTCCTCGCCGCGTCACCCGCATCGGTTCGCACCCGTTGCACCGCTTTGGCGAAGTAGTCATGACGCTCGTGCGTGATGCATTGGCGAAGTGGCGGGCCGAGGTTGCCCGCATGCGGGTTCGCCTCAACCAGCGCGTCGGCGAAGAAGGTGCGAGCACCCGATCGCCAGACGAGCGCCAGCCGTTCGAGCCCGGCCAGCACCGGTAGCACATCGTCGAGGCGTAGGCCTTCGGGCAGGTCGGCCTCCAGCTCCGCGTCGGTCGGGTTGCGGCGGCCGAGCACCAACAACTGCACGAGCCGGTTCTCCGCCAGAGTCGTCTGCTCGAGCGCGCTGCCGATCGAGCTCCGGTGTTGGGCACGGAAAGCCAGCTCCGCGAGGTCGCACGGCGGCGAGGGGAACGACAAGTCGGGACGAAGCAGCAGTAGCTGCGAGAGCTGTTCTGCCGACCACGACTCGAGATGTTGCTCCAACTCGTCGCTCGTCGGCGTCGCCGATAACGAGCGCGCACGCGGACGGCTGCCCGCAGAGGCCCGCTTCACCTGACGGGACTTGCTCACACCACACCTCCGTGCTGTTCTCACTACCGAACTGCATCCGTGAGCTCACCAACTCAGGGATGGGCGGACCTTAACTCGTCGCCCCGCGAGAGACGCGGATGGTCATCGCGCCGGGGACCGAACGGAGGCCGCGGCACGTCGACGACCCGTTCGAGATCCGCCGTCGCCTTCAACCCTCGATACGAGGGCTCGATGCTCGCGGCTGGCACCGACCGGGTCGCGGGAATCGAATCTCAGGCCGGCGCGGCTTGATCGGCGCTGAGCATCCACGGGATGCCGAACCGATCGACGCACATGCCGAACGCGGGAGAGAAGAACGTCTCGATGAGCGGTTGTGTCACCTCGCCGCCTTCGGCGAGCGCACCGAAGACCCGCCTGATCTCGCCGGCATCCGGACCGTTGAAGTTGACCAAGATTCCCGTCTTTGGCGCACCATCGCCAGTTGGGTCATCCGAAGCCATCAGCACGTCGCCCTCGATGGTCAACGCCGCGTGGATGATGAGATCGGGATTGGCGTCGGGAGGCGTCTCGTCCCCAGGAGCGTCGGACGCCCTCATCATGAACAGCTCACCGCCGAAGATCTCCTGGTAGCGAGTGAACGCCTCGTTGCAGTTCCCACTGAAGAAGAGGTAGGGGTGAAAGGCCATCGGGATCCTCGCGGGGGAACGCTCACGGACTCCGACCATCGGCTCCTGGCTTTGTGGGCGGCCGCGTGCGCGGAGCACGTTCTGCACCTCTTCGAGTCGGTACAGCCCCTGGACCCGCGGCGCCGCTCGGCACGCCGCCTACGCGGCCGGCCAGGCGGCAGCCGTGGCGCATGTCGCCGCGCACGAGCTCGGTGCGGCGGCCCCCGGACGGGATGGCGAGCGGGCCGGCCGGCTCGAGTGCCGCTGGCAGCGCGAACAGCTCCCGGATGCGATTCGCGAACTCGTCGTCCAGGATCAGCGAGCGCGAAACGAGATCTGCTGGTCGGTGTTCGACTCCTGACGGGCGCGCTGGTCGTCGAGGAGGGCGGTGCGCTGTGCCATGCGCAATCGTCGCCCGCGAGTTTGGCCTGGCCGCGGTGATCGGCGCGCAGGGTGCCACCTCGCTGATTGCCGACGGCGCCGAGGTGGAGGTCGACCCCCACCGCGGCGTCGTCCGCCGGCTCTGACCAGCACACCGGAGTTGGCCGTCGCAAACGAGTGGAACGGGTGATCGGGCCAGGTCGATCACCTAACGCTGATCCACCACGCAGCCTGGGTACCGGTCCCGCTTCGACCCTTCACCGCCGAGAGCGTACCCACCGTCAGCCGATCGATCGTCTGTCCATAACGGCGCAGCAGAATGCGGCTTGTTACCGGTGGGCGGACACCGGTCAGAGGACGGCAACGTTCCCGACGCCGGAACCGTACCGTCATCGAGAACTTGGCGGCTTCGACGCCGGTGGGTCCGACCCAGCACCCCAACACGTCACGTTCGCCGTCCATGTCAAGTCGCGACATCTGACCGCGAGGTTCCGTTACGCGATCGATGTTTGGGCGTCGGTTGCTCGACGGTCACTGGGTTCGGTGGCGTTGGATCGGCTCGCACGGAGGGCGAGGAGCCCGGTCACGATGACGACCGTGTGGATGGCGATCCAGATGAGGTAGCCGCCCACTTGGAAGCCGCGAGCGATGAAATACAGGTCGTTCGCGATGCCGCGCAACGTTTCGATGCCGAGCACGGTCCACACGACACCACGAGCCTGTTCGGGATAGAGCGACGCGATCAGCAAGGCGATGCCCACGGCCGCCACCTCGGTTCCGAACGTGAACCATGTGTAGACGAGGAACGTGGCGACCGGGTCTCCCGCGTCGGCAAGGTCAAGAGCTCCGGCGGGTCCGAAGGTGCGGATAGGTGCCCGGACGATTGCCATCATCACGAACTGGAGAACGTAGAACACGCCGACGATCCGCATCCACCACACGAGTCGGTTCATCGGGTCACCGTCCGCCGGTGGTGGGGTCGATGGTGCGCGCTACTTGCAGGACCGCGTTGGCCGGGAAGCCGCCGCGGGTGGCGTGTTCGCGGATGCGGTCTGCATTCGGGGCGATGTAGACGCAGAACAGCTTGTTGTCGGTGACGTAGCTGTGCAGCCACTGGACGTCGCCCCCGAGGTCGTCGAGCACGCCATTGCTCTTCTCGCTGATCCCGCGGATGTCGTCGACGCTGAGGTCGCCGGCTCCTGGGAGCTCGCGTTCGATCACATACTTGGGCATGGTGTTCCTCCAGAGTTGGTCGGGGTTACCGACCACCCTGCGACGGCACGCCACGGCCGCGCATCGGCCATGTTGCCTATGGGCCGTCGTGACGCTTTGACGGCGTGGCGAGCCCGTGCTCGGCGGCGAACAAAGCGGCGCCGGCTCGGCTGGCCACGCCGATCTTCGTGTAGATGTGGGCCACGTGGTGCTGGACGGTCTTCGCAGTGATGCCGAGCGAGCGGGCGACGTCCTTGTTGGTACCGCCGCGGGCTACCAGGCGCAGCACCTCGACCTCGCGGTCGCTCAACCCGGCCGGCCACACCCCCGCGGGGCGGGTCGGATTCATGCCGGCCGCCGCGAGAACATGGCGAACCGCGGCGAGGTCGAATTCTCCGTCGCCTGCTTCGGCGGCGAGGATCTTGGCGGCCTCGTTGGTGGAGTAGGCGGGTCGGTGGGGTCGGTCCTCGGTGAGCGCACAGAACACGTCACACGCGGCCAGGAGTCGTGCTGGCTCCTCGATCGATGCTGACTTGAGCATCTTCGGGTAGCCCGAGCCGTCGCATCGCTCGTGCACGGCGCCCGCCAGTTCGGCCACGGGGGCGAGCACGGGGCTGCGGGCCAGCAATCGTTCCGTGTGGTAGGCGTGCAGGCGCACCTGTTCGCGTTCGGCGGCGTTCAGCGCGCCGGGCTTGTCCCAGATCAGGTTCGGTACTGCGACCCGTCCCAGGTCATGCAGCCATCCGGCGATGCGCATCGACTCAACCGCTTCCCGGTCGAGCCCCGCGGCCTCGGCCGAGGCAGCGGCGAGAACACCGACGTTGTAGGAGTGGGTCGCGGTCCACACCGACTTGAGGTCTACGGCGCGAGCGAATGCTTCGGCATAGCGGGCCACAACCGCGGGGGTGACGTGGCGGTGCGGCTCGGGCTCGGTCTCAAGGAACACCTCCCACGCCGAGCCGGTCGACAATCCGGCGAACAGTTCCGGCGCGTGATCAGTAAACGTCACGACAACTGCGGGGTCGAAGCGGCCACCGGAGCGTTTGCGGGCGGTGTCCACGATGGCGACAAGACCGAAGCGGGTGTAACCGATCTCGAGCACGTCGGCGGCGGCGACCACGCGCGCCAACACGGCGATCTGTTCGCCTTGCTTCTTGTGCGGCCGGCCCTTGCCGTCCCAGCGTTCGAAGATGTCGGCCAGCGCGGCGAGGATCGAGTCGGGCATGCCTATCCGGCGAGCCAGCACTTCGCCGACGTCGCATTCCGAATCGGCATGACGTTGCGGCGCCGACGGGTCAGTGAGCAGCCGCGCCACGCCCTTGATCCGTTCAGCCGTGGGGGCGCCACGGCCGACCCCCCGTAGGACCGACCCGATCAGTTGCAGCGGTTCGCTCGGATCAACGAAACCCATCACCGAGCCGACGCTGATGTCGTCGCCGCCCCCGAAGCGGGCCGCGTCGGGTGAGAACGACGTGCACCCGAGGAACCGCACGAGTGCGAGGTAATAGGCATCGGACTGTTGGGCGGCGTCGAGGCCGTGGGCCGCGGCCAGTCTCGCCGCCAGGATGGCTGTGCGGATCGCCTTGTCGGTGTGGAACCCCCCGGCAGCGTCGGCTGAAGACGCCAGAGCGCCGAACAGGCTCGCCAGGCGGTCACGTTCGACATCGGTCACGGCCCCGACGCTATGCCGAGCACACCGGCGACGCACCGATCCGCTGCGCGTGTTCTCGCTTGGATGGTGGGGCTCACAAGTCAGACGCACGAACGGCACACGGGACGGAGCCCACGACCGCGGCTCAGGGGCGCCGCGCTGCGGTTTCACGCCGCGGGTGGGTTCGTCGGCGCGGCCAGCGGCCGGCCCCTATGGCGATCTCGAAGCCGGGGCATGTGGTCGACTTCACCGGCGCGGGCGGCGAAGCGAGATTCGAGCTCCGCCACACCACCGTCGGCGACGGTGATGGCGTTGATCTTGATGACACTCATTGCAGCTTCTCCTTGGGACGGGTGGACCGCGTGGTCATGGGCGATGTGCCTGCGGGCTCAAGCGGCGATGACGGCTGTTGAACGCGAGGGCGATGAGCCTGGACCTGGGTTTCGGGCGCCACGAGGGGGTTCCCGGTTCTCTACGCGCGGCGGTACTCGGGGTTCTCCCAGTCGAAGCGCTGCCCTTGGTCCCATGCCGAGCGCTGGTTGCCGTAGGCCGGGATGCCACCGGCGTCGTGCAGGAGCTTCGCCAAGTGCAGGAGGTTCCACGTCATGAACGTGGTGTTGCGACTGGTGAACTCGTTCTCGGGGCCACCTGATCCCGGGTCGAGGTACGACGGGCCGGGGCCCGCTTCCCCGATCCAGCCGGCGTCGGCCTGCGGCGGAATCGAGTAGCCGATGTGCTGAAGGCTGTAGAGCACGTTCGACGCGCAGTGCTTGATGCCGTCCTCGTTGCCAGTGATGAGGCACCCGCCGACTCGTCCGTAGTACTTCCACTGGCCCTTGTCGTTGAGATCACCCGATGACGCGTAAAGGCGTTCGATGCACTTCTTCGTCTCCGAGCTGTTGTCCCCGAGCCAGATCGGGCCGGCAATCACCAAGATGTTGGCGTCCCACACCTTCGCCTGGATGGCCGGCCACTCGTCTGTCGCCCAACCGTGCTCGGTCATGTCGGGCCAGACGCCGCTGGCGACGTCGTGATCGACGAGGCGAACGACTTCTGTGCTGACGCCGTGCTTGGCCATGATCTCCGCCGACGCGTCGACGAGCGCCTGCGTGTTCGAGATCTCGGGTGATCGCTTCAAGGTGCAGTTCACGAACAGCGCCCGCAACCCACTGAAGTCGGGAGCCGGCGTCTCACCACTTGTGTCATTGGGTGCCATGACCTGAATCTACTTCTGGCATCGCTGCGGGTGCGGAGGCGTGAGGACCGTCGTGCTCAAAGCCGGTACGCGCTGCGAGCGGGCCCGTTCAGGCCCGCAAGCGCGTCTGCCTCGTCAGCCGCGGGCGTAGGTCGCGGCACCCTGGAACTCGACAACCACTACCGGTTCGTCGCCGACGACGTGGGCGTCATGCCCGGGCGGGATGCGGTAGACGTCCCCGGCGTTGATGTCGCCGTCGCCGTCGGTGTGCTCGATGTGCATCGACCCGGACACGACGTAGCCGACGTGTTCGACCTGACACGAGTCGGTGCCGACGACCGGCTTGATGCACTCAGACCAGCGCCAGCCGGGCTGGAACGTGTACCGGCCCACTTCGCCGTCGGCGATCTTGACGATCTCGACCGTGGTGCGTTCGGGACTGCGAACCTCGTCGGGGGCGGTGAAGTCGTTGACCTCTACTCCTGGCATGGGGCTCTCCTTCGGTTGGGCTTTCGTTGGTGGGTTTGAGGAGCTCGGTTTGAAGCAAGCGTCAGGGACGCACTTCGAAGACGCGGTTGAACGGCGTCTCGGTGGCGCGGCGGAACCGGCTGAACCCGGCCTCCGACGCGAGCTCGGCGAGCACGGCCTCGGGCACCTGAGCCCCGAGCGCGTAGCCACCCGGCTGGGCCTGCGCGGCCGGCGTGCAGATGAACGTCGACGCGGCGTAGAAGATCCGACCCACCGGGTTGGCGTTCTCCTCGACGCTCTCCCCCGCCATCGGCTCCACCAGCAGCCAGGTGCCGTCGGCAGCCAGCGCCCGGCGGATGTGCCGGGCGGCCGAGAGCGGATCGCCCATGTCGTGCAGCGCATCGAAGATGCACACCAGGTCGTAGCCGTCACCCGGAAAGTCCTGCGCGGACGCGACCTCGAACCGGACGCGATCCGCCGCGCCGGCCTCCGCCGCACGCTTGCGGGCGATGTCGATCGACGCTTGGTGGTAGTCGAACCCGGTGATGGTGGCGTTCGGGTAGGCCTCGGCGAGCAGCAACGTGGATGCACCGTGACCGCAACCGAGGTCCGCGATCGAACCGCCATGGCCCATCTTGTCGCCCACTCCATCGAGCGCCGGGATCCACGCCGACACCAGGTTGCCGACGTACCCCGGCTTGAACAGGCGCTCCGTCCCATGGAACAGGTCGTGGTGGTGCTCGTGCCACCCGAGCCCCTGGCCCGACGTGAACGCGCCGCGGATCTTGTCCTCGTCCTTCGCCGTGGACACGGCGATGGTCATGGCGCCCACGAGGAACGCCGGGCTGCTCGGATCCGCGAGCACGGCCGCCTGCTCCGGGCTGAGCCAGTACATCTCGGTCTCCGCGCTGTAGTGGCAGTACCCGGCAACGTATTGCGCGTTGAGCCATTCCTGCACCAAGCGGTGGTCACAGCCCGTCCTCGCGGCGAGCGCGGCCGCGTCGGTGGGGCCGAGGTCGGCGAGGGTCCGGAACAGGCCGAGCTTGTCGCCGATGACGACGGTGGATGCGTGAAGCGCGGCGCCGAAGTCGCCGGCGAACTGGTCGATGAACGCTTCGAGACGGGCCTCGTCGATCGCCATCGTGGACCTCCAGGGTCTGGCGGCCCCGGGTCGGGTGCCGCTCTCACCCTGTAGGGCGCGACATCGCGTGTCGCGACGCGACGCGTCAGGTGGTCCAGGTGATCGGCTCGGCCGGGCGGTAGGCGCACCAGGCGCCGGTGTCGATCGATCGTTCCAGGTGGCGGCCGAGCTCCGGGTGGGTGCGTCCGAGCGCCGCGATCGTTCGCCGGATGCGAGTGGAGACGGTCTTGCGAGCCCGTTCGATCGGATCGCCGATCAGGCGCGCCTTGCCCCCGAGGCCCAGGTCGCGAGCAACGGCTTCCGCAAGGAGTTGGCGTCGTTCGCGCGCCTTCGTGGCCCGGCCAAGGTCGTTGTTCGCCTCGGCTTCGTCGACCTCCGCGTCGAGGTCGCGCAGGCGGTCGCGGATCTCGAGGCGGGCCTTCTCGTCGAGCGCGGGAGCACCCCGCGTGGTCTCGGCCGGCGTGGGAGTGCCGCCGAGCAGCTCGAGCACCGACACCGATTGGTCGGGACGAGCGAGCAGGAAAGCCAGATCTCTCATGCCGCGTGTGTGGGGAACCTGCACGCTGCGTCCCGCGAAGTCGATCTCCCAAACCGCTCCGGTTGGCCGGAAGACGTTGGCGAACGTCGAAGGAGCTAGCGCGGTCGTGGAGCTGGGCTTGGCGGAGTGCTCGAGTCGATGGCGCACGTCCGCGAGCACGTGGATGACTGACGGGAGGCCGATGTCCTCGGCGGCGGCGGCCGCGCGATCGATGTGCGCCCGTGCCGCATCGGCGTCCCCCGGTCGGTTTCGGTCGAGCAAGAGCACGGCATGGTCGACACGAGTCTGAGCGAGCCACGAGCGGGCGCCGACGGCGGCGTTCGTCGCGGCCGCCGACTCGAAGCGATCATGAGCGGCGTCGAGGTCGCCGACAGTGTGGAGGAGCCACCCGGTCGCAAGATCGGTCGCGCCGAGACACGCCGTCGCGAGGGACACCATCACGCACCGCTCGGTCGGCCGGTCGGCTTCGCCGAGCAGCGTCGCCGCGAGCGTTTTGTCGCCGACGATCGACGCGGCGCGGGCGAGCTGGAACCACGATGCCGGCCAGTTGCGGTCGTGGAGCCGTTGCAGGTCTCGACTCGAGATCGACTGCAGCATCCCGTGCGCCTCGTCGACCTTGCCAATCTCCGCCAGGAGGAACATCAGCGCGACCCGAATCGCAGGAATGTCGGCTCGGGAAGACGCATAGTCGCGGGTGGCCTGCTCCATCTCGTCGAACCGTCCCTGCTCGCGGCGGAGGAAGAAGAGCAGGAACGAGAGGTTCGTGAAGGCCAGCACCGGAAACGGCTGCTCGCCGATCGCGAACGCGGCGAACGCTCGCGCCTCGGCCTCGTCGTGCCGGCCCTCGAGCAGCGCGCGCATGGCGGACCAGAGCGCCAACCACCACTGATACGCAGGCGCCTTCAGGGGATCGGCGATGCGGCGAAAGGCGAGGATCTCGGTGTCCATCGCGGCGAGGTCACCAGCGGACAAGAGGTCCATGATGCGGGCGCGGTGCGCAGTGAGAAGTGCGCCCGCCGATCCGTCATCGCGCGCCCACGTGAGGAGTTGATCCGAGCTGCGGAGCTGGTCGTCGAGACTGGACTGTCCCACCACGTGCGCGTCGTGGTTCACCGCGCTGGCCGCACCCAGTGCACGCCGGTCCCCCAACCGGCGAGCACGCTCGAGCGCGGACCCGCACAGCTCGCGGGCCCGGCCCGGTTCGTCAGAGAAGTACAACTCGGCGGCCAACCGCGATTCAAGGAGCACGGACGTGACCCCGTCGCCGACCGGTTGCGCGGCGATCGCTCGCTCGAGCAGCGTGAGCGTCATGGGATCTTCGGTGCGGTACGCGATGCCGAGATCAGCACCCGGGTCGGCATAGCCGAGCGCGGCGCGGGCCAACAGAGCCGGATCGTCGGTGAGCTCTGCCGCATCCACGAAGGACCGGCGTGCCTCCTCGATCTCGCCGAGGTGACGATGGGCGTCGCCGCACTGCACGAGAAGCTCAGCCCGCCACCTCGGTGCCATGCCGACCGGCGCCTCGACCAAGGCCCGTTCGAACCAGGCGAAAGACTCTTCGTAGGCCTGTTGGGCGAATGCAGCCTCGCCGGCACGGGCCGCGAGTGCCACTGCCCGTTCGGCGTCGAACAACGGCTGCGCGTCGAGGGCGTGGCGGGCGAGCACGGCCGGTGGGGTCGACCCGTCCGCCGCCAGAGCCTCGAGTACCGCGGCGTGAAGGCGGGCCCGGTTGGCATCGGTGCCGCTCGCGTAGACCGCGTCGCGGACGAGGCTATGGCGGAAGCGCCAACGGCCGGGCGAGGCAGCATCGAGGAGATGCGCTGCTCGCGCTTGCTCGACGAGATCAATCACCGACGCAACAGTCGAATCTGCGACGTTGGCTAGTGTCCTCGCATCGCCTTCGCTGCCCACGACCGATGCCGTGAACACGAAGTCGGCGACCGCCGCCGGCAGACGAGCCAGGTGGCTTCCGACCAGTTCCGTGACTCGAGCGGGAACGCTGCCACCAGCGAGCTCGCGGCGTTCCGCGGTTCCGGAGCCGCGCATGTCACGAAGCAGCTCAGTCACGTACAACGGGTTGCCACCGGTTCGATCCTGCAGGACCGGCGCCAGCTCGCCGGCTCGATCGATCCCGGCCTCGCGGATGAGCACCTCGACCTCTTCGGTGTGCAGGGCGGGCACAGCCCGAACCCGAGCGATCCGGCGGACCTGCTCGATCGCGTCGTCGAGCGCACGACTGAGCAACTCGCTCGTGCGCAGCGTGGCCACGATCATGAGCGGCGCGGCGGCGATCGCAGCGCCGACATGGGCGAGCAGCAACACCGACGCAACGTCGGCCCACTGCAGATCCTCGATCACGTGCAGCAAGGCCTCGCGCCGCGTTCGCTCGGCCAATTCGGCCCGCAGGTCATTCAGCCGGTCGAACCGGGGGGCACCGATGGCCTGGTCGGCAGCACTGGTGTCCGCGACCGAGAGCTCGGTGCTCAGCAGCTCTCTCCACGGCCAGAACGGCGGGGCGCTGCGATCGGGGACGCACGTCCCCCACGAAACGTCGAGATCGCCGCGCACTCGACGCGCCAACGCTCGAACCACGCTCGTCTTGCCGATGCCCGCCTCTCCCGTGAGCAGAGTCAGCGAGCCGGATCCCTGTCGAGCGTCGTTCGCTGCGAGCGACAACTCGCGAAGTAGATCTGCCCTTCCCACCAACGAGTCATCGACCCACCGCGCGGCTGTGCTTCCACGCGTTCGTCGGGTCGCCATGGCTCCCATTCTGTCCGGCGCGGAACGGCTGCCGCCGCCGATCCCGCGACTGCGTCACGGTCCGCGGCGTGTTTGCTCCACCGGACTGCGAGGGGACCGGTAGAGGCGAGGTGCGTAGCCGGCCGCGGTCTCGCTTGAAGGCCTCGACGAAGTGGTCGGCCAGCAACTCCCGCGTGAACAGCTGAGCGGTCAGCACGGCCGCCGACGGAACTCGAACCCCGCTCCGTAGGCGTCACCGACGCCAGTTCGACGAGCAGCTCAGCTTGTCCCCGCGGCGAGATTGTGACGGCGCACGGCCTTGCACTCTCGGGTGAGCCGGCGATACGAGCGTCCAACCACCAATATCCCGATCAGAAGTCCCGCTTCGATCGCGAGGAGTACCGCGACGGCGATGAAGCTGTTCTTGAACGAGTCGTCGCAGGGCGGATCCGTTGTGCCGCCGACGCGCGGTGCGAGTGAGGGGCACTCGATGAACGCCTGGCTGAACGAGCCGTCGGCGCGCTTGTAGGAAATGAACGTCCGGCCCGCGGGCACGTCACCGGCATTCATGCCGGTCGAACCACCGCTGAACAGGGCGCCCGACGCGAAGAACGCCACTACCGCCGCAAAGAACACCAAGACCACCAGACCGCAGAGCCGCGATCTCGTGGCGCGTTGCGTCGGTCCCGGGCTCGGAGCTGTCGCATGTCGATTCATCGACTCGCACAGCCTGAGCAGCTCCGGACTCGCCCCATGCCGGCCGGCGTTCGCGACAAGCGTCCGATCCGCACCATCAGCCGTGACCATGCGGAGCGACTGTGTCCGATCGCTGTCGCGGGCGGTGCCAACTCGGCAACGTGAATCTCGCTCCATGACCATTCCCGAATGCGAACCACCCCGATGTACTGGACGCCGGCAGGGCCGACGACGACCGCCGAACGAATCGCGCGCCAACTCAGCCACGCTGCAGATGCGAGACAGAGCGCCCCAACCACGACCCAACCCGGGGTCGCCGCGATGACGGTGGTTACTCCGACGATGAAGAGGAACGCCGGCAGCAACAGGGCGCTGCCAATGCGGGGTCGCCGAAAGACCACGGGGTGATCGATCGCCAACGCAGGCGGACGCTCGGCCGGAGGCGGCGGAAGCCGCTTCAGTGCCTTCGGTGGCTTGATCCCGCTGCGGCTCAGTCGTCGTGTCGCCGCGATCGCAAACCCGCCGGCAAACGCCATGATCGTTCCACTCACGGCCATTGCCCAAACGAAGGCTCCTCGCTAGATCGTGTGGATTTCGGGTAACGGGAGTTTGCCGGCGATGAGGTAGATGATGGTGATCATCTTGGCTTTGGAGCGGTACCCGCGTGCCCGGCGTTTGGCGGCTTGGACGAGTGAGTTGGTGCCCTCG
>JACPNV010000024.1 GCA_016185305.1 Actinomycetota bacterium | reverse complement strand
GTGTCCCCACCCCACATCGCACACTTCTGTTGGCACAACAACCCGACCGGCGCGCCCACGCAAAACCCCACCAAACACGCCAACAACCGCTCACTCAAAGCCGGGCTTAACGCCCAACGGTGCGGAAAACGGGGCTAGCGCTAGCCGCTAGCTAGGAGGCGGGTGATTCGTAGCCCTCGGGCGGTGGCTCGTAGCCCTCGGGATAGCCGCCGGTCATGGCGACCGGTTGGTCGCCACGGTAGGGGTCTTCGCCCGCGGTCAGCGCCGGTTGGCCTGCGAAGTCCTCGGCATCGAACATGTTGGTGGGGAGTCGGATGCCGAGGTCGTTGAGCTTCTCGCAGAACCGGGGGCGAGTGCCGGTGGCCTTCAACCGGCCGCGATGGCGACCGGTCGCCTCGTCGAACCCCATGCCGTAGTCGAAGCTGAAGATGTCTTGCAGGCTGATGATGTCGCCTTCCATGCCCGTCACTTCGGTGATCTGGGTGATGCGCCGGCTCCCGTCGCGGAGCCGCGTCATGTGCACGACCAGGTCGAGTGCGGCCGCGAGCTGGTCGCGGATGGCCTTGATCGGAAGGTCGAAGCCGGCCATCAGCACGAGCACCTCGAGGCGGGCCATGGTGTCGACCGGGCTGTTGGCGTGGACCGTCGTGAGCGACCCATCGTGGCCGGTGTTCATGGCCTGCAGCATGTCGAGCGCCTCACCGCTGCGGCACTCACCCACGACGATGCGGTCGGGCCGCATGCGCAGCGTGTTCTTGACCAGGTCGCGGATCGTCACCTCGCCCTTCCCGTCGACGTTGGCCGGGCGCGCCTCCATGGTGAGCACGTGCTCTTGCAGGAGCTGCAGCTCCTTGGCGTCTTCGACGGTGATGATGCGCTCGTCGCTCGGGATGAACGACGACATGACGTTGAGCGTCGTCGTCTTCCCGGTTCCCGAACCCCCGGACACGACGATGTTCAACCGCCCGACGGTGCATGCCTGCAAGAAGCGCGCCGTCGTCGCGTTGAGCGTTTCGAACCGGATCAGTTCGTCGATGCCGATGCGTTCCTTGGAGAACTTCCTGATCGTCACGAACGGGCCGCCGATGGCCAGCGGGTGGATGATGGCGTTGACGCGAGACCCATCCGGCAGGCGGGCGTCACAGATCGGGGTCGACTCGTCGATACGGCGGCCGATCTCGCCGACGATCTTGTCGACGATGCGGCGCAGGTGGGTCTCGTCCACGAACTTCACGTCGGTCTTCTCGAGCTTGCCGTTGCGCTCGACGTAGATCGAGTTCGGGCCGTTCACGAGGATGTCGGTGATCTCATCGCCCTCGAGGAACTGCTCCAGGGGCCCGTACCCGAGGATGTCGTTGGCGAGATCCTGGATGAGCTGGTTGCGATCGGCGACCGACAGCGGCGTCTTCCGGCGCGAGAGCGCCGCCTGCACGGCGTCGTTGACCTTCCGCTTGGCGTCATCGGGCTTCAAGGACTTGTCGTAGAGGATCGGTCCGAGCTCGACGATGAGCTCCTCGTGGATCGACCGGCGCAGGTCGTTCAGCGTGGTGTCGGTCCGCTCCGCGGCAGTCGTTGGTGCGGCTTGGATGTCATGCAGGCGCTTGTAGAGCGACACGCTGAGGCCCTCCCCCTTCCATGCGGTCCGTAGGAACGATACTGAGTCCAGACGTACGCTGCTGACACGGCGCGTGGGGCACCGCCCTACCATCAGCGCATGGCCGATCGCCTCGACGAGATCTTCGGCGCGTACGACATCCGCGGGATTGCGGGTGAGAACATCGACACGCCGATCATGCGCGCGATCGGTCGAGCCTACGGCGACCATGTCGCCCCCGGCCGAGGCCGCTTCCTCATCGGCCACGATGGCCGCACCACGTCGCCAGCGCTGAGCGAGGCCGTGAGCGTCGGGCT
The DNA here is from genome assembly GCA_016185305.1 of Actinomycetota bacterium. GTDB lineage: Bacteria > Actinomycetota > Acidimicrobiia > Acidimicrobiales > Acidimicrobilacustridaceae > JACPNV01. The sequence goes on along the minus strand of JACPNV010000024.1, from coordinate 56,985 downwards.
GCGCGAGGGGGGCCACTCGGTCGTGCATCTCGGGCTCGCACCAACGCCGATGTGCTACTGGGTCGGCGCGACCAGCGGTTTTGCCGGCTCCGTTACGGTCACTGCCAGCCACCTCCCGCCAGAGCACAACGGGTGCAAGCTCTGCCGCGACGACGCCATCCCGTTGAGCGGCGAGGACGGGTTGCCGGAGATCAAGGCGGCCGTGCGCGCCAACGCGGGCGGTCCGCCGGCGCTGGGGAGGGCCAGCGAGATGCTCGGCCGCCTCGACGCCATGGCCGCGTACGTCGACTGTCTGCGATCGCACCTGCGCCTGGCCCGGCCGTTGCGATTCGCGGTCGACGCGTCGTGTGGCGCCGGCGCGCTCGACACCGGCGTGCTCTTCGAGGACGAGGCCGCGGCGGCGCTCGGGCTCGAGGTGTGGAAGCTGAACTTCAACGTGGACGGCCGCTTCCCGGCCCACGCTGCCAACCCGCTGGAGGCGGCGGCCACAGAGCAGCTCTCCCGGCTGGTCGTCGAGCACGGCCTCGACTTCGGGCTGTGCTATGACGGCGATGCCGACCGGGCGGTCGTGGTCGACGAGCACGGCCAACGGCTGCCACCGGACACCTTGGGCGGGCTGCTCGCGGTCCACCTCCTCGGCTCGAGCCCCGGCGCGACGGCGCTCTATGACCTGCGCGCGTCACGCGCCTTGCCCGAAGCGATCGAAGCGGCCGGCGGCAAGGCGGTGCGAACGCGGGTCGGTCACGCCATCGTCAAGCCCGCCATGCGCGCCCATGACGCGCTCTTCGCCGCCGAGCTGTCCGGCCACTACTACTACCGCGATCTGCACTTCACCGACTCCGGCATCCGCACCCTCATCGAGCTGATCAACCTGGTCTCGGCGGGCAGCGAGCCGCTCTCTTGGCTCCGGTCGCCTTTCGAGACCTACGCCGTCTCGGGTGAGGTCAACCGGGCTGTGACCGACCGTGATGAGGTGCGAACCGTCCTCGACGTTCTCGCCGCGACGTTCGCCGACGGGCAGATCGATCATCTCGACGGGCTGTCGGTCGACTACGACGACTGGTGGTTCAACGTGCGCGCCTCCAACACCGAGCCCGTCCTGCGCTTCAACATCGGCGCGGTGGATCAGGCCACACTCGAGCGCCGTCAGGTCGAGGTGTTCAGCGCAGCCGGAGTGTGATGCGCGTGAACGCGCCGACCGTGAACGAGTCGCCGTCGCTCATCATCGCGGTCTGGCCCTTCGCCACTGGCTTGTCATCGATGTAGGTGCCATTCGACGAGTCGAGGTCGGTGAGCGCGTAGGTGCCATCCGGTTGGCGGATGAGGCTGGCATGGCGATGGGACACCGCCGCGTCGTTCGGGTCGAGGGCGAGGTCGATGCCGGTGGCGTGGCGGCCGATCACGACGACCGGGCCCTCCACCGGCTCGACGCGCTCGAGCTCTCCGGGGAACGCCACCGGGCACTCGGCGCCGTGCGTCGACTTCCACGTCTCGCAGAACTTCGCGTACCACGACGCGTCGCTTTGGACTGTGGCTTCCCACGCGGCGGCGGCAACGGGCTCGCGCTCGACGGTCTCGGCGCCCGCCGCCGCCGCGGGCGGCTCGGCGCCTTTCATCGGCACCTCGTCGGTCGACGATGGCCGGGCGACGGGCATCGACGGCGGCTTGCTGTTCACGAAGTCGAAGCCGCACGCCTCGCAGAAGAGCGCGTCGAGATCGCGGGCCGCGCCGCAACTCGGGCAGGGCGGGTCGGGAGATGCCGCCGCGGCGGCGACGGGGTCGGGTGCCGGCATGTACCGCATCGACGTGGTGGGCCGCCGGCCGCACGTATCGCAGAAGCCGTCGGACATCACCGAACCAGCACATCGGTCATGCGGGCAGTTCATCGCGCCTCCTTCCCTTTGCCGCCGACGCGAACGGTGACGGTGCGACGGGTCTCCAGCGCCATCTCGTCCGCTTTGGTGATGTCGGCCTTGAGGCGCACGGTGCCGGTGCGGAAGTCGTCGACCTCGACGACCTGTTGCAGCAGCTTCAGGGTCTGGGTGTTCTGGACGTCGGTGGCGAGCGCGACGGCGGCGCCGAGCTTCACCGTCGCGGTTCGCCTGTCGCCGCGTTGCAGCGCGTCCAGCCCGTCGGCGATGGCCGCGGCAAGGTCGGCTTGGCCCGTGTAGTGCGCAACCTCTGGGCAGATGCGCGCCGAGAGGCTGTCGTTGTCGGTCCACACCGCGCGCACGAGCGTCGTCTGGCTGATCGTGCCACGCGACGAGATGCTGATGCGGCCGCCGAGCCGTTCCTCGCCGACCCGTGACGGCGGCACCTGGAGGCAGAGGTGGTAGTCACGCGACTCGCCCGCCGCCCACGCGCCCGTCGGGTACTCGGCGATGAGCCCGCTCACGTTCACCCCACGCGTCGTGAGCTCTTCCTCGATCGGATACACCTGCTTCAGGTAGTTGAGCTTCGATCCCTTCGGCGTCCACAGATGCAACCAGACGTCGCCGACGCTCTTCGCCATGGCGTTCTCGATGATGCGAGCGAACTCGGCGGGCATGTCTCCGGGCTCGGGGATGATGTCGACGGTGCCGAGCAGCGCGCTGGCGATGGCTTTGAGCTCGACGACGATCCAATCGGTGCCGACCCCGCGGCAGTCGCACTGGAAGTTGCCGGTGCATGCCGCGATCGAGCCCATCAAGGCCTGGTGCACCTCACCCTCATCTTTGCCGTCGGTGAGCAGCAGTGCGTGGTGGATGCCGGGAGACGTCGAGAAGAGCTCGTTCGCCTTCCGCAGCCACGACCCGATGACGGTGCCGCCGGTGGCGTGCAGCCGGGCCACGATCCCCTTGGCCGACTCGCGCATCGCGACCGTCGACCGCGACATGGGCACGACCACCGTCGCCTCGTGGTTGCCGGCGATGACCGCGAAGTTGGCGCCGTCGGTGATCTGGTCGATGGCGGCGGCGGCCGCCTCGCGCGCAGCTTGCAGCCGGGCACCTTCCATGGACGTCGACACGTCCACGATGATGACCTCGGTCAGCTCGTCGTTCTGGCTCGACGGCTCGTCGTCGGCGGTGACAGTCACGATGGCATGCACCTCGGTTGCCGCCTCGGGCAGGAACTCGTTCTGTGCCACGGTCAGGGTGAAGCCCATCTCAACCGCCTTCCTTCTCATCGCTGCCCGCCGCGGGCACGTGCGCGACGACCACGGTGATGTTGTCGTGTCCTCCCGCGTCGTTGGCGAACGCCGCTGCGTGGTTCGCCGCGTCGATCAACGATCGCTGATCGTCGACCCGAACACGGATCTCGTCCGCGCTCGGGGCGTAGTTCCACAGTCCATCGCTGCAAACGACCACGCGGCCCCCGGCCCAGATCTCGTCGAAGGTCGCAGCCTTCGTCTCGATCGGAGGTGCGTCGACTCCGAGCCAGTTGGTGACGGCGTGGAAGCGGTCGTCGGTCTCGATCTCGCGCCGGTCGGCCCCCTGCGCGAGCTGTTCGGCAGCCCACGAGTCGTCCTCGGTGAGGCAGCAGTTCGCGCCGTCGGCGCCGAGCCAGTAGCAGCGCGCATCGCCGATGGAGAGCACGGCGAGCGGCCCACCCGGCCGCCACGCGGCGATGGCCAGCGTGCAGGCCGGCGCGCCGCGGCCGCCGCCGTCCGAGCTCCAGGAGACCTTGGCCACGGCGCGGCGGGCAGCGTCGGCGGCGCGGTTGATCGCCTCGAGCAGCGAGACGGTGTCGTCGTCGAGCGCGGGCGCCAAGACCGCGCTCGCGGCGTCGACCGCGGCCTGCGAGGCGTCCTCGGCCCGCGGGCTGCTCGACACGCCGTCGGCCACGATCGCGGCCCATCCGCCGTCGCCTCGCCCCGCTCGCGCCAGAGCCATCGCGTCCTGGTTCGTGGCATGCACCTGCCCGCGGTCAGTCACGCCTGCGACGCCTGGCCGATCGAGCGCCATGTGGTCGCGAGCCGGAGGTTGTCGCCTTCCGCACTCGCCGCAGTACCCGTCGGGGTCGATGTCCCCGGGCGGGGCACTGCACTCGCGGCACCCTTCGGTCGGCGCGGGCGGGGCGGATGTGGTGGCGACGGTCGAGGGCTGCTCGGCACCACAGGACTCGCAGAAGTGATCAGCCGGCGCTACGGACTCCTCGCAGAACACGCACGTGAGCTCGATCATCGCGGCGTCAGCGTATGCTCGTCGGCCGAAAGAAGTTGGCGAGGTCGATGAGCTCGATCCGTTGTCGCGGTGTCGGCGCGAACCGTGCGAGCTCGCGGTAGGTCGCTTCCAGCCCCGACCGCATGCCGTCGCTGACGAGGGGCCGGCCCAGCACGCGCACCTTGCGGTGAGGGACCACCCGCTTGCGCTCGAGGAGGATCAAGGCGGTGTCGAACACCTCGCGTTGCAGCCGCGCCCGGCGCTCGGGGTCGAGCGGCTCGGTCTCGACGATGGCACCGGCTGCTTGCAGCCGCTCGGTCGCGAGAGCGCTTCCGACGGTCGAGTCAGGGGAGGATGCGTCGATCAACGAGTCGAGCAGGAGGCGCACCGCGGCGATGCTACCGGTGGCCCATGCGCGCGAGGTCGGCGACAGGCGATCGAGCGCGGCGACGGCGTCATCGACCTCCCCGTTGTCCTCGAGACACCGCGCCAAGCCGAAGACCGCGCTCGTGAAGGAGGGATCGACGCGGGACACCATGTCGTACAGGTACTCGGCTCGGCGGGAGTCGCCCGCGGCTTCGAACGCAACCGCGACCGCCAGCTTCGCGGCTGGCTCGCCTGGGAACGCCAGGTAGACCTGATCGAAGTGGGCGATGGCCTGTACATGCCGGCCGGTCGCGAGGAGCAGCAGCCCGCGGTGCCACATCAGTCGCCAGTCGCCTTGGGCCTCGACCTCCAGGTCGTTCAGCTTCCCCTCCGCGAACGCGAAGGCCCCGGCCTCGAGGCAAACGCGCAGGACTTGGGTCCACGTGTCGATCGTGTTGGGGAGCTGCCCCGAGCGCAGCGCGTCGCCCAGGTCATCGAGCACCTCTTTGGGGTCGAGCCCGGCCAGCCCGGCCACGAACGCGACCGCGGGATCTTTGTCGACTGACCGGGGCGCCGGCAGCACCTGCCAGCGCAGCTCGGTGGTGCCGGGCTCGAGCTCGGGGGTGAACAGGTCGCTCACCGCGGGCCTCGGCGTGCCCTGCCGGGCCGCGACGACCTCGCGCAGCACACCGAGCATCTGCTCGCGCATCTCGTGGGCAGATTGGAAGCGGGCAGACGGGTTGGGGTCGGTGGCCCGAAGCAGGAACCGGTAGAGGGACTCCTGGTGGGCGAGCGCCGGCACCGCCTCGAGTGGCGGCATCGCTTCGGCCGCCGCGCCGCGGAGGTCGAGGTCGGGCTCAGCGAGCGAGAGCAGCGTGCGGCCCACGGTGTAGAGATCGGTGGCCACGGTCGGTCCCGTCTCGGCGAGCTCGGGCGCGTAGTAGCCGGGCGTGGCGAGGACGACGCCGGCCGGATCGGACATGCGGTGGGCGGCACCGAGGTCGATGAGCTTGCAGCCGCGACCCACCGCCATCACGTTGTCGGGCTTCATGTCGTTGTAGGCGATCTGGTTCTCATGGAGGTACTCGAGGGCTTCGAGCACCGCGGCCACGTACGCGATCGACCGCTCGAGCCATGTCTCCTCTGAGCCTCCTGCGGCGCGCTGGGCGTTCAGCAACGACGCCAGCGTCGTGCCCTCGACGTACTCCATGACGATGTAGGCCGAGTCGCCGTGAGCGACGAAGTTGTAGATCTTCACGATGTGCTCGTGCTCGACGGCGGCGAGGTACTGCATCTCGGCCGCAGCTTCGTTCGCACCGGCGGCATCACCGGCGTTGAGGATGCCTTTGACCACCACGGCCCGGTCGGCGACGTTGCGATCGCGGCCGACGTACACCCAGCCCCGCCCGCCATGCCCGATCGGCCCGAGGATCTCGTACTGGCCTCCGAGCACGTCCCCCTTCTGCAAGGTCGCCCCGAAGGAGAACCACGCGCCGCACGCCGGGCAGTGACCGGTATGGCGGCCGGGCCGCCCGTTCCTGGAGCGGCCCACCATCCGCCCGCAGTCAGGGTTCGAGCAGAAGCGCTCGTGCTCGGGAACGACGGCATCGTCGATCACGGCGGCCTCGGCGGACAGGCCGTGGATGGCCGGTACCTCGACGAGCCCGCCACCAACCGCTCCCGAGACGTTCTTGCTGACCTTGGTCGTGCGCGTGCGCACGCGGATCGTGTTGCTGATGACCCGCCCGATCGCGGGTGCCCGCCCGTTCCCGCCCGCTCGAGCCAGATCGGATGTGGCCGTCTCGGCGCCGACCACCGCTCGGGCTCCGCACGTGTCGCAGTAGCCGTCGGTGAGGATCGTTCCTCCACACCCCGGCTGCTCGCACGGACCGGTCGTCACGAGTGCTCCCGTCTCCTCACCGCGTGCTGGTAGGCGCGGACCTGCTCGGCGGCCGCCCCCAGATCCGCCGGCTCGCCGAACAGGTTGCGGTGCGCGGCCTCGTGCAGGCGGGCCAGTTCCGCATCGGACCCGCCCCGATCGCGTCTGGCGATCGCTTCGTACGCGGACAGCATCCCGCGCAGCTCGTTGCGGCGCCCGAGAGAGGCACGGTTTGCCGTCGTCGCGTCGCGCGCGATGGTCAGGACGTGCTCGGCTCGTTCGTTCCAGCGCCGCAGACCGGTCTGCGCGTCGCGCCACCGGCCGTCGGCCTGCAGATCGTCGAGCCGGTCGAGCCAGGGGATCAAGCCGTGACGCTCGTCGTTCAGGTACGAGCGGTCGACCTTCAGGAGACCCTCGGGATGAAGCACGGCCCGCCGTGCTTCGCGGCGCGCCGCATCGCTCTGGTCGATCGTCTCGACGATCGTCGCGAGCTCCCGGCGCGCGACGGTCAGCTGGCCGGCCAGGCCGTGGCGCGCCGCCGCCACCTCTTTGACGTGGTTCTCGAGCCGGCTGAGCGTCGGTTCGATGTTCGCGGCGACGTTCGTTCCCGCGCCGAGCGGATCGGTGGCGATCGCGTCGTGGCACCAGTCGATGCGCGCCCGGAGATCGCGCAGCTCGGGCAGGCGCTCGCCGAGGGCGTCGGCCGTGTCGCTCACCTTGCCCAGGCGCGCTCGGGCCCGATCGAGCGCCGGCAGGAGGTCGCGCCACACCGTGTCGACCTGGAACACGATGGCCTTGGCCGACACGAACTCCTCGTTCATGAGCCGTACGACCTCGTCTGGTGTGACCCGCTGCTCCTGCTCGGTCGGCGTGAACAGCTCGCGCGAGGCGAGCTCGATCTCTCTGGCCGGAAGCTCTATGGACCTGGTGTTGAGCATGCGCTCGATCACCCGCGCCTTGTCGCGCGTGAACCGGCCGTCGGATCGCACGTTCTCGATCTCGTTCACGAACCGCATGAACGCGGCGTAGTGCAGGTTGAGGAGGTTGATGTCGTCCAGCGCTTTGCGGACGGGAACGGTGCTGGCGCCGGTGCACTTGCCCGCTCGCAGCAACGAGAGGGTGCCGAGATCTTCCAGTTCGATCAGGTTCGCCGTCGCAGCCTCGGCTGCCCCACGCATCCGCGCCAAGCGGCGATCGACCTCTTCCTCATTCACGTTCTTGCTCGTGTCTGAGCACCGACTTCCGCATGCGACGGTCAGGTTACAAGCCGGGTCTGTGACCCGAACCGCGAGCCCGTCACGGGCAAGGCACGATCTTCGCTCGGAACGTGTCGCTGGTACGCTCGCCGGGCTGATGGTTGCGACCGCGAAGCTCCCCTCCTCCTCCCCACCTCCGGTGTCGGGTCCGTCCAACCGCCCTGCCACCAGACCCGACCCCCAAGCGCCGGCCCTACCTGCCGGGGTGCAGGCCGGTCGCCGCCTCGGTCGCCGGCTGCCGCCGCCCCGGCCCCGTCGCATCTTCGGGGTGGAGATGTCGACCCCGGTGCTGTTCCGCACGCTCGAGGTGCTGACCGTGGCGGTGGTGGTCGTCTTCCTCATCGTGACTGCGTATGCCTTTGCCAGCGCCCGCAACACGTTCGGGGCGGTCGGCGCCAAGACGGCCACCGCGGCTCGCTCCGCGTTCGAGGTGCAGACCGCGCTGGCTGAGATGGACACCAGCGTCGCCGAGGCGATGCTGGTGAACGGCGATCGTGGCCGCCAACCGCAGCGCGACCAGGCGCTGGCCTCCTACCAGCGGAGCGCCGCTCGGGCATCGGACAGCGCCGTCAGCGCGGCCGAGGCACTTGATGGCGGTGATGCTCGCCCCGTCCGTGATGTCCTGAACGGGGTGTCCGAGTACCAGCGGCGCGTCGAACGAGCCCTGCTCCTGCAACAGCGCGGCGACGACGCCGGCGCGCTGGCCGAGTACCGGCAGGCGACCGATCAGATGCAAGGATCGCTCCTGCCGCGTGCCCGCGAGCTCACCGACGCGAACGTCGCTCAGCTCGACGCCAAGTACAGCGAACAGAACGATCAGATCCAGATGGTCAGCTCGACGGTGTCGGGCGTGATCGTGGCCTGCTTCTTCATACTCGCGGTTTCGCAGGTGTTCTTGTTCCGGCGGACGCGCCGGGTGCTCAACGGCGGCCTGCTGGCAGCGAGCTTGCTGCTCGTCGGGGGAACGACGATGGCGGGTGCCGGCCTCTCCAACGCCTCCACCAACCTCCGGGCGGCCAAGGTCGACGCGTTCGACTCGATCGTGACCTTGAGCCGGGCACGCGCCACGTTGTACGGCATGCGAGGATCCCAATCGGCGTACTTGCTCGAGCCCGACGGCGATCGCCGGAAGGCAGCCGAGCAGCGCTACCTCCGAGAAGCGCAAGCGCTGCTGTCGACGCCGACGGGCTCGGCCACGATCGCCAGCTACTCGAGCCTGGCGACGGCCTTCTCCAACGAGGAGTCCCCCGCGACGTTCTCGAACGGCTATCGCGGGCTCTTCGTGGACGCGTTCACCTCGACGTCGTTCCAGACCGAGCGCGACAACCTGAAGAAGATGGTGGCCAGCTACGCGCGCTTCCAGGCTGGCGATCTGGCCATCCGCAACCCGAACGCGCCGCAGCCCGACGTCCTCGTCGCCTACTTCCAGCTCTCGCTCCCCACCATCGACGATCCGATCGCCGCCAGCATCGACGTCAACACCGAGGCGTTCGATGCCGCCATCGATCGCGGCAACCGTGTGGCCACGTTCTGGCAGATCGTGCTGCCCCTGGTCGCGCTCGCGAGCATCGCCCTCGTCGTGCTGGGCTTCCGCCCCCGCATCGCCGAGTACCAGCGAAGCTGATCAGTCGAGCACGGCGCTCGCCACGAGCTCTTCGAGGTAGCGGGTGTCCCACCACGAGAGCTGGAGCTGCTTGGCCCGCCGAAAGAAGAGCTGCACGTCGGCTTCCAGCGTGAAGCCGATGCCGCCGTGGATCTGCTGGCTCATCGCGGTCGCGTCGCGGTAGGTCTGGCACGCGAAGAGCTTGGCCATCGCCGCCAGCTTGTCGGCGTCGGGCCGGCGCCGAGCGCGTGCCCACGCGGCCTCGTGTACGAGCACGGTGCCGCCGTCGATGGCGGTCCTGGCATCAGCCAGGTAGTGGGCCAGCGCCTGGAACGCGCCGAGGGGCTTGTCGAACTGCACGCGATCCTTTGCGTACTGCACGGTGATCTCGAGCAGTTGCTGGGCCCCACCGATGGCTTGGGCGGCGAGGAGCACGATGCCGTCATGCATGACCGCGTCGAGAGCGTCCCACCCGGCGCCGGCGCCGCCGATCCTCTCCGATGCCGGAACGCGCACGCCGTCGAAGTGGACGTCGTACTGCGTGTCGGACGCGACGGTGAACGTCTGCTCCATCGTCACGCCGCGGGCGTTGGGGTCGACGAGGACCAGGTCGATGCCCCCGCCACCGTCGCTGTCGGCCTCGCCGGTACGAACGGGTACGACCAAGCGCTCGGCTGACGACGCGAACGCCACGTGCCGCTTGGTGCCGGACAGGACGTACCCGTTGCCGCCGGTGGTGGCTGGAAGCTGGATGCCCTTCGGGCCGAAGCCGCTCTCCGGTTCGAGCCACGCGACCGACAGGATCGACTCGCCCCGAGCGATCTTCGGGAGCCATTCGGCCTTTTGCGCATCGGTTCCCGCATGGGCGATCAGACCGCCGGCGACGACGGCCGACACGAAGTGGGGGAGCGGCGCCAGCGAGCGGCCCAGCTCCTCATAGAAGACGATGCCTTCGATCATGGACATGCCCGAACCGCCGTGCTCGGCGGGAAGCAGGAGGCCGATGAGGTCGAGCTCGGCGAGCTGCTTCCACAGCTCGACCGGATAGCCGACGGGGTCGTCTTCCAGGTCGCGCACCTTGGTGAGCGGCGCGTAGTCGTTGCACACCTGGCGCACCAGGTTGCGCAGCATGTCCTGCTCTTCGGTGAAGTCGAGGTCCATCGCTCTCTCTCGTCTCAGGCGGTCACGGTTGCCACTGGTCGCCCGTGCGCGTCCAGGGGTTGTCGTCGTCGGTCATGGGGAGGGCCAGGCGCGCCGAGCACGTGGTCTTGATGTCGCCGCCGACCGTCAGTTCGACGTCGACGGTCGCCCAGCCGCAGCCGGCGCCGTCGGTGCCGACCTCGGTCACCGTGCCGGCGAGCACCATCGTGTCGCCGGGGAAGACCGAGCCCTTCATGCGAAAGGTCATGCGGCCGAGCCGCCCTTTCGGCCCCGACCAGTCGGTCAGGTACCGCTCGAACCACGCCGCTTGGTTGGGCGTGTTCATGAAGATGTCTCTGGTGCCGTTGCGGTTCACGGCGAAGTCGTGGTCGTGGTGCATGGGCCGCCAGTCGCGGGCTGCGAGCGCGCCGAGCACGATGGTCGTGGCGGTCACGTCACAAGACAGCGGGGGGAGGGCTTGGCCCACGGTGACCTGGTCGACGGTCAGGCTGTCGGTTGCCGCGCTCACGACGCACCTCGCCGGTAGCCGAAGCCGGTGTAGCTCTCGATGCCGACCAGCTCACCGTCCTGGTTGCGGTACTCCACGTCGATGACCCAGAAGCGCCCGGTGCCGAGCTTGGTGGTCTTGGGCGCGGACACCGACTGCAGCACTTGGCGCGTGCGGAGGCGATCGCCTGGCCGCACCGGCTCGTAGAAGACGATCGTGTTGTCGGTCATCACCGCCTCGGGCAGGTCGAAACGTTCCTTCAGGTCGAAGTGCACCTGGAGCGGGAGGGCTTGTTCGGTGCGACCCGGCGCCCAGTGATGGGGGCGGAACCACAGCGACAGCATCGTCGGCATGGCGATCGGCCCGCCGGTCAGCTTTGCGGCCAGGTCGTCGTCCCAGAACAGCGGGTTGCCGTTCTCGACCGAGGCGCAGCTCGTCCAGATGTAGCCGCGCTCGACCGGGAACTCGCCGTCCTGCTCGTACTGCCCGACGCCGATCAGCGCCTCGACGTCGGTCGGAAGGTCGGTCGCCGTCACGCGATCACTCCGTCGTTCCTGAGCGCCGCGATCTCGGCGCTGGTGTAGCCCGCGCCGGCGAGCACCTCGTCGGTCTCGGTGCTGGATCGGTCGGGGACCGCGAACTCGGCGCGGGCGGTGTCGGTGCCGGCGAGGACGGTGCCGAGCTGCGCGAACGACCCGGCTGTGGGAGAGGTGGCCGTGCCGAAGAGGCCGCGCTCGCGGAAGTGGGGGTCGGCGACGAGCTCGGGCACCGAGTAGACGGGCGCGACGCACGTGTCGTTGGGGGCGAGCTCGGCGACCCACTCGTCCCTCGTGCGTGTGCGCAAGCACGCCGCGAAGTCGGCGCGGATCTTGTCTTGCACGCCGGCATCGTCGTCGTACTGGTGCTCGATCCACTGCTCGCAGCCGAGCCGACGGCAGAGGTTGGCATAGAACGGCGCCTCGATCGCACCGACCGCGACCCAACCACCGTCGCCGCACTCGTAGGTGTCGTAGCACGCGTACTTGCCGGTGAGGACATAGTGGCCGGGGCCGGGTTCGGTGCCCAGGGCGAGGTATTCGTCGATGGAGAGCGCCATCAGCGAGAGCACGCCGTCGGCGATCGCCACGTCGAGGTAGGCGCCTTCGCCCGTGTCGGCCCGCCTCACCAACGCGGCGAGCACGCCCATGACCGCTTGCATGCCACCGGCCGCCGCGTCCGCGACGGTGGCGCCCGGCAACGGCGGCTTGCCGCCTGCCCCCCGCCCGGAGCAGTGCAGGTAGCCGCCGATCGCGAGGTAGTTCACGTCGTGCCCGGCCCACTCGCGGTACGGGCCGGTCTGCCCGTAGCCCGAGGTCGAGCAGTAGACGATCGAGTCGTTCACGGCCTTCACGTCGGCGTAGCCGATGCCCAGGCGATCGACGACACCGGGCCGGAACGACTCGATGATCACGTCGGCGGTGGCGGCGAGCCTCAGGAACGCGGCCGTGCCGGCTTTCGCTTTGAGGTCGAGCTGGATGCGCTTCATGCCCCGTCCGCCGCTGTAGGCGTAGTGGGGCGGGATGATCTGCACGCCGCCGGCCCGCGGCACCGCACCGATCTTGACGACGGTCGCGCCGTAGTCGGCGATCGTGCGAGACGCCCGCGCCGCCGGCCCGACCGTCGACAGGTCGAGCACGGTCACGCCGCCGAGCATGGGCGCACCGATCGCAACTGGTGGCGGTTCTCCATCGTGGCGGACGGAATCCGCCACCAGTTCGGGCTTGTCCGTCGGCATGGGCGTGTCGATCATCTAGAAGTTCTTCGGGAGGCCCATACCGCGGCGGGCGATGATGTTCTTTTGGATCTCGCTGGCGCCGCCGCCGATCGTGTCGATCACGGTGTAGCGGTAGGTCGACTCGGCCCGGCCCGCCATCGGGGCGTCGTCGGTCTTCACGCGAAGCTGGCTGCCCGGCCCGCCGATGTCCATCGACGCGTTGGCGAGGCGCCGCGAGTACTCGGTCGCGAAGAGCTTGTACTCCGACGACTGCAACGTGGGCGGCGGCCGGCGGTGGCCGGCCTTGGTGGCCTCCTCGACCTTCATCGTCTCGGCCACGAACTTCAGCCCGAGGCATCGAGCGACTTCTGCCTGGGTGTGCAGCTGCGCGAGCTGCTGGCGCGTGACCTTGTCGTCCTTCAGTGGCTCGCCGTCGCGCACCGTCTCCTTCACGTAGTCGGTCAACACGTCGAGCCGTTGCTTGATGGGCGAGAACGTGAACATGGTGAAGCGCTCGAGGTCGAGGGCCTCGGAGATGTACTGGAAGCCGCGGTTCACCTCACCGACGACGTAGTCGTCGGGCACGAAGACGTTGTCGATCCACACCTCGTTGGTGCGCTCGTCGCCCATCGTCCAGATGGGCCGGATGTCGATGCCCTCGTGATCGAGGGGCACGAGCATCAGCGTGATGCCCTGGTGCTTGTTCTCGGGGTCGGTGCGGGTGCCGAGCCAGTACCACTCGGCGAAGTGGGCGCTGGTCGTCCACGTCTTCTGCCCGTTGAGGAGCCAGCCCTCCTGGCCGTCGGCGGTGACGTGGCGCTCGGCCTTGAGCTTCATCGATGCCGCGTCGGAGCCGGCGTTCGGCTCGCTGTAGCCGACGGCGAACTCGACATCGTTCTCGAGGATCATCGGGAGGAACGTGGCCTTGAGGAAGTCGCTGCCGTGGGCGATGAGCGTCTTGCCGATGATGCCGACGCCCTTGCCGATCTGCGGGCCGCCCCGACCGGCGAGCGCCTCGTTGAGGAGGAACTCATAGACGCCCTCGCCCTCGGACCCGCCGTACTCCTTGGGCCACGTCATCCCGAGCCACCCCTTGTGGCCCAGCTCTTTCATGAAGGCCCGGCGCTTCGGGGTGTCGACGATCTGCGCCATGTTCTCCCGCGTCACGTCGAACACGTCAGGGTCGTCATGCTCGTCGAGGAAGCGCTCGACCTCGTCGAGGAATGCGTTCTGCTCGGGCGTGAAGTTGAAGTCCATGGGCTCCTCACGGGTGTCTCGCGACCGCCGAACATGGCGACGACGCGGGTGGCAACGCCTCGGATCGTCGCCAGCCAGTGTTTCTGACGGGGCGTCAGAATTGTAGGGCTCCCACCTGGCGCGAGCCAGACGTACCCTGTGCCCCATGTTGGGAGGATCTCCCAAGCCCTCCTCGCCGAGTCTCTTCTCGCCGGGTGGGTTGCACGACAACTCGTTCGGCCAGGCGGTGACCGAGAACGCCGTCACCGACCTCGCCCGCCAGCAGTGGGCGCTGCCGGTCGGCAACGCCGCGGTGAGCACCGGCTTGCTGTCGCTGTACCTCGGTGCGGTGTGGTCACGCACGCTGCCCGACGGCGCTGGCAGCAGCCGCATCGCCGCCTACACGCTCGTCGTGTTCGGGCTGGGGTCGATCATCGCCGGCCACAGGCTGCGGAAGCGGTTCAAGGCCCTGGTCGCCGTGGTCCTGTCCGAGATCGGCAAGCCTCCGCCCGGCCCGCACCTCAAGGCGAGCTCGCACGTCGTGGCCCGGCGAAGCTGGCGCCGCCACGCCACCCGCTGCCGTGTGCGAGCCGAAGGCATGGCGCAACGGCGGGTTTGACCCAAGTCGTGAACGTTCGGTCGACGCCCGAAGTAGGTTTGCGCAGGCATGGACTGGCACAGCTCGCCTGAGGCCATCAGCGGCGGCACGACTCAGGCATCGGCGTTCGACGCCGCTGCCGACGGAGCCAGTCCAACTGAGCTTGTTCGCCACGCGCCACGAGGCGCGGGCTATGGCCTCCCGGTGATCGGTCTGCTTCTCTTGCTGGCGGGGAGCTGGTTGATGATGGACCTGGTCCGCCGCCGCCCGGTGGATCTCGGCGCCGTGCCATCGGCGGTGCCGGCGTCTGACCCCACGGTCACGATCCGCGTACCGGGCGACGGTCGCTATCTGGTCGTCGTGCGCGGCACCGTCGGGCTCCCGTCTCGGTTCCCGGCAGTCGTCGAGTCAGGTGACGGCTACGCGCGTAGCGACCCGCCAAGCGACGATGAGCTCCGGCTCGACCCGCTTTCGGAGAAGCTCCAGGTCGAAGCGGGCGGAACCGTGCGGGCTTCACGCGCGACCGACGTCGAGATCCGGCTCACCGAACCCGGGGTGACCGACGTCTTCCTTGTTCCGCTGAAAGACACGCCGTTGCGCCTCGACCCGAGCCAGCTCGTCCTCTACACGCTCATGATCGTCGTGGGGACGGCCGCTCTGGTGTTCGGCGCGATCCGCCGCCGGGCTTGGTCCAAGCGGGTGCGCGCCTACGCCGCCGAGATCGAGGCATCCCAGCACCGTCCGGTCGGATAGCCCGGCCGAACGTCACCGGCCCGGTTAACATTCTCGGCCCGAGCCCAAGTGGCGGAACTGGCAGACGCGCCGGACTCAAAATCCGGTCCTCGCAAGAGGGTGCGGGTTCGATTCCCGCCTTGGGCACTGCTGCGACGGTGCATCTGGTCGCAAGGTATGCGCGCGAGATGCTCCCGGCTGCGCCGGCTCATCGACAATCGAGACGCTGTTCAGTTCACCGCGTTGCGTGCCCCCGAATGACGACTCATTCGGAGACGCCGAGAGCCTCGGCGGCGGCGCTCAGCGCTCGTTGCGCCGCGATCAGGTGCTTGGTGGCCAGGCCTCGATCGACCTGCTCGGCGCCGTCGAGCCAGTGCAGGGCGATGGCCAGCTCGGCCAGCGCCTGACGGGTCTTGGTTGCAGCCGCGCCTGTGTCGATCTTCCCGGTTCCCTCCACGCCCGGCACCCTAGACGCTAACAGTGTGCAGTGTCACACTATGCGCTGTAGGACGAGGACTTCCTGAGCCACGGACACCAGCTCCTGAACAAATGAACAGCCCTTGTCCGGTGTCTCTCCACGGCCCTACTATGGTCTGGCGATGGTTCCTCCGCATCGAAGCCTGCTCGCCGCCGGACTCCTGCTGCTCCTGTTGACGGGAGCCGCTTGCGCCTCCTCGACGCCCGCGCCCGGCACCACGGCGGCCACCGGCGCCAACCCGGCCGCGACCGCCGAGCCCGCGACGACCCGGCTGCCGCCACTGCGGGTGCTGGTCACCAACGACGACGGCTACGCCTCCCCGGGCATCGACGCCCTCGTCGAGGCGTTGCGGGCCGAGCCCAACGTCGAGGTCGCGGTGGTCGCGCCGCTCAAGAACCAGAGCGGCGCCGCGGGGCAGACGACGAACGGCCCGGTCGCCGTGACCGACGTCGCCACCAACAGCGGCTACCCGGCGAAGGCCGTCGACGGCTTCCCCGCCGACTCGGTCAACTGGGCGCTCGATGGTGGTATCGGCTTTTCGCCCGACCTCGTCGTGTCGGGCAACAACGCCGGCCAGAACATCGGCATGGTCGTCGAGGTGTCCGGCACCGTGGGCGCGGCGCGAGCGGGTGCCAAGCGGGGCATCCCCGCCGTGGCGTTGAGCCAGGGCCTCGCCAACCCGATCGACTACCCGAGTGGGACGAAGGTCTTCATCGACTGGTTCCGGGCCAAACGGTCATCGCTGCCGCCGGCTTCCTCGGTCGTGTCGTTCAACACCCCGTCGTGCACGGCGGGCTCGGTGCGGGGCGTGCTGGAAGTACCGACCGCGACCGCTCCGACCGGTGCTGAGATCGCGGCGCAAGACTGCACCTCGACGGTCACCGCGCCCGCCGACGACGTGGCCGCGTTCACCAACGGCTACGCGACGCAGTCGACGGTCGGGCTGTCGAAGCAGTAGCGGCAGCTCGCCGCTCCCGGTCGCTTCGTCCTGTCGCTTCGTCCCGCTCCGGCCGCCGAGAGCCGCTCAGGCTTTTGCCGCGAGCTCGCGGGCGAACGCGCCGACGTCGGCGAGGCGCGGATCGTTGGAGAACACCTCGACGATGGGGAGGTCTTCGAGTTGCAGGCGACGCTTGAGCCGGCGCACTTCGAGCTCCTGGTTCCACAGCACGAGCGTGACGACCACACCGGTCGCGCCGGCACGAGCGGTACGTCCCGAGCGGTGGAGATACGCCTTGTGGTCCTCGTTCGGGTCGAGGTGGATGACCACGTCGACGTCGTCGACGTGGATGCCTATTGCGGCAAAGTCGGTCGCGACGAGGACAGCGAGCTGGCCGTCGGAGAAGCGCTCGAGCGCCCGCTCGCGATCGCGTTGCCGGCGATCGCCGTGGATCGCCTCGGTCTTCACACCGAGGGCGAGCAACGACTTCTCCACCCGGTTGCACGCCCGCTTCGTCGCGCAGAACACGATCGTGCGACCGACGCCCCGCGAGATGGCAGCGACGACGCGGTCACGGTCTGCTTCGTGCACTGTCAAGAAGAGGTGGTCCATGCCCGAGATCGTCGGCTTCTCTTCGACGACGTCGACGAACACCGGATCGGTCATGTAGCGCGTCACCAACACGTTCACGTCGTGATCGAGGGTGGCGGAGAACAGCATCGTGCGCGTGCGCCCGGTCATCCGGCGCAGCACCCACTCGACCTGAGGCTGGAACCCCATGTCGGCCATGCGGTCGGCCTCGTCGATGATGACGTCTGCCGCGGCCGAGAGATCGACAGCTCGTTGTTCGACGAGATCGATGAGCCGGCCCGGTGTGGCCACGACGATGTCGACGCCGTTTCGGAGCGTCGTGATCTGCGGCTTGAGAGGCGTGCCGCCATAGACCGCGGTGATGGTGCGGCCGACGACGCCGGCCAGCGGATCGAGGGCCTCGCACACCTGGGTGGCAAGCTCTCGGGTGGGGACCAGCACCACCGCGGCCGGCTTCTTGCTCTCGCCTTTCGCCACGGTCTCGAGGATCGGCAGGCCGAACGCCAGCGTCTTCCCTGACCCGGTCTTGGCCTTGCCGCAGACGTCTCGACCCTCCATGCCAGGCGGGATGGCGAGCTGCTGGATCGGCGTGGGATCGGTGATCTCGCGCGCGGCCAGCGCGTCGACGAGGGCCGCGCTGATTCCGGTGTCCGCGAACGTCATGGCGCGTGGGTCTTCGGCAAAGGTCATATCTTCGGATCGCGGCGAGCACCACGGGCCCGCCGGCGCATCCCGCCTCGGCGCAACGCTAGCGGCTGGGCGCCTTTGCGCCTGCATTTCGTCGCCGTCGAGACGTGGTCGATGTCGCGCCGTGCGATCGCTACTTGCCGAGGAAGAGCTTGTTGAACTGCTGTCCCACCACCATCGACTGCGTCATGCGGTTCACCCACTCGGCGAGGGCGGCCTGCATCTGTGCAGCGGGGATCTGGTACACCTCTTCACCGATCGCCGCGAGGCCGGCTTCGTCGGTGACACCACGGGCTTGGGCTTGCTTGGCGAGGTAGGCGTACATCTCGAGGCTGACGCCGCTCACCGGCTGCAGCATCGGGTCGTCAGCGGCGAGGGGCTTGGTGGAGGGGCCACCGATGATGGCGGGGTCAGCGGCGATGGGGCCCATGCCCTCGACGCCGATCATGCCCTGCTGGGCGCCAGCCTGTTGCTGTTGCTGGTACGAGCCCACCATCTGCTGGGATTGCGCAGCGTTCTGCTGACCGGCGTCGAGGTTCTGCTTCGCCTTCTTGAACAAGCCCATGGTCGGTGGCCCTTTCGGAGCAATTGCGAAAATTTCGGGGTATGGCGCCATGCAAGCACGTCGCGTCCTCGCCGGCCTGAGTAGTGAGTACTCAACTCGCGGGACCGGCGAGGGCTAGAGAGGGCTCGCCTCGTTCGGGCCGGTAGCGTTTGCACGGCGTGAGCGATCCTTTCTCCTCTTCGACCACCTCATCGGGCTCGGCTGCGAGCTGGCCCTCCCTCGACAGCTTGCCGTCGGCGCCGCCCCGGATCGGCGGGCCACCGGTCCCACCGCCCGCGCCGCCCACGGTGCCGCCACCGCTGGCGTCGTCGGGGTTCGGCCGCGGGCAGCCACCCCCGGGGCCGCCGACGAGCCCGGCGCGCCGGTGGTACGTGGCGACCGCGATCGTCCTGACCGTCGCGGTGCTCGCCGGGGCGGCCATCGTCGGCTACCGGGCCGGGCAGACCGCCGATACCGCGGCGCCGTCGACGGTGCCCACCACGACACCGACCACAACGACACCGACCACGAGCGCGGACGCGCCGGCGACCACCCAAGCACCGTCCCCGACGACGACCGCGGGGCCGGCCACCCCGCCGACCACCGCGACCGATCCGAGCCAAGCTGCGGTCGACGCCGAGGTCGCGACGTTGGCGCGGTTCGTGGAGCAGGCGCGCGGTCTGAAGTTCAAGCAGCCGGTCAACGTCCGAGCCCTCGACGACAGCGCCTTCGTGGCCCGCCTCAAGGAGGTCACCGATGTCGATCGCGCGCGCCACGCCGGCGAAGAGCAACGAGCGGGCGATCTCCTCCACGCGCTCGGTCTGCTGCCGCTGAACGTCGACTACGCGCAAGCGGCCGAGAAGGCCGACCAAGGGGCCGTGGGCGGGTTCTACAACCCGGAAGACAAAGAGCTTGCCGTGCGAGGGGCCGAAATCGGTCCTTTCGAGCGATCGATCATCGTGCACGAGCTCACCCACGCGCTCGACGACCAGTACTTCGATCTCAACCGTGAGTTCGAGGGCTCGAAGGACGAGGCGAGCTTCGGGTTCACCGCGCTGGCCGAGGGCAACGCCCGACGGATCGAGACCGAGTACGTCGACCAGCTCTCCTCGGCTGACAAGAGGAAGTACGACCAGGCGCAGGCGGCGGCGTCGAGCGCGACCGACCTGTCCGATGTTCCTCCCGTGATCCTCGCGTTGCTCTCGGCGCCATACGAGCTCGGAGAGCCTCTCGTCCGCGACCAGCTTGCGAGCGGCGGCCAAGCCACGCTGGACAACGACTTCACCGACGCGCCGTCGACGAGCGAGCAGGTGCTGCATCCGGACAAGTACGCGACGCGGGAGGTCCGCACGCCCGTCGCCCCGCCGCCAGCCGATGGCCCGCTCATCGACGATGGCGTCATCGGCGAGCTCGGCACCCTCCTGATCCTGCGCGAGTCGGACTCGGTTGGCGGCGCGGCGGTGGCGGCGGCCGCAGGGTGGGCTGGCGACTGGTTCGTGCTGTATGCCCAGGGCAGTAACCTGTGCGTGCGCATCGATTACGTGATGGACACGGCGCGCGATCTCGCCGAGCTGAAGTCGGCGCTGACCGACTGGGCGGCGGGGCAGCGGGGGCGGACGGTGCAGAGCCCAGAGGTCGGCAAGGTGCGGGTGACCTCCTGCGTACCGAAGTGATCGGGGCGGCGTTACCGTGTTGAGACCGTGAGCGAGCGCCCCACGACACTCCCGCCCCCACCGGGCCAGCCGCCGCAACCGCCCTGGGGTGCGCCCGCGCCGAGGCCGTGGTCGGGAGTTGCGCCGCTGCCCAGCCCAGCGCCACCGAGCCCAGCAGCGCCAAGCCCAGCGCCACCCGGCCCGAGCCAGCCGGTCGCACCGGCAGCCACGGGGTCCGGGCCAGGGTCCGGCACCGCCGGCTGGCCCAGCGTGGACGAGCTGCCGGTCGAGCCGCCGCTCGCGCGGGGCGCACCCCTGCCGCCGAGGCCGCCGTCCTTCGGCATGCCACCGCCCCCATGGGACCCTCATGGCCGGTTGCGCGAGCCCGAACCGATGGCCGACGACGTCCAGGCCCGGCGCAACCGCTGGTACGTCGCGACTGCGGTGGTCGCGGTGCTCTTCCTGCTCGCGACCATGCTGTTGCTCTCGTACCGCGCCGGGCAGGGCAGCACGGAGGCCGCGGCGCCGTCGACGACGGTGGCCCCGACCACCACGCAGGCGCCCACCTCGACGACCGTTCCCAACACCTCGGCCGATCCCAACACGACCTCGCCGCCGGCGAGCAGTCCACCGACGAGCACCGCGCCGCCGACCGCCGAGTCGCAGTGCCCCACCGCGTCGGCTCCCTCCAAGAACGTGGAGGAAGCCAAGGTCCGGGCCGAGGTCGACACCATCTCGACGTTCGTCGAGCAGGCCCGCGGGCTCACGTTCAAGTCGGCGCCGTGCGTCCAGATCCTCGACGAGCAGAGCTTCGTCGACCGCATCAACGCCGACATCGAGAAAGACCGCGCCGCCTACGAGCAGGAGGGCAACCAGCTCAAGGCGTTCGGCCTCATCCCACCCGACCTCGACTACGTCGCGACGTTGAAGAAGCTGCGGTCCGACAGCGTCAGCGGCTGGTACGACCCGCGCGCCAAAGTGCTCGTGGTGCGGAGCGGTGGAGACATCGGTGCCGCCCAGCGCGTGACGCTCGCGCACGAGTTGACCCACTCCCTCCAGGACCAGTGGTTCAACCTCGACCGCAGCGAGCAGTACAAAGACGCCAAGGACGAGGTGGCGTGGACGTTCAAGAACATCGTCGAGGGCGATGCCAACCGGATCGAGAGCATCTTCGTCGGCACGCTGCCCATTCCCGACCAGCGCCAGTTCGCGAAGGATCGGTCGGTGGTCGCCAACAACGACGAGCAGAACGGCATCCCGCCGGCCATGCGCAATGCCCTGCAAGACCCCTACGTGTACGGCGAGACCTTCGTGCGATACGTGATGCAGGCGGGTGGCCAGGCCGAGCTCGACCGCGTCTTCAACAACCCGCCACCCACCAGTGAGCAGGTGATGCACCTCGACAAGTACGCCGCGCGCGAGCCCCCGATCGATGTGCCGGCCCCGCCGGTCGAGCCCGGGGCGAAGGTCGTCGACGAGGGCATGACCGGCGAGTACATGACGGCGCAGATGCTGCGCACCGCCAACACCGCCGTGACCGCAGATCAGGCCGCGGCCGGCTGGGGCGGTGACCGCACGATCGCCTACACGACCGGCGGCAAGCTCTGCGTCCGCATCGACTACGCCATGGACACCCCGGCCGATCTCGACGAGCTCCAGCAGGCGTTCGAGGCGTGGCTCAAGAACGATCAGACGGGTGGGCGCACGGTCGAGAAGCCGACCGCGGATCGCCTTCGGGTGACGATGTGCATCCCCGAACCGCCGCCGCCGCCACCGCCGTCGGGTCGCCGCGTCGACTGACGATCGCGCGTGTCGCGGCGTCAGCTGTTCTTCTGGCGCGCTGCGGCAGCCGCGAGCTCGACGGCCTCGGCCGCCGTGGCCACCCGCTCGATCGAACGATCGAGCTGGCCAAGGCGCCGTAGCTCCCAGGCACCCAGACCGATCACGCGCTTGCCGTGTACGAGCGCGTGCGCGATCTCCGAGAGGGTGCCGTAGGCGCCGTCGAACGCGATCACCGCGTCGCCGTTCATGACGACGAGCGCGTTGCGCGTCTCGCCGAGACCGGTCGAGATCGCGACCCGAAGCCAGCGGTTGGCCTCGCCGCGATGCCGTTCGGGGAGGATGCCGATCGTCATCCCGCCCGCTTCGAAGGCACCTCTCGACGCGGCTTCGGCGACGCCCGACCGACCACCGGTGACCACATAGGCACCCTCTTGGGCGAGGAGCCGCCCGACTTCCTCCGCCATCTGCCGCGTGGCGCGGTCGCATTCAGAGCCGCCGACGACGCTGACGTAGACCGGATCGTCGTCGCGGCGCAGAAGATCCATTCCCTGCTGCTCTCAGCCCTTCACCTTCGCGATGAGGTTCTCGCCGAACTGGCCGAGGGCCCCGCCGATCTCGTCGAGCCGGAACGACAGCGGCGGGACGACGATGCGCGACACGCCGAGCTCCTCCAGCCGCTTCACCTGGTCGACCGCGTCGGGGGCGAAGATCGCCGCGGTGCCCGCCGTGACCTCGATCGTGCCGGGGTCGCGGCCTGCTTCGGTCGCGGCCGCGCGCATCTCGTCCAAAAGCGCGACGAGCTGCGCGACCTCGCCTCGGCCCGGGAAGAAGCCGTCGCCGAGCCGCCCGGCGCGCCGTGCGGCCACCAAGCTGTGCCCTCCGACGACGATCGGGACCGAGCCGCCCACAGGATGGGGGAGCGAAACCGCATCCTTGAACGACACGAACTCGTTGTCGACGGTCGCCCTGTCGTCGCGCCACAGTGCTCGCATCGTGTCGATGTACGCGTCGAGCCGCCGGCCGCGCCCTTCGAACGGAACGCCGAGCGCGTCGAACTCCTCCTCCAGCCAGCCGGCGCCGACGCCGAGCAGGGCGCGCCCGCCGGTGAGGTGGTCGAGCGTGGCTACCTCTTTGGCCAGCACGGCCGGGTTGCGTTGGGGGACGATGAGGATGCCCGTGCCGAGCTTCAAGGCCTTGGCGACCGCACCGACATAGCTGAGCCAGATCAACGGATCGGGGATGGCCACGGTGGTGCCACCCGGCATCTTGCCGCTCTTGTCGTAGGGGTACTCCGACTCGTAGCCGTCGGGTACGAGGACGTGCTCGACCGTCCACACCGAATCGAAGCCGGCGTCCTCGGCTGCCCGAGCGATCGCTTCGGCACCCTCGCCGGTCGAGAACCGGCCGGTGTTGGCGAAGAACACTCCGAACTCCATGGGCCGAACGCTAGCGAGCGCCGGTCTCCGACGCTTTACCATCGACCGTTCACAGTTCGCTCATAGTCGGTCCGCATGCTGATCGGGTGAACGATCGCGAGAAGATCGCCTGGTTGTACCGGCGGGCCGGGTTCGGCTTGGGGCCGGGACAGCTCGATCAGCTCGAAACCAAGGGTGTCAGCTCGGTGCTCGACGAGCTGCTCGATCCTGACCGGTACGGCGTGGCGGCGCCGGCCGACCCGTGGGAGGGGATCGACTTCGGCACCTATGACCCGAAGATGGGGCGCAGGTACTTCGCCCAGACGATCGGCTCGTGGTTGCGCACCATGGCGACGACGCCGCGGCCGCTGCATGAGTGGATGCGGTGGTTCTGGCACGGTCATTTCGTCTCGACGCTGCCGACGGTGAAGCGGCCGGAGCTGATGGTGAACCAGTTGCGGCTGTTCGCGCAGCTGGGGCTCGGCGACTTCCGCACGCTGCTGCGCGCCGTCACCATCGACCCCGCCATGCTCGTGTACCTCGACGGCGCGAAGAGCCGGAAGGGCGCGGTGAACGAGAACTACGGGCGCGAGCTCCTCGAGCTCTTCACGCTCGGCATCGGCAACTACACCGAAGCCGACGTCCGCGCCGGCGCCGAGGCACTGACCGGCTGGGTGGTCGGGCCGAGCGGGGGCTCGCGCCTGGTGCCCGGGTTGCACGAGAACACCGCGCAGAGCTACCTCGGGCGAAGTGGCGTGAACAGCCTCGATTCGGTGATGGACGCGGTGGTGGCGCAAGACGCGTGCCCGGCGTTCATCGCGACCAAGCTCTGCAAGGCCATCCTGGGCCCCGATGTCGACCGCGGGCTCGTCACCCGGCTTGCCGGCGAGTTCAAGGCCGGTGGACTTCAGATCAAGCCGCTGCTTCGCGCCGTGCTCGAGGCGGGGCTCGACGGCGCCTCGACACCGCTGGTGATGGCGCCGGTGCCGTGGTTCACGAGCGCGATCAGGAACGTCGGTGCCGAGGTCGAAAGGGTGTTGGCCGCGACGGGCGCCGACCTCGTGCCCGCCGGGCAGGTGCCGCTCAACGCGCCGAACGTCGCCGGTTGGCCGGGGGGAAAGAACTGGTTGACGTCTTCCGCCACGATCGCCCGGTTCAACATGGCGAGCTCGATCGCCGACCTGGCGCCGCCGGCTGGCCCGGTGCGGTCGCTGGCGGGCGCGGGCGACCTGCGCGAGCTCGCCGATGCTCTTGGCCATCCGGCGGGGTTCGGCGACGCGACGAGGACGGCGCTCGAGGGCGTACGAGGCTCGGGCCCGACCAGCGTGTTGACGATCGCACTTGCCTCTCCCGAGCTCGTGCTCGCGTAAAGGATCACCGATGGACGCGAAGAACGCGAAGAACGCGAAGAAGACAGATCCGAGCGGCGAGAGCCCGCCACGGCGAACGGCGCGCCCCGAGCTGAGCCGCCGCACGTTCCTCGGCATCACCGGAGGCGCCGCGGTCGCGGCCGCTGGGGGTGGCCTGCTCTGGAACGCGCTCGTGCGCGAGCATCTCGAAGATGCAGTGAGCTCGGGGGGAACGGTGCCGGCGACGAGCGGAGTGCCGGGCTCCGCCGTCCCTTCGGCGGCGGCCACGGCGGGGAAGACCCTGGTCGTTCTGCAGCTCGCCGGCGGCAACGACGGGCTGAACACGCTCGTTCCGGGCAACGACGGTTCGTACTTCGACAGCCGGCCCACCCTGCGGGTGGAAGAAGGGGAGATCGTCAAGCTCGACGGCGCCGCCTACGGCCTGCACCCGAAGCTGCAGCCGCTCGTGCCGCTCTGGGATGGCGGGCGGTTGGTGGCCGTCGACGCCGTCGGCTTCCTCCAGGGCCAGAGCCGCTCGCACTTCCAGGCGATGGACCTGTGGTGGTCGGCGACACCGGGCCAAGCCCGCACGACCGGCTGGCTCGGCCGCTACCTCGACCAGCGCGGCGACCCGACGAATCCATTGCGAGCGATCTCGCTCGGCGCCGGGTCGCCCGCCCTCGTAGGCGACAACGCCATGTCGACGGCGGTGCGCGATCCGCAGGGGTTCGATCTCCTCGCGCCGAAAGGTGCCGACGCCGCGCAGCTGAGCAAGGCCTTCGCCATGACCGCCGAGCCGCTCGCCAACGATCCCGACCTCGCGGCGGCGCAGCAATCGATACCGAGCGCGCTGCGCGCCGTCGATCTGCTCAAGGGGGTCGCCGCCGCTCCGGCCGCGACGCAGCCGCGCGACGCGGGTCTCGACAGGGCGTTGCGCGCCCAGCAGGGCGGGCGAGGTGAGGTGGCCGAGCTGCTCGATGTCGCCGCCGGCATCATCGACTTGCAGATCGGCACCGAGATCATCGTGGTCGGCGTCAGCGGCTACGACACCCACTCGAACCAGGCCGCCGTCCACCCGCAACTGCTCGACGATCTGGCCCAGGGGGTCAGCGGCTTCCTCGCGGCGGTCGACAAGCAGGGTCGATCCGACCGGGTGCTGGTCATGACGACGAGCGAGTTCGGCCGGCGGGTGCAAGAGAACGGCAGCGGCACCGATCACGGCGAGGGCGGCGTGCAGTTCCTGGCGGGCACGCCGGTGCGCGGCAAGCAGATCATCGGCGACGCCAACCTCGGCCAACTCGACAACGGCGACGTGAAGTCGACCGTCGAGACCCGCTCGCTCTACGCCGCCGCGCTCGACTGGCTTGCCGGCGAGCCCGACCTCACCGACGGCATCCTCGGTGGCTCGTTCGACCGGCTCGGCCTCGTCGCCTGAACTGGCGTCCTCAGCTCAGTTCTGTGGATAGGTTCGGTCGACGCGGCTCGTAACGCCAGATCTCCCGCTCTCGGCGCTGCGCGCCGGGCCGCTCCGGCCACGGCGACGCCTATCGGCGCAGCCTCAGCTCACCCGAGGATGGTCCGCTCCCAGGCTTCGTCGCGCTCGCCGGTGGCTTGCTTGTCGGCGAGGGTGTCGAGCCACTCCTGGAACTGGTCGTTGCCGGACTGGTCGACCATCGCTTTGGGGATGGCCTTCATCGTGTAGCCGTCCGGCATCGCCGGAACGTCTCGTACCTTTCGCTCCATCGCCGCTTCGATGATCGGCGCGAAGCGCGTGGTCTTGGCGGCCACCTGCTGCTCGTCGCGATCCTTGAACTCCGGCATGACCTCGCGGCTGAACCGCTCGATCGACTCGCAGATGTGCTCGTGGGTGTTCTTGCCGGCCTGCATGACGAAGATGACCTGGTCGACGCCGGCCTCTTCATAGCGGCGGAGGAACTCACGGATCTGGTCGGGTGTGCCCACCGCGCCGCGGAGGCCGGTCATGTCACCGGCTGCCGCCTTCGCCCCGAGCGTCTCGTGCTGCGCGGCGATCGCGGCCTCGGGGGAGTAGCCCTGCGCGTGCCGGCGCTCCTGGAACTCCTCCCACACGTTCGTCTCGCCCGGCTTGTGCTCGCCGAAGACATAGAAGTGGGCGAGCGAATAGCCGAAGAAGTTGCCGCCCTCGAGTCCCATCTCGATCGCGCGCGCCTCGTCGGGATGGCACATCATCGGTGTCACGCACGCGATGTTCGGGTCGATGCGCTGGCCGACCGGGACGCAGCGCTCCGCCATCGTCGTCTCGTAGTCGGCCACCCAGTGCGCCGCCTCTTCTGGATCGATGAACGCGAACGTCAGCGCACCCAGACCCTTCTCGGCGGCGAGCAGGATCGTGTCGCGCCGCGAGCACGCGACCCACAGCGGCGGGTGCGGCTTCTGCACGGGCTTGGGCACGACGTTGCGGGGCGGGATCGTCGTGTAGGTCCCCTGGTGCCCGGTGAAGGGGTCTTCGGTCATGCAGCGGATCGAGACTTCGAGGCCTTCGAGCCACGCGTCCCGCTTCTCCGGGTACGGGATGGCGAACCCCCCGAGCTCGGCTTCCGAAGACGACTCGCCGCTGCCGAAGTCGACCCGGCCGTTGGAGACCAGATCGAGCATGGCGATGCGCTCGGCGGTGCGCGCGGGATGGTTGTACTGCGGAGCGGTCTGCACGATGCCGTGCCCGAGGCGGATGTTCTCGGTCCGCTGGCTGGCCGCCGCGAGGAACACCTCGGGCGCTGAGGAGTG
This sequence comes from Actinomycetota bacterium, assembly GCA_016185305.1. GTDB lineage: Bacteria > Actinomycetota > Acidimicrobiia > Acidimicrobiales > Acidimicrobilacustridaceae > JACPNV01. The sequence goes on along the minus strand of JACPNV010000024.1, from coordinate 29,574 downwards.
CGAGTACTCCTCGAGGAAGTGGTGCTCGACCTCCCACACGTAGTCGAAGCCCACCCGGTCGGCCAGCTCGATCTGGTCGAGCGCGTTCTGGATCAGCGTTCGCTCGCTGTCCGCCTCCCACGGCCGGGGCAACTGGTGCTCGTAGAAGATGCCGAACTTCACGTCATGCCGCCGGGATCTCGACCTGCTCGCCGCCGGGGCGCGTCTCGACCCAACCTTCGGCCGTGGGCTGCACGACCCCGAGCGGCCAGAACTCGTCCATGAGGTCGTCACGATCGGCACGGCCCTCGATCGCGTTGTTGATCTCGCGCGAGATGAGCTTGAGAAAGTCGCCGCGGCGGGCGAAGAGCGACTCGGACATCGCCTTGTCCCACAGGAGCTGGATCATCTCCTCGCCGTCGTACTTCGTGCCCGTGCGGCCGACCCAGGTGCGGTCACGCATCTCGGACAGGGCAACCGTCAGGTAGCCGACATGGGGTGTTTCGTCTTGCCGGATGTACGACACGATGTCGGCGGCCTCGCCGCCACCAGCGGTCAGGTCGGTGTCGCGCAGGACCTCCTCGGCCCAGGCGAAGGCGTGGAACGCGGAGATCTCGATGAAGAGCAGGCCGATCATCCGGTTGAGCATGCTCTCGAGGTCGAAGTCGATGTCGTTCGGGAGGACGCGCATGGCGATCGCGGCCTCGCGCAGCTTCTGGAAGTCGGGAACGCCCCCGCCCGCAGGCGTGATGCCCATGCGTTGCAGCATGGCCTGGGTCTGGTCTTCGGTCGCGGGGTTCTCGAATGCGATGTCGCGCGCCGCGTACCACATGCGATCGTGCCCGGCCTCGTCCTCCCACCCCGCTTCGTCGCGAGAGTGCGCTTCGAACAGGCCCTTGCGGATGTGCTCGGTCGCGGTACCGGCGATCGAGTCGTCGAAGATGACCTGGAAGTCGGGCAGGGGGAGGTGGCGCATCATGGCGCCGAACCCTTCGACGGTGCCGATCCGCGTGAGCTCGCTGATCATCGGCTGCGGGACGCCCTTGCCGAGCAGGAAGGTGGTCTGCGCGACGTTCGGGAAGTGCTCGGGCCACGTGGCGAGCGGCGCCTCGAGCGGCGGCGTGCCGCAGTCTTCGACGCGCTTGCCTTCCCAGGCTTCGATCGCTGGCACCCGATGCTTGGTGCGGGGCGACACGTAGGTGCCGTCCTCGTCGAACCCTCCGTGGCACCTGACGCCGTTGGTCGTCTCGAGCGGTGCCTGGTAGTCGTGGGACTGCAGCAGCTCGGTGCCGGTGAACTCGACTTGCTCGGTCGTCATGCGATGATCCCCCTGGCCGTGGACGCAGCCGGCCGGCGGCGTCGACTGGCCAGAGTGTAAACTCACCCGTATACACCTGGCAACGGCCAGAGACCACGTGTGACCGATTTCCTGTGAGCACCCGCACCTCCACCTCCACCCCCACCCCCGCGCCCGCGCCCGCCCGGCAAGCTCCCCGCCGGCTGCTGCCGCGCCAGGAGCGCCACGCCTCGATCCTGCAAGCCGCCGCCACCGCGTTCGCCGGCGAAGGGTTCGCCGCCACGTCGATGGAGGACGTCGCGGCTGCGGCCGGTGTCACCAAGCTGATCGTCTACCGCCACTTCGAGTCGAAAGAAGACCTCTACCGCGCCGTGCTCATGGCGGTGGCCACGCGGTTGCACGACGAGTTCGTCGCCAACCGCTCGGCGCCGGATGAGCAGCGCCGGGGCTACACGCTCCGATCGATCCTCACGGTGGCGCGCGAGAACCCCGACGGCTACCGGTTGCTGATGGTCCACGCGGCACGCGAGCCGCAGTTTGCCGAGATGCACCGCCGGGTCCAAGAGGTTGGGTTCGAGATCGCCGGCGGCATCATCGGCGATCGCATCTCTGATCCTGTCATCAAGGCGTGGGCCTCGCGGACGAGCGTCGAGTACCTCAACACCAGCGTTCTCGAATGGCTGGAGGTGGGTGACCCCGAACGTGATGACGAGTTCGCCGACCTCGCCACCGAGGGTCTCATCGCCATGTTCCTCGCCTGGGTGGATTGATCACCGTCTAGTGCTTCGACCACGAAGCGGAGCTTCGTCGGTCGAGGTTCTGGTGGGGCGGCCTGACGGCCGCACATCCGTGCTGCGGCTCACGACGAGTCGAATCGCCGCAGGTCAGGGGGGCAGGAAATGACGCCCCCCTGAAACCCCCCAAAAGCCAAGACCGTCCGGCCCTTGCCGCGACCAACCATGCAAACGTTGGTGGTCATCGCACTAGCTAGCCTCCGGGCGTGTCCGGCATCGACATCGACAAGCTGGTCCGGCTCGATGGCAAGGTCGCCATCGTCACCGGAGCATCCAGCGGGCTGGGTGCCCGTTTCGCACGCGTCCTGCATGCGGCCGGCGCCCGCGTCGTGATGGCAGCGCGCCGGCGCGACCGGTTGGAGACGTTGGCGGCTGATCTCGACGGCTCGGTCGCGATCGTGTGCGACGTCGCCGATGCCGCGCAGCGCGACGAGCTTGTCGGCGCGGCGAACGACATCTGCGGCCGCATCGACATCTTGGTGAACAACGCCGGCACCGGGCAGCCCATGGCTGCTGAAGACGAACCGCTCGAACACTTCGAGCATGTGATGGATGTGAACGTCAACGCGGTGTTCGCGCTGTGTCAGCTCGTCGGCCGGGGCATGATCGAGCAGGGTCACGGGTCGATCGTCAACGTCGCCTCGATCCTCGGCCTCGTCGCGTCGGCGCCGATCAAGCAGGCGAGCTACACCGCGTCGAAAGGTGCGGTCGTGAACCTCACGCGCGAGCTCGCCGTGCAATGGGCCCGCAAGGGTGTGCGCGTCAACGCGCTCGCCCCCGGTTGGTTCCCCAGCGAGATGACGACCGACATGTTCGAGGACGAGGCGGCCTTCGCCTTCCTGAAGCGCAACGCGCCGATGGCGCGAGGTGGTCAGGAAGGTGAGCTCGACGGCGCGCTCCTGTTCCTCGCCGGCGACGCGTCCAGCTACGTCACCGGCCACACGCTGACGGTCGACGGCGGCTGGACGGCTCGCTAGTCAGCACGTGGCGGGTAGCCACGACCCGCCGACCGGCGACGCACCGGCGCCGAGGCCCGCGTGCCTCTGAGGGGCCGCGCTCAGTACCCTCAGCGGGGCGAAAACGGTCGCCACGGAACCTGCCATCGAGGAGAGGGCTTGAGAATCGGACAGACGCGTGGGGGGCGTGGCGCCGGCGTGCGCTTCCCCGTGTGGCTGCTCGCCGTGATGGCGCCGGCGGCGCTGCTCGCGCCCGCGTGCGCGACGCCGCCGGAGGGCGCGAGCACGCCGGCGTCCGCGCCGCAAGGTGTCGCTGCCGGGGGCGAGCTGCGGTTCGGCCTGGCGACCGAGCCGAGCGGGTTGAGTCCCACCGGCGACCGCTGGACGACCGAGCAGTTCCAGGTGGCGCGGACGATCTATGACCCGCTCGTCTCCTACGACGAGAACTACGTGCCCAAACCGGTGCTGGCCGAGACCGTCGTCGCCAACGACACGTTCACCGTGTGGACGCTGACGGTGCGCGACGGCATCGCCTTCCACGATGGTTCGCCGTTCGATGCCGAGGCAGTGCGAACCCAGCTCGACGCGGCGCGCCAGGCGCCGACCTTCTCGGGACTGCTGGCGCCGATCACGAGCGTCGAGACGGCGGCGGCTCGAACGATCGAGGTACGCCTGAGCACGCCGTGGTCGGCGTTCCAACACGTTCTGGCCTCGCAAGTGGGGTTCATGGCGGCCGCGCCGTCGCCGGCCGCGGGCGCAGTAGATCGGCCGATCGGCACCGGGCCGTTCATGTGGGACACGGCGACACCGGAACAGGTGCGGGTCAAGCGGTCCTCGGCGTACTGGCAGAAGGGACAGCCCGTGCTCGATGCCGTCGACTTCCGCATCGTCCCCGATGCCGCCGTGCGCCTGCGCGCCGTCCGTTCCGGGCAACTCGACGTTGCGGAGGTGCACGAGCCCGATGTCGAGGCGCGCGCCGAGCGACTCGGCGGGTCGGAAGGGCCGCTGCAGGTCCTGACGGACAACAGCGGCGAGTCGCCCGAGCTGGTCATCGCCCTCCAATCGGCCCGACCGCCGTTCGTGTCCGCGCCCGCTCGCCAGGCAGTGGCGTTCGGAATCGACCGTGAGGCCGTCTCGCAGCGCCTCTTCAGCGGGGGCTACCCGCAGGCCTACGGGCCCTACAGCGAAGGCTCGCCGTGGTATGGCCAAGCGCCGTGGCCGGCCTGGGACGCGGGCAGGGCGCGCCAGTCGGCCCAAGATGTCATGCGTGAGACAGGAAGGCCGTTGCGCTTCACGCTGCTGTTCCCGTCCGATCCGCTGTACGCCGGTCTTGGCGAGCTCCTCGTCGACGAGCTCAACGCTGCGGGCATCGGGATCGCGCTCGAGGTCCTCTCGTCGCGCGAGGTGCAGGACCGAGTCGAGGCGGGGAACTATGAAGCCGCGCTGCTACCGCTGTTCGGCGGCGGCTATCCCGACGAAGACTTCGGTCTGCTGTATGGCAAGGGCATCTCCATCGCTCCCGGCTCCAGCTCGCCGAACTTCGCCCGCTTCCGCAACACGGCCATCGACGAGGCCATCGAGAAGTCCCGGGCGACCGGAGACATCGGCAAGCAAGCCGACCAGTACCAGAAGATCCAAGAGCTGCTGGCCAAAGAGGCGCCATATGTGTTCCTCGTGCAGCTTCAGGGCTCGATCGTCGCGGGCAGGAACGTCCAGGGGATGACCACGTGGACCCTCCCCGACGGTTCGCGCGGCATCTCCCAGCTCAAGACGACGGTCGCGCTGAACCAGGCATGGGTCGGTGCGCCGGGCGCGAGCAAGTAGCCCGGCGACGCGATCGAGCCGGAGTGCGGACTTGCCCTTGTGGCGCCTGCTCGCCTAGATCCGTTCGCATGACCGAAGGCTTCACCTACACCGAGCTGCTTCCTCTGGGGGCGGACGACACCCCGTACCGGCTGCTCACGAGCGACGGGGTGTCGACCTTCGAAGCCGCCGGCCACACGTTCTTGCAGGTCGACCCCGCAGCCATCACGCTGCTCACCAAGCAAGCGATGTTCGACATCGCGCACTACCTGCGCCCCGGTCATCTCCAGCAACTGCGCGACATCCTCGACGATCCCGAGGCGTCGGGGAACGACAAGTTCGTGGCACTCGACCTGTTGCAGAACGCCAACATCGCCGCCGGCGGCGTGCTGCCGATGTGCCAAGACACGGGCACCGCCATCGTGAAGGGCAAGAAGGGCCAGCTCGTGTTCACGGGCGGCGGCGACGAGGCGGCCATCTCCGAGGGCATCTTCTTGACCTACGACGAGGCCAACCTTCGCTACTCCCAGATGGCGCCGCTGACCACGTGGGAAGAGGTCAACACCGGAACCAACCTCCCAGCCGAGATCAAGATCTCCGCGGTCGACGGTGACGCGTACAAGTTCCTCTTCATGGCGAAGGGTGGTGGCTCGGCCAACAAGAGCTTCCTGTTCCAGGAGACCAAGGCGTTGCTGCATCCCGGCAAGCTGATGGCCTGGCTCGACGAGAAGCTGCGCCTGCTCGGCACCGCCGCGTGCCCGCCGTATCACCTTGCGCTCGTCATCGGGGGCACGTCGGCCGAGGCGGCCTTGGAGACGGCCAAGCTCGCGTCCACGCGCTACCTCGACGCACTGCCCGCCGAAGGCGGCAAGGGAGGGCATGCCATCCGCGACCGGAACTTGGAGAACGACGTGCTTCGGCTCACCCAGGAGCTCGGCATAGGCGCGCAGTTCGGCGGCAAGTACTTCTGCCATGACGTCCGCGTCGTCCGGCTGCCCCGCCACGGCGCTTCGTGCCCGGTCGCGATCGCGGTGTCATGCTCGGCCGACCGGCAGGCCTTGGGGAAGATCACCCGCGACGGTGTGTTCCTCGAGCAGCTCGAGACCGAGCCGGCGCGCTTCCTCCCCGACGTCACCGACGCGCATCTCTCCGACGATGTGGTGCACATCGATCTCAACCGGCCGATGGCGGAGATCCGCGCCGAGCTGTCGAAGCATCCTGTCAAGACCCGGCTGATGCTCTCGGGCCCGCTGGTCGTGGCGCGCGACATCGCCCACGCCAAGATCAAGGCGCGCCTCGATGCGGGCGAATCGATGCCGCAGTACCTGCAGGACCATGCCGTCTACTACGCCGGGCCGGCCAAGACACCCGCGGGCTATGCATCGGGTTCGTTCGGCCCGACGACCGCCGGCCGCATGGATTCCTACGTCGACGAGTTCCAGGCGGCCGGCGGGTCGTTGGTGATGCTGGCGAAGGGAAACCGCTCGACGCAGGTCACCGACGCGTGCCATCGCCACGGCGGCTTCTACCTCGGCTCGATCGGTGGTCCCGCGGCGCGACTCGCGCAGGACTGCATCAGGCAGGTCGAGGTTCTGGAGTACGCCGAGCTCGGCATGGAGGCGGTCTGGAGGATCGAGGTCGAGGACTTCCCGGCCTTCATCATCGTCGACGACAAGGGCAACGACTTCTTCGCCGAGGTGAGCACGGGGGTCTCGTTGCGGCGTCGATGAGGCGGCGGGTACGTTCGGTTCGTGGCTGACGACGTGCTTCCCGTACCGGGCCCTGAACCGTTCCGCATCGAGCGCGACTCGATGGGAGAGATGCGGGTGCCGCTCGCGGCGAAGTGGGGGGCCCAAGCCCAGCGCGCGGTCGAGAACTTCCCGATCTCGGGTATCACGATCGAGCCTCGCCTCATCCGCGCGCTCGGGCTGATCAAGTGGGAAGCCGCGCTGGTGAACGTCAGCCTGCCTGATGTGCCGACGGTCGACCGGCGCATCGCCCACGCCATCGTCGAGGCCGCGCAAGAGGTGGCCGACGGCGTCTGGGACGACCAGTTCCCGATCGACGTGTTCCAGACCGGCTCGGGCACGTCGACGAACATGAACGCCAACGAGGTGATCGCCACCCTCGCGTCGGAGAAGTTGGGCGAGCCGGGCGCCGTGCACCCCAACGATCACGTGAACGCGTCGCAGTCGTCGAACGACGTGTTTCCCAGCGCGATCCACCTCGCCGGCGCGCAGGCGATCGCGTTCGATCTCATCCCCGCGCTCGAGCGCCTCCGCGACTCGCTGCGGCGCAAGGAGCGCGAGTTCAAGACCGTGGTGAAGTCGGGTCGCACCCACCTGATGGATGCCACACCGGTGACGCTCGGCCAGGAGTTCGGTGGGTATGCCGAGCAGGTTCGCCACGCGATCGCGCGGTTGGCCGAAGTGCTGCCCCGACTCTGCGCGTTGCCGCTCGGCGGGACGGCGGTCGGCACCGGCATCAACGCGCCGAAGATGTTCGCCGCGGAAGTCATCCTCCGGCTGGCCGAACGCACTGGACTTCCCCTGACGGAGGCCGAGAACCACTTCGAAGCGCAGGGTGCGCGCGACGCCGTCGTCGAGGCATCGGGCGATCTGCGCACGCTCGCGGTCGCGCTCGTCAAGATCGCCAACGACATCAGGTGGATGGCGAGCGGGCCCCGAACCGGTCTGGCCGAGATCCGCCTGCCCGACCTGCAGCCGGGCTCGTCGATCATGCCGGGCAAGGTCAACCCGGTCATGCCCGAGGCAGTGACGCAGGTGGCCGCCCAGGTGATCGGGAACGACGCGGCCATCGCGTTCGGTGGCTCGCAAGGAAACTTCGAGCTCAACGTGTACATGCCGATGATGGCGCACAACCTGCTCCTGTCCGTACGCATCCTCAGCAACGTCATCGGTCTCTTTGCCGATAGGTGCATCGATGGCATCGAGGCGAACACCGATCGCTGCAAGGCGTACGCCGAGTCGTCGCCCTCGATCGGTACGTCGCTCAACCCCTACCTCGGCTACGAGAAGGCGGCCGAGATCATCAAGGCATCGGTGAAGACCGGTCGTAGCATCCGCGACCTGGTGCTCGCCGAGGGGCTCATGAGCGAGGCCGAGCTCGACAAGGCGCTCGACACGCTCGGCATGACCAAGGGCGGGATCCGCAAGTAGCGAGCGTTCAGCCGAGCGCGGGCGTGCCCGTGAAGGGAACGGGGTCGTCGGGCAGCGGGATCTCGGGTCGGCGCCAGCTCATGGTGGTGGCCAGCTCTTCGGCGACCGCCCGCCACTCGTCGGGCTGCCATCCCTCGGCCTTGGCGTCGATGGCGTGGTTGATGTTGACGTGGACGAACGCGGGCAAGCGGTCGAGCTCGAGGCCCTTCACGGCGAGCCGGTCGGCGTCGACGAACACCAAGAGCTCGTCGACGAGTGGCCCCAGGAACTGCCGGGCCTCGGGTTCGGAGCACGTGACGAGGAACGCGGCGCGGCAGTCGGCTTCGGCGAAGTTGCGCAGCACGCGCACCGCGGTGTTCACGATCCACGAGCTCTCGAGCTCGAAGGGGTCGAGCACCATCAGGGCGAGGTGGAAGGTCGTGGTCCACGACTCGATCGGTGCGGTCTCGCCGCCGAGGGTTGTGAGTGGTGTGTCGGCAGGGATGTCGATGGCCACGGCGGGCCACCGTAGCGCGAGCGCTTCGCGTGCCTGGAATCAGCACCGATGCCGGAGGAGCGACGACCGTGCGCTAACTTGACCCGGCCTTGACGACACCACGGAGAAGCCCTTGTTCGCCACCTCGTTCCTCTACAAGCTCGTGTTCTTGCTGCATCTGGCCTCGGTCGTCGTCGGCTTCGGCTCGTCGTTCGTGTACCCGGTGCTCGGGGCCAAGGCCCGGGGGCTGGGCCCGAGCTCACCCAAAGAGTCGTACGCCATCGCCCACGCCGGCCTCGAGACGAGCAAGATCATCACGACGCCCATGATCTACGCGGCGGGCGCGTTCGGCATCGTCCTCGTCTTCTTGAGCGAGGGGGCTTTCAAGTTCTCCCAGGCCTGGATCAGCATCGCGTTCTTGCTCTTCATCGCGGCTGCGCTGATCGCCGCGCTGCTGCATCTCCCGAACCTCAAGGCGATGGACGCGCTGCAAGCCAAGCTGGCGGCAGGCACGGTCACACCCAACCCGGCCGGCGGGCCGCCCGCAGAAGTGGCCGAGCTGGCCGAGCGGGGGAGCAAGGCCGGCGCGTACGGCGGTCTGCTCCATGTGCTCTGGCTGCTGCTGATGATCGACATGATCTGGAAGCCGGGCTTCTCCCTGTTCGGCTCCTGAGCGCGGTCCGGCCCGACGGTCGCACGATCCCGGGCAGTAACGTCGGTTCGTGCATCCCATCGAGCGCCTCCGGTATGTCGCCCGCGCGTCCGGCGTGTCCCAGGCGGTGCTCGTGCAGGAGACCGCACAGGCGCTGGCCAGCTTCGCCGGCGATCCCCACGGTCTGGTGACCGCCTGCCAGCGGGTCGTGTCGCGCCAGCCCTCGTCGGGGCCGCTGGTGTGGTTCGCCGCCCGGGTGCTCACTGCCGGCGATCCGATCTCGGAGGTCTGGGCCGCGGCCGGCGAGCTGCAAGCCGACCCGACGGCGGCCGAGTTGGCCCGAGCGCTACCCGACGACTCACGCGTGTGCGTGCTCGGTTGGCCGAGCGAGATCGGCGAGGCCTTGCCGCGCCGGGGCGACGTGGAGGCGATGGTCGTCGACACGTTGCACGAGGGGGCGGGGTTCACCAGCAGCCTCTGGAACGTCGACATGGAGGCGGCCGACGTTCCGATGTCCGGCCTGGGTGCCGCGGCGGCGGCCGCTGACCTCGTGGTGCTCGAAGCGGTCGCCATAGGCCCCGACACGTTCCTCGCCGTCTCCGGTTCACGCGCGGCCGCGGCGGTCGCCAAGCACGCGGGCGTTCCCGTGTGGCTCGTCGGCGGCGTCGGCCGGCTGCTACCGAAGCGCATGTTCGACGGCCTCCGCCGACGGGTCGAGACCGACGAGCCCTGGGACGCCGACGACGAGTTCGTCCCCCTCGATCTCGTCGACTCGATCGTCGGTGTTGCCGGGCCCGAGACCGTCGCGGACGCCCTCGAGCGCTGCAACTGCCCCGTCGCGCCCGAGTTGTTCAAAGGCATCGTGCTGTAGGCGGCAGGAGGCGGAAACGAGCGGCGAATCATCCACCGGGGGCGATCTGGGCGAAGATGTGATGACCGTTCCCAGGGAGGTATGACCATGGCGTTCCACCATGTGGCGATTGCGACGAGAGATCTGGAAGCGACCCATCGCTTCTTCAGCGAGGCCTGCGGGTTCGAGTTGGTGAACGTCGACGTCATTCCCTACTTGGAGAGCGGCTGGGCGCGCCATGCGTTCTACGACACGGGCAACGGCGAGATGATCGCCGTCTGGGATCTCCACGACGAGGCGCTCACGGATTTCGACGCCGGTCTGTCGACGGCGATGGGTCTACCGACCTTCGTCAACCACATCGCGTTCGCCTCCGGCGATCTGGACGACCTCGACGCCCGCAAGGATCGCTGGCTCGAGCACGGCCACGACGTGGTTCGGGTGGATCACGGGTGGTGCACCTCGATCTACGCCAACGATCCCGACGGCACGATGATCGAGTTCTGCTGCACGACCCGCGTGTTCGGAACCGACGATGTCCGGCGTGCGCACGACACCCTGCTGGCCGCCGCACCCGAGATCGACAAGGAGGCCCCGGCTGCCGACTTCTTCCTTGCCGAGGAGTTCGACGCCGCCACCGCCCGCTGAGGTCGTCGTCAGTAGGTGCCGCCGAGCTTGTTGTGGTCCCAGCTCACGACCTTGTCGGGAACGATCTCGATGGCAACACGGTTGCGGGCCATGGCCTCGGCGATGGCGGCAACGTCTTGTTCCTTCTCGACCTCGATGTACTTGCGCACGACCTCTTGGGCAACGCCCGACAGGACCTCGGCGTCGTCGTGCACGATGCCCTTGCCGACGATCTCGAGGCCGCGAAGCTGGCTGTAGTCCTCGCCGTCCTCGATCAGCGCCGTGATCCTCGGATCTCGCCGCAGGTTGAGCACCTTCTGCGACTTGGCGAACGTCTCGAAGGCGATGTTGCCGTTGCGGAGGCTGTACCACATGGCGACGAGGTGGATGTTCCCGTCCGGTCCGATGGTGGCGATGTTGACGACGCGTTGCTCTTCGAGGAAAGCGGTCATCTCGTCGTCGGTCATCTTGATGGCGTCACGGCGCTTGCTCATGGGGCGACGCTATCGAGAAGCGGAGACGTTGTCGCAACGACGCCCCGCTCGACGCCGCGAGCACGGCGGGGCATGAGTAGATTGCGACGTCATGGGTGAGATCGTCGAGTTTCCGAGCAACGGCACGACGGCGCAGGGGTATCTCGCCGTTCCCGAGTCGGGCCGGGGGCCGGGGGTCATCGTGATCCAGGAGTGGTGGGGGCTCGTTCCCCACATCAAAGACGTCGCCGATCGGTTCGCCGCCGCCGGCTATGTCGCTCTTGCCCCCGACCTCTTCCACGGCGAGACGACGACCGAGCCGGACGAGGCGGGCAAGCTCATGATGGCGATGAACGTCGAGCAGGCGGGCAAGGACATGGGTGGCGCCGTCGACCACCTCCTCGGCCTGGATGCCGTTTCGTCCAAGAGCCTCGGCGTGATCGGGTTCTGCATGGGTGGCGGCCTGGCGCTCGTGCTGGCGACCCAGCGGCCCGACGCCATCGCTGCATGCGCGCCCTACTACGGCCTCATCCCGTGGCCCGACCTGCAGCCCGACTTCTCCAAGATCGCGGGCAAGGTCCAAGGTCATTTCGCGGCCGAAGACGGGTTCTTCTCGCCGGAGCAGGCCCGGGCGCTCGAACAACAACTCAGAGACCTCGGGAAGGACGCGGAGATCCAGGTACACGAGGGCGTCGATCACGCCTTCTTCAACGACACCCGGCCCGAGGTGCACCACCCCGAACAAGCACAGAAGGCGTGGAACGACACGTTGGCGTTCTTTGCCCAGCACATCAAGTAGTCGTCGCGGCGTGCTGGTCGACGACTACCTCCTGCTCGGCCTGTGCTTGGGCCGCCACATCGACGGCCTGGTCGACGCCTACTACGGGCCACCCGAGCTGGCGCGGCGGGTCGAGGCCGAACCGGTCGGCGACCCGGCCTCGCTCAGGCGTGATGCCGCCGAGCTGATCGCCGCCCTCGACGCCGCGGTCGATGATCATGAGCTCGGCGCCGATCGCCGCCACTGGTTGCGCGCGCAGGCCGTCGGCCTCCATACGACCGCGCGGAAGCTCGCCGGCGAGAAGGTGAGCTACGCGGACGAGGTCGAGCTCTGCTACGGCGTTCGCCCGAAGCCGGTTCCCGAAGACGAGCTGGCGAGCGCGCACGCCGCCCTCGACCAGGCCCTCCCCGGACGTGGCAACCTGCGAGATCGCTACATCGTTTGGCGGGAGGCACAGGCCGTCCCGGTCGACAAGCTGCACGGCGCCATCCACTCGCTGGCCGACGACTTCCGCGAGCGGACGCAGCGCTTGTTCGGCTTGCCCGACGGCGAGCACGTGGACTTCGAGCTGACCGAGAACCAGCCCTGGTCGGGCTTCAACTACTACCTCGGCGGCCTCCACAGCCGGGTCGCCATCAACACCGACCTGCCGGTGCTGAGCCACACGCTCGGCCATCTCGTCGCGCACGAGGCCTATCCGGGCCATCACACCGAGCACACCCGCAAGGAGGTCGGCCTCGTCCGCCAGCGCCACCAGCAGGAGGAGACCATCTTCCTCGTCGGCACGCCGCAGTGCCTGCTCGCCGAGGGGCTTGCCGACCTCGGCATCGAGATCGTCGCCGGCGAGCGGCCCGAGCCGATCATCGCCGACCACCTCCAGCCGCTCGGCATCCCCTATGACCCCGACCTCGTCGCGTCTGTCTCGAAGGCGGCCGACGCCATGAACGCCGTGCGGGGAAACGTGGCGTGGATGCTCCACGAGCAACACGCCGATCCCGACGATGCGATCGCCTATGCCATGCGCTGGTCGCTCCTGCCCCGCAACCGGGCCGAGAAGATGCTCGACTTCCTCACCGACGAGACCTGGTGCTCCTACATCTCCTGCTACGTCGAAGGCCTGCCCCTGTGCCGGAGGTACGTGAACGGCGATCCGCGGAGGTTCGAGCGCCTGCTCGCCGACCAGATGGTGCCGGCCGATCTCGCGGCGGCGGCCTGACGTCTCGCGGCCCGAGCCGCGAGTGGTCTGTGCGCGCGGTTCCCCGTAGGGTCAGGTGCATGCGCAACCCGAAGGACTTCTTTCGGCCATTGGCGGTGGGCGCTCCGGCTCCGCTTCGCGAGATCCCGGTGCGCCCGTCGCGGATGATCCACTTCTTCGATCCGAGCAACGAGAAGATGGTCTCGAAGCTGCCCGACATGATCGCTCGGTGCGACGTCTTGCTCGGCAACCTCGAGGACGCGATCCAGGCCGACAGCAAGGAAGCGGCCCGGGCCGGCCTCGTGAAGATCGGCAGCGAGATCGACTTCGGCGACACCCAGCTCTGGACCCGGGTCAACAGCCTCGACTCGCCGTGGGCTTTGGATGACCTCACGACCCTCGTGACCGAGATCGGGGCCAAGCTCGACGTCATCATGATCCCCAAGGTCGAGGGGGCCGAAGACATCCACTACGTCGATCGCCTGGTCGCCCAGCTCGAGGCGCGGGCCCGTCTGGAGCGGCCGATCATGCTCCACGCGCTGCTCGAGACCGCCCGAGGCGTAGCGAGCGTGGAAGAGATCGCCGGCGCCAGCCCCCGCATGCAGGGCCTGTCGCTCGGGCCGGCCGACCTCGCGGCCGACCGCCGCATGAAGACCACGCGTGTCGGTGGCGGGCATCCCGGCTACCTCGTGCGGCAAGACCCGGTCGACGGCGACGTCGACGCGCCCCGCGCCACCTTCCAGCAAGACCTGTGGCACTACACGATCGCCCGCATGGTCGACGCGTGCCAGGCCAACGGCATCCTCCCGTACTACGGCCCGTTCGGCGACATCGCCGACACCGTCGCCTGCGAGGACCAGTTCCGCAACGCCTTCCTCCTCGGCTGCGTCGGCGCCTGGAGCCTGCATCCCGTGCAGATCGACATCGCCAAGCGGGTGTTCTCGCCCGAGCCGGCCGAGGTCCATTGGGCCAAGCGGGTCATCGCGGAGATGGGGGACGGCACCGGCGCCGTGATGATCGACGGCAAGATGCAGGACGACGCGACCTACAAGCAGTGCAAGGTCATGGTCGAGCTCGCCACCATGCTGGCGGCGCGCGACGACGAGCTCGCGAAGGCGTACGGGATATGAGCGACACCGAGATCCGCTCACGCCGCTCGGTCCTGTACATGCCGGGCGCCAACGAGCGCGCGCTGGAGAAGGCGAAGACGCTGCCCGCCGACGCGCTGATCCTCGACCTCGAAGACGCGGTCGCGCCTGACGCCAAGGCCGACGCCCGCGGCCGCGTCTGTGCCGCCGCTTCGTCCGGTGAGTACGGCTCGCGCGAGGTCACCATCCGCGTGAACGGGCTCGACACCGGATGGCACGCGGAAGACATCAAGGCCGCGGCCGCCGCCGGTCCGGCGGGTGTCGTCGTGCCGAAGGTCAACTCGGCGGACGAAGTCCACCAGATCGAGAAGGCGCTGGAGGCGGGCGGCGCCCCCGATCACACGATGATCTGGGCGATGCTCGAGACGCCGGTGGCGATGCTGCACGCGGAGGAGATCGCCTCGTCATCTGATCGGCTGGCTGTGCTGGTGATGGGCACCAACGACCTCGCCAAGGAGCTCCACGCCGAGCACGTCCCCGGACGCCAGCCGCTGCTCGCCGGCCTCGGCCTGTGCCTGCTGGCCGCCCGGTCTGCGGGCAAGGTCATCCTCGACGGCGTGTACAACGACATCAAGGACGAGGAAGGCTTCGCGGCCGAGTGCCGGCAGGGCCGGCAGATGGGCTTCGACGGCAAGACGCTGATCCACCCGAGCCAGCTCGAACCGTGCAACGTGGCCTACGCGCCGACCGACGCCGAGATCGCGTCGGCCCGCGAGATCATCGCCGCCTTCGAGGAGGCGACGGCTGCCGGCAAGGGTGTCGTCACCGTCGACGGCCGCATGATCGAGAACCTCCACGTCGACAACGCTCGCCGCGTGCTCGCCGTCGCCGACGCCATCGCAAAGCTGGCCTGACGGGCGCAACCAGCGCCGATGTTGCGGAGCCGCCAGGCGGAGCAAGCCGGGAGACTCTCGTGGCTCCGTGCAACGGCAGCCAGCGGATTATCGCTGGCGCAGATGAACGCCGATGTTGCGGAGCCGCCAGGCGGAGCAAGCCGGGAGACTCTCGTGGCTCCGCGCGACGG
Source organism: Actinomycetota bacterium (assembly GCA_016185305.1). Taxonomy (GTDB): domain Bacteria; phylum Actinomycetota; class Acidimicrobiia; order Acidimicrobiales; family Acidimicrobilacustridaceae; genus JACPNV01. Next base: position 14,344 of record JACPNV010000024.1, on the reverse strand, counting down.
CGGCCAGCGGATTATCGCTGGCGCAGATGGACGAGGCGGCGGGCGATGACCTTCAGGCACAGGGTCTCGTCGGCTCCTTCGAAGATCGACAGGACGCGGGCGTCGACGAAGTAGCGGCTCACCGAGTACTCCTCGGCGTAGCCGAAGCCACCGTGGATCTGCATCGCTTCGCGAGTGACCCACTCGGCGGCCTTGCAGACATAGGCCTTGACCATCGACGCTTCGAGCTGGCCCTCGCCCCGCGCCATCATGCGGGCCACCTCGTAGGCGAACTGGCGGGCGGCCTGGATGAGGAACGCCATGCGGGCGAGCTTGGCCCGCGTGAGCTGGTAGTCGGCGATGGGCTGGCCGAACACGACCCGATCGAGCGCGTACTGCCGGGCGTCTTCGTACGCGGCCTGCATCACACCGATGGCGCGGGCCGCCGTCTGGAGCCGGCCGTTCTCGAATCCGGCCATCTGGTAGTAGAAGCCCCGCCCCAGGCCGTCTTCGAGGCCGATCTGGTTCTCGGCCGCCACCCACCAGTTGTCGAGGGCGATCTCGTAGCTGTGCATGCCGCGGTAGCCGATGGTGTCGATGGGGCGGCCTTCCATCTTGCCGCCCCCCGGGGCGCCATCGGTGGCCTCTTGGGTGAGCTCGAAGCCATGGGCATCGCCGCGTGGCTTGGGGACGATGAACATCGACAGGCCACGGTGGGTCTTCGAGCGATCGGGGTCGGTGCGGGCGAGGAGCATCAGCACGTCGCCGCGAGCGCCGAAGGTGCACCACGTCTTCACGCCGCTGACGAGCCAGCCGCGGCCGTCCTCCGTCTTCGTCGCGGTCACCTTGATGCCGGCGACGTCGGACCCGAAGTCGGGCTCGGTCACCGCGACCGCGTTCATCACCTCGGCCGACGCCAGGCGGGGGAGCCACCGCTGCTTCTGCTCCTCGGTGCCCCCGGCGAGCAGGGCGCGGGTGAGGATCTCCGGGCGGGTGATCAACGAGCCGCCGACGCCGAGCGACCCGCGTGACAGCTCCTCGGTGGCCACGACCATGCCGAGGTACTCGCTCTCGCCGCCCATCGAGTAGCCGCCGTACTCCTCGGGGATCGACAGACCGAACGCGCCCATCTCGGCGAGCCCCTCGATGATCTCCTCGGGGATGTCGGCGTTCTCGCGGTGGATGTGCTCGGCGATCGGGCGGATCTTCTCTTCGGCGAAGCGCCGGAACGTGTCTTGCACGAGCTCGAAGTCGGGGTCGAGGTGGCGCGGCCCTGCCTCCATGCCGATCCCTGCGAGGAACGCGGGATCTCGGTAGGTGTTGACGAATTCGCTCGCTTCGGCGAGATCGACCGCCTTCACGCCCCACGCCCCTTCCCGCCCGACGAGCTTGGCGGCGAGGTCGGCGATGGCGTCCGCGATGTAGGCGCACGTCAGCTTGGCCTCGATCTCACCCTTGTCGCCGTAGGCGAGCATGGCCCGGCCCGTCTCCACGGCGGCGGCGGCGTGGGCGACGTCGTAGGCGACCACCTGCTGGTCGTCGACCGACCCGGTGGCGGCGAGGTGGGTGACGGCGGTGTCGACGACGCCCTGGGCAGCGTCGACGGCGGCCTTGGCGGCGCTCAGATCTGTCATGGCGACGAGGTTACCGAGTTGCTGCGCCGGCGATAATCCGCCGGCTGCGGCTTCGCCGATCCGCACGGGCGCATCTGGCTGCTCCGGCTGGCGCCTGCGCAAGTCACGTGTCGCTGATCCGCCGGCTGCCGTTGCCCGGTGAGCCATTGCCGGCAGCACTGTCAGAAAATGGGTCCCGCGCCCTATTACCTGAGACACATTCAGTTTGTAACCTCAGCGCAAGGTTTGAGTTGCACCCAGAGCGCGACCGAGGCGCCCGGAAGCCGCTCTTACCTCCCTCGCCGCCGTTCGTTCCGCGCGCCGGCCCTGCCGATCGTTCCTTCTCCCATGTCGCGCCCCGAAGACCCCGACCATATCGATCTTGCCGAGCGCGGCGTTCACAGGAGTGCCCAGAGCTCGATGTCAGAAGACACCGGAGAACCCGACGTGATCAACTGCCACACCCACCCGCACGAGCGCACCGCCGGCACCTGTCGCTCGTGCCTGAACGAGTTCTGTGATCACTGCCTCGTGTACTCCTACGGTCGCTCGAAGCCGCCCTACTGCATCCCCTGTGCCCTCGAGGCCGCGGGCGTCACCGCCGCCGAAGATTCCGTGAGCTGACCGGCTGCGCCGGGTTCAGCCCAGATCGGCCCGGACACGTTCCTGGGCGTCCGGGCTGGCGATCCACGCGGTCAGGTCGTCGGCGGGCACCGGCCGGCTGATGTGGTAGCCCTGGGCCCGGTCACAGCCCAGGTCGCGAAGCAGTCGCAGCGTCTGCGCGTCCTCCACCCCTTCGGCGACGACGTCGAGCCCGAGGTTGTGGCTCAGGTCGATCGTCGATCGCACGATCGTGAGGTCGTTGTCGTCGCGGACCATGTGACCGACGAACGAACGGTCGATCTTGAGCTCGTCGATGGGCAGGTTCTTCAGGTACGCGAGCGACGAGTAGCCGGTCCCGAAGTCGTCGATGCTCGTCGAGACCCCGAGGCTCTTCATCTTGCCGAGCACCTCCATGGCGAGGAGGGGATCGTCCATCAGCTCGCTCTCGGTGATCTCGAGCTTGAGCAGGGACGCCTCCACCGCCCGTTCGAGCAGCCGGTTGTTGAGCCACGCCACCAGCTCGCGGTCATAGAGGTTGCGCACCGACAGGTTGACCGCGACCCGAAGCTCGAGGCCGGAGTCGGTCCACTCGCGCACTTGGACGAGGGCATGATCGATGACCCAACGGGTGACCGCCCCGATCATGCCCGACAGCTCGGCCAGCTCGATGAACTCGCCCGGCGGCATGAGCCCGTGCTCGGGGTGCATCCACCGGAGCAGCGCCTCGGCGCCCTGGACGCGGCCGCCCGTGAGGTCGAGGACCGGTTGGTAGTGCAAGACCAGCTCGTCTTCGGAGATGGCTCGCCGCAGCTCGCCCAGCAGCGCAAGTCGGCGGATGCTCGACTGGTCGTGCTCGGGCGCGTACAGGGCATAGCCGGCGCCCCCGCGCTTGGCCGTGTACATGGCGACGTCGGCCTTCTGGGCCAAGGACTCGGCGTCGTCGGCGTGGTCGGGGGAGAGGGCGATACCGATGCTCGCGTTGGTCTGGAGGGTGATGCCCCCGAGCTGGAACGGGTGCTCGAGCTCGCTCCGGATGAGTTGCGCGGCCGCGACGGAGTTGACCTCATCGGCGGTGGTCGTGAGGAGCACGGCGAACTCGTCACCGCCGAGACGGGCGATGGTGTCGGCGCCGCTCAACACCCGTTGCAACCGCCGGCTGATCTCGATCAGGAGGCGATCGCCGTGGTCGTGGCCCAAGGCATCGTTGACCTCCTTGAACTGGTCGAGATCCATCACGAGCAGGGCGACCGGCTCGCCGGTCTGGTGTGAGTGCTTCAAGGCCGCCCGAAGCCGCTCGTTCAGCAGCGTGCGGTTGGGCAGGCCGGTGAGCCCGTCGTGCAGCGCCTGGCGCCGGAGGACCTCGGCGGCCATGGCCCGCTCGGTCACGTCGTGCAGCGAGAGGCCGACCGCGTTGCCGGGCAGAGGGAAGGCGTAGGCGCTGTACACGCGGCTGCCCTGGTTGCCGCTGCCGCTGCCGCTGCCGCTCTGGAACTCCTCCATGACGAACGGTTCTTTCGAGCGAACGACGTCGGCGAGGTTCGCGATCACGTTGTCGACGTCGGAGAACGGCAGGACGTCGGCGGCAGGCCGGCCGATGCTCGGCGCGCGCAGTCCGGTCACCATCGTCGCTTCGGGGTTCATGGCCAGCAGCTCGAGTGTCTCGTCGTCGCGGAGGTCGCGCAGGCCGAAGACGAAGAGGGCGAGCCGGATGCTCTCGACGAGGTTGACGTACTGGTCGGCCTGGGCGGTGGCTTCGCGCTCGGCGGTCACGTCCAGCATGACCCCACGGACGTGTACGGCCCCGCCAAGGGAGTCGGTCTCCACTCGCATGCGATCGTGCATGTGGAGCACTCGGCCGTCGGTGCCGACCATTCGGTAGTCGAGCTCCGCGTTGTTCCCCCTGCGGATCGCGTCACGGTACTGGCGGGCGGCCTCGTCAGCATCGTCGGGGTGGACGTGCGCGCGCCAGAAGCCCGGCTCGCGCCAGAGGCTCGCGGGGTAGCCGAGGATCTCTTCCGCTCGCCGGTTGACGTAGAGCGTCGAGGGGTTGCGAGTGAGCTGCTCCCACACGATGACGTCGATGCCGCTCATCAACTCCGCGTAGCGGTCTTGCACGTCTCGCTCCACCTTGGCGATGGTGGCGACCACTGTCATCGCGAAGCCGGACGTCAGCGCGAACACGCCGACGAGGACGGCGAGGCGAGCGTCGCCGTACGCGATGGCGACGCCGGCCAGCCCGGCTGCACCCACGACGCCCGACGTGTAGGCGATCTGCTTGGGGAACGCGACCGCGGCCGTCGCGTTCAGGGCCAGCGCGACGAGCAAGCCTTGCGGCAGCAGCTCGGGTGCCTGCGAGGCGAACGCGATGACGAGGAGCTGATCGGTGAACGCGATCCAGGGTTGCAGGCGTCCGGTTCGCACCAGGGTCCAGTGGCACAGCCCGTTGTAGGGGAGCATCACGACGATGAGCGCGGCGGCAACCTGGAGGTGGCGGTCGCCGGCGGCGTCGGGAACGCTGAGCACGGCCAGGACGGCGATCGCGAGATAGCGGGCGCGGATGATCATGCGCCAGAGGGCGTACTTCTGCTCATCTCCTTCGAGGGCGGCCGATGAGGATCCCGCACCTTCACGTTCGGGAGAATCCATGCCCCCTCGCTGTCTGCCGTATGGGAATCCGCGTCCCTCCAGTGTGGCGCACTCGCGGCGCGCTCATCTGGACCGGCCGAGATCTGCACCCGTAACCTCGCCCGCGTTCGAACCAGAGACGAGGTGTGTGACCGTGACCATGTATGACCGGCCCTTCGGCCGCTACTACGAAGACTTCGAGCCGGGCGACGTGTTCCGTCACTGGCCGGGCAAGACGATCACCGAGTACGACGACCACCTCTTCTGCATGATCACCATGAACCACCATCCCCTCCACATCAACGAGTGGTTCGCCGAGAACGAGACGGTGCACAAGAAGAACGTGGTGGTCGGGAACCTCGTCTACTCGGTCGTGCTGGGCATGAGCGTGCCGGACGTCAGCGGTTCGGCGGTCGCCAACCTCGAGATCGAGACGCTCCAGCACCCCAAGCCGACGTTCCATGGCGACACGATCTACGCGGTCACGAAGGTGATCGAGAAGAAGGAGACCTCCGACGGCAAGCGCGGCATCGTGACGGTCGAGACCAAGGGCATCAACCAGCGTGCCGAAGAAGTGTGCTTGTTCCGCCGTAAGGTCATGGTGTGGAAGAGGGAGCAGGCGCCGACGAGGCAGTTCCCGTACGGCGCCGACGTCTTCGGCGACTGATCGCCGGGGGCGTTGCCGCCGCCATCCTCCTGTTCGCAGGGGTCCTGTCCGTCGAAGTGGTGATGGCGGGCAACGGTGCGACCCTCGCGGGCTCCGATGGCTACCCGACCCAACTCGACGGCTTGATCGGTGCGCAGACCGCGGGCGCGCCCGTCCGCATCGTGTGGCTCGGGGATTCGACCGTCACCGGGGTCGGGGCATCGTCGGTCGACGGGGCGCTGCCCCGGCAGGTGGCGGAAGGGCTGGGTCGACCGGTCGAGCTCACGGTCCTCGCCAGGTCCGGAGCGCGGATCACCGACGTCATCGATGACCAGGTGCCCCGCCTGCTGGCGTTGCCACCACCCAAGCAGCCCGACGTCATCCTGGTCAGCGTCGGGTCGAACGACGTCACCAAGCTCACCTCGAACAACACCTTCCGCTCGCTGTACCTCGGGCTGCTCGACCGGCTGCCCAAGGGAGCCGACCGGATCTTGCTCGGCGTGCCCGACCTCGGCTCGGTGCCTCGGTTCCCGCAACCGTTGCGGTGGATCGCGGGCGTCCGGGGAGGGACGCTCGACGCGGTGGTCGAAGACATGCGCGACCAGAACGCGGACTACGTGAACGTCGCCGACTTCACGGGTCCCGAGTTCAGCTCGTACCCCGACCGCTACTTCGCGGTCGATCGGTTCCACCCGAACGACGAGGGCTACCGGTTGTGGGCGCGCACCGTGTTGCCGGTGCTGAAGTGGCGCCTGTTCAAGCGGGAGCATCCCAACGAGCCCGAGCCGTTGCAGCCCAAAGAAGCCAAGGGCACCATCAAATCGAGCGACGCCAACTGACGTTCGGTCTCATGGGAGATGTACGGTCGCCGTTCATGTCCGACGCTGCCATCAACCCCGCCGCTGCCGCGGGGTTCGCGCGTGGGGCGGGCGACTACGAGAAGGCGCGGCCGTCGTACGCTCCCGAAGCGATCGCGCTCATCGCTCGAACCGCGGATCTCGGGCCGGCGAGACGGGTGCTCGATCTTGCCGCTGGCACCGGCAAGCTGACGCGCCAGCTCGTGCCGACCGGCGCCGACCTGGTGGCCGTCGAGCCGGTGGCCGAGATGCGGGCCACGCTCGCCGAGCTCTGCCCTGGCGTCGAGATACTGGATGGCACGGCTGAGTCCATCCCGCTGCCCGACCACTCGGTCGATGCCGTCACGGTCGCGCAAGCGTTCCACTGGTTCGATGCTCCTTCCGCGCTACGGGAGATCAACCGGGTGCTGAAGCCAGAGCGAACCCTGGTTCTGATGTGGAACGTCCGCGACGAGCGAGTCCCGTGGGTCAAGGCGTTCACCGAGTTGCTCGTGGCGCGCAGCGGCGGCCGGCCCTATACGCCATACCACTCGATCGACGAGACGGCCGGCGAGGCGATGACTGGCGACTTCGTGGCCGACATCGGCGCCGCTGGCTTGTTCGGCGCCGTCTCCCATGCGGAGTTCGCCAACCCGCAGCGCACATCGCCCGAAGGTGTCGTCGCCCGGGCCGCGTCGACGAGCTTCGTAGCCGCGCTGCCCGAAGCGCGGCGCGTCGCTCTGCTCGACGAGGTCCGCGAGCTCATCGCCACCCACGCCGACACCGCCGGCCGTGACGAGCTCGTGTTTCCCCACACGACCTGGGTGTGGTGGTGCCGGACGATCTGATCGAGCTCGATCTGCCGGCGACCGGGTCGATCAAGCGCGCGCTCTCACGGTGGGCCCAGGCCGAGCGTCGCGATCTACCGTGGCGGCGAACCCGCGACCCGTGGGCCGTGCTGGCGTCGGAGCTGATGCTCCAGCAGACGCAGGTGGCTCGGGTGCTGCCGCGGTACGCGGCGTTCCTCGAACGGTTTCCGACGGCGGCGTCGTGCGCGGCCGCTCCGGCGGGAGACGTCATCACCCTGTGGGCCGGCCTCGGCTACAACCGCCGCGCCGTGAACCTGCACCGGTGCGCGGTCGCGGTGGTCTCGGATCACGGCGGGCAGCTCCCCGATGCGCTCGACGCGCTGCTCGCACTGCCGGGCGTTGGCCCGTACACCGCTCGTGCCGTGCTGGCGTTCGCGTTCGAGCGCGACGTCGCTGTGGTCGATACGAACGTCGGCCGGGTGCTGGCTCGGCTGTCAGGCCGGCCGTTGACGGCGAAGGACGTGCAGCGTGTCGCCGACTCGTGCGTGCCGCGGGGTGAGGGGTGGGCTTGGAACCAGGGCATGCTCGACCTGGGCGCCACCGTGTGCACGAAGCGGTCGCCGGCGTGCGAGCGTTGCCCCGTCCGCCGTTGGTGTGCCTGGGCCGGCGAGCGCGGTCCCGACCCGGCGATCGGCAGCGCCTCGGTCAGCGCGGGGCAATCGAGATTCGAGGGATCTGACCGGCAGGGGAGAGGCCGCCTCGTCGATGTGTTGCGCCGCGACGGGGCTGTGCCGGCGGTCGAGCTGGCCGGCGCGTGCGGGTGGCCCGGCGATCACGAGCGTGCCGGCCGGGCCGCGGAGTCGCTCGTCGCCGACGGCCTGGCCACCTGGGCCGGCGGCGGCGTCTTGGTGCTGCCGCTCTGATTGCTGAGGCCCCCGAGTCGAACTGGGCCGTGTGGCGCGCCGGTTGTGGCGCGTTGGGCGGCCCGGCTGCGCGTGAGGGAGGGGGAGAGCGCTGAACTGGGCCGTGTGGCGCGCCGGTTGTGGCGCGTTGGGCGGCCCGGCTGGGGGGAGCCGGGGGGAGAGCGCTGAACTGGGCCGTGTGGCGCGCCGGTTGTGGCGCGTTGGGCGGCCCGGTTGCGCGTGGGGGAGGGGGTTTGCAGCCGGGTTGGGGTCAGGCGGTGGCGGCGACCGGCTTCTTCTTCTCGGGGAGGCCGAGACGCACGACATCGCTCGCCCACGCCGGCCAGCGCTCACGGCTCTTGATCGAGAGCTTGCGCATCAGCTCGATAGCGGCCGGATCGCTGTCGCCGGGCCGGGCGACGATCGAGCCGTCGGCGATCATTCGCTGGATGATCTCCCGGCCGAGCTCGGTGCGGACGATCGTGAGGGTCCAGTCGTTGTCCTTGCCGATGCCGCCGCAGGAGATGTCGGCGTGCTCGGCGGCGAAATCGGGGCAGTAGGTGCAACCCTCACGCGTCCAGGCGTGGCACTCCTTCAGGTTGATCTCGTGGTACGAGCCGTCCTTCATCCAGATCTGGAAGACGCCCTTGATGTTCATCTTCACCATCTCGTGCTTGTCGAGGCCGTACTTGGCCTCGAACAACTCGGCGAAGATCGAGTCGTCGAAGGTCTTCGAGCAGAGCAGGCCGAGGTTGAAGGTGATCGGCTTGCCGATCTTGCCGATCTTGCGGTGCCACATCACCGGCGGCACCGACGACTGGCAGCTCATTCCAACCAGCGCCAACTTGGTGAGCCCTCGCTCGAGTGCTTCATTGATGGCAAGGGTGTTGGCCGAGTACGTGTAGCGGCTGCCGGCAGACTCGAGCACTTCGTCCCGGTTCGTGGCGACGCCGGGCCGGGCCTTCCAGTCGCTGGCGGGCCCTTCCATGAACGACGTGAGCGCGCCGTCGATGTAGCCCTCGTCGAGCGCCCAGATGAGGATGGCCGAGACCAGGCCGCCGTCCTGGCCCATCTTGTGGACCATGTCGTCGCTGGCGCGCGTGAGCATGATGTCGGAGTAGATGCCGGCGATCTCGTCGTCGCCACGGTCGCGGGCGAACAGGTGCTCGTTGGCCTCCGGCTCCCACGCCCGGAAGCGGGGGCAGGCACGGGTGCAGCTCGTGCATCCCTTCTGGCCGTGGATGCAGTCGTCGAAGCCGAGCTCTTCTTCGAGATGGAAGGGCCGGTACTCGCCCTCCTCGTGGTTGTAGCCGATCACGTCATGAGGGCACGAGATGACGCAGCCCGCACAGCCGGTGCAGAGCTTCGAGTCGATGACCTCGTCGTACAGCTCTTTCCACTGGTACGTCCAGCGTTCCTTCTTGGCGGGCGCGAAGGCCGCATCGTCGACGACGGACATGCAGGAAGACTAACGGTCGAGCGCGGCGACTCCGCCAGTTCGCAGGCCTGAATCAGCCCGGCGTGTCGCCGCGGTCGCGAGCCTCGAAGACCTCCTTCATCGAACCCATCTGCTCGCGCTCGGCGAGCCTTCCGAGCGCAGCCGACGTGTTGTGCGTGAAGTGATGGGCCATGAAGTGGTAGTTCCACGCGTTGCGCTTGCCCATGAGCTCGAACGTCTGGTTGACCGAGTCCTTGATGCGCTCGGCGGTCATCGGAGGCACGAGGGCGATCTTCTGGGCCATCCCGTCGGCTGCACCGAGGAGCTCGTGCCGGCTCACGACCCGGTTGACCATGCCGAGCCGCCATGCCTCGTGCGCGTCGATCTCGTCGCCGGTCAGGAGGAACTCCTTCGCTTTGCGGATGCCGAGCTCCCACGGCTCGACGAGCAGTTCGACACCCATACCGCTCATGCGAGCCACCGGATTCTGGAAGACCGCGTCGTCGCTGGCGACGATCAGGTCGCACATGGCGGCGAGCATGAGGCCGCCGGCGATGCACTTGCCCTGGACCGCGGCGATCGTCGGTTTGGGGAACTCGTAGATGCGCACGCACCGGTCGAAGTACATCTGGCGTTCGTGACGGAACTTGCCTTCCGGCGTCGAGCGCTGCTCGGCGAGCTCGGGCGATGCGTCGGGACCCACGAGCTCTTTGAGGTCGTGGCCGGACGAGAAGTGCTTGCCCGTGGCGGCAAGGACGACGACACGAACGTTGTCGTCGTCAAGAGCAAGGTCGAACGCGGTGTCGAGCTCGTCGATGAGCTGCATCGACTGCGCGTTGGCGGCCTCTGGTCGATTCAACGTGATGCGAGCGACGGCGCCATCGACGTCGTAGAGAACCGTCTCGAAGTCGTTGGTCATCGTGTCCCTCATCGATCTGCCGTACCCCGGCGGACGACCCACTCGGTCGGTTGGCCGGTGAGCTTGGTGATCCGGTCGAAGTCGGCGTCATAGTGCAGCACAGTGAGGCCCGCCGTCTCGGCGGCGGCGGCGACGAGCAGGTCGACGAGTGAGAACGCTCGGAGTTGACCCTTGTTCGACGCCAAGCCTTGGACCTCGAGCGCGCGGTCGAACATAGCTGGCGCCACCGACAACCAATCGAAGCCTTGGAGATACTCGTCGAGCGAGGTCAGCGCTCGATGGTTGCGGGCTGCGAAGCGCAACTCGAAGGCGACTGGCGCCGTCATCAGCAACGCGCCATCGGTGACGAGAGGCTCGAGCCTCGCTCGCACCGTTGGCTTCGCCAGTCGTGTCAATGCACTCGTGTCAACGATGTAGCTCGTCACCGCCAAGCGTCCTCGATGGCATCGAAGTCAAAGGCGTCGGCGTCGGTCAGGTGGGAGACGAAGAGCTCGCGACGTTGGCGGTCGACCACTTCTCGGAGCGCAGCATTGACCGTATCGGTGAGTGTTCGAGTCCCAAGGATCTCTCGGGCTTCGGCCGCCAGCTCGTCGTCGATCCGGATGGCTGTCTTGTGCATCTCGCCGACGATAGCGCTCACAATCGATAGGAGCTATCGCAACTGTGACTCTCTCGGTAGCCCCAGCACGCGCTCGCCGACGATCGTGCGCTGGATCTCGTTGGTGCCGGCGAACACCGACGCGGCCTGGTAGTAGAGCCAGCTTCGTTGCCAGCGGCCGTTGCCCGGGTTGCCGGTGGCGTCCCACCACAGCGGCGACGCGTCACCGACGACGGCGAGGGCGGTGTCGTGGAGCCGCTTGCTCATCTCGCTCCAGTACAGCTTGAGCGCGCTTCCCTCCGGGCCAAGGGGTTGGCCGCTCTCGATCTTCGACAGCGAGCGCCAGTTGTGGAGCTGGAACAGGCGGACCTCGACGTAGGCCTCTGCGAGTTGCTGCTGCAGTCGATGGTCGTCGTAGGACCCCTGCTCGAGCGCGAGGCGGAGCAGCTCTTCGAGCAGTTGCGCGTGGATGACGAGCTGGCGGGGGTTGGTGCCGCGCTCGTGGGTGAGGGTTGACGACGAGACCGTCCAGCCGCCGTCGAGCGGTCCGATGAGCTGATCGTCAGGCACGAACGCGCCGTCGAAGAACACCTCGTTGAAGTCGTGCTCGTCGGTGATCTGGCGCAAGGGCCGCACGTCGATGCCGGCCTGGTGCATGTCGATCGCCAAGGCGCTGATGCCCTTGCGCTTGGGGGCGCGTGGATCGGTGCGCGCCAGCAACAAGCCCCAGTCGGCGAACTGCGCGTAGGACGTCCAGACCTTCTGGCCCTCGATGCGCCAGCCACCCTTCGCCTCGTCCCGGATCGCCCTCGTCGTCAGCGACGCGAGGTCGCTGCCGGCGTCCGGCTCGGAGAAGAGCTGGCACCACAGCTCGGTGGCGTCGAGGATGTTCGGGAGCCACCGTGTCTTTTGGTCGTCGGTCCCGTGGGTGAGCAGCGTGGGGCCGACGAGGTTGATGCCGATGCGGCCGGCGAGCTCGGGCGCCCGGGCCCGGGCCAGCTCCTCTTGCACGATGTAGTGATCGAGGGCGCCGGCGCCCCGGCCGCCGTAGTCGGCCGGCCACGTCACGCCGACCCAGCCGCCGCCGGCAAGGGTTCGCTGCCACGAACGCAGGAACGCAACCTCTTCGGCCAGGTCAGAGAGGCGTGGGGGGAAGCCCTGGCCGTACTCCCACGGAAGGTTGGCGCGGAGCCAGTCGCGGCACTCGGCTCGCAGCGCCTCCTGCTCGGGCGTGGGCGACAGGTCCATGCGGCCGCCATGATACGCAAGGCCGCTGCTCGTCTCTGACAGTCGTGTCAAGTCTTTGCCGCCGCCGCACTAGCCTCGTCGCCCGTGCAGTTCGAGCTGTCGGCTGACCAACAGGCCATGCAGGCCGCGGCCCGCGAGCTTCTCGACGAGTACGCCTCGCCCACCGCAGTGCGGTCGATCGTCGATGCGGGTGGTGGCCTCGACCCCAAGCTGTGGGCCGCGATGGTCGACCAGGGCTGGGCGGGGGTGGCGGTGCCCGAGCCGCGCGGCGGCTTGGGCATGGGTTGGGTGGAGTTGGCGGTCCTGCTGGAGCAGACCGGCGCGCACGTGGCGCCGGCGCCGTTCCTGCAACAGGTCGTCGCCCTCGACGCGCTCGTGCGGGCTGGTGGCCACGACGAGCTCGTCAGCCGTCTGATCGACGGCGAAGCGATCGCGACCGTTGCCGCCGCGCCGGTCGCCGCCCGTCCCGAGATCGGCGACGACGGCATCGAGCGCTGGACGCTCTCGGGCGCGACCGAACCGGCGCTGTTCGCTCCGCGGGCAGACGTTGCCGTCGTGCTCGCCAACGATGCCACCGATCCATCCGGCGACGGTGTGCTGGTCGGAGACGAGTGCGTGCTGCTCGTCGATCTGGCGGGTGCCGGGCTCGTGGTGGAGCGAGAGCCGGCGATGGACCTGACCCGCGAGCTGGGCTGGTTGCGGTTCGACGAAACGCCGGCCACGCTGCTCGGCCGCGCTGGTCTGGCCCGGTCCTTCCGCGACGCCGGCGCAGTCGCTCACTCTTGCGAGCTGTTGGGAGCGTCCGCGCACGCGCTCGATCTCGCGGTCGCGTACGCCAACGAGCGCGAGCAGTTCGGGCGGCCGATCGGCTCGTTCCAAGCGGTGAAGCACCGCTGCGCCGACATGCTCGTCGATGTCGAGGGCATGCGCTCGGCCGCGTACTACGCGGCCTGGTGCCTGTCGGCGGGCGACGCCGATCGATCGGTCGCGGCGTCGACCGCGAAGACGTGGTGCTCCGACGCGTCGAAGCGGGTGATGGCGTCGGCCTTGCAGGTGCACGGCGGCATCGGGTTCACGTGGGAGTGCGACGTCCACTTCTTCTTGAAGCGCGCGCAGGCCGACCAGCGCAGCTTCGGCGATGCGTCGTTCCATCGCGGGCGCTTGGGCTCGCTCCTCCGGGCCAAGGTCGAGGCCGGCGAGAGCGTCATCTAGCTCGCCTCTGGCCCCATCGAGCCGGCGCCGATGGAGCCCGAGAGGTAGGTGCGGAGCTCGTGGCGGTCGACCTTGCCTGTCGGCAGCGTGGGCATGGAGAGCACGGTCTGCACGTGCTCGGGCCACTTGAACTTGGCCACGCCTTGCTCGTTGAACCAGTGGCGGCACTTGGCAAGATCGAAAGGCTCGCGCGTGACGACGAATGCCGCGACCCGCTCGCCCATGCGCTCGTCGGGATAGCCGAGCACCACGGCCGCGCGGATCGACGGGTGCCGCTCGAGGATCTCCTCGACCTCCGCGACCGACATGGCGAGCACCTCGCTGATGTTGCGGCCGCCGAACTGGAGGGCGTCGCCCTCGGCCTCAGACCGACCGCCGTGCGGTTGGAACAGGACGATCTCGATGTCCTGGCCCGGGGTGCCGATCGTGTTCCAGCAAAAGCCGTCGGGGACCTCGACGGCGAGAGCGTCCTGGTAGAAGGTGAGCGCCTCGTCGGGTCGTAAGCGGGGAGGACATTTGGGAGACGGTGACCCTCATGCGACGACCGCAGGAGCACCGACGCAGCGCCCGCTTCTCCGATCCTGCTCGGGTGCCAGGGCCTTGGGCGCCCGGTGCGCGGCGATCGACGCGTCCGGACCCGAACCGTCGGCGCCAGTGGGCGATCCCTCAGACCGTGACGAAGATGGTGCGCGACGGGTCACGACGGGTCTCGGTCGGCGAGGCGAGGCCCATCGTCCTGCCACATTGGGGTCTGCTTCGGGATCGATGCCCGTGGGCCAATCATGCAGCGAGACGATCCGGCCGGTGGTCGGTGCGACGCGACCGTCGAACACGTCCGACCACGTCGATGCGGCCGCCACCGGCCCGCTGGAGCGCTGACCGGCGAGCCCCGGTGGGATCCGTCCACGAACTGCGC
>JACPNV010000053.1 GCA_016185305.1 Actinomycetota bacterium | reverse complement strand
TGTAACCTTAAAACGCGCGCAGACGATATAGTCGGACAGGAGGCAGGAGCAGATGTCCCGTTCCCCGACCACGCGCCGGCCCACGCGCGACCGCCGGCCCCCCATCTTCTTTGGGCTTCTGGTAGTGGCCCTCGCGGCCGTCTTCGCGAGGGGCGGCCCACTCCAACCGGACTCCGTGCAGGCACAGCGCGGTGGCCTGACCGTTACCAAGACGGATTCACCCGACCCGGTCGCCCCGGGCGGGCAACTGACCTACACCATTAACGTCACCAATCCTTCCCCCACCGCGACCGTGACCGATGTGTTTGTCACGGACAGTACCACCGGCCTCACGAACCTGATCCTCACCGTAACGGCGGGGTCGTGCAGCCAGAGCGCCAACAGCGTCAGTTGTGGTCCGGCAACGCTTGCGCCGGGCCAGACGATGACCATGACCGTGCGTGGCACCGTCAACGCGCCGGTCGGTACGACGATCAACAACACCGCGACGGCGTCCGGTGTCATTACAACCACGACGACCACGACGGTCAACGGCTCGGCCACGGCATCGACCCTGGTGAGCGGCGCGGCGCCCGGCCTCCCCGACCTGACGATCGCCATCCAGGCTCCGGCCTCGACGCCACGGGGCGGCACGATCGTCTACACCGTCACCGTCCAGAACCAGGGTGGCACGAACGTCACGGGCGCGGTGGCGGTGTTTAATATTCCGGCGGGGCTCACGTTCGTGTCGGCGGTCGGCAGCAGCAACTTTGTCTGCACCAACAACGCCGGCCAGGTCACCTGCACCGGCGGCGCGATCACCGCCGGCGGGAATGCGACGATCACGGTCCAGGCGAGCGTGCCGGCGGCCCAGCCGCTCGGCCCGGTCACCGCCACCGCGGTCATCGACCCGAACAATGCCATCACCGAGAGCAACGAGCAGAACAACACCGCCCAGGCGGTGACGCAGATCGTCGCCCCGCGCGGCGGTAACGGCGGTACCCTGGTGATCCAGAAGACCGCCAATCCGTCGCCGACCGTGCTGACGGGTCAGCAGCTGACCTATCAGATCGTGGTGACGAACACCTCGTCGTCGCCCGCGACCAACGTCACGGTCACGGATGCGACCAACGGCCTCAACAACGCGACGATCGTGGCGAACACGACGCTGGGCAACTGCGCGGTAGCCGCGAACGTGGTCACGTGTAGCGTGCCCGGCATGACACCGCAGCAGGTGATGACGATCACCATCACCGGCGCCGTCACCGCCGCGGCCGGCGCCACGATCACCAACACCGCCACCGTCACCGGCACCATCAACGGCGCCGGCGTCAACAACAGCTCGACGGCGGTCACGCAGGTGGCCGGCGGCGCTGGTCCGGCCGATCTGGTCGTCACGAAATCGGGGCCCCAGACGGTGACGGCCGGCCAGCAATTCGTCTACACCCTCACCGTGTCCAACCTTGGCGGGACACTTGCCAACGGGGTGCGGGTGGAAGACACCCTGCCGGCGGGCGTGCAACTTCAGTCGGCGATCGGCGACTCCGGCTTCCAGTGCCTCGCCCGGGTGCAGCCACCGCAGGCCGTTTGCACGGGCGGCAGCATCGCGGCCGGCGGGTCGGCCACGCTCACCCTCACGGTGCTGGCGCCGAACGCGGTGGGCACCATCACCAACACGGCCGTGGTGGACCCGCTGAACACGATTCCGGAGACCAACGACGGCAACAATACCGCCACGTTCATGACGCAGGTGACGGCGGTTCCCGGCACGCCCCCGTCGCCGCTCGCGGTCTTCAAGAACGGCACGCCGAATCCGGTGGTGCCGGGCCAAACACTGACCTGGACCATTGACATCACGAACATCTCCTCGCTGGCCGCGGGGGCCATCACCGTGTCCGACGGCACGACCGGCCTCGACGCCGCCAGTGTCATGGCCACGACGACCATCGGCTCGTGCACGGTCACGGCCAGCCAGGTCAACTGCAACGTTCCGGGCCTGCCGGCCGGTCAGTCGATGCAGGTGGTGATCAGCGGCACAGTGGTCGCCCAGGCAGGCACGTCGATCAACAACACGGTCGATGTCTCCGGCCTCACCGGCCGCACGCCGTTCACCTCCACCGCGCAGGCCACGGTCAACGTGCGCCCGCGGGTGGACCTCAACATCAGCAAGTCCAATACCTCACCCGTGATCGCGGGTGCGCCGTTCCAGTACATCATCACGGTCGGCAACTCCGGTCTGTCCCAAGTGACCGGCGTTGAGGTCCGCGATGTCCTGCCTCCCGGCGTGATCTTCAACAGCGCCGTCGCCCCTGCCTTCGCGGGCGGCTGCACCGCGGCCGGCCAGGTCGTCACCTGCACGGGCGGCACGATTCCGCCCAGCTCGACGGTGACGATCACACTGAACGTGATCGCGCCGCAGACCACGGGCACGATCGTCAACACGGCCACGGTGGATCCGAACAACACGATCCCCGAGACCGACGAGATGAACAACAGCACGACGCTCAATACGGTGGTCGCCACCGGTATTGACCTGATTCCGACCAAGTGCGACGGCGACCAGGCGAACAACACCAACCCGGCTCCGGCCGCGGCATGTCCCGCCGGCTCCGGGCCTGATCCGGTGGCGCCACTTGGCACGCTCACCTACAACCGGGTCATCAGCAACATCGGCACCCAGAACGCGACCAACGTCGAAGTGCTCGATGTGCTGCCCGTCGAGGTGACGTTCGTTTCTGCCATCGGCACCAACGGCTTCACCTGCGTGCAGGGTGGTGTCAACGTCACCTGCACCGGCGGCGTGATCAACTTCGGCACCAGTGCGACGATCACCATCGTCGTGACCGCACCGAATGCTCCGACCACGGTCCAGAACGAGGTCACGGTCGATCCGAACAACACGATCGCCGAGACCAACGAGGGCAACAACATCGCCAGCGCGCTCACCGTGGTCGCGCCGGTGGCCAACCTGCAGACGGTGAAGTGCGACGGGAACACCGCCAATGACCCGGTGAACCCGAACATCCCGCTCGCGACGCGCACGGCCGCCTGCGCCGCCAACGCCGCCACGGCGGGACCCGATCCGGTCGCCCCGGGCACGCCGCTGCGCTACATCCTGGTCATCTCCAACACCAGCGCATTGGCAGCGAACAACGTGCTGGTACGTGACTCGCTGCCGCCGGGCGTGACCTTCACGAACGCCGTCGGCACGAACAACTTCACCTGCTTCGTCAACGGCACCTTCATTGACTGCTCGGGTGGCAACATCCCGGCGATGTCGGTGGCGACGATCACGATCAACGTGGCCGTCAACAACAACGTC
>JACPNV010000034.1 GCA_016185305.1 Actinomycetota bacterium | reverse complement strand
GGCCTCTACCTCAACGACCCCACCGCCTGGACCAGGCTCTCAGACGATGACCTCCCAGATACACGCGAGGACTATTGAAGAGGACCACTTAGGAGGATGCGGTAGATCGGCGCTGTCCGTGTGCTGATCTCCACGCTGACGGCTGCGAGCCGGCGAGCCGGTCTCGCAGGTCCGCCAACAACGACGAACGTCGAGCGATGTTGGAGTGGGTGATCCGCAGCCAACTGCTCGGCCAGCCTCACGAGTTCCCTGTGCGCGCCGGGTAGCTGCCGTCGTGAAGCATCACCTTTATAAGGTGATGCCGTAGGTGATGGGCCGAGCGCACCGAGATGAAAATGACCGCTGACCTGCGAAGTGATCCTCATCGCCGTTCTCCAAGTCCGCGTGGAGTCCGTGGAGGGTCGGACAACACCGGTAAACACCGGTCGGGACCGGTTCAAGGAAACTGCAGGTCAAGCACGGTTTCTGACAGCGTCGCAGGTGACAGCCCTTGGTCAATTTGCCAAGGTGAGGGTCGCGAGTTCGAATCTCGTCGTCCGCTCCAGGTAGTTCCTGGTGAGAGGCCCTTTCGGGGGTCTCTCACTCGGGTTTGGGGCCGTGTTGCCCATCCCTCTTGCCCATCCACGACGGCAACCTCGCTGCCGGCTGGAACATCGAGGAACGACGCCTTCACGACACCGCACGGCACGGTCTGGCCGATCACGAGGCCACCGCCCTGCACTTCGCCTCTTTCGTCGCAACCTGATCCAGGCAACGCGTGCCCGACGGCCCCCACCCGCCGCCCGATGTGGAGGTAGGCGTGTCGTCATGAGGGGGCGGTGTTCGCCCTCCGGCGCCGCTCGTGCCCGGCGTTCACTTTGTGGCGCCCGCGGCGACCTGAAGTTGGGCCATGTCGGTGGCGTCCTTCGCGGCGGCGACCGCCGGGGTGCCCGGGTTGACCCCCATGTTGATCCGCACCACCGCGTTGCCCACGGGGAAGAGCAGGTCGACGTTCGTCTCGCGTTGCAAGACGACACCGTCGGTGCCGAACGTCCCCGACCGCGAGAATCCGTTGGTCATCGCCCGTTCCAGGTAGGCGGCCAGAAAGCTATCAGCGTCGCCGGCATCGCCGAGGATGTACACCTTGTCGATGTAGTTCGCCGAGGTCAGCCCCGGGTTCGTTGACCGCGGCGTGGTGCGGGTGTACGTAGTGCTCACCATGGCCTCGAAGCGGCGGGTCGCAAGCAGCGGCTCGTCGAACGAAACCGACGGATCGGTGAGGTTGGTGAGGGTCTTGACCCCGCCTCCGGCC
This sequence comes from Actinomycetota bacterium, assembly GCA_016185305.1. GTDB lineage: Bacteria > Actinomycetota > Acidimicrobiia > Acidimicrobiales > Acidimicrobilacustridaceae > JACPNV01. The sequence continues at coordinate 64,263 of JACPNV010000034.1, read as the reverse complement.
TCGGGCGCCACACCTTCGAGCTGGCCGGCGGCGTTGAGCCATGTGGTGGCTAGCGCCGGCGTGACGACCAACCCCGGAGTCGTACCCGCCGTGGGCGGATTCGACGCCGGGGCGCGGTCGCTCGTGTTGGCCGAGGGCGGCGTCGGGTCAGTCGAGCGTCCGATCAGCGCCACCGCGGCGACGATCCCGACCACGGCGACCACGCCGATGGCGACGCCGACCACCGTCTTCGTCGTGGTGGATCGGGAAGCGGGCTGGACGATTTCTGCAGCAGACAGCGTCGGCTGTTCGATCACTCCATCCGATGCAGGGCCGAGCAGCTTGGCGCGCCGCCCCTCGAGCAGCGCCCGCTCTTCGTCGCGCTGGCGGTACACGGGTTCCCAGATCGCGGGACGGGCAGTCCCTTCCTGGCGCTCTATCCGCTCGATCCGTTCATCGAGCCTCCGGACCGAGTCCTCGAGCAAAGTGATCGAGTGCGGGCGCAGTTCCTGTTCGAGAAGGCGAGCGCGGTCCGCTTCGGGGGAGACCGCGGAATCCCCATCGTCCGCCTTCGCGTCATCCGCCCTCAGTTCGTCGAGGATGCGCCGGGCCTCGGCCTCGATGTCGGCGCCCAGCTCAGCGGCGCGCAGGTCGCCCGCGCGAGCCACGAGGGCGTTCGCCTCGCTCCGCAGTTCAGTGATCCGGGCGCGTTCTTGCGTCGGGTCGTGCGCGGCCCTGAACGTCGAGTCCTCGATCTCCGTGATCTGGTCCTGCGTCGTCTTCCACTTCGCCTCGAGCAAGATGACCGAATGCGGCGCGAGCTCGTCGAGGCGGTCACGCAGGGCCTTCCTCTCGGCCTCGGCCTTGGTGAGCTGGACCCCGGGGTCGTCCTCGGGTTTGACGAAGAGGTCGGCCGCGAGCGCGACGTCACGGCTCCTCGTTTCGAGCTGGGTCTCGAGGTCGGCGATCCTGCCGTCGACATCCGTCAGCTTTGCCTGGATGGACGTGACCTCCCGGTCGGCGTCGTTCACGGCCCCTCCCCCCGGGTGGGACCAGACCCGTTCGGCCCCACCGGTCCAAGGTTAGCGAGGCGGTGTCGCGCCCGCACGAGCGTGGCTGTGCGCCTTCTCATTCGGTGTCGGTGATCGGTGCGGCCGCCACCGCGGTGAAGGTGGTGCGCTCGGGAAGCTCGGCGAGGTCGTTGGGGTAGTTCGCGATCGCTTTGTCACGCGTCGCCGCCACCAGCGTCACCGAGACGGGTTCAGGCGGCGCGGTGACGGCGGCGCGCATGTCATCTACGCGGCCGGCCTCCTCGTTGTTCTTGAGGTCGTGGACGAGTCGGGGATCGATGCCGAGAAGATGGCCGAGGTACCACCAGTACTTGTACCTCTCGGCGAGCTCGCCCACGGTCATGTCGAAGCCCATCTTCGCTTCGGCGGTGTACTAGCGCTAGCGCTAGCAGTGCGCTCGGGCGTCGGTCAGCGGGTCTGCAGATCGTCAGGGAGGTGGCTCACATCGGAGAACTTGAACAGGCTGAACGAGTTGGCGCCGCTGATGGCCATGGGCAGCAGCGTGCTGACCGACGCGTGGAACGAGATGAAGCGCTCCCATTCCCAGGGAACGGGGGTGATGCCGAGCAGGAAGCCGATGGCCGCCGCGTTGGTGCCGGCGTGCGCGACCACCATCACGACCTGCTCACGGTCCTCGAGCTTCCAGAGGGGCGGCGCGGGTGAGACTGGTACGGCCCCGCGCTCGGCCAGCAGCTCGCGGACTCCACCGGTGATCCGCTCGTGGAAGCCGCTGAAGCTCTCGCCGCCGGGCAGCCCGTCCCAGAGATCGTCGACCGACCGCTTGCGAGCCTCCGCGAATATCCGCTGCACCTGCTCGGTCGGCGTCCCTTCGAAGGGAGGCGCCGCGATCTCGCGCAGCCAGTCGAGCGTGACGGGCTCGAGGCCGAGCGCGTCGCTGATGGGCGCGGCGGTCTGGTGCGCGCGGGCCAGGGGCGAGACCAGCAGCTCGTCGACCCGGATGTCATCGACCGCGGCAAGGCGCTCGGCCAGCCGCTTGGCTTGCTCGTGGCCAAGCGAGGTCAGCTTGGGATCGTCGACCGCCATCCCGTCGCGGTCCCATTCGGGTTGGCCGTGTCGAATGAAGATGAGGTGCATCAGCGCAATCCTCGCGGTTTGCGGTGGTGGCGGCGATCCCAGCAGCTTCGGTGCCAGTGGCGGCGCAGCTCGGGAGCGTGCCGGGGGACGGCGACGATGTGGTGGGAACGGGGTGGGATCTCCTGCTCGCAGCCGGGGCACAGGTAGGTCTTGGTCGCCTCGTAGGGTTGGACGAAGCGGGTGTCGACGTCGCCGTCGGCGAACGGCCAGTGTGCCGGCGGGTTCATCCGCTCAACCCCGGATGGCCCAGACCACGAGAGCGGCGCAGATGGCGAACGCCGCCGCCACCATCACGTAGTCGCCGGCCCGGCGCTTCTGGGGGCGGAACGGGTTCAGACCCATCGAACAAGTATGGAGCGGGGGCTCGCTGCGCGAGAAACACGTGGTGTCCGCCTGGGTAGGTTCTCCGCGTAGATTCCGCGCCGTGAGCTCCTCCACTGGACGCCCGGCATCGCGCTGAGGCCCGCCGGACGGGAGGTGGCGGGCCCCAGCCAGAGACGCGAGCAGCGGGACAGTAGCTCGCACCCCTGTACCTGTGTTTTTCCCCGTTGCGCCGCAGGTAGACCCGTGGACCCTCGCGGCCGAGGGCGGTGAGAAGCGGCCTGGCTTCGGCCAGCGTGCGCATCTGCCCGCACCGCGAGCGGATCGATGCGCAGGCTGGCCGCGGGTCTACCGCTTCCAACCCTGCGCCGCCGAGTGTTGACCCGGGTCGGCCTGTCATACCCCCGGGGTAAGGTGCACAGGCTCTCACTCGGCTCACACGCCCCGCTGTTCCCACGCCCGCCGGTTCCGCCTCTTGCGAACCTGCCCGACGTTCGTGGTCCTCCTCGAGCGACGGCCTCCGGCTGTCCTCCTCCCCGCCGCATCTGCGCGCACGCGCGCTCGCCCAGGAGCGATCCATGTTCGCCACTGTCCATTCCGCCACCCTGCTCGGCGTCGACGGGCACGCCGTCACCGTCGAGGTGCACGTCTCCAAGGGCTTGCCCGGGTTCACCGTCGTGGGCTCGCCCGACACGGTCTGCCGTGAAGCACGCGATCGGGTGAGGGCGGCCCTGCTCTCGAGCGGGCTCGAATGGCCCTTGCGCCGCATCACCGTGAACCTGGCGCCGTCGGGTTTGCGCAAAGGCGGCTCGGGGCTCGACCTCGCCATCGCGATCGCGGTGCTCGTGGCGTCAGAGAAGGTGCCAGGGCTCCCGATCAACGACCTTGCGTTCGTGGGTGAGCTGGGGCTCGACGGGTCGGTCCGAGCGGTACCCGGAACGCTGTCGATGATCGACGCCGTGACCCAACCGGCGGTCGTGGTCGGTCACGCGGCCGCAAAAGAGGCCGAGCTCGTGGGCCGCCACACCGTCCGCTCGGTGGCCACCCTGGGCGAGCTCGTCGCGGCCCTGTGGGGCGACGAACCCTGGCCGGAGCGGCCGCCCGCCGACGCGGCCGGCGAGACCGCCGAGCCGGCCGACCTTGCCGATGTGCGCGGGCAACCCGTTGCCCGCCAGGCGATCGAGGTGGCGGCCGCGGGCGGCCATCACCTGTTGCTCTACGGGCCGCCTGGTGGCGGCAAGACGATGCTCGCCACGCGGCTGGTCGGGCTGCTGCCCGAGCTCGACCGTGCGGAGGCACTGGAGGCCACGCGCATCCACTCGGCCGCCGGTGCGCCGCTTCCCCCGGGCGGCCTGGTGCGGCGACCGCCGCTGCGCGCCCCCCATCACGGCGCCTCGAAGGTTGCCGTGATCGGCGGCGGTTCGAGCTGGATGGCGCCGGGCGAGATCTCCCTCGCGCACGGCGGCGTGCTGTTCCTCGACGAGATGGCCGAGTTCCCCGTCGATGTGCTGGAAGCGCTGCGAACACCCCTGGAAGAAGGCGTGGTGCGTGTGGCGCGGGCCAACTTCCGGGTGAGCTACCCCGCCCGCTTCCTCCTCGTCGGCGCCATGAACCCGTGCCCCTGCGGTGCCGCTCGCGGCCCGGGCCACTGTCGGTGCACCCCCACGTCACTCGCTCGCTACGGGCGTCGCCTTTCCGGGCCGTTGCTCGATCGGTTCGATCTCCGCGTCAACATCTCGCCGCCGGAGCCGCGCGACCTGTTGGGCGGCGAGCCCGGCGAGTCGACCGCAGCGGTGCGCGAGCGGGTTGAGCGGGCGCGCCATCGTGCCTGGCAACGCCAGCGATGTGTCAATGGGCAGCTGACATCCCGAGCGCTCAACCAGCTGGCGCCCTTGCACGCCGATTGCCACGAGTTGCTCGAAGGGCATCTCGCTTCTGGCCGGCTGAGCGCGCGCGGTCTGCGCCGCATCCGTTGCGTCGCGTTGACGATCGCCGATTTGCTCGGCGTCGAGCCTCCGCTGCGGCCTGATCTGTTGGCACTGGCCATGCAGCTTCGCAACGAGCCGGCCTTCTTGTACGAGCGGATGGCGGTCTGACATGGCGGAACCAACGACCGTGACCGACAGCCGACCGCCGCCCGACGCGTGGGTCGTCGCCATGGCGACGCTGCCCCACATGGGACCGGGCCGGTTGCGCGCGGCAGTACGGCTCGGCGAGCCCGAACTGACGTGGACCCGCGACGTGGTGTCGGGTCGCGCGCACCGCCAGCCCGCCCTGCAAAAGAAGCTGGGGAAGAACGCTCGCGCCATCGCCGAGCAGTGGGCGCAGGTGGCGGCGCGGGTCGACCCGGCGACGCTGTGGCGGGCGCACGCCGACGCCGGCATCGGCATCGCAACTCTCGGCAATCCCGCCATGCCCGCGGTGCTGGCGGGCGATCTCGCGCCGCCCGGGGTGTTGTTCTGGCTCGGCGACCCCGACGTCGTGGTCGGGCCGAGGGTCGGCATCGTCGGAACGCGCGATTGCACTCGCTATGGGCGCGACATCGCGTTCGAGCTGGGGCGCGACCTCGCCGCGGTGGGCGTGTCGGTGGTGTCCGGGTTGGCGCTCGGCATCGACGGCGCCGCGCACGCGGGTGCGCTCGCCGCGGAGGGCGCCCCGCCCATCGGCGTCGTCGGCACCGGTCTCGACACCGTGTACCCGCGCCAGCACCGCCGCCTGTGGCAGCAGGTGGTCGAGCGGGGTGTGCTGTTCAGCGAGTACCCCCTCCGCACCGGCGCGGAGCCGTGGCACTTCACGAGCCGAAACCGCCTCATCGCCGCGCTCGCCGACGTGCTGGTCGTGGTCGAGTCCCATGCAGCCGGCGGGTCGATGCACACCGTCGACGACGCCGAGCGGCGCCAGCGCCCCGTCATGGCGGTGCCAGGGCCGGTGCGCAGTCCCGCCTCAGCCGGCACCAACAAGCTCCTGTCAGAAGGAGCGATCGTTGCCCGTGACGTCCTCGACGTGCTCGTCGAGCTGGGCCTGAAAGATCGGCCGCCTCGGGCCGCCGCTGAGGCTCGGCCGCCGCCAAACGCGGCCGGCCAGCACGTGCTCGAGGCGCTCGGTTGGCAACCGGCCACGTTCGAGCAACTGGTCATGCGTTCCGGGCGGTCGCTCGCCGAGGTCAGCGCGAGCCTCGAACAGCTCCAGCGCGATGGCTGGGTCGACGGTCGCGGCGGGTGGTACGAGCGCGTCGCGAAGGCCGGGGCTCGGTCATGAGCCGGGGAAGAACCCGTTCCAGCCCACCGGTGCGGGTGGATGGCTACCGTGCTCGGCATGGCCCTCAGAACTCCAGACGACTACCGCGCCAGCCTGCGGGACGGGCGCACGCTCTTCTATCGCGGCCAGAAGGTCGACGACATCTACGCGCATCCCGAGTTGCGCGTCGCGGTCGACCACGCGGCGATCGACTACGAGGTGGCCGAAGACCCGGCGCACCGCGATCTCGCCGTCTGGAAAGATCCCGAGTCCGGCGAGGACTGCAGCGCCTACTACAAGGTGCCTCGCTCGACCGAAGACCTCCTGAACCGGTCGAAGCTGATCGAGACCTGCACCGGTCTCGGCGGCACGATGGTGACGCTGATCAAAGAGATCGGCTCCGATGGCTTGTTCGCGTTGTTGCGCACCGTGCAGGGCGAATCGCTCGAGAAGGTGCAGGCGTTCTACGAGCGCTGCCGTGGCGGCGACTTGGCCGTGGCGGTGGCACAGACCGACGTGAAGGGCGATCGCTCGCTGTCGCCGCACCAGCAGCCCGACCCCGACACCTACGTCCACGTCGTCGACCGCAACGACGAAGGCATCGTGGTGCGCGGCGCCAAGTGCCACACGTCGATAAGCGCCAACGCCGACGAGATCATCGTGTTCCCGACGCGCGCGATGGGTGCCGACGACGCCGACTTCGCCGTCGCGTTCGCGGTGCCGGCCAACGCGCCCGGGCTGTCGATGTACATCTCGTCGTACGGCTCGGGCGAGCCCGACGAGTGGGCGTTCCCGCTCTCGGCCAAGCACAAGATGCTCGAGACCCTCACGGTGTTCGACGACGTGTTCGTGCCGTGGGATCGCGTGTTCGTCTGCCGCGAGCCCGAGCTCGCGGGCCCGCTGGCGCTGACGTTCGTCGAGTACCACCGGTTCACCGCCGTCTCCTACAAGCTGCCGCTCGTCGACTTGCTGGTCGGGGCGGCCGCCGAGATCGCCCAGATGAACGGCGTGACGAAGGCGGGCCACATCCGCGAGAAGCTGACCCAGCTCGTCATCTACGCGGAGACGGTCCGCGCCCTGACCCACATGGCCGCCATCCGGGCCAAGGTCGACGAGCGTACGGGCATCGCCTACCCCGACCCGATGACGACGAACATGGCGAAGTACACGTTCGCCACCCGGTACCACGAGGCGCTCGAGTACGTGCAGGACATCGCGGGCGGCTTGCTCGTCACCGGGCCGGGTGCCGACGACTGGAGCTCCGACGAGGTCCGGCCCGTGCTCGAGAAGTACTTCGTCGGCAAGGCGCCCGCGGCCGAGCGCCTCCGCATGATCAACCTCATCTCCGATCTCACCACGCGCGACTTCGGCGGCTACCACGCCGTGCTCGCGGTTCACGCCGAAGGCTCGATCGAAGCGGAGAAGATGCAGATCCTCCGCAGCTACGACGCCGGGCCGGCCACCACGTACGCGCGCCGCCTCGTCGACCTCGACTAGCGGGCTACGCGCTGCCCCCGAGCTCGCCTCTACTACCGTGGCGGCGATGGGGGAGGTTCGACGGAACGCCGCTCCACCGGCGCCGGCATCATGGCGAGTCGACGCGTTCATCGACGCGCTCACCGCGGCGTCCGACAACACGCGCCTCGCATACCGCCGTGACCTCGACGCGTTTGCCGAGTGGGCCGCACGCCTCGGCGTCGACGACCCGGGCCGGGTCGAGCGGCTCCAGCTCCGGCGTTACCTCGCGTTCTTGACGACGAGCCAGTACGCCCGGCGCTCCATCGCCCGGAAGGCGTCGTCGCTGCGGCGCTACTTCGGTTGGTTGCGCACGATCGGGGCCATCCCGGCCGACCCGGCGGTCGGGCTCAACGCGCCCAAGGCTGGCGGCCGGCTGCCGCGAGTCTTGACCGACTCCGACATCGTGACGCTGCTCGACGATCCCCCCGCGACCGTGGCGGAGGACGATCCCGCCGTTCGCGCCCGAGACGATGCCGTCCTCGAGCTCCTGTACGGCAGCGGGCTGCGGGTCGCCGAGCTGTGCGGGCTCGATGCCGACGACGTCGATGTCAGTCGCCGGCTCGTCACCGTCTGGGGCAAAGGAGCCAAGCAGCGCCGTGTGCCGCTCAGCCCGCCTTGCGCCGCGGCTATCGAGGTGTGGCTCGACGCCGGCCGGCCGGCCCTCGCCACGCCTGGGTCGCCACCGGCCGCGGTGTTCTTGAACCGGCGGGGTCACCGGCTCACACCACGAGATGCACGGCGCATCCTCGATCACCGCTCGACTGTCCCGACCCATCCCCATGCCCTCCGACATACGTTCGCCACCCACTTGCTGGATGGGGGTGCAGATCTCCGCGCGGTCCAGGAACTGCTGGGCCACAGCGACCTGTCCACCACTCAGCTATACACTCACGTGAGCAAAGAACGCCTTCGGAGGGTTGTCGACGCCACGCATCCCCGCGCGTGAACCGTCAAGCAACCGGAGGGCATCGGTTGGAAAACGACGTGGCTGCCCAAATCGACGACCTGTGGGCCGATTACAAGGCCAACTCGACCCGGAAGGTGCGCGATCAGTTGATCGTGCACTACTCCCCGCTGGTCAAGTACGTCGCGGGCCGGGTCGCGGTCGGACTCCCGCAGAACGTCGAGCAGTCCGATCTGGTGAGCTACGGCATCTTCGGGCTCATCGATGCCATCGAGAAGTTCGACCCTGCCCGCGGCTACAAGTTCGAGACGTACGCCATCGCGCGCATCAAAGGGGCGATCCTCGATGAGCTGCGGTCCATCGACTGGGTGCCGCGCTCGGTGCGCGCCAAGGCTCGTGCCCTCGAGAAGGCCTACGCGAAGCTCGAGGGCGAGCTGCATCGCACCCCGACCGACGAAGAGCTGGCGGTCGAGCTCGACATCACCGATGACCAGCTTCAGCAGACGCTCAGCCAGATCTCGTTCGTGGGGCTGGTCGCGCTGGACGAGATGCTCTCGGTCGGGGGCGATCGCGGTGAGTCGTTGACGCTTGGCGACACCATCGCCGATTCCGGCGAAGGTCCGGTCGCGGCCTACGAGGTCGAGGAGATGCGCCACATCCTCGCCGACGCCATAAACCGCATGAATGAGCGGGAGAAGATCGTCCTGACGCTCTACTACTACGAAGGTTTGACGCTGGCCGAGATCGGTCAGGTCCTCGGCGTCACCGAGAGCCGTGTCTGTCAGATCCACACGAAGTCGGTGCTGCAGCTTCGTTCGAAGATCCTCGCGGCCGAGCGCGAGCCCGTCATCGGGAAGTGAGTCGCCAGCAGGGCAAGTCGCTCAGCGCCGCCGGCTGCGTTTGGCCTCGGCTTGGCGCACCAGGCAGTCGAGGATCGTTGCTGCGGTCGCATCCCAGGTGAGCGTGGCCGCGTGCTCGATCGCTCCGGCCGAGAGTCGTGCGCGCAGCAAGCCGTCTGACAGGATCGCTTCGAGCTGCTCGCACATGCCATCGGTGGTCTCGCAGAGCACGCCGCTCGTGCCATCGGCGACCGCGTCGATGTGGCCGGGGATGTGTCGCGCGACCGTTGGTGTCCCGCACGCCGCGGCCTCGGTGAGCGACATTCCCCAGCCCTCGGCGATCGACGCGCTGGCGACGACCCAGGCGCTCCGGTAGAGGTCGACGACTTCCTCGTCGGTGGCGCGCCCGGCGAGGCGGACCCACCCTTCGGCCGACAGCTCGCTGACCAGCCGGCTGAGGTTGTCGTACTCGTAGCCGTCGCCGACGATGACGAGCTGGAGGTCGACGATCGACTCGCGTGCCTGGGCGCAGAGATGGACCAGCTCGTCGAAGCGCTTGGCCGGCATGAGCCGACCGACGGCGACGACGAGGGGAAAGGGCGACTTCGGGCCCTTTGGCGTGAACCGTTCGTCGATGCCGGGCGGCGCGATGGCGATGCGCTCCTCGTCGAGCCCGAGCTGGGTGACCATCTCGGCGCGCGATGACCTCGAATCGGTGATCATCTGTGTTCGCCGGTAGAACAGCGGTGCGAGCTTGGTCTCCACCGTCTCGCCGATCTTGGCGAGCTTCTCGGATTCGAGCACCAGGTTCCACATGTCGCGATGGACGTGGTGCATCAGCACCGCCTTGGGGCCGGTGAACCACAGCGGGCTCAGGTAGGGCACGCCGTTCCACACCTCGAGCATGCCGTCGATCGGGCCGTGGCTGCGGAGGAGCTCTTCGGTGATGGTCATCGGGAAGACCATGTTGCGGCCGGCGCGGCGAACGACGCGGTAGCCGTCGTGCTCGCCGGCGGGGCGGTGCCCCTGCGCGTAGGACGTGCGAACGAGAACGTCGAGACCGGCGGCGCCCCAACGCGACGCGATCCGGTCGACGTACACCTCAGAACCGCCCGCTTCGACATCGTCGAGGTCGCGCCAAGCGAGCACGTGGATGTGCTCCAAACCGACCCGATGGGCTCGAGCGGCGACCTCGTTGAGATCGAGGACCGTGTCATCGGGGTCGAAGCCCTTGGCGCCACCAGGCCCAGCGCCCGCAGCACCAGTGGACCGGGTCAGGTCGTCAGGCACCGCACGACTGTACCGGTGCGACCAGCGCGACGCCGTACTTGGCCAAGGCTGCGCGCCGGCGTGCCGGCGACGAGCCGCCTTTGCGCGGCACGAACCGTTGCCAGAGGGGTCGAGCTGGGGTAGCTTGCCCGCGCGCTTCGGTGCGGGCGCTGCCCAACCGCACCCCACGAGCTGCCCGCTCGTTTCCCGTTGCCCTCGCTTCTCTTCCCCCTTTCGGTCGGTCTGTCGCGCCCTGGAGGGGATCGATGGTCGTTCTTCGCGCCGTGCTCGCGGGGGTTGTTGTCGCGTATCTGTCGGCTGCTGCACCGCCCGCGGCGGGTTGGTCAGGTCAAGGACTGCCTCCCGATCGCGTCTCCTACGTGCCGCCGGTCGACGCGCCGGTCGTCGACCCGTTCCGGCCGCCACCGAACCCCTACGGCCCGGGAAATCGCGGCCTCACCTACGGCACCAGCCCGGGCGATGCGGTGCGCGCCGCGGCGGACGGCACGGTGATCTTCGCCGGCCAAGTGGGTGGCTCGTTGCACGTCACCATCCTCCATGCCGACGGGCTGCGAACGAGCTACTCGTTCCTCGCGACGATCGCCGTACGGCAGAACGCCCGCGTCCGCCAGGGCGACCTCGTCGGTACCGCCGGGGGAACCGTCCACTTCGGCGTGCGCGACCCGAACGATACGTACCTCGACCCTGCGCTGCTCTTCGCGGGGCAGCTTCGGATCGACGTGTACCTGGTTGCGGGTCCCGATGATGGCGACGGGCGGCCCGGCAGTCGCGCGCGCGAGGCGCGAGCGCTGCAGGTCATCGTGCGTGACCGGCTGCGTGCCGCAGCCGCGTTCGGCAGGCGTGTCGCGACCGATGCCGCTGACCGGTGGCGCATTCGCGCACGGTCGGCGATCAACCTCACAACCGCTTCGCACGTGGCCTCGATGGCCCGCTCGATGCAGGGGTGGTACCTGCAACAGAGCAACTGCACTGCGGCGGCGACCGTGCCGCCACGCCCGGCAGGCCGTCGCATCGTCGTGCTGGTCGCGGGAGTGGGCTCGTCGAGCGACAACGCGGCCATCACCAAGGTCGACACCGCCGCGCTCGGCTATGGCTCCGGCGATGTCATCCGCTACTCCTATCGCGGCGGGACACAGCCCTACACGCCGGCCGACACCGAGCAAGACCTCACCGTTTCGGCCGAGCGCTTGAACGAGCTCCTCGACACGGTCGCCGCGGCGAACCCCGGTGTCCCGATCGACATCGTCGCCCACAGCCAGGGGGGAGTCGTGGCCCGCATGGCGGTGCAGGTCCGAACGCCCCCGCAGGAGGTGCAGACGCTCGTGACCCTCGGGAGCCCCCATGGGGGCGCCAACCTCGCGACCGCGGTCGCCGCTGCCCGCCTCGACCCGCGCTCGGCCGAGGCCCTCCGCCGCGCCCGCGAGCTCAGCCAGCTCGATCTCGACCCCGATGGTCGGTCGATCGCCCAGCTCGCGGAGACGTCGACCACGATCGACGCGCTGAACCGCACCTCGTTCCCGTCGTCGGTGCGGTTCACCTCGATCGGCGCCCGGGGCGATCTCACCGTCCCATCGCCCCGCACGATCGTCGGCGACGGCTCGACCAGCACGGTGGTGCCGCTCAGCGGCCTCAACGCCCACGACGACCTGCCCGGCGCCGCGGTCACCCAGCGCGAGATCGCGCTCGCCGTCGCCGGTCTCCCGCCCACCTGCCGCTCGTTCTCCCAGGCGCTGGCCGACACGATCACCGGCGAATCGATCGACGCTGTGGAAGACGATCTCACCGCCACGGCCGCGTGGGCGCCGGTGCTCTCCGGCTCCTGGTGACGCCATGGGTTCGTGCTTGTTGGCCTGCCGCGACCGCGCCTCACTACACTGACCCGTCGGTTTGCCACAGGCGGGCCGACTCGACAACGCACCATCCACCTCCACCTGCCCGCACCCAACGGTCGCTCTCCATCTGGCAGAACGTCGCAGGCAGGCTTCGCCCAACCGTAGGGAAGGACAATCCCATGGCACCCGTCGTGACCACGCGCCAGCTCCTCGAAGCCGGCGTCCATTTCGGCCACCAGACCCGGCGCTGGAACCCGAAGATGAAGCGATTCATCTACGGCGAGCGCAACGGCATCTACATCATCGACCTCGAGCAGACGCTCAAGCGCATCGAGATGGCCTACACGTTCGTTCGTGATCTTGTCGCCGACGGCGGCACGGTCCTGTTCATCGGCACCAAGAAGCAGGCGCAAGACTCGGTGCAGTCCTATGCCGAGAAGTGCGGCATGCCCTACATCAACCAGCGCTGGCTGGGCGGCATGCTCACCAACGACCCGTCGAGCTCCAAGCGGGTCGGCAAGATGCAGGACTACCACCGCCAGCGCGACTCCGGTGAGTTCGCGGCCAGGCCGAAGAAGGTGGCGCTCAAGATCTCCCGCGAGCTCGCCAAGCTCGAGCGCAACCTCGGCGGCATCCGCAACATGGACAAGGCGCCGGCGGCGGTGTTCGTGCTCGACACCAAGAAGGAGCACATAGCGGTGACCGAGGCCAACAAGCTCGGCATCCCCGTCGTCGCCGTGGTCGACACCAACTGCGACCCCGACGAGGTCAGCTTCGTCATCCCCGGCAACGACGACGCCATCCGCTCCGGCACCCTCATGTGCCGGGTGATCTCCGATGCCGTCGACGAAGGCCGCCACATCGCGTCCCGGCACCACGGCGGCAACGGCGCCGGCGCCGCCGGCCCGGAGCGCACGCTCGAGCAGGAGGCCGAGATAGCGGCGGCCCAGGCCGCCGCCCGCGAGCAAGCCCGGGCCCAGCAAGCCGAACGCGATGCCCGCCTCGCGGCAACGGCCACCGCGGGTGTCCAGTCGGCGGCCGAGACCGAGAGGCTCGCCGATGAGCCGACCACCGCGTTGCTCACACCCGAGAACGTGCAGAACCTCGAGGCCGACGCCAACGCCGTGACCCAAGCAGAGATCGTGGCCGAGGAGGCCGCCGAGCCGGCGGCGCCGGCCGCTCCCGAAACCACCCAGGAGTCCTGATCCACGATGGCTGACTTCACCGCCAAAGACGTCCAGAGGCTGCGCCAGGCGACCGGCGCCGGGATGATGGACGCGAAGAAGGCGCTGACGGAGAACGACGGCGACATGGAAGCTGCTGCCCAGTGGCTCCGCGAGAAGGGCCTGGCGAAGGTGGCCAAGCTCGCAGACCGCGAGAACACCCAGGGCGCGGTGGCCGCCGTCGTCGACGGCGACGTCGGCGCCATCGTCGAGGTCAAGTGCGAGACAGATTTCGCCGCGAAGTCCGACGACTTCGTCTCTCTCGTGCAAGACATGGCCGACGTGGTCGCGGCCAAGGGCGAGGACGCGGCCGGAGAGCTCGCCCCGCGCCTCGACGAGATCAAGGTCGCCAAGCGCGAGAACATCGAGACCGGGCGCGTCGTCCGCTTCGAGGCGGCCGGTGGCAACATCCTCGACTCGTACCTGCACCTGCAAGACGGGCGCGGCGTCAACGCCGTGCTGGTCGAGCTCGAGGGCGGCGACAAGTCGCTCGCGCACGACATCGCCGTCCACATCGCGTTCACCAAGCCGCCGTACCAGACCCGCGACGAGGTGCCCGCCGACGATGTCGACAGAGAGCGCGAGAACCTGCTCGGCATCACCAAGGCCGAAGGCAAGCCCGAGCAAGCCTGGCCCAAGATCGTCGAGGGTCGCCTCAACGCTTGGTACAAGGATCAAGTGCTGCTCGAGCAGGGCTACGTGAAGGACGAGAAGAAGTCGATCCAGCACCTGCTCGACGACGCGAGCGCCAAGCTCGTCCGCTTCGCCCAGGTCTACATCGGAGGCTGATGGCTTCGATGGTGCCGGCCGACGCCGAGGCTGCGGAGCCGCCAGGTGGAGCAGCGGTGATGGTTGGTGTGGCTCCGTGCAACGGCAGCCGCCGGATTATCGGCGGCGCGGGCGGGTGTCTCGAGGCTGCAGAGCCGCCAGGTGGAGCAGCGGTGATGGTTGGTGTGGCTCCGTGCAACGGCAGCCGCCGGATTGTCGGCGGCGCAGCATGAAGTGGCGTCGTGTGCTCCTCAAGCTCTCGGGTGAGGCGTTCGCGGGCGAGGCCGGTTACGGAATCGATGGGGCGGTCGTCCAGCGACTGGCCAAGGAGGTCGTCGAGGTCGCCCGCGATTGCAAGGTCGATGTGGCCATCGTCGTCGGCGGCGGCAACATCTGGCGCGGCATGTCCGGCGCCGGCGCGGGCATGGACCGCGCCCAGGCCGACTACATGGGCATGCTCGCCACGGTCATCAACGCACTCGCGCTGCAAGACACGCTCGAGCAACTCGAGCAACCGACGCGCGTCATGTCGGCGATCCACATGGCTCAGGTGGCCGAGCCCTACATCCGGCGCCGGGCGATCCGCCATCTCGAGAAGGGGCGTGTCGTGATCTTCGCCGGCGGCACCGGTAACCCGTTCTTCACCACCGACACGACCGCGGCCTTGCGCGCGGTCGAGATCGAGGCGGATGTCTTGTTGAAGGGCACCCACTCGGGTACCGACGGCATCTACACCGCGGATCCGAAGACCGAGCCCGAGGCCACCAAGCTCGACGAGGTGACCTATCTCGAGGTGTTGAACCAGGGTTTGCGGGCCATGGACTCCACGGCGATCACGTTGTGCATGGACAACGATCTGCCCATCGTGATGTTCGATCTCATGGGCGAGGGCAATGTCCGGGCCATCGTCGAAGGCGGCACCATCGGTACGCTGGTGCGATAGCCAACAACGCCCGGGTATGGGTGTTCCTGGCACGCCACGGCACTAGGTTCCAGACTCCGGGGAAAGGACTCGTGACCATGCGACGTGTGCAATCCAGTACCGAGGCCGCCGAGCCACCAGGCCGAGCAGCGGGACGCGCCTGTGTGGCTCCGGGCAACGGCAGCCGCCGGATTGTCGGCGGTGAACAGACATGAGCGAGATGGCCGACCTCGTGCTCGAAGACACCGCACAGAAGATGCACGACGCCGTTTCCCACTCGCGGCGAGAGTTCTCGAAGCTGCGCACCGGTCGCGCCAACCCCGAACTGGTCGAGAAGCTGATGATCGACTACTACGGCACCGATGTCCCGCTGCAACAGGTCGCGGGCGTGACCGTGCCCGAGGCTCGGCAACTGCTGATCACCCCCTACGACAAGTCGTCGGTCGGCGCCATCGAGAAGGCGATCCAGAAGTCCGACCTCGGGCTCACGCCCAGCAACGACGGCGTGTCGATCCGTCTCAACTTCCCGCCGGTCACCGGCGACCATCGCAAGCAGTTGGTGCGCCAGGTTCGCCAACTGGCCGAGGACGGGAAGGTGTCTCTGCGCAACGACCGGCGGGCCGGGCGCCACGAGCTGGAGGCGCTGCACAAGGACAACGACATCACCGAGGACGAGTTGCAGCGCTACGAGAAAGACCTCGACAAGATGATCCACCAGCATGAGGCCGACATCGACGCTGCGCTTCTGGCCAAGGAGCAGGAGCTCCTCGAGGACTGATGGCCGGACGATCCCTCTTCGGTCGCGACGACGAGAGCAAGGGCGACGCCGCGCCCAGGGGTGAGGGCGAACCCAGCAAGCCCGAGGGCGTGCGGCTGATCGAGCCCGACAAGGCGGCCGAGGTCGCCGAGAAGGGCACGACCGCCAAGCGCCGTGGCGGCGACATACCCAAGTACGGTGACCGACCCGAGCCGCCGGCCACCGACAAGAAGGCTGCGATCCGTCTCCCACTCTCCGGGTCGACCGATCTCAACTCGATCGAGCGCCCGAAGCCCGCGCCCGTGACTCGCCCTCGTGCCGATGGCAGCGTCGGCGCGTCACCCACGCAGGTGTCGATCGGCGCGCCCACGGTCGGCACCGGGGAGGTCGCCGCGGTCTCTGCGACACCACCGCCCGAACCGCCACCGTCTCCTGGCGCCGATCCCTCGCGCCGCAAGCGCCGGAAGGCACGCAAGGAGGAGAAGTCGGCCCAGGAGGAGTTGGTCCCCGCCGACCCACTCGAGCTGGAACGGGTCGATCCGCTGGAACCGAAGAAGGCGGCAGACCCGAAACCGTCGTCGTCGTCGAAGACGCCGCCGCCCGCGCCCGCCGTGCCCCCGGCCCCGGCCCCGGCCAGCGGAACCCAACCCGTGCTGGCGGTCGAACCCCCCTCGGGTGAGGTGGCGATGCCGCACTGGACCGAACCGGCGACCGGCGAGGTCCCGAAGGTCATCGTCGGCGACACACCGTCGGCGGAAGACGACCAAGCGGCGTGGGATTCGTTCGCGGGCACGACCGCACCTCGCTACCGCGATCAGCACGACACCTGGGACGACACCTCCATCACCGACCTGCTCGACGACGACTCCAGTGGCCGGCTCGGCGCGCTGGCGCCGTCCGACGACGACCTCCAGACCCAAGACGAGTTCCTCACGCTGGAAGACGTCGACATGCCCGACATCGCCATGCCGAAGCCGCCGACCCGCGGCTCGGTCCAAGATCCGGTCCGGCAGGGCAAGGCGGGCCTGACGACTGGTTCGACACCGGTGGTGCGCCCGACCAAGAAAGCGAGTGCGCGCCCGTCGCGCGGGCCCGAAGAGCGCACGCGCCGAGCGCCCGAGCGTTCCGGGCGTCCCACCGGTGAGAACAAGACCGTGTCCGAACGGCTCGGGGTGGCGGCGCCGCAACCTTCCGATAGGGGAGAGCGCAACCTCTCGGTGGCGATCCCGATCGGCATCGTCATGGGGCTGGCCGCGTGGGCGCTCTTCGCGTGGCTGCCGCCGAGCTGGAAGTGGATCGGCATGGTCGTGATCACCGCGGTGATCTTCCTGTCCGGCGCCGAGCTCCTCGCGGCGGTCAGCACCCGCCGGTTCAAGCCGGTCCTGCCGGTCGCGTGGGCGGCGCTCATCGCCCTGCCGGTCGCGTCCTACACCTCCGGTGAGGTCGCTATCCCCCTGATCCTGTTCCTCACCGTGCTCTTCAGCTTCTTGTGGTACGTGCTGGGGCTGGCGACCGAGAAGCCGCTCGGCAACCTCGCGGTGACGTTCTTCGCGGTGCTGTGGGTCGGGGTGTTCGGCTCGTTCGCCGCCCTCCTCTATCGCATCGGTCCGGTGCTGATCGACGGCTCCTACGAGGAGAACCAGGGTCCGAGCATCCTCATCATGGCGATCGTGGTGGCCGTCGCGTCCGATGCAGGAGCGCTGGGGTGGGGCAAGCTCTACGGGCGGCGGACCTTCACGCCCATCAGCCCCAACAAGACCATCGAGGGATTGATCGGTGGTGTGCTCACCGCGGTCGTCATCACCACGATCGCGGGCGTGAAGTTCGGCCCCTTCGGTGTGGCCGGCACGGCCTTCTTCGCGCTCGCTTGCGCCGTGGCCGCCCCGGTCGGCGATCTTGCCGAATCGCTCGTCAAGCGCGACATCGGCCTCAAGGACATGAGCGATCTCATCCCCGGCCATGGCGGTGTGCTCGACCGGTTCGACGCGCTCCTCTTCGTCCTCCCCGTCGCCTACTTCGTGACCCGCCTCCTGCTTCCCGGCATCCCCTGGTTCTGACCGGAACTGAGCAGAACCTCCGGTGCGTGACTCCCCCCGGCGTGAGAATGCCCACTGAGGCAGGCCGGTAGGCTGGGTCGATGCGCCGGGGAGCCTTTCGTTGACCACCAGGGTGGCGGTCGCCGGCAGCACGGGGTCGATCGGCACCCAGACGCTGGAGGTTCTCCGGGCCGAGGAGGGCCGCTATGAGCTCGCCGCGCTCGGCGCGAGTGGGGGCAACCTCGAGTTGCTGGTCCAGCAGGCTCGCGAGCATCGGCCGAAGGTGGTCGCGGTGGCCGACGAATCCACCGCACCCGCGGTGTCCGGCGCGCTTCCCGAGTGCGAGGTGCGCGCCGGCGCCGACGCCCTGGCGAGCCTGGCTGAAGACGCCGACGTCATCGTCAACGGGGTCGTCGGGTTCGCCGGTCTCTCGGTCACGATGGCCGCGCTCCAAGCAGGCCGCCGCCTCGCGCTGGCGAACAAGGAGTCGCTGATCGCCGCCGGCCCGGTCGTGCAGCGGGCGCGGCGAACCCCGGGTGCCGAGCTCGTGCCGGTCGACAGCGAGCACTGCGCCATCCACCAGTGCCTGCGCGCCAACGACAACCGCGCCCGCGTCGATCGCGTCATCCTGACCGCGAGTGGCGGGCCGTTCCGGGGGCGCCGTGCCGATGAGCTCGATGAGGTCACGATCGCCGATGCGCTCGCCCATCCCACATGGTCGATGGGGCCGAAGATCACCGTCGACTCGTCCACGCTCATGAACAAGGGGCTGGAGGTCATCGAGGCGAATGAGCTCTTCGGCGAGCCGGCAGGCGACGGCGGCTGCGGCATCGGCTTCGACCACATCGACGTGGTGGTCCACCCGCAGTCGATCGTCCACTCCATGGTCGAGTTCACCGACGGCGCCACCATCGCCCAGCTATCGCTCCCCGACATGAGGCTGCCGATCGGCTACGCGCTGGCGTTCCCCGACCGCATCACCTCCGCCTTCGGGGCCATCGACTGGGCCCACCTCGGCCGTCTCGACTTCGAGCCGCCCGACCACGAGGCCTTTCCCTGCCTGGGTCTCGCCTACGAGGCGGGGCGGGCGGGCGAGACGGCTCCGGCCTGGCTCAACGCGGCCAACGAGGTCGCGGTGCAGGCCTTTCTCGACGGCGAGATCCGCTGGGCCGACATCGGGCCGGTGTTGCGCACGGCACTCGACCTCTACCCGGGAACCGCCGCCACCGATGTCGGCGCTGTCATCGACACCGACCGCGAAGCGCGGGTCGCGGCGCGTTCGGTCATCCAAGCCGCTTTACTGGGCCCTTAACGACGACGGACTAGAGACACCTCGTGACCGACACCGATCTCCAACCCCCGCACACCCAACCCCGGGATGACGACAAGGACGACTACGCCTACAGCTCCTACGCGACCTTCGCTTCCACGGGTTGGGGCGGTGAGACCAAAGCGCACGGCATCGGGCGCTGGATCGGGCTGGTCGTCCTCGCCGGGCTCATGGCGCTGCTGTGGTGGTTCGGCAGCCTGGCGATGCTGATCGTCGTCCTCGGCTTGATCCTCTCGATCATCCTCCACGAGCTCGGTCACTTCCTCGTGGCCAAGTGGTCGGGGATGAAGGTCACCGAGTTCTTCCTCGGGTTCGGGCCGCGCATCTGGAGCTTCCGTCGCGGCGAGACCGAGTACGGCGTGAAGGTGTTGCCCGCCGGCGCGTACGTGCGCATCATCGGCATGCACAACCTCGAAGAGGTCGACCCCGCCGACGAAGACCGCACGTATCGATCGAAGACCTACGGCAAGCGCCTCGCCACCATCCTGGCCGGGCCGCTCATGAACATCATGCTCGGCGTGGTCATCCTCACGTTTGTGTTCGCGTTCGCGGGCAACTTCATCGACGACTCGAACTGGCAGGTGCGCCAGACCCAGCCGGGCAGCGCCGCCGCGGCCGACCCGGCGTTGCTGCCCGGCGACAAGGTCCTGTCGGTCGGGGGGCAACAGGTCCAGAGCTTCGAGGATCTCCGCCAGGTCCTCGACCAGCAGGCCGGCAAGACCGAGACCATCGTGCTTCTCCGTGACGGGCAGACGGTCACGATGACCAAGCCGTTGGGCTGGCGGCTCAACGCCGAAGCCGCGAACCGAATCCCGGGCATGCAAGACCGCGACGTCATCCTCGATCCGGCCGACGACACGAAGGTGATGCCCGGGTCCTACGAAGACTTCGCCGCCGTCTTGCGGGCGCCGGGCGAGCACTCGTTCAGCTTCGACCGCCAGGGCTACGTGTTCTCCAACACGGTGCGCGGTCCGATCGATCTTCCCGCGCAGGGCGCCGCGGGGTTCTTCGGCATCCAGGCGAAGACCGAGCGCCCTCCGCCCCTCGGTCTCGTCGCCGGCTCCAAGACGGCGGTCAGCAGCGTCGGCGTTCTCGCAGTGGGCACCGCGCAAGGGCTCGGCAAGGTGTTCTCGCCCTCGGGCCTCCAGAACTACGCATCGACCGTGGCAGACAACGTTCCCGGCCAGGGCACCGGCAACGTGAAGCTCGTGCGGGCCCCCGAAGGTCGGAGCGCGGCGGATGCGCCGACCGCGAACAGCGGCGGCGACCGCCCGGTGTCTGTCATCGGCGCCGTGCGCGGGGCGAGTGACAGCGCGAACGTGAGCATCGCGGCGGGGTTCTTGTTCATGGGTGTCATCAACATCTCGCTCGGGTTGCTGAACCTGATCCCGCTGCTGCCGCTCGACGGCGGGCACGCGCTCATCGCGACCTACGAGGCCATCCGCAGCCGCAAGGGCCGGCAGTACCGAGTCAACATCGCCAAGCTGCTGCCGCTGACCTATGCCGTGGTGGCGATACTCCTCGTGTTCGGCCTGACGTCGATGTTCCTCGATCTGCGCGCCCCGATCACCCCGTAGAGGGTCGGGGCGGGCAGACTGGCGAGGTGACCTACGAGCGGCGGAAGACCCGCCAGATCCACGTCGGCTCGGTTCCCGTCGGGGGCGACGCCCCGATCACCGTCCAGTCGATGACCATCACCAAGACGGCCGCGCCGGTGCCGATCGTCGCCGACATCCACAACCAGTACAAGCGGGCGCTCGAAGCGCTCGAGGCCGGCGTGCAGTGCATCCGGCTGAACCCCGGCAACATCCGCAACGCCGAACACATCAAGACCGTCGCGGCCGAGTGCCGCGATCGTGGCATCCCGGTCCGCATCGGCGTGAACGGTGGCTCGCTCGACCAGAAGCTGTATGACAAGTACGGCGGGAAGGTCACGCCCGAGGCGATGGTCGAGTCGGCCCGCGTCGAGATGGCCTACTTCCGCGACGTCGGGTTCGACGACGTGAAGATCTCGGTGAAGGCGTCGTCGGTGCCGTTGATGGTCGAGGCCTACCGCATGCTCGCCGACGACCCGTTCTTCGTCGACGCGGACGGTGCGTCGGTGCCGCTGCACCTGGGGGTGACCGAGGCGGGGCCGATGCCCGCGGGTCTGTTGAAGGCCACGGCCGGCTTGGCGACGTTGTTGCTGGAAGGGATCGGCGACACCATCCGCTACTCGCTCACCGCCGATCCGGTCGAGGAGGCACGTGCGGGCCGCCAGTTGCTCGAGTCGTTGGGCCTGCGCGAGCGCAAGGGTCTCGACCTCATCGCCTGCCCGTCGTGCGGCCGGGCCGAGGTCGACGTGATCGAGGTCGCGGGCCGCACGCAGCAGGCGCTCGACGGCATGAACATCCCCATCCAGGTGGCCGTGATGGGTTGCGTGGTGAACGGGCCGGGCGAGGCTCGCGAGGCCGACCTCGGCATCGCTGCGGGCCGCAAGCGCGGCCACCTGTTCGTGAAGGGCAAGGTGGTCAAGGTGGTCCCCGAGAACGAGATGGTCGACGCGCTCGTCGCGTGGGCCGGCATCATCGATTCGGAGGGAATCGAGAAGGCCATCGAGATGGGCGACCCCGGTGCCGCGGCGGAAGCCGACGCCGATCGCGCGTTGCTGCTCGACGAGCAGGGCGAGGATGCCAACGACGCCGGCACCCGCATCGACCACATCCGCAAGCTCGAAGAAGAGCGATAGCACCGCCAACTGGTGGCGGATCTCCGCGGTGACGGGGCAGATGCGCCACCGGTTGGCTGGGCGGTCGGCACTACGATCCCGGCTCATGGCCAAAGCTCCCGTACTCACGCCGCAGGCCGACGACTTCCCCCGCTGGTACCAAGACGTCGTCGCCAAGGCGGAGCTGGCCGACAACGGGCCCGTTCGCGGCACGATGGTCATCCGGCCCTACGGGTACGCGCTGTGGGAGCGCATGCAGGCCGAGGTCGACCAGCGCATCAAGGCTGCCGGCGCCCAGAACGCCTACTTCCCGCTCTTCATCCCCGAGTCGTACCTCACCCGGGAAGCCGAGCACGTCGAGGGCTTCAGCCCCGAGCTCGCGGTGGTCACGGTGGCCGGCGGCAAGGAGCTCGAAGAGCCGATCGTCGTCCGCCCCACCAGCGAGACCGTCATCGGTGAGTTCATGGCGAAGTGGACGCAGTCCTACCGCGACCTTCCGCTGTTGCTGAACCAGTGGGCCAACGTCGTGCGGTGGGAGCTGCGGCCTCGTGTGTTCCTCCGCACGAGTGAGTTCCTCTGGCAGGAAGGGCACACCGCGCACACGACGCAGGCCGACGCGGCCGAGTACGCCCGCAAGATCGCCCACGAGGTCTACGAGGACTTCATGGTGAACGTGCTCGCGTTGCCCGTGGTGGTCGGTTACAAGACAGCCAGGGAGCGCTTCCCCGGTGCCATCAACACCATCACGTGCGAGGCGATGATGGGCGACGGCAAGGCGCTGCAGAACGGCACCAGCCACGAGCTCGGCCAGAACTTCGCCCGCGCGTTCGGTATCGAGTACCTCGACGACGGCGGTGTGCAGCAGACGGCGTGGACGACGTCGTGGGGCGTGTCGACCCGGATGGTCGGCGGGCTGATCATGGGGCACGGCGACGATGCCGGACTCAAGGTGCCGCCTCGGCTGGCGCCGATCCAATGCGTGGTGCTCGCGGTGCGCGACGACGATGCGGTGGTCGACCGGTGCCGCGCCCTTGCGGCCGAGCTGCGTGAGGCGGACGTGCGCGTCGAGCTCGACGTGCGTGTCGAGGTGTCGATGGGACGGCGGGCGACCGACTGGGAGCTGAAGGGCGTCCCGCTCCGGCTCGAGCTCGGTCCGCGCGATCTGGCCGATGAGTCGGTGATGATGGTGCGCCGCATCAGCGGGACGAAGTCCGCCGTTCCGCTGTCAGGCATCACGGGTACGGTCGGCGACGCGCTCGAGCAGCAGCAGAGCGAGCTGTTGCAGGGCGCGAGCGAGCGTCGCGAGTCGCGCACCATCGACTGCTCGTCGATCGACGAGGTGATCGAGGCCGCATCGACGGGTTGGGCGCGCATCGGTTGGGAGGCGCTCGGCAAGCAAGAGGGCGAAGCGAGGCTCGCCGAGAGCGCCATCTCGGTCCGCTGCCTCAACCGCCCCGACGGCTCGCTGCCCGTCGCCGAGGACGAGGCCGAACTCGTCGCCATCTGTGCGCGGGCGTACTGATCCGCCCAACCCCAACCCGCCCAACCCCAACCCGATCCCAACCGCCCAACCGCCCAACCCGCCCAACCCCAAGCCGTTCTGGGCCGTCACACGAACTGTTTCCGGTGCGTCCGCCGGCCCAGTTCGGCGTGAGGGCAGGGCCGACGGCCCGTCGAGGGCCCGCCGACGTCCCACCGTCGAGCGATATCCGCTACACTGCCGCCGCAATCCATTCGAGGTTCTTCGAAGGAGGCGTGGGTCCAGCCCACGCCTTTCGTTTCGTAAGGGCCCCAGCCAACCGGGGCGAATGTCCTGGTCAACGCCCGAGAGCCGCACGACACTCGCCCCGAACAGGAGAGATCCGCAATGTCCGAACCATCTGCGCGGCTCCGTTCCCTGATCGAGCCCCTGGTCGAGGCCGAGGGTCTGTTCGTCTTCGACATGGAGCAGAGCGGCGGGAAGCTGACCGTGACCGTCGACGCGCCCGGGGGCGGGGGTGCCGACCTGGCCGCGATCAGCGATGCGACCAAGGCCATCTCGCGAGCGCTCGATGCCGCCGATCCGATCGCCGGCAAGTACGTCCTCGAGGTGACCAGTCCCGGGGTGGAGCGTGCGCTTCGCACCCCCACCCACTTCCGGTGGGCCGTCGGCAAAGACGTCACCGTCCGGCGCCTCGCCGACCCGGGCGACGACCGCGAGCGCCGCTACACCGGTGTCTTGCAGGCGGCAGACGACGACGGCTTCACGCTCACGACCGAAGCCGGCGAGACCATCACGCTGGCCTACGGCGACATCCAGCGTGCGCGCACGATCTTCGATTTCGGCGCCGAGCTGAAAGCACACAAGAACGACATGCCGGAGCAGTCCGGCCCGACCGGCAAGCGCAAGCGCGCGACGGCCGGCTGAGGGAGAACGAGGCACATGAACAACCCTGACTTCATGGACGCGCTGGCTGCGGTCGCGGTCGACAAGGGAATCTCCGTCGACACGCTCCTCGGCGTGCTCGCCGATGCGCTCGAGTCTGCGTACAAGCGCATCCCTGGCGCGCAGGAGTACGCCTGGGTGATCCTCGACCCCGACAGCGGTGACATCCGTGTGATGGCGCAAGAGCTCGACGAGGAGGGCGACCCCCAGGGGGAGGAGTTCGACGTCACCCCCGACGACTTCGGTCGCATCGCCGCGCAGACCTTCCGCCAGGTGATGAGCCAGCGCATCCGCGAGGCCGAGCGTGAGTTGAAGTACGAGGAGTACGCCGGCCGCGAAGGCGACATCGTCACCGGCATCATCCAGCAGAGCGACGCGCGTTACACGCTGCTCGACCTCGGCCGCGTCGAGGCGCTGCTCCCCCAGGCCGAGCAGGTGCCCTACGAGCGGCCCGAGCCGGGGGCGCGCGTGAAGGCCTACATCGTCGAGGTGCGTCGCACCGCCAAGGGCCCGCAGATCGTCGTGAGCCGCACCCATCCCGGCCTCGTCAAGCGCCTGTTCGAGCTCGAGGTCCCCGAGATCGCCGACGGCGTCGTCGAGATCCGGGCGTGTGCCCGCGAGCCCGGGGCGCGCACCAAGATCGCGGTCTGGTCCAACGACCAGAACGTCGATCCCGTCGGCGCATGCGTCGGCGCCCGCGGCGCCCGCGTCCGCATGGTCGTGAACGAGCTGCGCGGCGAGAAGATCGACATCGTCCCGTTCTCCGACGACCAGGCCGACTTCGTGATGAAGGCGCTGTCGCCGGCCAAGGTCAAAGAGGTCCGCATCGACGAGATCTCCGGCAACGCGACGGTGATCGTCCCCGATTACCAGCTCTCGCTCGCCATCGGCAAGGAAGGCCAGAACGCCCGGCTCGCCGCCCGGCTGACCGGTTGGCACGTCGACATCAAAAGCGAGACCGAGATCGCCCAGGCCGACGAGTTCGGCGACCAGGACTGGGCCGAGGGCGAGTGGATCGTCGACGCCAAGACGGGCGAGCAGGTCTGGCAGCCGGCCGAGGGGGGCGATGCCATCTCCGCCAAAGACTGGGCCGAAGCAGCCGAGGGCGCCGCCGAGGCCGCCGCGGAGGTCGCGGTCGAAGCTGCGGTCATCGCCGAGGTGGCCAAGGACGAAGGCGATGTCGAGTCCGCAGAAGCGGCCGCGGACGCGGCCGACGTCGCGTCTGCCGCAGCCGGCGTGGCCGCGTCGGTGGCCGACGCGGCGGGTGCCGACCAATCGGCTGAGGCGGCTGAGCTCGCGGCCGACATCGCTGCCGATGCCGCCGCGTCTGCCGAGATCGCGGCAGAGCAAGCCGAGGCCGATAGCCTGGACCGCCCGCCAGGAGCGGGCAAAGAGGCCGACGCCGGCTCCTAGCCGCATCTGACTTCGACCCGTTCCCCCCGGTCGCGCGAGGATAGAGCGCTCACCTCCCGGGGCTGACCACGACCAAACGCTCACCGGCCCCAGCCACCGGGCGCCATCGTCCCCCCAGGGGACTCCCACCAGGGAAGATCAGAAAGAACACGCTGCCATTGCCAGGGAACATCCGCGTCTATGAGCTCGCACGAGAGCTGGGCCTGACCAACAAGGAATGCCTCGACCTGTGCGACTCGCTCGGCATCGGGGTCAAGAGCCATTCGTCGAGCGTGGTCGAGCCTCAAGCCGACCGCGTCCGGCGCAAAGCCGAGCGTGAGGGGCTCATCCGCGAGCAGCAGCCTGAAGAGCCGGCCAAGGCGAAGAAGGTGACGAAGAAGGCCGCCAAGGCGACCAAGAAGGCTGCGGCCAAACCGGAGGCTCCCGCACAGGCGGCTCCGGTCGCTGAAGCCGCGCCGGCGGCGCAGGCCGCGGCGCCCTCGGCTCCCGTCCCCGCCGCCGTGCCCGAGGTTGCGGGTCACGTGCCAGTCCCCGAGGCACCCGCGGCCGACACGCCCCCGCCGGTCGAAGCGCCGCAGAAGCCCAAGCGGGTCGTGACCTCGAGCGGCAGCGAGCACCCGCCACCGCGTCCGGTGCGTCCCGAAGCCATTCCCACCGCACCATCGCCGCCCGCGGTGCGTCCGGCCGCCGAGGCGCCCCGGGCCGCGCCGGCGAGCCCGCCCGCCGCGAAGGCGACGCCGGCACCGGCCGAACCGACGGTTCCGGCCGCGAAGGCTGCTCCGGTCTCGGCCGAAGCGAGCGCAGGCGCCCAGGCGCCGGCAGGCCCCGGCCCGACCTCGCCGTCGGGCAAGCAGATCCCACCCCCTCCTGGTAGCCGCCGGCCGCCGGTCTCCACCAGCGGCAAGCCCATCCCGCCACCGCCGGGCACGCGGCGCACCGGCCCGCCCGGTGGTTCAGGCGGTGGTCCCAGTGGCCGTCCGGGCGGCCCGCCCCGCCGCGGTGGCTCGGTCGGAACCGGCGGGCCCCGCTTCGGTGGTGGTCCCGGCGGCGGTCCGGGCGGTGGCCCCGGTGGTGGTCCCGGTGGCGGCCCAGGAGGCCGCCCCGGTGGTGGTCCGGGCGGTGGCCCCGGCCGTCCCGGTGGTCCGGGCGGGCGCCGGCAGCCCCGGCGCAAGGGGCGGCGGCGCCGCAACCGCGACGAGTTGCAGCCGATCGACGTCCCGACCTACACCTCGGCCGACGCCCCCGTCCCCGAGGGCACGGTCGTGGTCGAGCGCGCCTCGACCGCACAAGAGCTCGGGCCGAAGCTCAACCGCACCGCAGCCGACGTCGTGCGCTTCCTCATGCAGCAAGGCGAGATGGTCACCGCGACACAGTCGTTGAGCGATGACATGATCGAGCTCTTCGCCGCCGAGGTGGCCGCCGAGATCCGCCTCGTCGATCCTGGTGAAGAGCAAGAGGTCGAGTTGCTGAAGCAGCTCCAGGTCGACGAAGAGGTCGACGACGAGACCTACGAGTCCTGGTCTTCCCGCCCGCCGGTCATCACCATCATGGGCCATGTCGATCATGGCAAGACCAAGCTGCTCGACTACATCCGCTCCGCCAACGTCGTCGCGGGCGAGGCGGGTGGCATCACCCAGCACATCGGCGCGTACATGGTCGAGCGCGACGGCAAGCAGATCACGTTCATCGACACGCCCGGCCACGAGGCCTTCACCGCCATGCGGGCGCGCGGCGCGCAAGCGACCGACATCGTCGTGCTCGTCGTCGCGGCCGACGACGGCGTGATGCCCCAGACGGTCGAAGCGTTGAACCACGCCAAGGCGGCCGAGGTGCCGATCGTGGTCGCGGTCAACAAGATCGATCGCGAGAACGCCAATCCCGACCGGGTGAAGACCCAGCTCTCCGAGCAGGGCCTCGTGCCCGAAGACTGGGGTGGCGACACCGTCATGGTCCCGCTCTCCGCGGTCACCGGCGAGGGGGTCGACGATCTCCTCGACAACCTGCTCGTCGTCTCCGAGATCGAAGACCTGCGCGCCGACGCCGAGGGCAAGGCGCGGGGCGTCGTGCTCGAGTCGCACCTCGACATCGGTCGGGGACCGGTCGCCACCGTGCTCGTCCAGCGAGGAACGCTCGCGGTCGGCAGTCCGGTCGTGGCCGGCTCGGCATGGGGACGGGTGCGGGCGATCATCGACGACACCGGCGAGCAGGTGAAGGCGGCCGGCCCGTCGACGCCGGTCGAGGTGCTCGGCCTGAACGAGGTCGCGAGCGCCGGCGACCGGTTCGTCGTCGCGCCCGATGAGAAGACCGCGTCGAAGGTCGCTTCCACTCGCGACCACTGGAAGCGCCAGTCCGCGCTCGGCCGCGAGGCCCATGCCGTCGTCGCCAGTGGTGCCAAGCTCGAAGACATCTTCCAGCAGATCCAGGCGGGCGAGACCGCGACGCTCAACCTCGTCGTCAAGGCCGATGTGAACGGCTCGCTGGAAGCGGTCACCGAGTCGCTCCGCAAGCTCGAGCGCGACGACGTCAAGCTCTCGTTCGTCCTCCGTGGCGTCGGCGGCATAACCGAGAACGACATCCAGCTCGCGGCGGCGTCGAACGCGACGATCATCGGCTTCAACGTTCGCCCCGATCGCAAGGCCCGCGAGACGGCCGAGCAGGAGCACGTCGAGATCCGCACCTACGAGATCATCTACAAGCTCCTCGAAGACATCGAAGCCGCCATGCTCGGACTCCTGGCGCCGGAGTTCGAGGAAGTGGTCACCGGCGAGGCCGAGGTCCGGGAGGTCTTCCGGGTGCCGCGTGTGGGTGCGATCGCGGGTTGCTACGTCCTGAACGGCACGATCACCCGCGGGTCGAAGGTGCGCTTCCTCCGCGAGGGCACGGTCATCTGGAAGGGGGCCGTCGCCTCGCTGCGACGGTTCAAAGACGATGTCCGCGAGGTGCAGTCGGGCTTCGAGTGCGGCATCGGCCTGACCGACTTCCAAGACCTCAAGCCCGGCGACATCATCGAGACCTACGACGAGCGCGAGATCCCGCGCAGCTGATCACGCGGCACTTTGGTCAGCGGATGCAGCCGACGGCCGATCAGTCGACGCCGGCGGCGATGAACATGCGGACGGCGTCAGCCCCGACGAAGCGGTCGAGGACTGACCCGTCGGCATTGGCGACGACGGTGGTCGGAGCCCGCCGCACGGCATAGCGGTGCGCGAGGTGTGGCTGTTCGGTGGCGTCCACCTTCACCACGGCGTCGGAGGGGAAGGTGGCCTCGAGCTCGGCTTGCACTCGCGGGCAGCTCGCGCACATCGGTGTGGTGAAGATCAACCAGGTGCGTGCGGCCGCGCCGGTCGGGAGGAGCTCGGACGGCACCGCCGGCCAGCCATCGCCCGCGGGGTCGTGCGCGCCGAGTTGCCGGTCGCCGGCCACCCTCGACCGGTAGACGGCGACCGCGACCGCGACGCCGATGGTGAGCAGTGCGAGGATGGCCAGCCGGGCTGCCATCACGCCACCATCCGCACGCCGCGCCGGTGGGCGAACCACAGGTAGATCTCGCAGCCGACGCAGATGCCGGTGGCGGCCGCGAGCGCGGCAAGCACGGCAACGATCAGGGCGAGCACCCATCCCAAGATGGTGGCGCCGGCGAGGAACGCGAGCGTCGCTCCGCCGAGGAAGACAACTCCGACGGCCGCCGCGAAGCGAGGCGGGCGGGGATCTTCCAGCTCCCGGGGAGGTGAGAGCCGTGGCTTGATCGCCGAGGCGTACAGCCGGAGGAACGGGCCGTACTGCGGACCAAACGCCGCACCGAGGAGCAACACGGCAGCGAAGATCGGCGCGACGTACCACCACTGAAAGGCGAAACCCAGCGCCAGGCCGGCGGTCAGCACCGCCTGGTTGAAGCGGGGGCCCCGGGGATCGATCGGCGTGGGTATCATCATCACCCAGTCTAAACCCGACCGATCCGGTCGGGTATTCCCGGGGCGTGGCCGTCGGGGGTGTGGCGGGATCGAAGCGCTGTTGGCGCCCGGTAAGCTCGGCCGCTCATGGCTGTGCACGTGTTGGCCCTGACCGTCGACCTGCATCTGCCCCAGTCCAGCTCCCTGAAGGACAAACGAGCCGTCGTGAAGACCATCACCGAGGGCGCTCGCCGCCGGTACCAGGTGGCGGCGGCCGAGACCGACCACCAGGATCTCCGCCAGCGGGCCGAGCTCGCGTTCGCGGCGGTCTCGTCGTCGCGCACCCAGGCGGGCGAGCGGGTGGACGGCCTCGAGCGGTTCGTCTGGTCGTTCCCCGAGGTCGAGGTGCTCGAGGTGCGGCGCGACTGGCTGGAGGTCGGCTGAATGTCCCGACGATCGAGCCGCCATGCGACCAGCCGCCAATACCCGCGCACGGCGGCGGTCAACGAGTTGATCCGCGAGATCGTCGGCGACGAGCTCGTGCGGATCGACGACGAGCGCCTCGACCTCGTGTCGGTGACGGCGGTGGTCGTCGAGCCCGACCTGCGCCATGCCATGGTCCTGTTCGACACGCTCGACGGAGCGTCCGGCGACGAAGAGGCTCTGGGCGCGCTGGCCGAAGCGCGTGTTCGCCTGCAGGCGGCGGTGGCGCGGCAAGCCCACATCAAGCGCGTACCGAAGCTGGCGTTCTCGCCTGACCCCGCCGTCCGGGCGGGTGAGCGGGTCGACTCGATCCTGCGCGACATCGAGCCCGAAGACGGCGATGACGGCAGCGATGACGGCGCCCGCTGAGCGCGGCGCCGTCGAGCAGCGCCGTGACGGCGTGGCGGTCATCGACAAGGACGCGGGCTGGACCTCCCACGACGTCGTCGCGAAGGCGCGCGGCATCCTCGGCAACAAGAAGATCGGTCACTCGGGCACGCTCGACCCCGACGCGACTGGCGTGCTCGTGCTCGGCGTCGGCAGGGTGACTCGCCTGATGCGCTACCTCACTGCGCTGCGCAAGACCTACACCGCGGAGATCGTGTTGGGCACATCGACGTCGACGCTCGACGCGGCCGGCGAGGTCACAGGCACCTACGACATGACCGGCGTGACGCCCGACGACGTGCGCGGGGCCGCCACGGTGTTGACCGGCGACATCCTCCAGGTGCCGCCGATGGTGTCGGCGGTCAAGATCGGTGGCAGGCGGCTGCACGAGCTGGCGCGCGAGGGCAAGGAGGTCGACCGGGCGCCCCGGCCCGTGACGGTCTACCGCTTCGACGTCGAGCCGGCGACCGACGACGCATCGGTCTATCGCGCGCGGGTCGAGTGCTCGTCGGGCACCTACGTGCGGTCACTGGCGGCCGACCTCGGAGCCGCGCTCGGCGGGGGTGCCCACCTGCGCGCCCTGCGGCGGACCGCCATCGGCTCGTTCACCCTCGCCGACGCCCGCCCGCTCGACGCGATCGACGTGCTCGCGCCGCCAGAGGCGATGCGCGACTACCCGAACCTCATCGTGGACGAAGCGACCGCGATCGACGTTCGCTTTGGCAAGGTGGTGCCAGCCGAGGTGCTCGGTGCCACCAGCGGCGGCCCTTGGGCCGTCCTCGATGGTGCCGGCGATCTCCTCGCCGTCTACGAACGGCACAAGGCCGGCACGGTCAAGCCCGCGGTGGTGCTCGCCGATCCGAGCGCGCGCCGCGCCTGACGGTCGATCGATCTCGCCCACGAGCACGGGCCGCCGGTAGCCTCACCCCGATGCAGGTCCTCCGCCTCTCCAGCTCTTGGTCTGCCGATGATCCGGCGGACTCCGCGAGCTGCCCGCGACCGCCGAGCGGCACGGTGGTCACGATCGGCGCCTACGACGGCGTCCACCTCGGGCACCGCGCGGTCATCGAGCAGGTGAAGTCGCTCGCGCGCGAGCGCCGTCTGAAGACCGCGGTCGTCACCTTCGATCGCCATCCTGCATCGGTGGTACGGCCGGAGTCGGCCCCGACGCTGCTGACCGATCTCGAGCAGAAGCTCGAGCTGTTGGCCGCGACCGGCGTCGACTACACGCTCGTCGTGCACTTCGACGAAGCGCGCTCCAAAGAGCTGGCGGAAGAGTTCGTGACCGAGGTGCTGCTCGACTGCCTCAACGCCCGTGTGATCGTCGTCGGCGCCGACTTCCACTTCGGACATCAACGCAAGGGCAACGTGGCGCTGCTGCAGTCGATGGGAGCGGACGCGGGCTTCGAGGTGCTCGGTGTCGACCTGGTGGGGCTCGACGGTGCTGCCGCTGTCGGCGAGCGCCAGGTCTCTTCGACGCGGGTTCGCTCCTCGCTGGCCCGGGGCGCCCTCACCGACGCGAACGAGATGCTCGGGCGGTTGCACGAGGTCCGCGGTCTGGTGGTGCATGGCGACGCTCGCGGTCACGAGCTCGGCTTCCCGACGGCGAACGTGAACGTCGACGACGACATCTGCCTCCCCGCGGACGGCATCTACGCCGGCTGGTACGTGCGCCCCGACGGCTCTCGACACCCGGCTGCGATCTCCCTGGGGCGACGGCCGACCTACTACGACGACCAACCGTTCTCTCTTCTCGAGGCCCACTTGCTCGACGGTGACTTCGATCTGTATGGCGAGTCGGCCCGGGTCCAGTTCGCGGCACGGCTGCGCGACGAGTTGAAGTTCGAGTCGGTGGACGCGCTGATCCGCCAGATAGCCGCCGACTGCGATGCCGCGCGGGCGGCGCTCGCCCCTTCGTCGTAAGAGTCGACGTGACCTCACAGGCCACGTGGTCGCATCCCGTCGGCGACGGCGGCACACCACCGCTCTGGCGAGCACTGGCGCTGGTGGCTGCACTCGTGCTCGGTGTCCCCGCGGTCGTTGCGGTCGGCACCGCCGCGCGCCGGCCTGCTGGTGAACCCGAGCCTCCTGCCGCTCCGTTCGCCGCCGTGCGCCCGGCGTTGAGCGCGACCGATTCCTCGTGCTACGACCAGCCCGGGCCGCCGGCGCCGGCGCCCACCGGACCGTTCCGGTTCACCGACGTGACCAGGGCCGCGGGCTTGTGCGCACAGCAGCACGAGCTCCGCAGGCCGCCGGGCTGCTTCTTCAACCGGCCGTCGGACATGGCCGGCCCGAAGGTCGACGATGCGGCGCGGGCGTATCTCGGGTGCCTCGACGAGCGGATGACCGGGGGTGCGGCCGTCGGCGACTTCGACAGGGACGGGAGCCCCGACCTGTACCTCACCCAGCTCCGTCAGGGACCACCCGGCCGGCTTTTTCGCAACAACGGCGACGGGACCTTTCGTGACGTCACGGCCGCGGCTGGGTTGGATGGCGTCGAGGGCAACGGCAACGGCGCGGTCTGGGCCGACCTCGACAACGACGGCTATCCCGACCTCGTCGTCACGACGATGAGCAGCAGTCGGTACTTCCTCTTCATGAACAACGGAGATGGCACGTTCCGCGAAGAGGGCGAGCGTCGCGGCGTCGCGATGGCAGACGGTCGCCCGCACCGGGGCTTCAGCGTCGCTGCGGGCGACTACGACAACGACGGCTACGTCGACTTGTTCCTCACCGAGTGGTCGAACCCGGGCGAATGGTCGACGGCGCCGAGCGCGCACGCGCGCTTGTTGCACAACCTCGGGGAGCAGGCGCCGGCGACCTTCGAGGACACGACCGAGCGAGCCGGAACGGTGCTCGGCGTGCCCGCCACGGTCCCGCTGAACCCGGCCTACGCGCCGTATCTGGGCACCGCGCAGCGGGACGAGGCGTTCCGCACGGCGTCGTTCTCGGCGGCGTTCGCCGATCTCGATCGTGACGGCTGGCAGGACCTGGTCGTCGTGAGCGACTTCGGGACCTCACAGCTGTTCTGGAACCGCGGCGACGGCACGTTCACCGAGGGCACCGCGGCCGCCGGGTTCGGCAAGGAAGGCAACGGCATGGGCCTCGCCGTGGCCGACCTGGATGGCGACGGCTGGATCGATCTCTTCGTGACCGCGATCTCCCAGGCATCTGAGCCGCGGGCGCTCTCGTACACGGGCAACCGCGCCTACCGCAACCTCGGCAACCGCACGTTCGCAGACGTCACCGACGCTTGGGGGCTGGGTGACGGCGGGTGGGGATGGGGCACCGCCGCCGGCGACTTCGACCGGGATGGGAGGGCTGATCTCGTCATGACCAACGGGCAGTTCACGGGGATGGACCACGACATCGTCGGCCGGGCCGAGTTCGCCGCGACCCCCAAGCGGCTGTGGCGCAACCTCGGCGACGGCCGGTTCGAGGAAGTGGCGCAGGCCTCCGGCATCAAGACGACGGCCGAGGGGAAGGGGCTCGTGACCTTCGACGCGGACGGCGACGGCGACCTCGACGTGCTGGTGGTCAACAACGGCGGGTTCCCGACGTTCTACCGGAACGACACCTCCCGGTCCGCCACGCCGGCCGCGAACTGGGTCGGCGTGCGGGTCACCGGCGCCGCCCCCGGCCTCAACGCCGACGGGCTCGGCGCCGTGGTGCTGGTCCGCGATGCGAGCGGGCGGACCCAGGTGCAGTTGGTCGGGCCGAGCGGCTACCTGGGGAACAGCGACCGGACCCTGAACTTCGGTCTGGGTGCCGTGACCGGACCGGTCGACATCGAGGTGATGATGCCCAGCCGCGACCGGCCGCGTGTCGCGACCCGGCCGGCTGTCGGCACCGGCCAGGTCGTGGCGATCCAGATCGTCTGATCGCCCGCCTCCGAGGGACCCGCACCGCCCGGTTGCTACTGTGGCCCCCAAGTCATCGCAAGCCGCCGGAGCCGGCGGCCGGCTCCGCCGACGGGGAGGCCAGCATCACTCGGCTGCCCTGCACGGCGGCTCCGCAGATGGTCCATCCTCGCCCGGCGGGACACTGGGGCGGCCACCTACCCCGTGCGTACATCCACCATCGAACCGAACGAGCCGACGAACATGGCGGGCGTGTCCCAACCCATCACCGGGCCGGCGACACAGCCGGCGGGCCCGACCCCGGTTGCCGCGCCCCGCCTCGCCCGGCACTCCTTCACCCTCTCCAACGGGCATCGCATCGGCTTGGCCGTCAGCGGGAAGGGCGTGCCGATCGTGGTCGTGCACGGGTTCACCGCCGAGGGCTTCCTCTATGCCCAGACCCTGCACCGGCTGGTCAGCAAGGGCTTCAAGGTGGTCGCCATCGACATGGCCGGCCACGGCGGCACACAAGGCCTGCCGTTCGGCGGCGGGTATCTCGGCTCGTACAGCCAGCTCATGGGGCAGGCCGTCGCCGAGCTGGGCATCCGCAAGGCGATCTTCGCCGGCCATTCGATGGGGGGCCGGGTCGTGGCCCAGCTCGCCGCCAACCAGCCCAACCGGACGATCGCCGTGCTGCTGGTCGATGCCATCGTCGGCGACCAGTGGGACCTCATGGTCAACCTGTTCCGGGTGGCCCCGCCGATGCTGGCCGGCCTGGGCGTCATGCTCGCCCTCGACACCGCGTCGACCGCCCCGGTGTTCCGCGATCCCAGCCAGGCCGCCAAGCTCGGCCGGCTGTTCACCCCGACCCTCGTGGGGCATGCGTTGCAGCCGTGGCGCATGGTCGGCCCCGCGGTGTCGATCCTGCGTTCGCGAGGCTCCAAGCACATCCTCGAGGCGCTGGCCGATCGGGAGGTCCCGACCTTCGTCATCCACGGCGAGCATGACCTCATCGTGCCGATCTGCACGGCCCGCTCGGCCGCGCGGCGCAGCAACGGCGAGCTGATCGTGGTGAGGCGGGCTTCTCATTCCTGGTTGTTGAAGGACCCCGAGACGCTGCCCGCCATCGTCGCCGAGCTGCTGGAGGGCCGGTTGGGTGCCGCCATCCGCCAGACCATCACCGCGGCGGGCGCCGAGTCGGTCGACGAGCTGGAGGAGATCATGTACGACGACGACGCCCCGATCCTCCAGCTCACGCCCGAGCTCACCTTCACCCGCCTCAACGAAGCCCATCGCCAGCCCCGCTACGCGTGGGCCACCACGTAGCGCCCGGTTCGCAGGGCCCGATTGACGGTCGGCCGCCTTCGGCTTGTAGGCTGAACCGTCCGTTTCCGACCCGTTTCGGGGTCGGGAACGCGCACATGGCGCCCCAGCTCGCGAAGCGGTTCGGGGGGCCGGGTACCGAACCCAACGGAGGAACACTTCCGCATGTCCAACCGCGAACCCACCAACCTGCCAGCCAAGGGCGACACGATCGCGAAGCACAAGCTGCACGACACCGACACCGGCTCGCCCGAGGTCCAGATCGCGCTGCTGACCGATCGCATCAAGCACCTGACGGCGCACATGCAGGTGCACAAGAAGGACTTCCACTCCCAGCGGGGCCTTCTCATGCTGGTGGGCCGCCGGCGCCGCCTTCTCGACTACGTCAAGAAGAACGATGTCGAGCGCTACCGGCGGATCATCGCCGAGCTCGGCTTGCGCCGCTAGCTTGATCGACAACACACAACCTTGCGGAGCCGCCAGGCGGAGCAGCTGGATCAGCTGGTTGCCATCGGCGTAGCCGCAGCCGCCGAATCGTCGGCGGCACAACCACCAGCGGGGGACAGATGTCAGCTGCCAGTGGTGGAGTTCGGAGCAATTCGGTTCCGAGCCCGACTACTGGGAACTGGCGCAGTGCTCCTCGCTCACCGGCGACAACTGCCGGGGAAAAGACTAGGAGACAACCATGGCGAACGCCGCCACCTCGCCCACCGGGGCGACTGTTCATTCCGTATCCGAGATCGTGTCGGGTACCGACAAGACCCTTTCCTTCGATACCGGCAAGCTGGCCGCACAGGCCGACGGGGCCGTCACCGTTCGCATCGGCGGCACCGTCGTGCTCGTGACCGCGACGGCCTCGAAGTCGCTTCGGGAGGGAGTCGACTTCTTCCCCCTCACCGTCGATCTCGAAGAGCGCATGTACGCCGCGGGCAAGATCCCGGGCTCGTTCTTCCGGCGTGAGGGAAAGACAAGTGACCAAGGCATCCTCACCTGCCGCCTCACCGATCGCCCGCTGCGGCCGCTGTTCCCCGAAGGCTTCCGCAACGATGTCCACATCGTGGCGACGGTGCTCGGCGCCGACATGGAGAACCCGCACGACATCCTCGTGATCAACGGCGCCTCGGCTGCGCTCAGCATCAGTGGCGTGCCCTTCGACGGGCCGATCGGCGCCGTGCGCGTCGCGTACGACGTCGACGGCAGCTGGATCCCGCATCCCACCTATGCCGAAGGCGAAGCCGCCACCTTCGAGATGGTCGTCGCCGGTCGCAAGCTCGACGACGGCGATGTCGCCATCGTCATGGTCGAAGCCGGTGGCACCGAGGCCTCGTGGAAGGCCTACGAGAACGGCGCCCCGAAGGTCACCGAGGCGGTGATCTCCCAAGGCCTCGAAGCGTCCAAGCAGTGGATCGCGGAAGCCATCGACCTCCAGCTCGAGCTGGCCGAGAAGGTCGGCGAAGTCCAGCCGATGGAGTTCGAGGTCGTGGTCGACTACACCCCCGAGATCCTCGCCGCGGTCGAGGCCTACCGCGACCAGATCGCCGAGGTGTACACGATCGCTGACAAGCACGAGCGGGGCGCGACCGAAGCCAGCCTCCGCGACGGCGTCATCGAGACGCTCCGGTCCAAGTTCGAGACCGACGAAGCCGTGGGCGAGAACGCCGACAAGATGATCAAGGCCGCGTTCCGCTCCGTGTCGAAGAGCATCGTGCGGACGCGGATCGCCAACGAGCGGCTCCGCATCGATGGTCGCGGCGTGGCCGACCTCCGGCCCCTGTCCGCCGAGGTCGACCTGCTCCCGTCGGTGCACGGCTCGGGCCTGTTCCAGCGGGGCGAGACCCAGGTCCTCAACGTGGCCACGCTTGCCATGCCGCGGATGGAGCAGATGCTCGACACCCTCGACATCCGCGACCGCAAGCGCTACATGCACCACTACAACTTCCCGCCCTACTCGACAGGCGAGACCGGTTTCATGCGTGGCCCGAAGCGCCGCGAGATCGGCCACGGCGCGCTTGCCGAGCGAGCCCTGGTGCCGGTGCTGCCGCCGGTCGACGAGTTCCCGTACACGATCCGCACCGTCTCCGATGTCATGTCGTCCAACGGCTCGACCTCGATGGGGTCGGTGTGCGCATCGAGCTTGTCGATGTCCGACGCGGGCGTGCCCCTGAAGGCGCCGGTCGCGGGCATCGCCATGGGCCTCGTCTATGCCGAAGGCAAGTACACGCCGCTCACCGACATCTTGGGAGCCGAAGACGCCTTCGGCGACATGGACTTCAAGGTGGCCGGCACGGCCGAGTTCGTCACCGCGCTCCAGCTCGACACCAAGATCGACGGCATCCCCGCCGACGTCCTGGGTGAGGCGCTCGAACAAGCCAAGGATGCCCGGCTCAAGATCCTCGAGGTCATGCACGGCGCCATCCCCGCGCCTCGCGACGACGTCAACACGACCGCCCCGAAGATCGTCAGCTTCGAGATCCCGATCGACAAGATCGGTGAGGTCATCGGGCCCAAGGGCAAAGTCATCAACGCCATCCAGCAAGAGACCGGCGCGGACATCGCCGTCGACGACGACGGCACGGTCGGCGTGGTGTCCATCGGATCGTCAGATCGCGGCGCCGTGGCCGAAGCCGAGCGCCAGATCCAGCTCATCCTCAACCCACCGTCTGCCGAGGTCGGCGAGATCTACACCGGCAAGGTCGTCAACGTCACCAAGTTCGGTGCGTTCGTCAACATCCTCCCGGGCCGCGATGGTCTGCTCCACATCTCCAAGCTGGGCGC
Source organism: Actinomycetota bacterium (assembly GCA_016185305.1). Lineage (GTDB taxonomy): Bacteria > Actinomycetota > Acidimicrobiia > Acidimicrobiales > Acidimicrobilacustridaceae > JACPNV01. The sequence goes on along the minus strand of JACPNV010000034.1, from coordinate 25,900 downwards.
GGGCCGCCGCGTCGACAAGGTGGAGGATTGCGTCGACCTCGGCGACGAGATCGAGGTGCGTGTCGACGACATCGACCAGAACGGCAAGGTTTCGTTGACGCCGGTCGAGCCCATCGGCTTCAAGGACGGGGCCGGCGGGGGCGGCGGCGGTGGCCGGAGCGATCGTGGCAGCCGGGACGACCGGGGCGGCCGGGACGATCGCGGCGGCCGGGACGACCGGGGCAGCGACGAGCGCGATTACGTCTCGTTCGAGGACTCCTTCGACGACGAGCTCCGGGAGGAGTTCGGCGATCTCGGCCCGGCCGCCGACCCCGATCGGGGCGACGGGGGCCGCAGTGGCGACCGCGACCGGGGCGGCCGCGGTGGCGGTCGAAGCGGAGGAGGCCGAGGTCGAAGCGGAGGAGGCCGGGGTCGAAGCGGGGGTGGCGGTCGCGGCCGCCGCGACTGACGTGAGCCAAGCCGAGCGGGGGATCCAGAAGTCGGTTCTTCCCAACGGCATACGGGTGGTCACCGAGTCCATGCCCGGTGCCCTCTCGGTCAGCACCGGCTTCTGGGTCGGGGTGGGTTCGCGTGACGAGCCGATCGAGCGAGCCGGCGCGTCGCACTTCCTCGAGCACTTGCTGTTCAAGGGAACGCCGACGCGCACGGCCCGCGACATCTCGATGGCGGTCGATGCGGTCGGCGGTGAGATCAACGCCTTCACCACCCGCGAGCACACCGCGTACTACACGCGCTTGCCGGCTGCGCAGATGCAGTTCGGGCTCGAGCTGTTGAGCGACGTGATCACCTCGCCCGCGTTCCGCCCGAAAGAGGTCGAAGCGGAGCGCGACGTCATCCTCGAAGAGCTCTTCATGAACGAGGACACACCCGACGATCTGGTCCACAGCGCGCTCTACGAGTCGTTGTTCCCCGATCATCCCCTCGGCCGCGAGACGCTCGGTTCCCGCGAGACGATCGCGGCGATGACGTGCGCGCAGATCGCCGAGTTCTTCGAGGCGTGGTACCGACCCGCCAACCTGGTGATCGCAGCCGCGGGAGATCTCGAGCACGACGCCGTGCTCGACGCGGTAGCGGGCTGCTTCCCTGGCGCCGAGGCCGGCACGAAGCCCGTGCGTACCGCGCCGCTCGACGACATCACCCCGCTGATCGTCACCACTCGCGCGACCGAGCAGGTGCACCTCGCCCTCGGCTGGCGGGGCATCCACTACGACGACCCCAGCCGGTACGCGCTGCTCATCGCCAACCACGCCATTGGCGGAGGCCTGTCCAGCCGGCTGTTCCACGAGGTGCGCGAGGAGCGCGGCCTCGCGTACACGATCTTCACGTCGCCCTCGTCGTACGCGGACTCGGGCTCGATCGTCCTCTACGGCGGCACGGTGCCCGACCGCGCCGGCGAGTTGCTCGACGTTGTCGACGACGTCATCGAAGGCGCGGTCACCGACGGCATCACCGAGGAAGAGCACCGTGTCGCGCTCGGCTACCTCGAAGGCTCGCTCGTGCTCGGCCTCGAAGACAGCGGGTCGCGCATGGCGCGGCTCGGCACCGGTGAGATCGTACGCGGTGAGGTCATCTCCATCGCCGAGCATCTCGAACGCCTCCGCGCCGTGACGCTCGAAGACACGCACCAGGTGCTGAAGCGGATGTTCGACGCGCCCCGTTCGCTGTCGGTCGTCGGTCCGTTCAGCGAGGACGACGCGCTGTTCGATCGGTTTCGTTGAGAACACGGCCGTGATCGGCGTGTTGGCTACGCCTCGGCGAGCAACTTCTTCAGGGCCGCGTACGCGCCGTTGACCTTCATCATCTCGGCGGCGTGGTGATCTCTGATGGATTCGTCGGCGGTGGTGTAGCGGTCCGGGTGGTGAAGCTTGGCAAGACGGCGGAACGCTTCGCTGGCGGTCGTGAGGTTGATCTCACCGTGCATGCCCAACGCGTCGGCGAGCTCGCTCTTGCGCGCCTCGGCATCCCAGCGGGTATGTGGCTCAGCCTGCTCGTGGTCGCGGACCCGAGCGCTCTCGGCGTACAACGCGTCCGTCGACCAGTAGCTCGGTTCCGCCGCGGTCGGCTCGGCGGGAGGGGCGCAGTCCGCGACGACCTTCCGGCTCTTGTCTCGCTTGGCCTTCAGGCGAGCGGCCCATGCCGTGTAGTCGGCGGTCCGCGCTTCGCCCCCGAACAGGCTCGTGCCCAACCGGTCGTCCAAAGGACCGGACTGATCGCTTCCCGACGTCATCTCCTCACCGTTGGCGTCGACTCTACCGCTTGGCCCCTCCGCGGCACCAGGTTCGCTACTACCATCTAGGCCCATGCCCCTCAAGGTCGCAGTCTTTGGAGCTGGCGGACGTATGGGAAGCACGGTCTGCCAAGCGGTGGCTGACGACCCCGATCTGGATCTGGTGGCGGCGGTCGATCCGTTCCATGCCGGTCTCGACCTGCGCCAGGTCACCGGGGTCGACCTACCGATACAGCTGATCTCCGAGGCCGAGGCCCTCGAAGGGCTCGGGGTCGACGTGGTCGTCGACTTCACGCAGTTGGGCGCTGCACGCGGCAACCTGTTGTGGCTGGCCGACCATGCGATCCACGCCGTGGTGGGCACCACCGGTTTCAGCGAGGACGATCTCGCCGCGTTCCGCGAAGCGTTCACCAACAGCAATTGCGTCATCGCCCCGAACTTCGCCATCGGCGCGGTGCTGATGATGCGGTTCGCCGAGCTTGCCGCGCCCTACTTCGAAGCAGCTGAGGTCATCGAGCTCCATCACGATCAGAAGATCGACGCGCCGTCGGGCACAGCCCTGCACACGGTCGAGCGCATGGCGGCCGCTTCTGACGACTGGGCGCCCGATCCGACCAAGACCGAGGTGGTCGCAGGTGCCCGCGGTGCCAAAGGCCCGGCCGGCATCACCGTCCACTCCGTCCGGCTCCGCGGACTCGTCGCGCATCAAGAGGTCCTGCTCGGCACGACGGGCCAGACGTTGACGATCCGGCACGACTCCTATGACCGCTCGTCGTTCATGCCGGGTGTGCTGCTCGCGGTGAAAGCTGTCGGTGGTCGCCCCGGGGTGACGATCGGGCTCGAGGCGCTGCTCGACCTGTGAACGGCACGGACGGCGAGCCTGGTGGCGACGGCGCCCACGATGCCTCACCACCAGCTCCTGACCACGTCGACGATCAAACGCCGATCGGCGGGCCGCTCAGCTTCGGCAAGCGCCTCGTCTACCGGCGAGCCGACAGCGGACTCGAGTTCAACCGGGCAGCCAACTTCTCCGATGCTGTCTACGCGATCGCGCTGACGCTCATCGCCGTCGAGCTTCGCCCACCCGTCAACGTCAGCCCGCAAGGAGACGGCCGCGCCCTCCTCGAAGCGCTGAACGACATGAGCGGTGAGATCGTCATCTTCTTCATCGCCTTCTGGGTCATGGGCTCGTATTGGGTGGCCAACCACAAGTTCGTGGCCGGCCTTCGGGCGATAGACAGCTCCATGGTGTGGACCTTGCTTCCCTACCTCGCCTTCGTCGCGTTCTTGCCTTTCCCGGCGAGCTTGATGGCGGCCTACGAAGGGAACCCGGTGGCCTACTCCACGTTCGCTTTCACCATGGCGACCGTCAGCTTCTTCGAATGGGTGCTGCTCAAGCTCGCCCACGATCGAGACCTCTATGTGAGGCCGTTGAGCAAAGAGGGTTACCGGTACGCGTCCGTCGGCTCGCTCCTCCCCGTGCTGTGGTTCCTCCTGTCCATCCCGGTGATGTTCGTGAGCACAGGATTGGGCATCGCGTTGTGGTTCATCGGCCCTGTCGTTGGAATCGCGTTCACCAAGAAGAACAAAGCGAGGTGGTGAAGAACGATTCGATTCGATTCCGGAGCACACGCGAGGGGTAGGCGGGCGTGAGCGTGCCGAGCGAGCGCTGGGGTGGGGCACCCGTCAAGACGGGCGGCGATAGAGGTTGGTCGCGCTGGCTTGGTCGCGCGGCTTGACGATGAGCGCGTCGATGTTGACGTGGCTCGGGCGTGTGGCGGCGAACACGACACACGCCGCAACGTCGTCCGCGGTCAGCGCCTCGACACCGCGATAGACGGTGGAGGCTCGGTCGGCGTCGCCGCCGAACCGCACGATGGAGAACTCGGTCTCCACCATCCCGGGGTCGATCTGGGTCACGCGCACCGGTTGTCCCAGCAGCTCCTGGCGCAGGGCATGCATGACCGCACGTATGCCGTGCTTGGCCGCGTTGTAGCCGCCCCCACCGGGATAGGACTCGTGGCCGGCGATCGAGCCGATCGTGATGACCTGCCCGTCGCCGCTCGCGATGAGCTTCGGGAGCAGCGCGCGGGTCATCCGCATCGGGCCCATCACGTTCATGTGGAACATCTGCTCCCACTTCTCGTCGACGGTCTCGGCGATGGGTTCGAGTCCGAGGGCACCACCGGCGTTGTTCACCAAGACGTGGCACTCGTCGATCTCCGCGCAGAACGAGTCGACCGAGGCCTGATCGGTGACATCGAGCGAGCGGGCAGTCGCCCCGATGGGGTCTGCCACCTCGTGCAGCCGCGGGAGGCGGCGCGCGCCGACCACCACCGAGAATCCCGCCTCGACCAACTGCCGAGCGCACGCGGCCCCGATGCCCGAGCTCGCGCCCGTCACGACCGCCGTCTTCGGTGCCATGGGCGGGACCGTAGGCGCTTGCGGTCGACGGGTCGAGGTTTTGCTTGGCGGTGGCAAGCGTCGGCGATGGGGAGCGCTCGGAGCGTCAGCGGAGAGTGCGTGGGGGCGCAGCCCCCGAGGCAGCTAGGCGCTTGCGGTCGACGGGCCGTGATCAGGCTCCGCCGGCGTCGTAGTCCGACTCGATCTCCTCCTCCAGATCGCGGATCGCCTCGATCTGGCCCCGGCCGGCGCGCCAGTCGCGTAGGAGCGTGAGCGCGACGAGGCTGAAGCTGACGATGGTGAGCTGCCAGCGGTACTTCCCGATGAAGTCGAGGATGGACTGGATCTGCTCCTGGAACGCTTCACCGAAGATGCGGAACAGCACCAGCCGCCCGGCCGTCCCGATCACGTCGAGGATGGCGAAGATGATCGGCGACATCCGCGCCGTGCCCGCGATGAGGCAGACGTAGTTGTTGGGGAACACCGTGACAACGAGCCACGAGGCCTTGTCGAACAGCTTCTCCATCTGCCGGATGGCGAGCCCGTAGGTCTGGCTCTTGGTCTCGATCCACCGGATGACGGTCTCGCCGTACCAGAACCCGAGCAGGTAGAAGAACGGGTCCGGGAGCAGCAACCGGAACATTCCGATGCCGAAGTAGGGGAGGGCGTCGAGCTTCGTGGTCGTGAGCGCGAGGTAGCGGTTCTGCGAGTTGAGCGCCAAGAGAAGTGCCGGGTTCTCTTCAACCAGCGTCGGAAAGAACGCATTGCCGAGGTTGGTCATCACGATCATCCCGACGATGGGGACGACCAGGACGGGCAATGCCCTGCGAGGGTTGGGGGGCGGTTTCTTCAGCTCGGGAACGAGCCGATGACCGCCGTCGTCGCCCGGCTCGCGGCTAGCGGCGACGTCGTCCCGCTCGGAGTTGTCTTCTTGCGGTTCAGCCACGGTTCAACGGCCGCGTCGCCTCGTCTCGAAGCGCCCCTCGGGGCGAGCGGCTTCTCGACGATAATCCACCACCTGTGAACCGCGTGACTCGGTCATGCTCGCAACCCGTCGTTTGGGTCTCCTGTGGTAGACGCCCGTACCCTGACTGCCGATGGCCCGGTACCGCTTCCTGCTCTCGTTCCGGTGGATCGTCCTCACCGTCCTCGTGGCCTTCGCGGTCTTCACCATGGTCCGGCTCGGCGAGTGGCAGCTTGACCGCCTCCAAGGTCGGCGCGCGGCCAATGCGGTCATCGATGCCCGGCAGACGAGCACCCCGGTCCCGCTGGCGAGCCTCGCGCGGCCGGGCGCGAGCCAATCGCAGATCGACGAGACGCTGTGGCGGCAGGTCACGGTCACGGGCACCTACCGGACTGACGACCAGGTGCTGATCCGCAACCGCTCCAACAACACGGCACCGGGCTTTTGGGTCATCACGCCCGTCGTGACGAGTGATGGAACCGCCGTCGCGGTCAACCGGGGATGGATCCCGGTCACCGTTGCCGACGGCGGGTCGCCCGACCAGTACGCGCCCCCGACTGGCGAGGTGACCGTGACGGGAGTCGCGCAACGGCCTGAGCAACGACGAGGCCTCGAAGTGGCCGATCCTGACGGCAAGCAAGCGAGGTTGTCGCGCGTCGACATCGACCGGCTGCAACAGCAGGTCCCGTACGGGCTGGCGCCGGTGTGGGTGCAGATGCGGGCACAGCAGCCGGCGCAGGCGGGTGTGCTCCCGGTCAAGGTCGAGCCCCCCGCGCTCGACGACGGGTCGCATCTCAACTATGCCGGCCAGTGGTTCATCTACGCCGGGCTCACCCTCGTCATCTATCCAATGGCGATCCGCCGGGCGGCCAAGTCGCGCGAAGCCAAGGCGCGGCAAGCAGCCGAAGGCGACGAACCGCGACGCGAGGACGAGGCCGATCGCGCGAAGACCGCCAGCGCCGCCGTCTGAACCGCCCGCGTACCCTGGGGGGATGTCCGAGCCGACCGGAGCGCGAGCGCGACTCCTCGATGCCGCGCTCGCGTGCATCGATCGGTGGGGGTTGGCGAAGACCAGCCTCGAAGACATCGCCAACGAAGCGGGCTTGTCGAGGGCGACGGTGTACCGCTACTTCCCGGGTGGCCGCGACCAGGTGATCTCCGAGACCATCACCTGGGAGGTCGGCCACTTCTTCGCCCGCCTCGGCGAAGAGGTCGCGGACCTTCCCGACATCGCGGCCAAGCTCGAACGGGGTTTGGTCTTCGGCCACCAGGCCATCGTCGAGCACCGGCTGCTTCAGCAGGTGCTGTCAACCGAGCCAGAGGAGTTCCTCGAAGAGCTCTCGGAGACGACACCTCTCGTGCATGCAGTCGTGTGCGCCTATCTGGCCGACCTGCTCCGGCACGAGCGCTTGCGCACCGGCATCGACGTCGACACCGCGGCCGACTACCTCGCCCGGCTGTTCTTCTCCTACCTGGGCAGCCAGGGCCACTGGGACCTCACCAACCCCGACGAAGCCAAGCGCCTGGTCGCCACCCAGTTCCTTCCCGGCATCGTCGTCTAACCCGAATCGTGCCGGCCCGGGCCGTCTTGAGCTGCGATAACGTCTGTTACCGATGTCACAGCGACACACCCTGGCGATGAGACAAAACTGTGCTTATTGTCTCAGGGATGGGGGAACGCCACGAGACCCTGGCACCGGCGCCTGCGGGCGGTCGGCGTCCGCGCCTCGGCCTGTGGCGCGATCGTGAACTGGCGGGGACGACCATCGATCTCACCGAGGGGTCTCTCCAAGACCGCATCCTGACCGCGACACTGCGCTGTCTCGGCCGGTGGGGCACGGTCAAGACCACCATCGACGACATCGCCCGTGAAGCCGGCTGCAGCCGAGCCACCGTCTACCGCACGTTTCCCGGCGGCAAGGATGCGCTGTTCCTCGCGGCGGGCGAGCGTGAGCTGCTGCTCGCGCTCGGCGAGCTCGCCAGCCTCGCGGCCGAGGCCGTCACGCTCGACGAGCTCCTCGGCACCGTCCTCGCCGCGGGCGTGTCGACCATCCGCACCCACAAGGTCCTCGCCTACCTGTGCGAGCACGAGCCCGGCGTCATCCTCCCGTACGTCTCGTTCGACGGGATGGACCCGGTGCTCGGTGTCGTGCGCGGTGTGCTCGCTCCCCATCTCGAGCGGTTCTTGGATCGCACCGCCGCGGCCGACATCGCCGAGTGGCTGGCGCGCGTCGGCATGGCCTACGGGTTCGACCCGCTGGACGGCCCCGATCTCGCCGACCCCGATGAGGCCCATCGCTTCGTCGCCACGTTCGTGCTCCCGGGCCTCGAGCCCTGTTCCGACACCCTCGCTTCGGCGAGCGACAACCTCGCTTCGGCGAGCGACAACCTCGCTTCGGCGAGCGACAACCTCGCTCCGGCGAGCAACAACCTCGCTCCGGCGAGCAACAACTAGGAGTTCAGACCCATGTCCATCGACGTGCCCGAGATGTCCAGCACCGAAGCGATGCTCGACCGTGCCGACGCCAACGACCTCGACGCCATCCTCGCCGTCTCGAACCCGTATGTCGACGGCATCGTGCATGCGGTGAAGGACAACGCAGACGCCATCTTCACGTGGGACTACGAGAAGGGTGCTCGTCCCGCGCTCAACAAGCTGTATGAGAAGGCGAAGAAGTCTCAGTGGAACGGCGAGACCGACCTGCCGTGGGACACGGTGGTCGACCCCGAAGAGCTTGCCCGCAACTCGGTCACCAACGCGCCGATCAACAACGCGCTCGACCTGACCGGCACGTGCTTCGAGAAGTGGGACGAAGGCGACTGGACCAAGCTCAACATCGAGATGCAGAACTGGACGCTGTCGCAGTTCATGCACGGCGAGCAGGGTGCGCTCATCTGCACGGCGAAGATCGTCGAGACCGTGCCGTGGATAGACGCCAAGTACTACGCGGCCACCCAGGTCATGGACGAGGCCCGCCACGTCGAGGTGTTCGCCAAGTACCTCGACGAGAAGCTCACCGGGCACTACCCGCTCAACACGCATCTCGGCCTGCTGCTCGACGACATCATCGCCGACAGCCGGTGGGACATGACCTACCTCGGCATGCAGATCATGGTGGAGGGGCTCGCGCTCGCGGCCTTCGGCTTCATCCACATGATGACCGAAGAGCCGTTGCTCAAGCAGTTGCTGCGCTACGTGATGTCCGACGAGGCCCGCCACGTCGCATTCGGCGTCCTCTCACTGAAGGAGTACTACGCGGAGCTCTCCGACGTCGAGCTCCGCGAGCGACAGGAGTTCGCGTTCGAAGCGGCGGTCCGCATGCGCGATCGCCTCCTCCAGCAAGAGGTCTGGGAGCGCGTGGGCGTGCCGGCCAAGGAAGCCATCGAGCTGACCAAGACCACGCCGGAGGCGGCGATGTTCAACCAGATGCTGTTCTCGAAGATCGTCCCGAACTGCAAGAAGCTCGGCTTGCTCGACGCCGGCGGCGGCTGGTTGCGCGAGCGCTTCGGCGAGATCGGGGTGATCCAGTTCGAGGACTGGACCGACACCGGCGAGGAGTACGACGACTTCGCGCTCGGCAAGGATCTCGCCGCGCCGGTCGCCGGAGCCTGAGAGGAGCGTCAGTCCATGTCCACCACCCGTATTTCCCCCACCGAGATGTCCAGCACCGAGGAGATCCTCGGGCGGTCAGATGCCAACGACCTCGACGCCATCTTGGGGGTCGAGAACATCCATCTCCAAGAGACGATCCATGCGGTGAAGGACAACGCGGACGCCATCTTCACGTGGGACTACGAGAAGGGCGCGCGGCCGGCGCTCAACAAGCTGTACGAGAAGGCGAAGAAGGCGCAGTGGAACGCGGAGACCGACATCGACTGGTCCATCGATGTCGACCAGGAGAAGCTCGCGATTCTGGGGCTGAGCCAGAGCCCGGGCGAGGAGATCGACCTGTCGGGCACGTCGCTCGCGAAATGGGGTGACAAGGAGTGGGTGCAGCTCGACATCGAGATGCAGAACTGGGCGCTTTCGCAGTTCATGCACGGCGAGCAGGGTGCGCTCATCTGTACGGCGAAGATCGTCGAGACGGTGCCGTGGATCGACGCGAAGTACTACGCCAGCACGCAGGTGATGGACGAGGCTCGCCACGTCGAGGTGTTCGCCAAGTACCTCGACGACAAGCTGTCGGGTCACTACGTGATGAATCCGCACCTCGGCCTGCTGCTCGACGACATCATCAACGACAGCCGGTGGGACATGACCTACCTCGGCATGCAGATCATGGTCGAGGGCCTCGCGCTCGCGGCCTTCGGCTTCATGCAGCAGATGACCGAAGATCCGCTGTTGAAGCAGCTGCTGCGCTACGTGATGTCCGACGAAGCGCGTCACGTGGCCTTCGGGGTGCTGTCGTTGAAGGAGTACTACGCCGAGCTCTCGGACGCGGAGATGCGCGAGCGACAGGAGTTCGCGTTCGAGGCGGCGGTGCGCATGCGCGATCGCATGCTCTTCCAGCGTGAGGTGTGGGAGAAGCTCGGCGTCGATCCGCGCGAAGGCATCGAGATCACCCGCATGACGCCCGAGTCCGAGATGTTCCTCCAACTGCTGTTCACCAAGATCGTGCCAAACTGCAAGAAGCTCGGCCTGCTCGACCCGAACGACGGCTGGCTTCGCAAACGCTTCGGCGAGATCGGTGTGATCCAGTTCGAGGACTGGGCCGATACGGGCGAGGAGTACGACGCCTTCGCCCTCGATGCCACCGCCGCGAGCTGACGCCGCGGCTCACCTCCCCGCGTTCGGGACCTTCCCGCGTTCTGGGCCGCCTGCCGCGCTGGTTCCAGCGCGCGGCACGGCCCGGTTCGAGGGTGGCTGGTAGCCTGGCCAGCCATGCCTGCGTGGTTCGCGCTCCTCTTCGCGTCGGCGAGATCTCCGGAGCGGTCAGCGTCATCGGTCGCGACCTGACATGGTGCACACATCGGATCCCGAGCTTCTCGTGTTGACCGCTCTCCGCCTGAAGTCCTTTGCACCGGTGGAGGTGGTCGCGATGGCCGCAGGCCTACCGCCGGACGAGACCGAGCCGATCCTTCGTTCCCTGCTCGGCCGTGAGCTGGTGAAGCATCGTGAGGGCGTGCTGACCGGCTGGCTGCTCACTCCCGCGGGGCGGAAAGAGGGCGAGCAACGCCTGGGCGCCGAGCTCGAGGTGGCCGGGGCCAGGCCAGCGGTCGAGGCCGCGTACGCGCAGTTCCTGCCGCTCAACAGCGAGGTGTTGCACATCTGCACCGACTGGCAGCTGCTCGGCGGTGAGTCCTCCCAGACGTTGAACGACCACAGCGACGCCGACTACGACGCGGCGGTGATCTCGCGCCTGGCCGCAGTCGACGACAAGGTGCAGACGATCCTCGTCGAGCTCGCGAGCGCGCTCGACCGCTTCGCTGGTTACGAGCCACGGCTGTCCCGCGCACTGGCCCGCGTCCAGGCCGGCGCGTCCAGCGACGACGGTTGGGCCGACTGGTTCACCAAGCCGACGATCGACTCGTATCACACCGTCTGGTTCGAGTTGCACGAGAACCTGCTTGCAACCCTCGGCATCGAGCGAGCAACCGAGGGTCGATGAACGGCCGAGCCAGCCGCTAGCGTCTGCCGAGAACAGAGAGAGAGCTACGACGATGCCCCGCTTCGGTCCCGTCCTCACCGCCATGGTCACGCCGTTCGACGACGAGGGGAACGTCGACTACGACGGGGTGCAGACGCTGGCCAACCATCTCGTCGAGCAAGGCAACGACGGCCTCGTGCTCACCGGCACGACGGGTGAGGATCGCGGGCTCGGGCACGAACGACACCGCGCACGCCAGAGAGCTCACCGCCAAAGCCGGCGACGAGGGAATGAACGGTGTCCTCGTCGTGACCCCGTACTACAACCGGCCGAGCCAAGCCGGAATAGACGCCCACTTCCGAGCGGTCGCGTCGGTTACCGACCTCCCGGTCATCCTCTACGACATCCCTGTTCGTACCGGGCGCAAGATCTCGACCGAGACGCTTCTGCGTCTCGCTGCCGAAGTGCCCAACATCATCGGCGTGAAAGATGCGGCGGGCAACCCCGGCGAGTCTGCTCGCCTCGTCGCCGAGTCACCCGACCGCTTCGAGCTCTACTCGGGCGACGACGCGATGACGCTCCCGTTGCTGGCCGTCGGCGCGGTCGGGGTGATCGGCGTGGCGACCCATTGGGTTGCTCGAGAGATGGGAGAGATGATCGCCGCGTTCACCAAGGGAGACGTCGATCGCGCTCGAGAGCTGAACGCCACGATGCTGGAGTCGTTTGCGTACGAGAGTGGCGTCGACGCGCCCAACCCGATCCCGACCAAGGCGCTCCTGCGAGCGCAAGGCCTGGCCGCCGGTCAATGCCGGTTGCCGATGGGGGCTGCGCCCTCGGGACTGGAAGATCGCGCTCGCGAGGTTCTGCGCAACCTCGGCCGGAGCATCTGAGCCCCGTGCCTACCCCGGTCACGATCACCTTCCTCGGTGGGCTCGGCGAGATCGGCCGCAACTGCGCGTGCGTCGAGGTCGACGATCGCATCATGCTGCTCGACTGCGGGCTGATGTTTCCCGATCTCGACATGCTCGGCATCGACCTGGTGTTGCCCGACTTCAGCTACATCATCGAGAACGCCGACCGCATCGAGGGCATCATCGCCACCCATGGGCATGAGGACCATGTTGGCGGGCTGTCGTTCCTCGCCCGCGACCTCTCGTTCCCCGTGTACGGCTCGGCCCTCACGCTCGGTTTGGCGACCAACCGCATCGAGGAAGCGGGGCTCCTCGATCGTGTCGACTTCGTGCCCGTGCGAGACGGCGAGCGGCGCCAGATCGGGCCGTTCGACGTCGAGTTCATCCCCGTGACCCATTCGGTGCCGCACGGTTTCGCGACCGCGTTCCACACGCCGCAAGGCACGATTCTCCACACCGGCGACTTCAAGCTCGACCTCACGCCGGTGGACGGCCGGCTGACCGACCTCGGGCGCATCGGCTCGATCGCCGACCAGTACGGCATCCGGCTGCTGCTGTCTGACTCGACCAACGCCGAGGAGCACGGCCACTCGCACTCGGAGAGCTCAGTGGGTGATGTGCTCTACCAGTTGTTCCACAAGTACGAGGGCCATCGCATCATCACGACCTGCTTCGCGTCGCACATCCACCGCGTCCAGCAGATCGCCGACGCGGCCCTGTCGTTCGGCCGAGTCATCGCGACGATGGGGCTGTCGATGGGGAAGAACGTGCGGTTGGCGCGCGAGATGGGGCTGTTGCGCATCCCCGATCGTGCGCTCCGCGACATCGACGACATCGACGACATCGATCCGTCCCGCCTCTGCGTGATCTCGACTGGTTCACAGGGTGAGCCGATGTCCGCGCTCTCACTGCTGGCGTCGAGCGACAACAAGTTCTTGAAGATCACCGCCGGCGATGTCGTGATCATGAGCTCGCACCCGATCCCCGGCAACGAGGCCAACGTCTCGAAGGTGATCGATGGGCTCGTGCGGCTGGGAGCACAGGTCGTGCACAGCGGCATCGCCGACGTCCACTCGACCGGCCATGCGAAAGAGGAAGAGCTGAAGACGATGCTGTCGATCGCCCGGCCGGAGTGGTTCACGCCGGTGCATGGCGAGTTTCGCCACCTCTCGGCCCACGCGCGTCTGGCCGAGCGGATGGGCGTCGCGACATCGAACGTGCTGGTTTGCGAGGACGGTGACCGGCTGGTGCTGACCGATGACGGCGTGACGGCCGAGCGCCGCGCCGTGCCGGCCGGCTACCTCTACGTCGACGGCATCGTGGGCGATGTCGGCAACGGGGTGCTGCGCGATCGCCGGGTGCTCGCGGCCGAAGGCGTCGTGGTGGTCGTCGTCGCGGTTGACGTGACCACGGGCGCGATCATCACCGGGCCGGAGATCATCACCCGAGGGTGGGTCTACGCACCCGAGGCCGAAGACCTCCTCGATCAGTGCGCGGAGAGCGTCCGCGATTCGATCAAGGAGGCGTTCCAGAAAGACGTCACCGACATCGAGAGCTTGCAGCGCTACGTGCGGCGAGCGGCCGGCCGCTTCGTCAACGCCCAGACCAGGCGCCGGCCGATGATCGTCCCCGTCGTCATGGAGGCGTGATCCTCTTCGAGGTGGGTTGGGCCGCACGAAGTGCTGCAAACTACCGTCGAGCCATGTCCCTCACGGCCTCGTCGTCCACCCGCGCCGTCATCGGTGCGGCGGGCGATGCGTTGCTCGACGAGCGCCGGCAGCTCAGCCTCGACGAGCTGGCCCAGCTCGCGTCGCTGCCCGATTCTGTCGTGCCCTCGGTGGCTGCGTTGGCCCACGAGGTCAGGTTGGCCTGGTGCGGGCCCGACGTCGAGGTCGAAGGCATCCTGTCGGCCAAGACCGGTGGCTGCCCGGAGGACTGCCACTTCTGCTCGCAGTCTGCCAAGTTCGAGACCCAGGTTCTCGCGACTCCGTTCCTCGACACCGGAGAGGTCTTGCGAGCCGCCGAAGAGACCGCCCGGCTGGGCGCCAGCGAGTTCTGCATCGTGTTGGCCGTGCGCGGACCCGACGAACGAACGATGACGCGGCTCCTCGAACTGGTGCCGATGGTCAGAGATCGCGTCGGCATCAACGTCGCCGTCTCGGCGGGGATCCTCACCGGCGAGCAGGCGAAGCGTCTCGCTGACGGCGGCGTGCATCGCTACAACCACAACCTCGAGACGGCGAGGTCGCACTTCCCGAACATCGTCACGACGCATTCGTGGGACGAGCGATTCGACACGTGCAAGCTCGTGCACGCGCACGGCATGGAGCTCTGCTGCGGTGTGCTCATCGGCATGGGCGAGTCGGCCCAGCAACGCATCGAGCTGATCGGCCAGCTTCGCGAGGTCGAGCCCGCCGAGGTTCCCATCAACTTCTTGAACCCGCGCCCGGGCACGCCGCTGGCCGACGTCGCTCTCGTCGAGCCGCTGGAGGCGATCCGCTGGATCGCCCTGTTCCGGCTGGGCCTGCCCTCGGTGATCCTTCGCTACGCGGGTGGGCGCGAGGTCACGTTGCGCGAGTTGCAGTCCATGGGTATGACGTCAGGCATCAACGCGCTCATCGTGGGCAACTACCTGACGACATTGGGCCGCACACCCACCGAAGACCTGCAGATGCTCGACGACCTTCGCATGCCGATCGGCGTGCTCTCGAAGGTCCTCTAACGGCCGGGTGATGGAACCGGGCAATCCGTCGCAGTTCTGCCCGTGGTGCGGAAGGCCAGCGGGGGAGTGCGACCGATCGTCGTGCCGCCGCGAGCTCGATCCGCCGCGCTGCTGCCCGCTGTGTGGCCGCCGGCTGCGTGTGCTCGTGCTGCCCACGGGCTGGGAGGCCTCGTGCCGCGAGCACGGCCCGATCACGGTCGCGTGATCCGCGCAAGGGTCCCCCACTCCGGTACGCTCGTCTGCTGAGCTGTGCACACCACGGCGCGGGCAACGGGCCGCTGCTGGTGTCGTCAGTACGACACGTCCGCATTTCGCGCTCTGGGGTGGCTCTAGGTGACAACGAAGCAGCACAGTCGATCATCGACAAAGTCGAAGTCTGCCGCGAAGTCGAAGCGTTCCTCGCGCGCACGCCTCAACGAGCCGATGGAGAGCGGCGTGACCCGGGCGGTGCGGCTGGCGTTCGACGGGCACGGGCACGACGTCTGGGGGCTGACGCTCATCGTGCTCGGTGTGTTGAGCGGGTTGGGCATCTACTTCGACAGCGGGTCGATCGCCGGTCCTGTCGGCCGCGCGCTCGCGTCCGGTTCTGGCGCGCTGCTCGGTTTGGCGTCGTGGGTGCTCCCGATCGTGTTGGTCGTGCTGGGCATCATCCTCATCCGCGGTCCGCGCCCCGGCGCCGGCCTCGGGCTCGAAGACGACGACATGGTGGCGGCGCGCTCGGTGCGTCCCGCTATCGGTGCGCTCTTGCTGCTCATCTCGGTCACCGGCCTGCTCCACCTGAGCGGCGGCCGGCCCGCGTGGGGCGCGCCGTGGGATGTGTTCGCCCATGCGGGCGGCATCATCGGCGCCGCCGGCGGTGGCGGTCTCGCCAGCCTGCTCGGTTGGGGCGCGGGCATCGTGCTGTTCGCGGTCGGCGTCATCGGCGTCGTGGTCGCGACCGGGACGACCGTCCGCGGGGTGGCGTGGTGGACGGCCGATGCCGTCCGGCCGGCGCGCGACTGGCTGGCCGAGCGCTTCCGGGTCTTCTTCATCGTGGGAGACGACCAACTCCGCGACGACTACGAAGCCGATCTGCGAGCACCGGTCGATCAGCCCTCGCCCTCCGGTGTCGTCGTGACCGTGCCGGGCGCCGACGAGAGCGAGCCCCCACCGAAGCCCGCGCGCAACAAGAAGAAGCGCACGGAAGCCGGTACGGATCTCGATGGTGGCAGTGCGCCCGAGCCGGCCGAGCCCGAGCAGCTCGCCATCGATCTCGGCAAGGGGGTCGCCAAGTCGCCGTGGAAGCTGCCCGCCCCCAAGCTGCTCGACCGCGCCCAAGCGGCCGAGATCGACCGCATCCTCGTGGAGCAGCAGGGGCGCACGCTCGAGTCCGCGCTGGCCGAGCACGGCGTCGAGACCCGCTTGGTAGGCATGGTCGTCGGCCCGACCGTCACGCGGTTCGAGCTCGAGTTGGGCCCGGGCGTGAAGGTGGCGAGGGTGACGAGCTTGCACAAAGACATCGCGTACGCGATGGCGTCGCCGGATGTCCGCATCCTGGCGCCCATCCCCGGGCGGCAGGCGATCGGCGTCGAAGTGCCGAACGTGCAGCGCCAAGTCGTCGCCCTGGGCGATCTGCTCGCCTCGTCGGAAGCGAAGCGAGCCAAGCATCCGCTCGAAGTGGCGGTCGGCCGCGACATCAACGGCAAGTCGGTGCTGGCCAACCTGGCCAAGATGCCCCACATCCTCATCGCCGGCGCGACCGGCGCAGGCAAGTCGAGCTGCATCAACTCGCTCATCTCGTCGATCCTCATGCGTTCGACGCCTGATCAGGTCCGCATGATCCTCGTCGATCCGAAGCGTGTCGAGCTCGGCCAGTACAACCGGCTGCCGCACCTGCTCACCCAGGTCGTCACCAACCCGAAGAAGGCTGCCAACGCGCTGTCCTGGGCGGTGAAGGAGATGGAGCGGCGCTACGACCTGCTCTCCGAGGTCGGCGTGCGCGACATCGACGGCTACAACGCGGCCTACGACCGCGGCGACTTCGAGCCCGGCCCCGGCGAAGACCCCGACACTGCCCGCCAGTTCGATCGGCTGCCGTTCATCCTTGTCGTAGTCGACGAGTTGAACGACCTGATGATGGTCGCGGCGCGCGACGTCGAGGACGCGATCTGCCGCATCGCCCAGATGGCCCGGGCCGTGGGCATCCATCTCGTGATCGCGACCCAGCGCCCGTCGGTCAACGTGATCACCGGTGTCATCAAGGCGAACATCCCCGCCCGCCTGGCCTTCGCGGTGTCGTCGGTTGCCGATTCTCGTGTCATCCTCGACCAGGGTGGCGCCGAGCGGCTGGTGGGCAAGGGCGACATGCTGTTGCTCGACCAGACCTCCTCGGTGCCGCAACGGCTGCAGGGCGCGTGGGTCTCCGAGAAGGAGGTCCGCGGCGTGGTGGCCCACTGGCGGCGGCAGTCGCCCGAGGTCGCCTACGCCGACGACGACGTTCAGGGTGTCGACGAAGGGCCGGACGGTTCCGCGCCAGGCGCGGGTGCCGGCGGCGGTGATGACGACGACGACTTGCTGGTGCAGGCCATGGAGCTCATCGTGCGCAGCCAACTCGGGTCCACCTCGATGCTGCAACGCAAGCTCCGCGTCGGCTTCGCCCGCGCCGGCCGGCTCATGGATCTGCTCGAACAGCGAGGCGTGGTCGGCCCGTCGGAAGGCTCCAAGGCCCGTGCCGTACTCATGACCGTCGAGGAGTTCGAGTCGGCCCACCGCGGCGGAACGGGCGACACGCTGGCCGACGCGATGGCCGATGCCACCAGCCCGTCCGACCCCGACTGATGCGGTGGTCGAGGTCAGAGGTCGGCGAGGAGCCACAACAGCGCGGTGAGCGTGAAGCCGTCGGCGATGGTGCCGGCTCGAAGCTCGGTGCGCACGCGATCGAGCGGCACCCATTCGATGCGCTCGGACTCGGTGCGATCGGTCGGCTCGCCGACGTGGGACGCGCCTGCCGCGAAGAACACGACGAACCGCTGGTCGGCCAAGCCGATGGTCGGCCGGTAGTCGAGAACGGGCCGCAACGGACCCGGACGCCAGCCGGTCTCCTCGATCATCTCGCGGGCGGCCGCGTCCTCGAAGGACTCGCCCGGCTCGACGCGTCCGGCCGGGACCTCCCATCCCCACACGTCGCTGATGAACCGGTGGCGCCACAAGAGCAGCACACCGCGATCTGGGTCATGGGCGCACACCGCGACCGCCGTGTGCGGCACGCGAACGACGTGATGCTCAAAGCGTGGACCGTCGGGAACCTCGACATCGACCAGCCGGAGGTTCACCCAATCGCTGTCGTACAGCGATCGCTCGCCATGGATGTGCCACCGCATCGGAGGCGACAGCCTACTAGTAGGCGCTTGCGGAGCCGCCAAGTGTAGCAGCGGGATGGTCGGGTTGGGCTCCGTGTGACGGCAGGCGGCGGATTGTCGCCGCCGAAACCAATAGGTCCGTCATGGGTGCACGAGCGGGGTCGGTTCGCGCTTGGAGGGTGTGCAGAGATCGTGGAGTTCGGTGAGCTCGGGGGCGAGGACGCGGACGGCGAGGGTGGTGAACAGGGTGGCGACGCTGCGGTCGTTTAGCGCCGCGCTCGACCTCGTTCGTGGACCTGTGCTCTCGTATTCGAACCGAGCCGCTCGCTTCTACAGCTGGCTCGATCTGGAAAGCTGGACCTCCACGTGGAACGGCGCATCGCCGATGTAGCACACAGGCTTGCCGACGAGTATCGAGAGCTCGGGGACCATGCGGCTGCGATCCGAGCCGCGCAAACGGGCCTGCATGGCGTTCCGCTCAGCGCGACGTTGGTTTTCGACCTCATGCTCGCATATGAGGCGTCGAATGATCCCCGGTCGGCTCGCACCGCGCTCGAGGAGTACGAACGAACGCTGGATCGTCTCGACCTGGGCGAGCCATCAGCGACGGTGCTGGCGACCTGGAGACCGTCGACTGCCGTTCAAGACGCGAACCCAGAACCCGCTCACCGTCGGCGAGCACTCGGTCGCGTCCGAAGCGAGCCGGCGGCGGGGCCCCTACTCTTTCTCCGCGACACCCGGAAACGGAGACGAGCATGGCGGAGACGAACAATCGGGTCGTTGATCAGATCCGGGATTGGCGTGACCAGCTCATCGACCTTTCGAAGCGCAACCGGCTTCTGAACGCCGTTGGCGGAAGGACGACCACGATGAGGGTGGTGGAGCCTGCCATCGACGAGGTCCTGGCGAAGCTCGGCGGAGAGGAGCGCCGGCGCACTATTGCGACTTCATGGAGATTCCACTATCCGCCGTCCGAGGACCTCGTGGGCGCGGATGCCTCGGTTCTCGCGGCGCTTCATGCCGAGGATCCGGAGATCACGGACGAGCGCGAGCCGGACGAGTTGCTCACGGACGTCGCATCAGCGCTCGTGCTCTCGAAGAGGCTGCGTGCGCTCGAACGGCGAGCGTCCACCGAGTACATGGACAAGGGCCTGCGCGTCCTCTACCTCGGGCTTGGGCTGTTGCGTTGGTCGGGTGCCGATGGTGAGTGGCTTGAAAGCCCGGTGGTGATGAAGCCGGTTACGCTCCATCGAGCGTCGCCCCGTGATCCCTTCCGGCTGCTGGGCACAGATGACGACACCGTCGTGAATCCGGCCCTTGCCGTAAAGCTCGAGACTGATTTCGGTCTCACTCTTCCCGACTTTGACGAGGCCGGGGACGTGGCGACGACGCTGGACGCCGTGCGCGCTGCCGTGGCGAGCAATCGACAATGGACACTCTCAGAGGATGTGTTGTTCGGTGCCTTCTCGTTTCACAAGGAGGCGATGTACCGCGACCTCAAGGTCAACGAGGAACAGGCGGCCGCGAGCGTTCTCGTTCGAGCTGTCGCCGGCGACTCGTCCGCGTCTGCGGACCTTGCCTTCGATCCGATCGACGAAGGCGAGCTCGATGCATCGGCGCCGCCGGAGGAGATGGCGTCGATCCTGGATGCCGACAGCACGCAGCGTCGGTGCATCGTTGCAGCGCGGGATGGCAAGACCTTTGTCATGGACGGACCTCCCGGCACAGGGAAGAGCCAGACGATCGCCAACGTGATCGCCGAGTTGCTCGCGTCCGATAAGACCGTTCTGTTCGTGAGTGAGAAGGCGGCTGCCCTTGAAGTCGTGAAGAGTCGTCTCGACGGAGCGGGTCTGGGCAGCTTCGTCCTCGAGTTGCATAGCAACAAGGCGACGAGGAAAGAAGTCGCGAAGACCTTGGGGGCCGCGTTGTCGGAGCGGCCGCGTCCGGTCTCATCGCTCGCGCAGACAGACAAACGGGATGCGAAGGAACGGCGGGAGGCGCTGTCCTCGTACGCTGATGCGCAGAACGAGGTTCGTGAGCCGTTCGGTCACAACTTGCACTGGGCGCTGGGCCGCCGCTGCGAGCTGGAATCGACTCCTCAGGCACCGCCGCCCGAGTTGATCGTGAGCGGCTTCAGTGACGATGACTTTCAAGCAACCCTGCGATCCGCCCGCGACCTCGCTGGTGCCTGGGGGCCAGTCGAGCGCCGGAACGACTTTCTGTGGCGCGACACCGCCGAGCCTCGACAGCTGCTTGCTCGCAGAAGCCAGATCTCGAACGATCTCCGCGAGACGATTGAAGAGACCGAAGCGACGTATCGCCTTGCGGAGCTGGCTGCCACGAACCTCGGCCTCGAGGGCCCTGCGAGTGTCGACGAGCTCGACTGGCTTCGCGACACACTTCGGCTGTTCGAAGATCGCGATGACATCCCGACCGACTGGCTCACTGACGCAAACGTCGCTGCTCGACGAAATCGGACAGAGATTCTCGGCGGCCTTTCGACTCGGTGGGATGCTGCGACCGGTCGCCTCTCCGCCGCCAGTCCGGCCTGGCGAGACCTTCCGCCGGCGCTCGCTGGGGACCTTGCGGACGCCCGCAGTTCGCTGGGTCAACTCGTTCCGCCAGTCGCCACGGACACCTTGGACGTTGTGTCCACCGACGACCTCGCTGGGCTCTGTGACTGGCTTGCGACGGAAGGCGATGCCCTTGAGACCGCGGGCCGGGATCTGACGCGGGGGCTGGGCCTCACCGATGACACTTCCCTCGAAGCACTTCGAGCGGTCGCTGAAGTCGCAAGTCTCGGCCTTCAGCCTCATCGACCTGAGCCGACCTGGTTCGCACAACCGCAGCTCGAGGCGGCTCAACGCGCGATCCGCGCGTTGCAGCCCCTTGTTGAGACCTATCGGGCCCTCGAAGTCCAGCTCCTCGCGGTGTTCAATCCTTCGATCTTCCAGCTGGACGTTGAGACGCTGTACGACGCGCCGACAGACGTAGCGCCCAACGTCTCAAGGCTCAAGAGCCGGGGCCGAGCGAACCGCAAGCAACTTGCGGCATGCACCCTGTCGGGCAAGGTCGACGCCACCGCTCTCGGTGCGCTGCCACATGTTCGTCAATGGAGGGCGACCGCTGGCCAACTGCGAGAGGCCGAGGCTGTCGAGGCGGCAGCGATCGGGCCGAACTACTACCAGTCCACGACCACCGACTTCGGCGCTCTGGCGGCCGCTCTCGCGGTCGCAGACCGGGCGGTTCACCTTCTGCGGGTTGCGAACCCGCCGGAACTCCTGGGGCAACAGCTCGGACGGAACTCGTTGCAGGCGGAGGACATCGCCAAAGCTGGGCAGGCCCTGTCTCGACGCCTGGACCAGTGGATCTCCACCGTCGCGGACGTTCGGAGAAATGTGCCAGCCGCACTGGCGAAGATGACACCGAAGGAAGTGGCGGGATGGGCCGGCCCAGCGCACGCCAGCCTGCTCGAGTGCGCCGAGGTTCTTCGGGCGGTCGGGCCGATTCTCGGCTCCCGTAGAGTCGACGAGATTCAGCAGCTGTGTGAAGCTCGCGCTGAGGTCGCTGAGGTTGAGGCAACGTTCGAAGCATCCAACGCTGCAGACTCGACGACGTTCGGCAACCTGTATCGAGGAGTCCAAACCGACTGGTCGCGCGTCGAACGGGCCAGTGCCTGGTCAGCATCTGTTCAACAGCGGCTAGGCGGCCCCGTCGACCCAGCGATCGCGAGAGCCCTCCTCTCGCTGCCGATACCCGCCGACGAGCTCGATCGAGCCGTCGGGGCGTTGCACAAACGCCTCGATACCGTGCGCGAGTGGTTCGGCGGAAGCCAGCAAGAGAGCGTGGCTACTGAGCTGGGCGGGCGTATCGATGACCTACTGGAGTTCTTGAATGCGTTGAAGGACACCACCGCCGACCTCGACGAGTGGATGGTCTTCTCCACAGCCTGTGACGAGCTTGTGGCTCGCGGCCTTGCGAGCGTCGTCCACTTCTGTGTGAACTCGGGCGTAGACCGCGCCGCAGTCGCCGACGTTTTCGAGAGAGCCCTGCTAACAGCCTGGATCGATGATGTGCTGGCGACCGATCGTCGATGTACCCCTACTCGCGCCGACGAGCGGGACCGAATTGTGCGCGAGTTTCAACAACTCGATTGTCTCCTCGTATCGCACGCTGCCGGCCGGGTGATCGAGACCTGTAACGCGCGCCGGCCAACGACGACCCTCGGCGAATTCGCGATCATCCGGACAGAGTCTGAGAAGAAGCGGCGACACCGCCCGATCAAAGGTCTGCTGCGGGAGGCTGGCCGAGCTGCCCAGTCACTGAAGCCCTGCTTCATGATGAGCCCGCTCACAGTGAGCCAGTATCTGCCGGCGGAGCTTCAGTTCGACGCGGTCATCTTCGACGAAGCATCCCAGGTGAGGCCCGGCGACGCAGTTGGCGCGATGTACCGAGGTCGGCAACTGATCGTGGCCGGCGACAACAAGCAGTTACCACCCACCACGTTCTTCGAGCGCTCTGGCGACGACACCACCGAGGAGTACGACGCCGAAGCGTTCGACGTGTTCGAGTCTCTTCTCGACCTGAGTCGCGGTGCTGCTGCAATTCGGGAGCTCCCGCTGCGGTGGCACTACCGGAGTCGGCACGAGGCACTCATCACCTACTCGAACCGCGCCTTCTATGGCAGCTCACTGGTCACGTACCCAAGCGCGACCGAATCAGGTCCGGATGTCGGTGTTGCCTTCATCCACGTTGCTGACGGCGTGTACGAACGGGGCTCGGCGCGGGACAACCCGGTCGAGGCCCGTTCCGTGGTGGAGCGCGTCATCTTCCACGCCGACAATCACCCGGACAAGACGCTCGGAGTCGTCGCATTCTCAGAGGCGCAGGCGACACGGATCCAGTGGGAGCTGGAAGCGGCCAGGCGAGAACGTCGGGATCTCGACAGCTACTTCCACGAAGGCCGTCTCGATGGCTTCTTCGTCAAGAACCTCGAGATGGTTCAGGGCGACGAGCGAGACATCATCCTCTTCAGCATTGGCTACGGCCGAGACGAAGGAGGCCGCTTCACGCTGAACTTCGGCCCGATCAACAAGGAAGGCGGTCAGCGCCGACTCAACGTTGCGGTCACGCGTGCCCGGTACCGGGTAGAGGTTGTGTCGTCAATCACGGCCACCGACTTTGGTTCCTCGTCCAACCCTGGTGTCAATCATCTGCGTGGCTACCTCGACTTCGCCGAACGAGGGTCGGTGGCACTCCCACAAACGGCAGGCGGGGGCGAAGATGATGACTCTCCGCTTGAATCTGATGTCGCGGAAACGCTGCTTGAGTGGGGATATGAGGTCCATCGGCACGTCGGTCACGCCGGCTACCGGCTCGACCTTGGCGTCCGTCATCCAGAGAAGCCCGGCACCTGGCTACTCGGCATCGAGTGCGACGGAGATGCCTACGGGTCCGGCCGAACGGCTCGAGATCGAGACCGCCTGCGACAGCAGGTGCTTGAAGGTCTCGGATGGAAGCTGCACCGAGTCTGGGGGCCGAGTTGGTATCGCGATCGATCTGGCAGTGAGGCGCGTCTTCGACGTGCATTCGATGCAGCGCAAACCGGCGGCATGCACGCGCCAACAGCGTCCGCGCGCCAGATCGAGGTCGAGGTTCACGAAGTCGACTTCGACGACGTCGCCCTCCCCGATTGGACGGAGTGGTATTCAGCGGTCTGGCTCGGACATCCGCACGGGCTCCAGTTCGACTCGGCGCTCGCCCGACCGCAGCTGCTGACCGACGTTCAAACGGTCGTCAGTGCCGAAGGGCCGGTTCATCGTGACACTGTGGTTGATCGCCTGAAGGAGCCCTGGGGCGTGAACCAAGCTCGATCCCGTTTTCGCGGCGCAGTGGAGCAGGCGATCGAGTCTTTGGTCGCGAGGGGGCAGATCGAGTCGACCGGTCGTTTCGTGGCATTCCCGGATCAAACCTGGGACATCGTGCGCGTGCCGATCGACGGTCAGCCAGAGACGAGCCGAGTGATCGAACGCGTTCCGCCTTCCGAGCTGGAGGCGGCGGTCGTGAGAATGGTGAACGACTCGCGCGGGATTGAGGAGGGTGAGTTGACGATTCGAATCGCCCGGTTGTTTGGGTGGCGCCGCACCGGCAAGGGCATCGCAGATGGCATCGGCTCTGCGATCGCGGCGCAGATCGTCGAAGGCAACGTCGAACGCTCAGCCTTCGGCACGCTCGTCCCACCCACGGCCTCAGCCGGGTGAAGCAACCGATTGACGATCCGGCGCTCTGCTACTCGATCGTGTGATCCACTCCGAGTTGACGGAGGCCTTCGAGCACAACGAGATCGAGTGTGCTGCGCGGGATGCCAGACGCATCGATTGCTGTTAGCTCGATGTTGACCGCCACGTTCGCTCCACCCGACGACAACGGAAAGACCGCCACCTTCAGGTCAGGACGTCACGTACCTTGTCCGGTGGCACTCCACGGATCGACAAGACAACGGACGTGGGATCGCTCGCCGCCGGTGTGGTGTCTGGCGAATCGGATGATGGCTGTCCGGCTCCCTGCTGGGGTCCTATATCCGGGGGCTCGCCACCAACGGGTGTCTCGGGTGAGACCGCGCCTCGTTCTTCGGCCAGATGCTTCGCGACGGAGGCGCGGACGAGCCATGTTCCCGGTTGGAACTGGATCTCGCCGGGCACAACCTGAACTTGGTACCGCACGATGGGGTCAGGAGCGTCCCAACTCGCGCCGGGCACCAGGCCAAAGGTGCCATTAGACCTGAAAGAAGCGCAGGATTAGGTGCTGGGCTCGATTGTGGGCCTCGGGAGGCCTTGTGTCGGGGCTCGTCGGCGGGTCGTGGGGTGAGCGTTGCTACTGGTCGGCTAGGTGCTTGAGTTTGAGGGCGGCGGCTTTGGCTGCGATTTGGCGCATTTGTTTGATGATGCGGCGTAGCTGGCGGTCGTTGGCGATCCATTCGTTGTAGAGCTCGGCTTCGGCTGGGCTCAAGCGGCGGGTGACGGTCTTGCCGTTGATCTTGGCTGTCCACTGGTCATAGGGGCCGTGGGGTTGGGGCGGATCGGCGTGGCATTTGCAGCCGGGGTTGGCGCAGTGGGTGTAGCGGCGGGTGACGCTGCCGGAGTGGATCAGGCCGATGGTGGCGAGTTGCTCGGCGAGCTCGCGGTAGCGGTGCTCGTAGCCGGCGAGGCGGTCGGGGGTCTTCGCGTTCGGCATCCCAGAATCCTCTCTCGCCGGTGCGAGCATCCACCACCCGCATGCAGACAGTATATATACTGTCTGCATGAGTGGCTATCATGTGGGGCTCGCCCGCCAGCAACGACAGATCCAGCGCCGCCTCGCCGACGCGGTCAGCCCCAACCCCGACGGCCCGGTGCTGGGCCGGGCGAGGATCACCTATGAGCTGTCCGAACGGACCCGAGGGACAGCCCATGGCGGCATCGGCATGGTCGCCCAGGTGGTCGCGTCGGTGGGCCTGGCCGCCGAGATCGACGCGTCGGTCGAGGTCCTCAAGCAGCACCGCCCCTACCACGAGTCCGACCATGTGCTGAACATCGCCTTCAACGCGTTGTGCGGCGGGACCCGCCTGGAAGACATCGAGGCCCGCCGGCAAGACGCCGTGTTCCTCGACGGTCTCGGCGCGGCGTCTCTGCCTGACCCGACCACCGCCGGGGACTTCTGCCGGCGTTTCGACGACGTGTCGGTGATCGCGTTGCAAGACGCGATCAAC
>JACPNV010000004.1 GCA_016185305.1 Actinomycetota bacterium | reverse complement strand
TCGACAGGATCCCGCCGAGGTTGTCGACGGGGTTGGTCGCCTCGTTGACGTGCGCGGGAACGAAACGCAGCGCGAGGTAGAGCGCTATGGCCGCGAGTGGCAACGTGAGCAGGAAGACCGAGCCCCACCAGAAGCGCTGGAGCATGAAGCCCGAAGCCAACGGCCCGAGTGACGAGATCGCCCCGCCGAGGCCGGACCACAGCGCGATCGCTCGCGTGCGACGCCCACCTGACCAAAGGGCGGTGATCAATGCGAGCGTGGTCGGGAACGCCATGCCGGCCGCGAGCCCTCCCAGCAGCCGAGCAAGTACCAGGACCTCGATGTAGGGCGCCCACGCGGCGGCAAGCGACGCGGGGATGGACAGGGCGAGCCCGATGTTCAGCATCAGCTTTCGGCCATGACGATCGCCGAGGGCGCCGAGATAGAGGACCGACGCGGCCAAGCCGAGCGAGAAGCCGACAGCTACGAGGTCGAGTTGGGTCTGCGACGCGTCGAACGCCTTGCCGATGTCGGGGAGGGCGACGTTCGCAACTGCGAGGTTCAGGTTGGCTACCGCCGCCACGAGGATCAGGGTGACGAGGACCACCGGCGCCCGGTCAGGCGCGGTGCCCGTCATCGAGTCGCTCGTGGTCTCGCTTGCGCTCATGACGCTCCCCGGGCCTGAGAGTCTGACGGCCTGGAGCGCATTCTGGTACAGGGAGACGAATGGCGGGTTGATCTGCCGGCCGGCTGTTCTGCCGGCGGTCGGCATCGGTCCGCCGCCGTACCGCGGTCGTCGCGGTCGGTGCCGTGGGAAGCTGAGCCGGTGGGATCGGAGGAGAGCTCGACCACGGAGATCGTGGAGATCGTGGAGGCGCCCCGACCGTCGGTCGAACGGTCGCCGGCCGATGTCCTGCGCCTCGTCGTCGCCCTCGGGGTGACCATCTTGTTGGCCCTGATCGGGAAGCTCTTCGGCAACGCCGTGCTCGGGTTCCTCGGCGATCTGGTCAGCGGCGTGCAACAGCTTCCGAGTTGGCTGGTCACCGGTGTTGTCATCGGCACGCGCGCCCTCACGGCGGTCGTGCTCGTCGCCGGCTTTGTCGCGGTGCTGTGGCAGCACCGGTTCCGCTTGCTCGCGATGGGCGTGCTGGGTGGAGGCGCGGGCGCGCTTGTCGCCTGGGGATTCGCCTCGCTCGGCGTAGAGCGCGCAAACAGCGGTGTCGCTGTCTACGAGTCCGTCGGGCTCTTGTCGAACCAGCGGTTCCCGTCGAGCGCTGGCCTCGCGATCACCGCGGGGGCCGTGACCGCTTGTGCTCCGTGGCTGTCGCGCCGATGGCGCCGGCTGGCGTGGACGATGATCATCGGCCTCGCGGTCACGCGCTTCGTGACGTCGCCGGTCTCCCTCGATTCCGTCGCGGCGGTAGCCGCCGGATGGCTGGCCGGGGCCGCGCTCCTCGTGGTCGTCGGCGGGCCGCTGCGCCGGCCCGAAGGCAGAGCCGTCGCCGACGGTCTGGCCGACGTGGGGCTGGCGCTGGCTCGCCTCGCGCAAGCCGACGTCGACGCACGAGGCTCCACGCCGTACTTCGGCACGACAACCGATGGGCTTGGCGTCTTCGTCAAGGTCCTCGGTGTCGATCAGCGCGACGCCGACGTCCTGTTCCGCCTCTACCGCCGCGTGCAACCCCGCGATCTGGGAGACGAGAAGGCGTTCTCGTCACTCCGCCGGACCGTCGAGCATGAAGCGCTCGTTTCGCTGACAGCTCGCAGCCTTGGCGTCCCGACGCCGAGGGTGCTCGCGTTCGCGACCGTCGAGCCCAACGCGTTCGTGCTCGCCTACGAGTCCATCGAGGGCCGGTCGCTCGATCGCGTTCCGGTCGACGAGCTCACCGACAGCATCGTGGTTGGCTTGTGGCAGCAGGTTGCGATGCTTCGCCAGCATCGCATCGCGCACCGCGACCTTCGTCTCGCGAACCTGTTCCTCGGTGACGACGGCAGCGTCATGCTGATCGACTTCGGCTTCAGCGAGCTGGCCGCATCCGATCTGTTGCTGGCGACTGATCTGGCCGAGCTGCTCACGTCGTTGGCGCTCGCCGTCGGGCCGGAGCGATCGGTCGAGTCCGCTCTCGCTGCCATCGGGTCCGAGGCGCTCGCCACCGCGATCTCGCGGCTGAAACCGTTCGCGCTCAGCGGTGCCACGAGGAGCGGGCTCAAGGACCATGCGGGCGTGCTGACCGATCTCCGCGCCCGGATCGAGGCCGCGCGGTCAGCCAGCGGCGCCGGCGGGCGCGCCTGATCGCCAGATAGATGGGATCCAGTCGTTGTGGTGAGTGCCGGAGATCATGTTCGTCTGTGTGATCACCAGGTGTCGATGTAGGGACGCTTCTTGGCGGTTCGGCGTGGAGGCTTCGGCACAGAGTCGAGCAGGCTGGTGATCCATCGTCGCGACTCGGCGGGATCGATGACGTCGTCGATCTCGAAGTAGCTCGCGGTGTTGAGCGCTTGGCCGTGTTCGTAGGCCCTCGCCACCAGTTGTTCGAAGAGCGCGTCGCGTTCGGGGCCCTCTTCAACCGCCTCCAGCTCGCGGCGGAAGCCGAGCCGCACCGCTCCCTCCAGTCCCATGCCACCGAACTCGCCGGTCGGCCACGCCACGCAGAACAGCGGCGCCTTGAAGCTGCCGCCGGCCATCGCCTGCGCGCCGAGGCCGTAGCCCTTGCGCAGCACGATCGTGAGAAGGGGGACCGACAGGTTCGCGCCCGTCACGAACAATCGGCTGACGTGGCGCACCAATGCTGTGGTCTCGACCTCGGGCCCGACCATGATGCCGGGCGTGTCGCACAGCGACAGCAGGGGAAGGTCGAACGCGTCGCAAAGCTGCATGAACCGCGCGACCTTGTCGGCGCCGTCCGAGTCGATCGCCCCGCCGAGATGCGACGGGTTGTTGGCGACCAGGCCGAGCGGCCGCCCTTCTACCCGGACGAGCGCGGTCACCATCCCCGCGCCGAACTCACGACGAAGCTCGAGCACCGTTCCATCGTCGGAGAGCACGTCGATCACCCTCCTGACGTCGTAGGAACGGAGCCGGTTCTCGGGAACGCACGAACGCAGTTCTCGCTGATCGCCGCACGTCCACGACGTCACCGGTCCTTGGAAGTACGCGAGGTAGCGCTTCGCGACAGCTACGGCTTCGGCCTCGTCGGCGACGGTCAAATCGACGACGCCGTTGGGCACTTGTACCGACATCGGCCCGATGTCTTCAGGTGCGAACACGCCGAGCCCGCCCCCTTCGATCATCGCCGGACCACCCATCCCGATGTTGGCGTCGGCCGTCGCGATGACGACATCGCAACAACCGAGGATCGCCGCGTTGCCGGCGAAGCAACGGCCGTTGGCGATGCCGATCAGTGGCACGAGGCCGCTGAGCTCCGCGAACAACAAGAACGCCAGGCAGTCGAGGCCAGAGACGCCGAGCGCGTCGGTGTCGCCCGGACGGCCGCCGCCGCCTTCGGTGAAGAACACGATCGGCAGCCGCAGCCGCTCGGCGAGCTCGAAGAGACGGTCTTTCTTGCGGTGGTTCTGCAGACCCTGCGTGCCGGCGAGCACCGTGTAGTCGTACGACATGGCGACCGCCTGCTTGCCGTTGATCGAGCCGATGCCGGCGACCAGCCCATCCGCCGGCGTGCGCTCGATGAGCTCGTCGACCGGACGCCGCCGGCGCTGCGCGGCGATGGCCAGCGAGCCGTACTCCACGAAGCTCCCGGGATCGCAGAGCTCGTCGACGTTCTCCCGGGCGGTGCGGTGGCCGATCTTGCGGCGGCGTTCGACGGCGTCGGGTCGGCGCTCGTCGAGAACGATGGCGTGGCGATCGAGGACCGCCTCGAGATCAGGGCGGATCGCATCGAGATCGACCTCGGTCTCGACCCCGTCGTGCTCGTCGGCGACCGACCCGGTGCGGATGCGAACGAGTGCCTCGCCCTTCTGCACCGTCTGGCCGACCGCGACTGCGACCTCGAGCACGGTCCCTGAGTCCGTGGCGTCGACGGGATGCTCCATCTTCATCGATTCGATGACGACCACGTGCTGCCCCTTGCGCACCACGTCGCCTACCACCACACCAACCGACACGATCGTGCCTTGCATCGGTGAAGCGATCACCAACTCGGTGGGTGAGTCCATGCCCCTGTCTACTGCAATCGAGTTGTGCCGAGCTCGACGCGACCGTCAGACGCCGCGACACTCGTGGCGCGATGGAGATCTTTCGGGAGTACACCTTCGAAGCGGCTCATCGCCTGCCCCACGTGCCCGAGGGGCACAAGTGCGCGCGGCTGCACGGCCACTCGTTCCGTGTTGCGGTCCATGTCGAGGGTCCGGTTGGTCATGAATCGGGCTGGGTCATGGACTTCGCCGACGTCGATGCCGTGTTCGCAACGATCCTCGACCAACTTGACCACCGGTACCTGAACGAGATCGACGGGCTGGCCAACCCGACGAGCGAGCATCTCGCGGCATGGATCTGGGAGCGCCTGGAAGCCACCCTGCCCCAACTGACGAAGATCGTCGTGTCCGAGACCTGCACCTCGGGCGCGGTGCTGCGCCGTCTGGACCACTGACCGCGACGTGTCGGGATGTCCGGGGCTCGCCCCGGCGCCGATACACTCGCCGGACTGTGAGATCGACCGTCGAGCCCCTCGAGGGCAACAAGGTGAAGCTGAGCGTCGAAGTCGACGAGAAAGAGTTCGACAAGGCCCTCGACGCCGCCTTCAGAAAGATCGCTCGAGAGGTTCGCATCCCTGGCTTCCGTCCCGGCAAGGCACCCCGCAAGGTGCTCGAAGCGCGGCTGGGCAAGAACGTCGGTCGGGGCCAAGCGCTCGAAGAGGCCATCCCGACCTACTACGTCGAGGCTGTGAAGGAGCACGACGTCGACGTGATCGCCCAGCCCGAGATCGAGCTCACCGGTGGCCAGGAAGAGGGCGCCGTGCAGTTCGACGCCGTGGTCGAGGTCCGCCCCGCGGTCACGGTACCGGGCTACCAGAACCTCCGCGTGACGGTGCCCGCGCCGGTGCCCTCCGCCGACGATATCGACAGCCAGATCGACACCTTGCGCAGCCGGTTCGCCGAGCTCGAGGCGGTCGATCGGCCGGCTACCGACGACGACGTCGTCACCATCAACATCGCCGGCCGCCAGGGTGGCGACGAGCTGTCGGGCCTCACCGCCGACGACTTCTCCTACGAGGTCGGTTCGGGCCAGATCTTGCCCGAGGTCGACGAGCGCCTCCGCGGCGCGAAGGTCGGCGACATGCTGCAGTTCGAGGTCATGTCACCCGGCGGGTCGGGCGACGACGACGACGACCGAGACCGGCCTGACCCGATCGAGATCAAGATCTTCGTGAAAGACATCAAGACCAAGGTCCTGCCCGAGCTCGATGACGAGTTCGCGAGCGAAGCGTCGGAGTTCGAGACGCTCGCAGAGCTGCGGGACGACCTCACCAAGCGAATGACGGCGATCAAGCAAGTGCAGGGCACCATGGCGCTGCGCGAGCAGGTGGGCGAAGCGCTCGCGGATCTCGTCGAGGAAGACGTTCCCGAGGCGCTCGTGAACGTCGAGCTCTCGAACCGCGTGCAAGATCTCGCCATGCGGCTCGGCGCCCAGGGCGTTGAGCTCGGCCAGTGGCTCCAGGCCAGCAACAAAGACGAGGAAGAGCTGCTCGACGAGCTGCGCGGACCGGCCGAGCGAGCGGCCAAGGTCGACCTCGCGCTACGCGCCGTCGCCGAAGCCCAAGACATCGAGTGCACCGACGACGACCTCGACGTTGAGTGGGAGAGCGTGGCCAAGCGGCTCGAGCTCAAGCCGGCCGAGGTTCGGCGCCGGTTCGAGCGCGAGGGGCAGGTGCAGGCGGTACGCTCGGACGTCAACAAGCGCAAGGCTTTCGAGTGGCTGCTCGAGCGGGTCGAGATCGTCGACCCAGACGGGAATCCCCTCGATCGCAGCGCTTTCGAGCTCTCTGGCCCCTCCGACGAGACCGATTCCGACGAGACCGATTCCGGCGAGCTCGAGACCGAGGACGAGACGCCGCCGGTTCCTGAGGAGTCCGCTACGTCTGACGAAGAGCCCGAAGAAGAGGACGCCTGAGTGAACTCGATCCGCGACATCCCGATCTCCAACATCTTGGTCCCCCAGGTCTGGGAGACGACCAACCGGGGCGAGAAGGGCTACGACCTCTACTCGAAGCTCTTGAAGGAGAACATCATCTTCGTGGGCACGCCCATCAACGATGATGTCGCCAACCTCATCTGCGCCCAGTTGCTGCACCTCGAGTCGGACAACCCCGACAAAGACATCAGCCTCTACATCAACTCGCCGGGCGGCAGCATCACGTCGCTGTTCGCGATCTACGACACCATGCAGTACGTCAAGCCCGACATCTACACGATCTGCTTCGGGCAAGCCGCATCGGCAGCCGCCGTGCTGCTCGCCGCGGGAGCCAAGGGCAAGCGCCTCGCCCTCCCGCACGCCCGCATCTTGTTGCACCAGCCGTACTCCGAGGCGTACGGCCAGGCGACCGACATCGAGCTTGCCGCGAACGAGATCATCCGGATGCGTACGCTTCTGGAAGAGATCCTCGCCAACCACACCGGTCAGTCCGTCGAGAAGATCCACCAAGACACCGACCGAGACTTTGTAATGTCAGCAGAGGATGCCAAAGAGTACGGTTTGATCGACGAAGTGATCTCCTATCGGGAACTGGCCGACAACACCGGTCCGATAGCTGCGATCCACTAGCACGGGGGAGTTGCAGACGTGGCGAAGTTCGGAGACGGCGGTGAGCTCCTCAAGTGCTCGTTCTGCGGGAAGTCGCAGAAGCAGGTCAAGAAGCTCATCGCAGGCCCCGGGGTCTACATCTGCGACGAGTGCATCGACCTGTGCAACGAGATCATCGAGGAAGAGCTGGCGGAGGGCACCGAGCTGCGGTTCGACGAGCTGCCCAAGCCCCGAGAGATCTACGACTTCCTGAACGACTACATCATCGGGCAGGAGCCCGCGAAGAAGATCCTCTCGGTCGCCGTCTACAACCACTACAAGCGGGTGCAGTTCGGCGCCAACCACGAGACCGAGGTCGAGCTGGCGAAGTCCAACATCTTGCTGATCGGCCCCACCGGTTGCGGCAAGACGTTGCTGGCCCAGACGCTTGCTCGCATGCTCAACGTCCCGTTCGCCATCGCCGACGCCACCGCGCTCACCGAGGCGGGCTATGTCGGTGAAGACGTCGAGAACATCCTGCTGAAGCTCATCCAGGCCGCCGACTACGACGTCAAGAAGGCCGAGACCGGCATCATCTACATCGACGAGATCGACAAGATCGCCCGCAAGAGCGAGAACCCGTCGATCACCAGAGACGTGTCGGGTGAAGGGGTGCAGCAGGCGCTGCTGAAGATCCTCGAGGGGACGACCGCGTCGGTGCCGCCCCAGGGCGGGCGCAAGCACCCGCACCAGGAGTTCATCCAGATCGACACCACCAACATCTTTTTCATCTGCGGCGGCGCGTTCGCCGGCATCGACAAGATCATCGTAGGGCGCGTCGTTTCGGGCGGCGTCGGGTTCAACGCCGACATCCGCAAGGCCGCCGACAAGGATCTCGGTGAGATGTACGCGCACGTGCTGCCCGAAGACCTGCTGAAGTTCGGGCTCATCCCCGAGTTCATCGGCCGGCTGCCGGTCATCGGTGCGGTCTCGAACCTCGATCGCGAAGCGCTCATCCGCATCCTCACCGAGCCGAAGAACGCGCTCGTGAAGCAATACATGAAGTTCTTCGAGTTCGAGAGCGTCGAGCTCGAGTTCACCGACGACGCGATGGCGGCGGTGGCCGACCAGGCGCTGCTTCGGGGCACCGGTGCCCGCGGGTTGCGAGCCATCCTCGAAGAGGTGCTCCTCAACGTCATGTACGAGTTGCCGTCGCGCGACGACATCGCGAAGGTCGTGATCGACGAGAAGGTCGTGCTCGAGAAGGTCAACCCGACCCTCGTCCCGCGCTCGGCGCGCAAGCAGGCCGAGTCCTCCAACCGTCCGCGACGGGCCGCCTCCTAACGAACTTTGCGGCGCGCGCTGGTCGTTCTCTCGTTGCTCGTCGCCGCCGCGTGCTCATCGGCCCCGTCAGCATCGGCCCGCGACCGTTTCGTGCAGGGGCTGCAGCAACCGGGCCCGCACCGCTTCGATCAGGTGCAGGTGGGCGACGGCGCCACAGCACTGACGGCCGCGCAGGCGTCATGTGTGGCCGATGCCTTCGAGCGATGGCGGTGGCCGCTCGAGTCCGCGCTCGACAACAAGGTCCCGACCAAGGTCGATGTGAAGCTGGTGACGCAGGCCGCGTCGGCGTGCATAGACGATCCGACCACCACGACGATCGGCCCCTTCGGCTGATCGCGCATCGAGCCGTGCAACCGACCGGCAGCCCGTCAGTCGTACCATCCGGCAAGATCGGCGATCACGTCGACGGTGCCGGACGGGTTGTAGACCGCCACCGCGCCGAGTTGGCCGACCTTGACCGTGACCGCGTTGGGAATCGTGAGCCCGGCGGTCCAGTTGAGGCTCGAAGCCACGGGCCGGTTCGAGCCGGACGGGTAGACCGTGAGGAACGACGAGGCGGTCGTGTTCGTGACCGTCATGTTCACGAGGGCCGAATCCGCGCCTGCCGGCACGATCGCGACCCCGCCGACCTGAACGTCGCGCGTGGTGCCGGGTCCCCAGGGTGAGGAGTACGGCCCGACCGGGGGCCCGCTCGGCCGGGAGTCCTGGATGCGTCGCGGCGACGCCGCGTGGAAGCGCTTGCCGCTACCGGCCGTGAAGTACCCGACGACGTCGATGATCACGTCGGTGGCGCCGGTGGGGTTGTAGATGGCGATGCGGCCGCTGGCGCTGACCTTGACGGTGACGGCGTTGGCGATGGTCTGCCCGGCCGTCCAGTTCAGGCTGGAGGCGAGGGGTGGCGCCGTGCCGGCGGGAAAGACCGTGAGGAACGAAGCTGCGGTGGTCCTGGTGGCGGTCACGTTGAGCACCACGGCGGTGGCGCCCGGGGGTACGCCGCCGACGCCGGTGGCTTGGACCTCGCGGGTCGTGCCGGGGCCCCAGGGCGTGGAGTACGGGCCGACCTGCGGGCCGCCCGGCCGCGAATCCTGGATCCTCGATGGCGACAGAGAGGTGTAGAGGTCTCCCGAGCCTTCCTGGTAGTAGCCGACGACGTCGACGACGACGTCCACGTCGCCGCTGGGGTTGTAGATGGCGATGCGGCCGCTGGCGCCGACCTTGACGGTGACGGCGTTGGCGATGGTACGCCCCGGAGTCCAGTTGAGGTTGGAGGCGAGGGGCCGGGCCGTTCCCGCGGGAAAGATGGTGAGGAACGAAGCTGCGGTGGTCTTGGTGGCGGTCACGTTGAGCACCACGGCGTCGGCGCCCGACGGTACGCCGCCGACGCCGGTGGCCTGGACGTCGCGGGTCGTGCCGGGGCCCCACGGCGTGGAATACGGGCCGACCTGCGGGCCGCCCGGTCGCGAGTCTTGGATCCGGGCCGGCGACAACGACCGGAACCGCAGCGCCTCGGACAGGTTGGCGGTCAGCGTGATGGCCCCGCTGGCGGCGCCGTAGCCGTCGACCGCGATGAAGTAGGTCGTGCCCGCGGTTGCTTCGAAGGTCACGCGACTTGTCAGGAGGTTGGGCTCGTCGTCGTTCGATGCGACCTCCGTGAGCGAGGCCACGTTGGGCCCCGTGTACACCGCGAGGATCGTGTCGAACGAACTTCCGGCCGTCGACAACGTCGCGGAGTAGTCGGTCGCGGGCGTGAACCTCCACCACACCGATCTCCCGCCGGTCCTGCCGGCATGGTTCGGCTCGCCCGTCTCCTTGGTCGCGCTGGCGTTCGAGCCCGACGTCGCGCTTCCGTCGGTGGGGTTCCACGCGATCGCGTTGGCGAAGTTGTCGTTGGGGGGTGGCAGGCCCGTCCACGTGAACCCGAGGGCCACAGAACCAGAAGCCCCCGAATAGCCGTCGACCGCGATCCGGTAGGTCTGCCCGCTTGCGGCTGCGAACGACACGCGGCTCCATCGCTCGGGTGGCTGGAAGTCGTCGTTGGACGCGATCTCGGTGAGGCTGCCCACCGCCGATCCGGTGTAGGCCGCGAGCAGCGTGTCGAAGCTCGAGCCTTGGGTGGAAAGGGTGAGGTTGCCGGCGGATGGCGCGGTGAACGACCACCACACGGACTTCCCTCCCGAGCTGCCGGCGTGGTTCGGCTCGCCCGGCTGCTTGGTGGCTGCGACGTTCGCGCCGACGAGCGGGGTCGCGCTTGCCGCCGTGAACGTTGTCGCGTTGGCGAAGTCGTCGTTGGGAGGGGGGTTGGTGAGACCGAGCGCGTCCGCGAGTTGGATGCGCGGCGCCGTCACCGTCCCGCCCGTTCGAAGGTCGGTGATCGGCAGGCCGGTCGACGTCATTCGGCCGAGAGCGGTGGTGACGCTGTCCGCTGGGAAGCGCTGCTTCAGGACCGCCCATGCGCCCGCGACGTGGGGCGTCGCCATCGAGGTGCCGTTGAACACCGCGTAGCTGCCCCCGGGTACCGACGAGTTGATGCTGGTTCCGGGCGCGAACAGGTTCATGAGGCTCGACACGTTCGCGAACGACGAGACGTTGTCGGACTTGTCGGTGCTGCTGACCCGAATCGCTGAAGACACGCACGACGGGCCGCCGATCGAGTCGACGAAACCGTTGTTGCCGGTTGCGATCACCGTTGCGATTCCCGCGGACCGCAAGTTGTCGATCGCGGTCTTGTGCTGAGGAAAGGCGGAATCGCACGTGCCGAAGAACTGGCCGCCGCCGAGGCTCATGTTCACCGACGCGATGTTCCGGGTGGCGCGGATGCTGTAGACCCAGTCGAGGCCGGCGACCTGGTCTGAGTAGAAGGTCTTGGCACAGGGATCGAACCCGGTGCCGTTGCAGTCCGAACCGCTGAATTGCGAGAAGACCTGCACGGAGATGATCGTTGCCCCCGGCGCCACGCCGGTGAACGAGGTGTTGGAGCCGCCGGTGATCCCTGCGACGTGCGTTCCGTGGTTGCAGTTGCCCGCGAACGGGCAGGGAACACCGGCGCCACTGCCCGTCATGGACGTCTGGCCGTTCGGGCAGTTCCCGTTGGCCGAGAAGCACGCCTCGGCGACGACCTTCCCCGAGAGGAACGGGTGGGTCTTGTCGATACCGGTGTCGAGGATGGCGACCGACCACCCGCTCCCGTTGTAGCCCGCCGCCTGCGCGACCGTGCCCTGGATGAGCGGCACCGATTGCGCGAGCGTCGGCGGTACGGCCTCGTCGAGCGTGACGCTATCGATGCCCGGAAGCGTGCGCAGCCGGTCGAGCGCGGTGGCGTCCACGGTCATCGCCACCGCGGGAACCGACGTGTATCGCCGGGTGACCGTCGCGCCCGCGCCCTCGATCGCGTTGGTCACGTTCGCCTGGGCCGTGGCGATCTGCGATTGGTAGTCGGCGATCGCGGCGGGCGACTGCGCGGCTGCTTCCGACGGGGCCAGGGTCGAGTCGACCCGCAGACCGACGAGCACTCGCGCCGTCGCCGGGTTGCTCGTCGCGAGCTTGGCCCCGATCGCATCGAGCTTGGCCATCTCGGCGGAGGGGAGGCCCTCGGTCGAGACCGGACCGCTGCCTCGCGTTCGGGGTGCATCAGACCGTGTCTCGCCGTCGGCCGGCCGGGTCCCCGCCACCGTCGCAACCACGATCATCACCACGACCGTCACCGCTACCAACATGCGCGGCCAGCGGCCGCCCTCCGCCTTCGTGGAGCCCATCTCGACCTCCGGGTCCCGTCACCCAGGCTTTCCGTGTCCCAGGCTTGCCTCGGAAGAGGGTACTTGAACCGATCAGAGGCCGCTCGAGAAAGCGAGCGTCTCGTCAGCAGGTGGGCCATTCCGTCGCGAGCGAGATCGCGGGCCTCCGGCAGGCCCAGCTAGGTTCGCCCGGATGACCTACGACGAAGCGCTGCGCTATCTCGACGAGCACGTGAACCTCGAGAAGGCGGCGGCGATCGCGGCCGGCCGGGTGGAAGGGTTGTCGCTCGACACCATGCGCGCCGTGCTTGGTGTGCTGGGCGACCCGCAGGAGAGCTATCCCGTCATCCATCTGACGGGAACGAACGGCAAGGGCTCGGTCGGTGCCATGGTCGAGGTGCTGCTCGAAGAGCACGGCCTCGTGGTCGGGACGTACTCGAGCCCCCATCTCGAGCGCGTCAACGAGAGGTTGCGGTGGACGGGCGAAGCGTTGCTCGACGTCGACACCGAGGGCACGGTCGTCCGCCGGCGGAGACCCGAGGGGGGTGGCGACATCGACGACGACTCGTTTGCTCGAGTGGTCGACGAGGTTGCCGGCGCCGAGTTGATCGCCGGTGTGCGGCCGTCGTACTTCGAGATCCTGACGGCCGCCGCGTTCTCGTGGTTCGCCGACCTGCCTGTCGACGCGGCTGCCGTCGAGGTCGGGCTGCTCGGGCGGTTCGACGCGACGAACGTCGCGAATGCGCAGGTCGCAGTGGTGACCAACATCGGCCACGACCACACCGACTTCGAGGGCGATTGGCGGGTCAAGGTCGCCACCGAGAAGGCGGGCATCGTCAAAGCGGACTCGATCCTGGTGGTCGGAGAGCGTGATCCGGACGTGTTGCCGATCTTCGAGCGGGCGGTTGATGGCGACCCCGAACGCTTGTGGCTCGCGGGGCGCGACTTCGACATCGCGATCAACGACGAGGCGGTCGGCGGCCGGATGCTCGACCTGCGCGTGCCGAGCGGCGTGATCGACGGCGTGTTCCTCCCGGTTCACGGAGAACACCAGGCGATGAACGCGGCGATCGCGGTCGCGACCGTCGAAGCGTTCTTCGGCCGCGCGCTCGACGCCGAAGTCGTGCGCGGGGCGTTCGCTCGACTGGTGCTTCCGGGGCGGTTCGAGGTCATGCAGCACGAGCCGTTGATCGTCATCGACGGCGCGCACAACATCGAAGGCTGCGCTGCGGTCGCGCGAACGTTGGACGAGGAGTTCACGTACGACGGTCGGCTCATCCTCGTCGTCGGCATGCTCGAAGGGCGCGACGTTCTCGCGATGTATGAGGCGCTCGAAGCTCGCGACGCGGATGTCGTCGTCACCTGCACGGCGCCCTCCCCTCGCGCCATCGATGCGCAGCGACTTGCACATGTCGCGCGCAAGCTCGGAATCGCCGCGACCGCCATACACGATCCGGCAGAGGCCATCGAGCAGGCGCGCACCGTTGCGAGCCCCGACGACGTGATCGTGATCGTCGGCTCGATGTACGTCGCCGGCGCGGCGCGCGCAGCGCTGCGGGTTTCCGGTTCGGATTGAGCGCGACGTAGCCTCTGCGCCCTATGGATCGCACACTGGTCATCTGCAAGCCCGACGCGGTCGAGCGCGGGTTGGTCGGCGAGATCGTCGCCCGGTTCGAACGCCGCAACTTGAAGATCGTTGCCGCCGAGCTTCGCCAGGTCGACGGGGCGACAGCCGCGCGCCACTACGCGGAGCACGAAGGCAAGCCGTTCTACGGCGAGCTCATCGAGTTCATCACCCGCTCGCCCGCGATGGTGATGGTCGTCGAAGGTCCCGAAGAGACGTGGAAGGTGGTGCGCCTGATGATGGGCGTGACCAACCCACGCGACGCCGCGCCCGGCACCATCCGCGGCGACCTCGGCATCTTGTTCACCGAGAACCTCGTGCACGGCTCGGACTCGCTCGAATCGGCCGAGCGCGAGATCGACATCTGGTTCCCCGGCACCCTCGTGAAGGACTGATCTCGGCCGGGCAGCCGGCCTCGATTCGTAATCAACAGCAGCAACACGAGCCACACAGACGGCGAACGGTGTCAAATCTGTGCAGGTAGAAGCCAGAAACCGTCTGCCACCTGCCTTGTTGCATTTCTATTACGACCGACTAGGGTTGCACCCAACCGGGAAGGGTTCACGGGCTGTCCCGGGCGCGAGGATCTGCCGTCGTCTCGCCCAGCAGCCCCAGGCAGCGTCGCCTAGCCTTTCCGAAGATCGAAAGCAGTCGGTGCCTGCCCCCGGGCTGGTTGTGAGGCCGGAGACGGCGGTTGGCACCACACGTCCGCCGCAAACAGCCCCTCGGGGCCCAACTGAACGCCGGGTTCTCGTGCCTCCGTCACTCTCTTCCATCATGGGCCGCGACATGGCCGTCGACTTGGGCACCGCCAACACCCTCGTCTACGTGCGCAGCGAGGGCATCGTGCTCAACGAGCCATCCGTGGTCGCCGTCAACGTGAAAGACGGCCGTCCTGTCGCCGTCGGTTCTGAAGCCAAGCGCATGATCGGCCGCACGCCGAGTCACATCCAGGCCATCCGGCCGCTGAAGGACGGCGTGATCGCCGACTTCGACATGTGCGAGAAGATGTTGCGCTACTTCATCCAGCGGGTGCACTCGCGAAGATGGGCCAAGCCCCGCATGGTCATCTGCGTGCCGTCGGGCATCACCCCGGTCGAGCAGCGCGCCGTGCAAGACGCGGCCGAGAACGCCGGGGCGCGCAAGCCCGCGTACATCATCGAAGAGCCGATGGCCGCGGCGATCGGTGCCGGGCTCCCCGTGCAGGAACCGACCGGCAACATGATCGTCGACATCGGTGGTGGCACCACCGAAGTCGCGGTGATCTCACTCGGCGGCGTCGTCACGAGCCAGTCGATCCGCGTCGGTGGCGACGAGCTCGACGACGCCATCATCCAGTTCATCAAGAAGGAGTACAGCCTCGCCCTCGGCGAGCGCACCTCCGAAGAGGTCAAGATCACGCTCGGCTCGGCGTGGCCGCTCGAGGAAGAGCTCTACGCCGAGATCCGCGGGCGCGATCTGGTGACCGGGTTGCCCAAGACGATCGTGACCTCCACCGAAGAGATCCGCGAGGCTCTCGAAGAACCGGTTGCCGCCATCGTCGACGCGGTGAAGACGACGCTCGACAAGACACCGCCCGAGCTGGCGGCCGACATCATGGAGCAAGGCATCGTGCTCGCCGGGGGCGGCGCGTTGCTGAACGGCATCGACGCCCGGCTCGAGCACGAGACCGGCATGCCGATCGTCATCTCTCCCAACCCGCTGTTTGCCGTGGCGATCGGATCGGGACAATCGCTCGAGGAGTTCGAGGCCCTCAAGGGTGTGCTCTTCTCTGCTTCGCCCAACGCGTAGCGTCGGGCGAGAAAGATAGGAGAGCATGTCTGTGGCTCTGAGCCGGCGCGGCCTGCGTTCCCGTACGCGATTCACCATCTTCCTCCTGGTGCTCACCGCGATCAGCCTGCTGACCCTCGACTTCCGTGGTTTCGGCCCGCTCGAGACCGCGCACAACGTGGCCGTCGCGATCTTCGGGCCCGTCGGCGATGCGGGCAGCCGGGTGTTCCGCCCGGTGGGCGACGCCTGGAACGGCGCCTTCCGGTACGGCGATGTCGAGGCCGAGAACAACCGGCTGAAAGATCGCATCAACCAGCTCGAGACCCAGAGCGCAACCGACAAGGGCGCGCAGCAAGAGCTCGATCAGCTCAAGTCGCAGCTGAACATCGGCTTCCTCGGGCAGATCCCGCCGGTGCGGGCCCAGGTGTCGAGCGGCGCCATCGGCAACTTCGAGGACACGATCGAGATCGACAAGGGGTCGAGCTCGGGCATCGTCACCGGCATGCCGGTGGTGTCTGGCGAAGGCCTCATCGGCAAGGTCGTGCGCGTCAGCGACAATCGTTCGGTGGTGAAGCTCATCACCAACCGTGACTTCAACGTCGGCGCCAAGGTGAACGGCAAGTCCGGTACCACCACGGTGGTCACGGGCACCGGCGGCGAGCGGAACCTCAAGGGCACGACCGACGGGAAGGACACCCAGATCGCGCCCGACGACGTGCTCGTGACGAGCGGGATCGGCACCAGCCAGTACCCCGCCGACCTCCCCATCGGGAAGGTCACGGCCGTGAACGACACTGGCTCCGAGCTCCAGAAGGCTCTCGACGTCGAGCTCCTTGCCAACCTGATCGACCTGGAG
This sequence comes from Actinomycetota bacterium, assembly GCA_016185305.1. Classification (GTDB taxonomy): domain Bacteria; phylum Actinomycetota; class Acidimicrobiia; order Acidimicrobiales; family Acidimicrobilacustridaceae; genus JACPNV01. Next base: position 27,333 of record JACPNV010000004.1, on the reverse strand, counting down.
TACGTGACCGTGCTCCTCTACCAGCCGCCGAACCAGTGAAGGTCTCCTTCCGCATCTTCGTGGTGCTGTTCACGGCGGCTGTGCTCTACCGGGGGTTCTTCGTCCAGGTCCCGCTGTTCGGGGTGATCGCCAACGTGTTGCTGCTCCTTGCCATCGCGGGGGGCATCGTCGGCGGCGCCGATCGCGGTGCGATCGTGGGTTTCTTCGCGGGCCTGACCTATGACCTGCTGGTCGACAACCCGATCGGGCTCAGCGCGCTTTCCTTCTGCCTCGTGGGTTTCGTCGTCGGCCGCTACCAGGCGACCGTCGTCCGGTCGGCCCGGTGGGTGTCGATGTCGATCGCCGCGCTCGCTTCGGCCGGCGGCATGCTGCTCTACATCGGCATCGGCCAGCTCGTGAACCAGGTCAACTTCCTGCAGCGGCCGGTGTGGCCCATCATCGTGGTGATCTCGGCCATCAACGGGCTCCTCTCGCCGCTGGCCATCTTGATCATGCGCTGGGCATTCGACGTGTCGGCTCGCGACTTCCGGTTGGTCGCAAGATGACAGAGTGGACGGTCTGATGGAGTCAGAGAGCCAGCGCCTGCGACTGAGCATCCTCGGCGTCGTGATGTTGTCGTTGTTCGGCGCGCTGTTCGCGAGGCTCTGGTACCTGCAGGTCATGACGGCCACCCAGTTCGAGCAGCAGACGACCTCGAACGCCGTGCGCACGGTGTACACCGAAGCCCCCCGCGGCCGGATCCTCGACCGGTGGGGCAAGGTCATCGTCGACAACCGCACCTCCCTCGTCGTCACCGTCAACCCGCACGAGCTCGATCTCACCAACCGCCGGCCGGAGGTGTTGCTTCGCCTTGCAACCGAGCTCACCCGGGCCGGCGTGCCGACCAAGGTGTCGATGCTCGAAGACCGGTTGAACGACAAGCAGTTCAACCCGCTGCAGCCCATCCCGGTCGCGATCGATGTGCCCGAAGCGTTGGAGATCACGCTCAAGGAACGGTCCGAGGAGTTCCCGAGCATCGACGTCAAGCGCGAGTCGGTCCGGAACTACCCGAACCAGCCGTCAACCATCGCCGCGCACGTCGTTGGCTACACCGGTCGCGTCTCGGAGGAGGAGTTGAAGGACGCCCAGGGCACCGAGGGTGCGCCGAAGACGATCCCCAAGCCTTACCAACCCGATTCCGAGATCGGCAAGACCGGCGTTGAGCGCGTGTACGAGTCGAAGCTCCGGGGAACACCAGGAGTCTGCAAGCTCGAAGTCGACGCCAAGAACAAACCGGTGCGCACCACTGAGTGCACGCCGCCTGTTCCGGGCGACGACCTCGTCCTCACCATCGATCTCGAGCTGCAGAAGAACCTCGAGACGAACCTCGCGCTCCAGCTCTTCGCCGCTCGTGGCAGCCCGCCCAAAGATGGCGTGCCCGTCCGGGCTCCTGCGGGCTCCGCCGTCGCGCTGAACCCGCAGAACGGCCAGATCCTGGCGATGGCGTCGTACCCCACCTATGACCCGGCAGAGTTCGTGAACGGCATCAGCGCCGCTCGCTTCAAGCAGATCAGCAGCGGGGGCGGTTCCGACAACCCGTTGATCAACCGGGCGATCGCCGGCCAGTACGCGCCGGGCTCGACCTTCAAGCTCGTCACCGCCACGGCCGCGCTGAACCAGGGGCTGATCAACGGCAGCACGGTGATCGTCGACGGCGGCTCCTTCAAGTTCGGCGAGCTGACGTTCAAGAACGCGGGGGGTGCCAGCAACGGACCGGTCAGCATGGCGAAGGCGCTCACGGTGTCGAGCGACGTCTTCTTCTACACCCTCGGCGGGCAGTACTGGAGGGAACGAGATCGGTGGGGTAGCGGCATCCAGCAGCAGGCCGCGCTCTACGGGTTCAACGCCCCGACCGGCGTGCCCCTGCCCGGTGAGGCCGGCGGTTTCGTGCTGACGCCCGAGTCGAAGAAGAAGCTGAACGAAGACAACCCCGAGGCGTTCCCGTACGGAACCTGGAACCCGGGCGACACCGTCCAGCTCGCCATCGGCCAGAACGTCGTCGTGGCGACGCCCATCCAGATGGCGAACGCGTACGCGACGTTCTCCCAGCGCGGCACACGGTACAAGCCGCAGATCCTGGCCAAGACCGTGAAGCCGGGAACCACCAACGTCTTCGATCCGGCCAACGATGTCGAGATCGTCCAGCCCGAGGTCGCCCAACAGATCCCGATCCCCGAAAACGTGTTCGGCCCGATCTTCACCGGCCTGTCCGGTGTGCCGGAAAAGGCCTTGGGTGGAACCGCGGGTGAAGCCTTCGCCGGCTGGGACCTCAAAGCATGGCCGATCGCCGGCAAGACCGGCACCGCGCAGGTAGACGACAAGGCCGACACGTCGTGGTTCGTCGCGTACGGGCCCGCGCCCGCGCCCCAGGTCGTCGCCGTCGCGGTGCTGGAAGAGTCGGGCTTCGGCGCCGAGGCCGCGGCCCCGGTCGTGCGCAAGCTGCTCGAGCCGATCGCCGGCCAGGTGCCACCACCGCCGTTCCCCGTGTTCCCGCCGGGCACCGATCTCAGCGCGCTCGTCCCCAGTCAGGGCCAGCCGGGCGCGGCGCCGGCCACCGTTCCAACCACCGCCGCGGGCCGGAGGCCGACCCGGTGACCATCTCGCTCACCTCCCCGCGGCCGCGCATGCAAGACACCAGCCGGCGCGACCTGACGGCGGCGTGGCGTCACATCGACCTCGTGCTCGTCTTCTCCACCCTCGCCGTGGCCGTCCTCGGCATCGTCATGGTGTTCAGCGCGACCAAGGCCAAGGGCGCGCCCGGCATCGCAGACACGACGTTCCTCAAACGCGAGCTCGTGTTCATGGGTGTGGGTGCCGTGCTCATGACCGCCCTCGCGTTGTTCGACTACCAGCGCGTCGCCAACTGGGTCTGGCCCATCTACGGCGGCGCGCTGGTGCTGCTCGTGCTCGTGGTGTCGCCCGCTGGCCAGCGTGTGAACGGCTCGCAAGCGTGGTTCGGGTTCGGCGCGTTCCAGATGCAGCCGGCCGAGTTCGCCAAGATCGCGGTGATCCTCGCCCTCGCGGCGGTGATGGCGGGCTACAAGGGCGACGTCGACCTCAGGCGCTTGCTGGTGCTGCTCGTGCTCGCCGGGGTGCCGATCGGGTTGATCCTGCTGCAGCCCGACCTCGGCATGGTCCTGATCTTCGTGTTCGTGCTCATGGGCATGCTGCTCGTCGGCGGCATCCGCGTTCGCTACATCGTCCTGCTCACGCTGCTGGGCGTGGCCGGCGTCTGGGGTGCCCTGAACTCCAACGTCTTGAAGGACTACCAGAAGGAACGGCTGACGGCGTTCGTCCAAGACCGCAGCAACGGTGCGAGCGCGCTCGAGACGAAGAACCTGTCGCCCGACGAAGCGGCGCAGAAGGGAAAGGCGACCTACAACGTCGACCAGAGCCTCAACGCGATCGGCGCGGGCGGCGTGTCGGGCCAGGGCTACGGCGAGGGCAAGCAGACCCAGCTCGGCTTCGTCCCCGAGCAGCAGACCGACTTCATCTTCACTGCCGTCGCCGAAGAGCTCGGGTTCGTCGGTGCCGCCACGCTGTTGGGGCTCTACGCGTTGATCATGTGGCGCGTCTGGCGGGCGGCCACGCTCTCTCGCGACCTGTTCGGAGCGCTGCTGTGCGTCGGCGTGCTCTCGTTCTTGATGTTCCAGGTGTTCGAGAACGCGGGCATGACGATGCAGATCATGCCGGTGACCGGAATCCCGCTGCCGCTGATGAGCTACGGCGGCTCGAGCATCATCACCACCTTCATCGCCATCGGGCTGGTGCTGAACGTCGGCATGCGCCGTTTCCGCTGATCAGGTCAAGGACCTCACGACCTAGCTAAGTCGTTGACTAAGTCGTTGGCTCCGAGTAGCTTCCCTGCGATGTCGACCGTCGGCGTGCATGAAGCCAAGACCAACCTCTCCCAGCTCCTGAAGCGCGTTGCCGCCGGCGAAGAGGTCATCATCACCCGGTCGGGCGAGCCGGTGGCGAAGTTGGTGCCGTGGCCCGAGCAGCCGAAGCGAGTGTTCGGCATCGACGAGGGCAAGTTCGAGGTCCCCGACGACTTCGACGACCCCTTGCCCGACGAGTTGCTGGTGGCGTTCTACGACGGCCCCATCGACCCTCACCCCATCGACCCTCGGTGATGCGTGTCCTGCTCGACACCCACACCTTCCTCTGGAGCCAGTCATCCTGGAGCCGTCTGAGCGGTGACACCCAGGCCACGCTGATCGACCCGCAAAACACGGTGCTGCTCTCGTCGGCCTCCGCGTGGGCGATCGCCCTCAAGTACTCGGCTGGGACGCTGGAACTACCAGCCCCCCCGGCCGAGTACATCCGCCCCCGGATGGGCCTCAGCGGGTTGAGTCCGCTGACCATCGAGCATCGTCACACGTGCGCAGTCGCCGACCTTCCCCTTCATCACCGAGATCCGTTCGACCGTTTGCTCATCGCACAAGCCACGGTCGACAGGCTCGTGATCATCACCGCCGACGAGGTGTTCCGTCGTTACGACGTAGAGGTCATGCCCGCATAGCACCGCCGGGCTTTCCCCTTCGCGACCGGTCGTTCGGTAGGCTGTTGCGGACATGACCACCATCTGGCCAGAGCTCGAACTCCTGCTGGCCAAGGTCCAAAAGCCAGCGCGCTACATCGGTCTCGAAGATGGTTCGCAACGACCCCATCACGATCAGCGGCAGGTGGGATGGCTCCTCGTCTATCCCGACGCTTACGAGATCGGGCTGCCCAACCAGGGTCTCCAGATCCTCTATGAGATCCTCAACGAGCGCGATGACGCCCTGGCCGAGCGGGCCTACGCGCCGTGGACCGACCTCGAGTCGCTCCTGCGCGCTCGCCGGTTGCCGCTGTTCTCGCTCGACACGCACCGCCCCGCGGCCGAGTTCGACGTCATCGCCTTCAACCTGTCCGCCGAGCTCGTCTACACCAACGTCCTCAACTGCATCGACCTGGCCGGCGTGCCGGTGCGAAGCGCCGAGCGCCGCCCCGAGCACCCGCTGATCGGCGCGGGCGGGCACTGCACCTACAACCCCGAGCCGCTGGCCGACTTCCTCGACTTCGTCGTGCTCGGCGACGGCGAAGAAGTCGTGAGTGAGATCACCGAGGTGATCCGCGACTGGAAGGCAGGCGGGCGCACCGAAGGCTCGCGCCAGCACGTGCTGCGCGCGCTGGCCCGCATCCCCGGGGTCTACGTGCCGTCGTTGTACGAAGCGACCTACGACGGCACCGCGCTGGTCGCGGTCGAGCCGACGGTGTCCGACGCGCCGGCACTGATCGACAAGCGCACCGTCGCCGATCTCGCCGACTGGCCTTACCCCCGCCGACAGCTCGTGCCGCTCACCGAGGTCGTGCACGACCGGCTGAACGTCGAGGTCTTCCGGGGCTGCACCCGCGGCTGCCGGTTCTGCCAGGCCGGCATGATCACCCGGCCGGTGCGCGAACGTCCCGCCGAGCAGGTGCGGCACATGGTGTCCGAGGGCATCCGCCGCACCGGCTACGACGAGGTGGCGCTGACCTCGCTGTCCTCCGCCGACTTCTCGGGCATCGAGAAGGTCGTGGCCGGCACCATCGCCGACGCGCCGAACGGCAACGCCGTGACGGTCTCGCTCCCGAGCCTGCGCGTCGATGCATTCACGGTTGGCATCGCGGCCGAGATCCAAAAGGCCCGCCGCACCGGCCTCACGTTCGCGCCCGAGGCCGGCACGTGGCGCATGCGCCAGGTGATCAACAAGTTGATCCGCGAGGAAGACCTCTACGCCGCGGTCGAGTCGGCCTACTCGCAAGGGTGGCGGCGCATGAAGCTGTACTTCCTCACCGGCCTGCCCACCGAGACCGACGACGACACGCTGGGCATCGCCGAGCTGGGCCGCAACTGCGTCGAGATCGGCCGTCGCTACCACAAGGGCAACGCGTCCGTGACGGTCTCGGTCGGCGGGTTCGTCCCCAAGCCGTTCACGCCGTTCCAGTGGTTCGGCCAGAACACCGTGGCCGAGCTCCAGCGCAAGATCGGCCTGCTGCGCGACGACCTCGGCCGGGGCAAGGGCCGCCCGTCGGCCAACCGGGGCGTGCAGCTCAAGTGGCACGATCCCAAGGCCACCTTCGTCGAGGGGCTGATGAGCCGGGGCGACCGGCGCCTCGGCCCGGTCATCGAGCAGGTCTGGCGCGAAGGTGGCGTCTTCCAGGAGTGGTCCGAGCTGTTCGCGCACGATCTGTGGGTCAAGGCGATGGCCGATCACGGGGTGTCGATCGACTGGTACGTCTACCGCCACCGCACCGAGGGCGAGGTGCTGCCGTGGGACCACCTCTCGGCCGGCCTGCACAAAGACTTCCTCTGGCACGACTGGCGCGACGCGCTCGCCGAGGTCGGCCTGCCCGACTGCCGGTGGACCCCGTGCTATGACTGCGGCGCCTGCACGGGCTACGGCATCGAGCACATCGTGGCCTCGGCGACGCCACCGGCCGGCGGCAGCCAGGGCACGGGTCAAGACCTGCTCGGTGGGGGAGCGGTGCCGGTGACGCTGCTCGGCCGCAAGCCCGAACCGGTGGTGGCGGCGTCGTGAATCCCGCCAACACGCGCGTCCGGTTCCGGTTCGCCAAGCTCGGCAAGGTCCGCTTCACCAGCCACCGCGACGTCGCCCGCCTGTGGGAGCGTGCCGTGCGGCGCGCCGGGCTGCCCGTTGCCCTGACCGAAGGCTTCAACCCTCGGGCGAAGGTCCACTTCGGCTTGGCCTTGCCCACCGGCTATGAGTCGTGGGGCGAGTACGTCGACATCGACTTCCGTGCCGCGGAGCTGGCCGCCGCGGACATCCCTACCCTCCCCGAGCGGCTGACGCCGCTGCTCCCCGAGGGCATCACCGTCGACGCGTCGGTGGCGATCGACCCGCGGTCGCCGTCGTTGCAGCAGGCGGTCACCAGTTGCACCTGGCGCATCGAGGCCGTCGGGTTGTCGCCGAGCGAAGCGACGACGGCCGCCGACCGCCTCCTCGCGGCCGAGACCGTCACGGTCACCCGGCAGCGAAAGGGCCACGATGTCACCGACGACATCCGCCCCTACATCCACACCCTGGCCGTTCTCGGCCCGCTCCCCGGGCATCGCCCAGCCGGCACGTCGCTCGAAGCCGAGCTCGGCACCCAGCCGCGGGGTCTCCGACCTTCCGAGTTGCTCGGCGCCCTGGCCGGCGACGAGCGCCGGCTCGTGCTGACCGGTGACGACCTCCTGCGCGCGGTCGCCAACGATGAGCCGATCCTCGAGGAAGGCTTGGTCTGCCGAACGCATCAATGGGTCGACGGGCAGGGCGCGCGGCACGAGCCGCTCGCAGCCCCGCCGTGGGCCACGCGCGCCGAGCAGCGTGCGTCATGAAAGGGAACTCCCATGTCCGAACCGGTGGACGACCCGTCCCCGCCGACCGCGGCGAACGCCGCCCGATCGCCAGCCAAGCCGCCGAGCAAGGCGGCCAGCAGCCGGGCTGACGGCTCGGCGGTGCGAGCATCTGGCAAGCAACCAGCCAAGCAACCAGCCAAGCAACCGGCGAAGCCTACGAACCCGACCCGCGCCACGGGCGCCGGCGCCGCCTCGGCGACGACCAGCACCGGAGAGAACGAGGGTGCAACCGCGACCTCGAAGCGCCGTCGTGGCTCGCGCGGCGGGAAGAACCGCAGCCGGAACGGCGATGCCGTCCCAACTGGCGAGAGCGCCGGCGCGCCCGAGTCGGCGTCGAAGGCGCCATCGGGTGGCACCATCGGCCCCGAACCGTTGCCCGGCACGACACCGCGCCCGAAGGGAACGGCGAAGAGCCGCATGCCCGACGAGCTCCCCGAACGGATCATCGAGGGCCGGCCCAAGTCGCCCGAAGCGGCCGAGCGGGCCCTTGTGAAGCGACCGAAGATCGGCGACACGCGACCGGCGCCGGCGAGCGCCCCCGACGTCAAGCCGAAAGCGGGACCGGAGCGCGGCGCTCGGGCCAAGGGAGCGCCCTCTGGCGCGAAGGGCCGGGGCGGGGCCGGCCGTGGGCGAAAGTCCGAGGGCAAGGGGCCCCGTCCCCCGAAAGCGAACCGGGCGGTCAAGCCGGTCGAGGCGGCCCTTCCCACCGAGGCGCTCGAGCTCGACGAGGAGACCCTCAGCAGCCGCAAGGGCCGCGAGCGCAAGGGGCGCCCCGTCGGGCGCTACCTGATGGTGGTCAGCGTCAGCCCGAAGGCGACCCAGATCGCGGTGCTCGAAGGCCGCAACCTCATCGAGGACTACGTGTCGAGACCGGCCGACGACGTGTTCCAGATCCACGGCAACATCTACCTCGGTCGGGTGCAGAACGTCCTGCCGGGCATGGAGGCCGCGTTCGTCGACATCGGCACGCCGAAGAACGCCGTGCTCTACCGGGGCGACGTCCAGTACGACGCGGAAGACATCGAGGAGCGGGGCGACCTCAAGATCGAGCAGATGCTCAAGGCGAAGCAGACCGTGCTCTGCCAGGTCACCAAGAACCCGATCGCGCACAAGGGTGCCCGGCTCACCCAGGAGGTCTCGCTGCCGGGACGGTTCGTGGTGCTGATCCCCAACAGCAAGACCTTTGGCATCTCGAAGCGTCTGGCCGACGACGAGCGCAAGCGCCTTCGCCGCATCCTCGACAAGGTCAAGCCGGCCCAGCACGGAATCATCGTGCGGACCGCGGCCGAGAGCGTCACGGCCGAGGAGATCGTGCGCGACGTGACCCAGCTCGTGGAGCAGTGGGAGCGGATCGACAAGCTGACCAAGACCGTGCGGGCACCGGCGCTGCTGTACCGCGAGCCCGACATGGCGGTCCGCGTCATCCGCGAGGAGTTCAACCAGGACTACCGGGGCGTCATGATCGACGACGCCAAGCTGCACGACGAGGTGCGGTCCTATGTCGCGGCGATCTCGCCCACCCTCGCCGACCGGGTGCAGTTCTATGACCGGTCCAAAGAGCCGCTCTCGGTCTTCGAGCGCTACCACGTGCACGAGCAGTTGCATCGGGCCCTCGACCGCAAGGTGTGGCTGCCGTCGGGTGGCTCGCTGATCGTCGAGCACACCGAGGCGCTCACCGTGATCGACGTCAACACCGGCAAGAACGTCGGCTCGTCGAGCCTGGAAGAGACGGTGTTCAAGAACAACCTCGAAGCGGCGGAAGAGATCGCCAAGCAGCTCCGCCTGCGCGACATCGGCGGCATCATCGTCTGTGACTTCATCGACATGGAGATCGAGGACAACCGCCGCCAGGTGATCCGGGCCTTCCGCAACGCGCTGGCCCGCGACAAGACCCGAACCCAGGTGTTCGACATCTCCGAGCTCGGCCTGGTCGAGATGACCCGCAAGCGCATCGGCGAGGGCCTGCTCGAGTCGTTCTCCGGCCTCTGCCCCGAATGCGAGGGCCGGGGATTGGTGATCGATCAGTCGTTGCTGGAGTAGGAGACGGCGGCCGCCCTGCCGATCGAGCGGTCTGAGCAACGCGGCCGAGGAGCATGGGGCGGCGGGGCCCCATGCGGGAGGCAACTTGGTGATCGACCAGTCGTTGCTGGAGTAGGAGACGGCGGCCCCGGGTCGGCCCGGGTCGGCCCGGGTTGTCCGGGCGGGACGGTGTCCTCTAGGCTCTCGACTCCTATGTATGCCGTGATCAAGACCGGTGGAAAGCAGTACAAGGTCTCCGAGGGTGAGACGCTCGACGTCGAGCTGCTCGGCCCGACCGATGCTGACGCCGGCGTCGAGCTGCGGCCGGTCCTGGTGGTCGACGGCGACGACGTGCTGTCCACCCCGGCCCAGCTCGCCGGGGCGACGGTCTCGGCGCGGGTCGTCGGCGAGGCCAAGGGCCCCAAGGTCACGGGGTTCACGTACAAGAACAAGACCAACAGCGCCCGCCGCTGGGGTCACCGCCAGCGCTACTCGCGGATCGAGATCACCGGCATCTCGGCTGGTTGATCGGCAGGAAGAGGCAGACCATGTCGAAGACCAAAGGTGGCGGCTCCACCCGCAACGGCCGCGACTCCCAGAGCAAGCGCCTCGGCGTGAAGCGCTACGACGGCCAGGCGGTCCACGCCGGCACGATCATCGTCCGCCAGCGGGGCACCCGCATCCACCCCGGCGAGAACGTCGGTCGCGGCGGCGACGACACCCTGTTCGCCCTGGTCGAGGGCACCGTGAAGTTCGGCCAGCGGCGGGGTCGCAAGCTTGTCGACATCCTGCCGGGCTGACCGAGGCGGCCGTCCCATGCACGGAGGGTGAGGAAAACTTGCCGTCCCCCCTTCCCCAAATCCTGATTTGCATGGTACGTTTACCCGGCTTACCTTCGTCGGGGGTCTGGAGCCTTTTCCGTTCCCTCTTTTGAGTACATCTGCACCGTGTGCTCGACCTGAAAATCAATCGGATGGAGTCTCACTGATGCTACGCGACGGCGTGCCAGCATTGGATGGTCAAAGCCCGCTTGTAGCGGCGCGCCGGCCAGCGGCACGCAACGGTCGGTCGGTCCAGTCGCGCTGGGTAGGCGCCGAAGAAGGAGGCCAGTGATGGAACGTCTCGTCAGATGGCTGCACGCGCGGCTGCATCGGGGGGACCGTGCGGCGACCCTCGTCGAGTACGCGCTGCTTGTCGCGTTCTTCGGCGTGCTGTCGATCGGCTCGGGCAAGTACCTCACAACCCAGGCCAACAGCCAGGTGAACAACCAAGCCGATTGCGTCTCGTACCGGCCGCCGCCGAAGGAGTGCCAGGTACGCGCTCTGAACGTGACGACTTCCACCACCAATCCGCCCACGACGGCCACAACAGCCGGACCCACGACCACAGCTCCGCCTCCGGCCGCGCTGAACCCGCCACCGAGCTTTACAAAGAAGACGGTTGGCGGCTACCCGACGGTCGGCGTCTCCCTGACACTTCGGTCGGGCTCCGGTCCGGTTCCCGGCGCCACTATTCGCTTCAGCATCCTGGTCTACGCGCCCGGCATGCCCTCACCTGGCTACGTCCCCCAAACCACAACGTGTACCACTGATGCGGCCGGTACGTGCAACTTCGATTACCCGTCGACTTACAACAACACGAACAAGATGACCGTCACCATTACAGACGTAACGTCGACGCCCACCTTCGGCGGTTCCTATCCGGCACCTGTGACCTTCACATGGCCGTGACCGACAATTCTCACCGAACGGAACAACGTCGCTGCCGCGGCGACGAGGGCAGTGCCATGCTCGAGGCCTTGTTCGTCGCGCCGCTCCTGGCAATGATCTTCCTCTTCATTTTCGAATACGGCCTGATCTTCCGCGACTACCTGACCGTCGGCGATGCCACGTCGGACGCCGCGAAGTTCGCGTCGATCCAGGGGAACAAGCTGACGAGCGCGGGCAACACGGCGGACTACACGGCAGTCGCGCTGTTGCGCCAGAACCTCGCCAACATCCCCCCAAGCTGGCTCGACCGGATCGTCATCTTCAGGGCGGGGTCGGCCGCCGGCGGCTCGCCTCTTTCGCAGGTGCCCGCTGGCTGCAAGACCGGTGCTTCCAGTGCCGCGTTGAAGTGCAACGTCTACACGACGGTGTATGACGCGTTCCGCAACGTCCAGACCGGCAACACCGCGCCGTTCACGTGCACCGGGTCACAGCCGGCCTGCGGATGGAACCCCACAAGTCGCAAAGATGGCCCCACCACGGCCGATGTCGAATATCTCGGTATCTACATCAAGGTGGATCGACCGAAGCTGACCGGTCTTTTCGGGCAGAACTTCACCCTCGAAATCGCCACCATCCAGCGGCTCGAACCAGGGCAGCTCACGGGGTGAGGGAGCCGATGTCGATGCAGCATGCACGAACTACTCGATTCTCGCCAGTCGCCGACCGTGGGGGCCGGCTGCGGGGTGACGATGGAGCTGTCCTCGTCGAGTTCGCCTTGGCCGCGCCGATTCTGGTCATGCTGGCCGTGACAATGTTCGAGTACGGCATGGCGTTCCGGCAGGAGAACATCCTCGAGAACGCGGTGATGAGCGCTGCTCGCACCGACTCGCAGCTCTCGAAGAATCGATTGGCCGACTACGAAGCCTTACAGCAGCTCAGCTCGGCGTTCGGTGGCCTGAAGCGGGCGACCGTCACGAAGATCTCGATCTGGAAGGCGAACAGCAACAACACCGTGCCAGCCGCGTGCAAGACGTCGAGCCAGCCGGGGCTTTGCAACTTCTACACGAAGGCTCAGATGAACACCAACACACCGGTGGGTTTCCCGGGCGGGTCGTTCGGCAGCCCGAGCTGTGCTGGCGGGTGGGACGCGGCGTGGTGTCCGGTCTTTCGAGAGAACAGAGACGTGGTCGGCGCGGACTGGCTCGGCGTCTGGGTCGAGATCCAATACACCTCCTTCACGAACCTGATTCCTGGCATGACGCTGACCATGTCGGAACAAGCGATCTACCGCCTCGAACCACCATTCATCGGAGGTTGAACGATGATGAAGCCATCGACTCTTCGTCGGCGCCTCCAAGGCGATGACGGGCAGTGGCCGGAAAGAGCTCGCCGGCTCCGGGATGACACCGGATACGTCCTCGCCGTCACCGCTCTGTTCCTCGTCCCGATGGTCGCCTTCACGGCTTATGCGGTCGACCTCGGTGCCTGGTTCGCGCGGGCTGCGAAGATCCAGCGAGCAGCCGACGCCGCCGCGCTGGCAGCGGCCCCGATGCTCCCCGACAACGCGAAGGCGGCAAGTGCGGCAGTGCAGTCGCTCGTCAAGAACGGTTTCTGCACGACCGGGTCCACCTCGACCTGCACGCCCACCGACCCAGACGTCAGCGTGACGATGGGTCCGGTGACCGGGTCGACGACGAAGTACTTCGTGACCCTCCAGGACGCGAAGGTCGACCAGTACTTCAGCAAGCTCGCCCGGCCAGGCGGCACACTCGTCAACCGCCAGGGCACGGCGGAGCGCATCAGGCCGGTTCCTATGGGAAGCCCGCGCAACTTCCTCGGAACGGGAGGGCTCCAGAGCGGTTTCGCGAAAGAAAACCTTTGGGCGTCGGTCTCGGGTTATTGCGCCCGCAACGAGCACGGCGACCGCATCACGCCGTACGCGGATGCCAACGGCAGCAGCGGGGCCGGTCGATGCGACTATGGCGCTAGTGGCGCTCCGAGCTGGCTGCGTAAGAACGTCGACTACAACGCGAACGGCTATTTCTACGGCATCGAGTTCCCAGCAAACCTGAGTGGCAACTATTCGATCCAGATCTACGACGCGGCACAGTGCCAGTACGAGGGTACGGCGGCGGGCGACAGCGGAGCAGACGACGTCACTCCCCGTCCCCAGCGCCAATACACGTTCACGGTTCGCAGCAACAACTCCAACGATCCGTCGCTGGCGACGGTGCTCCAGACGACCACGATCGGCCCGAACACGAACGCGCCAGCAGGCGGCAGTCTCCCTGCGGGTCCGTTCTGCGGGGCCTGGCGCAATCTCTACACGTTCGTGAACCCGTCGGTCGGCACCTACTACCTTCAAGTGAACCCGGTCATACCGACCAACAAGTTGGTCGCGGAAGGGCAGAACCAGTTCGGTATCCGCGTGCGACAGCCGACGGGCTACACCCCGTGCGTGAACGACCCGACCGAGCAGAACGCCGACGTGACCTACAACGCCAATTGCCCGAAGGTCTTTGCCCTCACCCACCTTGGCGTCTACGCGGCATTTTCGGGCTCTACGCCGAGCTTCTACCTGGCAAGCGTCGGCGCCGAGCACGCCGGGAAGACCATGGAGGTCGAGCTGTTCGACCCGGCCGAAGGCGCAACCAGGATCGAGCTGCTCGACCCCCGCGGTAACCCGGTGAACTTCACGTGGGAGATTGGCTGCAAGGACGCCCGCTACCAGTCGGACACCGGCACGGCCTGTGCGACCGGCGAGAGCCCGCCTAGTGGTGGCTATGGGAACCTCGTCGCCAACTATGTTGACGTCAGCGGCGATGGCACAAAGCCGTTCGCACAGCTCACCCAGACCGGCAAGTACAGCGATCGACTGCTACGGCTGCGGACGGTGCTGAGATCGGACTACGCCACCTACTACGGCAGTCTCTCATGGTGGAAGATCAGGTACACAGTGTGTTCATCCGGCTGCTCGATTGGTGACCGCACCACCTGGACGGTGCGTATCAAGGGCGACCCCGTGCGCCTCGTGCCCAACAGCTGATCAGGCACCCAGACGCGACCATCGACGCTCGCGAGCGATAGCTTCTTGCGGTGTGTCCCGCCCTCACCAGCAACTTCGTCGACGAGGCCAACGTCAACGTCCGGGCGGGTGACGGTGGCGCCGGCTGCGTCTCTGTGCGCCGCGAAGCCCATGTCCCCAAAGGCGGCCCCGATGGCGGTGACGGGGGAAAGGGCGGCGACGTCTGGTTGATCGCTGATCGCAACGTCGCGTCGCTGAGCGCCTTCAAGGATCATCCGCACCGCCGGGCCGAGAATGGCACCCACGGCTCGGGCAAGAAGCGCCACGGCACGTCGGGCCACGACCTCGACGTGGGTGTACCGGAGGGCACGGTCGTGTACGGCTCTGACGGTCGTGTTCTCACCGACCTGGTCCACCACGGCGATCGATGGCTGGCGGCGGCCGGCGGGCGGGGTGGACGGGGCAACGCCCGGTTCCTGTCGAACCGCCGCCGGGCGCCGTCGTTCGCGGAACAAGGCGAGCATGGCGATGAGCGCTGGGTGCGGCTGGAGCTGAAGCTCCTCGCTGACGTGGCCCTCGTCGGCTTCCCCAACGTCGGCAAGAGCACGCTGATCTCGCGGATCTCCGCCGCCCGCCCCAAGATCGCCGACTACCCGTTCACGACGCTCGAGCCCAACCTCGGTGTTGTCCGGCTCGACGACGGCGCCGAGTTCGTCGTCGCCGACATCCCCGGGCTCATCGAAGGGGCCAGCGACGGTCGAGGCCTGGGCCTCCAGTTCCTTCGGCACATCGAGCGAGCCCGCGTGCTCGTGCTCCTGCTCGACCTCGCCGCCGAGACCGGTCTGCCCGAGCCGGACGACCAGGAGCGCGTGCTGCTCGCCGAGCTCGGTCAGTACCAACCGGATCTGCTCGACCGGCCGCGCATCGTCGTCGGGTCGCGGGCCGACGTGGCGGCTCCGGTCGCAGGAGGCCCGGCGCTGCGCATCTCGGGGGTCACCGGTCTCAACGTCGACCGCCTCGTCGGCCAGATGGCCACGACCGTCCAAGCGGTCCGTGACAGCGAGCCGGTCGCCGATGCGTTCGTCGTGCACCGGCCGGTGGAGGAGGGCTTCGAGATCGTGCGAGCCGATGACGGGTCGTTCGTCGTGACGGGCCGCGACGCTTTGCGAGCAGTGGCGCTGTCCGACCTCACGAACCCCGACGCTCTCGACTTCGCACAGCATCGTCTACGCAAGCTCGGTGTCGACAGGGCACTGGCCCGGGCTGGCGCCGCGGAAGGCGACACGGTGCGCATCGGTGATCTCAGCTTCGACTACGAAGCTGACGCCTGAACGCGGGAAGATGTCGCCGTGAGGAGCGACGAGAGGCGCAGACGATGATCGTCGTGGCCAAGATCGGCACGTCGTCGGTCACCAACGCCCGAGGCGAGATCGACAAGGCATCGATCGCCAAGCTCTGCAAGGAAGTCGCCGCGGTCCGCGCCGCCGGCCACGACGTCGTCATCGTCACGTCGGGCGCGATCGGCGCCGGCCTCCCCGCCTTGGGCCTCGGCGGCGCCAAGCGGCCCCGAGACGGCGTGACGCTGCAAGCAGTGGCCGCGGTCGGGCAGAGCCGGCTGATGCAGGTCTACGACGAGGAGCTGGCCCGCCACGGTTTGGTGGCCGGGCAGGTGCTCGTCGCGCCGCTCGACTTCCGCGAGCGCAGCCAGTACCTGCACGCTCGCGGCACCCTGGCCCGGCTGCTCGACCTCGGTGTCGTGCCTGTCGTGAACGAGAACGACACCATCGCCGACGACGAGATCCGCTTCGGCGACAACGACCGCATCGCCGCGCTCGTCGCCCACCTGCTTGGCGCCGAGGTACTCGTGCTGCTGACCGACACCGAGGGCCTTCTGACCGCTGACCCTCGGCTCGACTCGTCGGCTTCGCTCATCGAGGAGATCGTCGAGATCGATCATGTGCTCGAGGGCATCGCCGGCGGGGCGGGCAGCGCGCGGGGAAGCGGGGGGATGGCATCGAAGCTCGCGGCGGCGAAGATCGCGGCGTGGTCCGGTGTCCGCACCGTCATCGCCGCCGCCCACCGCGACGGCGTCTTGACCGATGCGGTCAACGGTGAGTCGGGTACCGGGACGCTGGTCCAGCCGCACGATCGCAAGCTGCCCTCGCGCAAGCTCTGGATCGCGTTCGCGGTCGGCGCCAGCGGCACGCTCGTGGTCGACGACGGCGCGCGCCGCGCGCTGCTCGGTGGCAAGGCCTCGTTGCTCGCAGCCGGGGTCACGACGGTGGAGGGCAGCTTCGACGAGAACGACGCGGTCGAGGTCGCCGGCACCGACGGCGCCGTGTTCGCCAAAGGCATCGTGCGGGTCAGCGCGGCGACGGCGAAGGACATGGCCGGCCGGCGCTCGGCCGAGCTGCCTGATGGCGTCCCGCCGTACCTCGTGCACCGCGACGACCTCGTCGTGCTGCCGTAGCCTGCACGTGATGTATCCTTACATCATGAGTCATCGAACGCAGATCGTGCTGGAGGACGAGCAGTACAAGCGGTTGCGACGTGAGTCGGCCGCGTCGGGCCTGAGCATGGGCGAGCTCGTGCGACAGGCGATCGACGCCCACTTCTCCAGAACATCTGTCGATGACCGACTCGGTGGGCTCGATCAGAGCTTTGGTGCGTGGAAGGGGCGGCGCGCCGATGGCGAGCAGTTCGTGGAACAGGTCCGGTCCGGTCTGGGAGCGAAGCTCGACACGTGAGCCGTCTCGTCGTTGCCGACACGTCCGTCCTCATCGACCACCTGCGCGGTGACGTGCGGGCGCGTCGGCTGCTCGTCGAAGCCACGGAGCGCGGCGAAGAGTTGTTCGGCTCGGTTCTCACCCGCACCGAAGTGCTGAGCGGGATGCGTTCTACGGAACGGCGCGCGACCGCCGCCTTGCTGTCGGCGCTGCGATGGGTACCGGTCGACGAGGCGCTGGCTGACGCGGCCGGCACGCTGGCTCGGAAGTATCGGCGATCGCACCCAGGAGTCGATGCCGCGGACTACGTCATCGCCGCAACCGTTGAGGCGCTCGATGCCGAGCTCTGGACTCGCAACGTGCGGCATTTCCCGATGCTGGCGGGGCTGCACCCGCCGTACAGCTGACTCACGCGCACCGGGGCGTTGCCGTGTACCTGTGGCGGTTGTCCGGCCACACGGGCGAGATCCGCCACCAGTTCGGTCCGGGTGCGGAGGCTTACGACGGGATCGTCAGCTCGTCGCTTGGTTCTGCGGCGCCGGCGCCGGTTGCGCCTCGGCCTCGGCCTCGGTCTCGCCGACCTTCTCGGCGGCCGGTTCGGTCGAGGCGTTGAGCTCGCCGCCGCTGGCGGACGCGGTGCCGACCGCGGCTTGGCCTTCGGCCTGACCGGGTGGCGGCGCCAGACCCAACTGCTCGCGGATCTGGGAGAGGCGGGCCTGGGCCTCGACGTTGCGGGAGGCTTGCTCGATCTCGAGCATGTTGCTCTCGACCGATGCCTCGGTGAGCTCGGCCGAGCTCTTGGCCTTGGCGTAACGAGCCTCGATCTTGTCGCGGATCTCGTTGAACGTGGGGACGTCTTCACCGACGGCTTCGCTGAGCTGCGCCATGGCCGTGTTCATCTGCTCTTGCATCTTGGCCTGGTCGAGCTGGCTGAGCAGCTTCTGGCGCTCGGCGAGCTTCTTCTGCAAAGCAGAGGCGTTGGTGGAGACCGCCGCCTTGGCTTGCTCGGCCGCTTGCGATGCTTGCAGCACCATCGTCTTGCCCTGCTCGACCTCGCTCTCGAGCGAGATCAAGCGGTTGGCGAACGACTCGGCCGCCGCCGTGTACTCCCGCGTCTTGGTCTCGTCGCCTGACCGCTGGGCCTCGTCGGCCATCAGCACTGCCTGGCGAGCGTTGGCGTTGAGGCGCTCGTACTCCTCCATCGAGCGGTTGAGCCGCATCTCCGCCTGCTTCTGGTTGGCGATGACGTTGGCCGCCTGCTCTTTGAGCCGCCGGTGCTGCTCCTGTGATTCTTGGATGGCCTGCTCGAGCTGGATCTTGGGATCGGCCCGATCGTCGATGGCCCGGTTCGTGCGCATCACGGTGTACTTCCACCAGCGCTTGAAGGCTTTCCACATGCCGGACAGCCTACGGCAGATCGGCCGTCGGTGGGTCGCCGGAACGGCGTGAAACTCCTCAGCCGCTCCGGCGGAGGAGCGAGGTGGCCTGGCGCAGCTCCGGAACCCGCAGCGCCACGCAAACGCCCAGGTAGACGCCGCCGCCGACCAGCACGCCGGTGATCGTGCGGACCCAGGCGCCGCCTCCGGCATCGGTGCCGACGAACCGGCTCACGAGGCCGACGGCGACCGCGCACACGATGGCGGCGAGCCCGATGCGCGTGAACGACCCGAGGCTACCCGCCCATGGCAGCCCACCCGTCCTGCGGTGCAGCACCGCCAGCGCCACGAAGCCGAACACGACGTAGGCGAGGGCAAACCCGAGAGCGAGTCCCGCCGCGCCGCCCTTGCGCAGAGCGGTCGCGAGGACGAGCAGCAGCGCCGATTGCGCCAGGTTGACGAGGAAGGGCGTCTTGGTGTCTTTCATCGCGTAGAAGGCGCGGATGCTCAGCAGGTAGAGCGCGAACGACGGCAGCCCGACCGAGAACGCCAGGAGGGTGTCGGAGGTTTGCAGGGTCAGCTCGTGGTCGAAGGCGCGGTACTCGAACACCGTGGCGATCATCGGCAGCGCGAGCAGCACGAACCCGATGGCGGCCGGCACGACGAGCAGCACGGTCAGGCGAAGGGCCAGGAGGAAGCGGTCACCGAACGCTTGCATCTCGCCGTCCAGCGCGAGTTGCGAGAGCTCGGGGAGGAACGCGGTGATCACGGCGACGGCGAGCAGACCGTAGGGGAGCTGGAAGAACTGGTAGGCGTACGTGTACGCGGTGACCGGCCCCTGCTCGGTCTCGTTGCCCGCCAGTGCGATCACGATGCCGATGACGACGGCGTTGGTGGCGACATAGCCGAAGGTCCATCCCGAGAGGCGCACCACGCTGCGCACCGCTGGGTTGCGAGGATCGAACCTCCACCTGATCGGGATGCGGGCGCGGCGAACGGCGGGCACGAGCGCCAAGGCCTGCACGGCGATGCCGGCCGTTGTGCCGACGCCGAGCAGCCAGAGCAACGAGGAATCGCTCGAGAGATCGTCGAGCGTCGGCGACGATCCGATCCGCGCGCTGAACACCACGAGCACGACAATCGTCACGATGTTGTTGAGCACCGGCACGAAAGCCGCCGCGGCGAAGCGCCGGTGGGCGTTCAACAAGCCGCTGGCGAGGGTCGTCATGCCGTAGAAGAAGATCTGCGGCAGGAACAGCAACAGCAGCACGGTGGCGAGCTCGGCCTCCTGGTCGGTGTTGGTGAAGACCCGGCCGAGCACGGGGGAGAAGGCCAGTGCCGCCGCGGTCGCCGCGACGAGCGCGACCCCGAGCGTCGTCAGCACCGCGCCAGTCGCTTCGGCATCTCGGCGGGTGCGTGTCTCGACGAAGACGGGTACCAGCGTCGCGGCGAGGACGCCGCCGAGCAGGAGGTCATACAGCAGGTTCGGGAGCGTGTTGGCGGCGTTGTACACGTCGCCGATGAATCGGCCGAGCACCACGCCTTGCGCGATGGTGCGAGCCAGGCCGGTGACTCGGCTCAGGCCGGTGCCGACGGCGACGACGGCGCTCGATCGCAGGAGTTGGCTGCCCGAAGCGGGCGCGGCGCCGTCCCCCGGCGGACCTTCCGCATGCTCGCCGTCGACGACGGGCTTCGAGCCCTCGTCGAGGTCGCCGGTCGCGCCGGCCGCGCCGGTCATGCCGGTCGTTGTCGGGGGGGCGGCGGCGGCTCCTGCGCGTGCCGAGGCTGCGGTTCGGGCACCGCGCTGGGCATGGTCGGCGGCTGGCTGCCGGTGTCTGCAGGAAGCGAGCGCGGCGCGGGTGCTGCCGGCGGCGCGGGTGTCGCGGGTGGAGGAGACCAGGTGGCGGTCGGATCGCCGCTCGCCATGCGATCGGTCTCGTCGAGCGCGACCCGCAGCGTCTCCATGTCGGTGACGACCGACTCGACATCGCTGGCGAGGCTGCCGAGATCGGCGACCTGCTGGCCGCGAGCCGACAGCTCGATGGCGCGGGTGACCGCCTCGTCGAGCCGGGCATCGAGCAACCGCAGCCGGTCGTTCGTGTCCGCGATCACCTGGTCGAGACGGCTGGCCGTGGCGAGCTGGGACTCCAGCGCCTCGACGGTCTCGGCCTTCGACGATCCGGGTTCGGGCTTGCCGCCCGTCGTGCCCCAGTTGATCTGGGTGAGCTCGGTCTGGATCGACCGCGTGTCGATGCGAGCGCGCGCCTCGCTCAGGGCTTGGCCGCTCTGGGCGATGTGCCAGCACTCGGCGACCCCGGTCTCGATGCGCCCGGCGATGTCTTCCAGCCGGTCGCGCAGCGGCCCTTGGCGCGCGCTCCGGATCGCATCGAAGTACTGCTTTTTGGACCTCTTCGCCTTCCACACATAGCCGCGCCACGGGTCGGCGAGCTGGAACGGGTCGATCCCGTCGAGGTCGAGCCCTCGGGGCATGGCGAGCGCGACCCGTGCGGCCCACGCCGCGGCGCCGAGCCCCGCGGCCACGATCACCGGCAGGCCGACCGCGAGCCCGACCGCGACACCGCCGCCGGCCAGCACGATGCCGAGGGGGGAGGTCATCGCGTTGGCGACCTTGCGGTTGTAGATGCGATCCCGGAACTTGAGCCGAGCCATACGCCCCAAGTCTGCCAGCTTGCTCCCGCCCATCCGCGGTCACGTGCATCGAACTGGGCCGTGCGCCGCGCTGTTTGTGGCGCGTCGGGCGGCCCGGTTGGGCGAGCGCATCGAACTGGGCCGTGCGCCGCGCTGTTTGTGGCGCGTGGGGCGGCCCGGTTGGGGCGGCGGCGGAGGGGGAGGCTTCGGCGTGGCCTCAGAAGTTCGAGATGACCTGGGTGAAGATCTTGTTGATGGTCTTCGGGTCGCCGGCGTTGTAGTACGCACCGCTGGCGGCGTCGGCAAGTTGCTGCATCGTGTCGACATCGGCGTCTTTGCCATAGCCGATCGTGAACAACCGGACCGGCTTGCCCAACTCACCCTTCGCCTGGCTCTGGAGGGTGTTCACCAGATCCATGAGCTGCTGGCGGTCGTCTTTGCTCTCGCCGTCCTCGTTCTTGCCGTCGGTCAGCAGCACGACCGCGTTGATGCGCGACGGGTCGTAGCTGTCGCTCATCTGTTGCATCGACGAGCCCGCCACCTCGTACAGCGGCGTGCCCGCCTGCGGGACGAGCGACCGGATCTTGCTGCGAAGGATCTCGCGGTTCTGCCCCACCGGCCCGATCGGGACGACGTCGATGAACCGCCCGTCCTGTGCGGGACCCAAGCCGGTCGAGAAGATGCGCAGCCCGACCTGGTCGTCGTCGCGCAGTTGATCGAGCGAGTCGCTGGCGGCGCTCTGGGCGAGGTCGAGCTTGGTGCTGCCCCCGCCGGCTGCCTCACCCATCGAGCCCGAGACGTCGATGACGATCATCACCCGGGCGGCCTTGCGCGTCTGTTCCCACCGCTTGAGCAGCTCGACCATCACCGGTGGCGACGGCAACTGCAGCAGCGTCTGGGGCTGGTCGGGGTCGACGCCGTTGGCAGTGATGATCGGAGCCCCGATCTGCACCTGCGGGTTCCCGGGCCGGAAGTTGAACTGCAGGACCTTGGTCTGGTTGTCGGGCTGCTGCACGAACTCGACGAACTTGGTGGCCGCCTCTCGTTGCTGGGGTGTCACCCAGGACGCGTTCAGCACGTAGAGCGGGTTGTCCGAGAAGATCGTGCCCTCTTTGGGGTAGATCGCGACGAGCGGGATGCGGGGCTTGCGGGGCTCCTCGCCCGGGTCGAGCTGCCCGTCGGGGTTGCCGGTGTTGTAGTCGATGACCGACTTCTCTTCGACGGCGATGGCGGACGCGTACGCGTACGGGTTGCCCCGCTGGTCGGCCCGGTACCAGTTGTTGAGGAACGTGAGCGTGGTGTCGCCGTAGTGGACGACGGCGGACTCGACGGCACGATCGAACGTTTCCACATCGGGACGGTTCAGCTCTTCGGTGTTCATGTCCTTCGTCGTGCCGAGCGCGGCGTAGTTCTGGGCGATGAGCGCGGACAGCCCGCTGGTGGAGAAGTTGGGGTTCGTCTTGCCGAGGCGGAACGGTCCCCACTCGGGGCGGCCGAAGGAGGCCCAGCCCTGAGGATCGTTGGCGAGCGTGAAGAGATCAGCCCAGCCGATCGCCTTGCCGGGGTAGCCGAGCGCTTCGGCCATCGGCTTCGGCATGGCGATGGTCAACGGTGTGTTCATGAAGGGCGTGCCCTGGCCGGCCATGGGGGCCGAGCCCTTCTCGGCCAGCCGCTGATCGACGATCTGGCCCCACGAGCTGGCCGCCGGCGTCCAGATCACCGGCTGGGGGTCGTCGGTGGACGCTTGCCAGCCCTCGATGAGTTGCTGCGCGCCCGCGCCCGAAGCTTTGGCCTTGGGGTCGATGGCGACTCGCTTGTCGCCGACCTTGGTCTGGGTCGCGTTGAAGCCCTTCGCCATCTCGGTCAGCAGGTCGATCTTCTCAGACGACACCGCGATGGGAACGCGGATGCAGTCCTCGGCCTTGCACTGCCCGACGATGGAGCTCTCGTCGCCAGCGGTGTTGGTCTTGCCGAGCCCGCACCCGGAGATCAGCAGCGCCAGCAGGCTGGCGACCGGCAGTGCCCGGATGCCCCACTTCGTCATTGCCCGGCACCTTGCCACGCGGAGGCCAGCGCCTGCAGGACACCCGCCCTCGGCAGCCCGCTGCTGTCGGGCAGGGTCACGTCTGGTTTGAGGCCGGCGGCGAGCGGCTGGCCGTTCACGCGCCAGCCGTTCTGCGCGAGCGCTCGCGCCGAGGGCTCGGACTCGAGCACGTCTCGCAACCGTCCTCCCGGCTCTGAACCGCTGATCGGGGCCAGCACCACGTCGGCGGTGGCCATCGGGGCAGGGTAGAGGATGGTCAGCCGATCCTTGTCGCGGCTCGAGGCCACCGATGGGCCGGCCTGGGCCTCGATCGCACCTGCGACATCGAGTGACGACGGGCCGGCGAACAGCAACTGGTCGAGCGGCGTGGGCTTGCTGAGGGAGACTCCGCTGGAGGCGCGAGCGAGACGGCCCATCCACTCGCGGAACCCGCGGTCGGCGAAGTCGTTCGAGGCGAACGCCGAGTTGCCGAAGTAGCTCGCGGCCGCCTCGCCCGCCGTGAGTTGGCCGGTCGCGGACGTCGCCGGCGCAGGGACGACCGGCCTGAGGTCACCCCACTGCTCCTGGCCGCCGAGGTCGGTCCAGCGGGCGCCAGCTCGCTCACCGAGGCACTTCCACGACACCTGGCCGCCACACGCGCCGGCGAGCGCCCGCAGCCGATCGGCCCAGCCGACCATCACGACCGGGGAGCGGGCAAGGACGCGGCTCGGCGTGGTGAAGAGCGGATCGAGGCCAGCGCGAGCGCGAGCTTCGTTGGCGGCGTCGACGAACGGTTGCGGTGCGAGCCAGCCGTCGATCGTCGATGTCGAGCGGCTGAAGTCGGGCGCGGTGATCTTGGCCAGCGTGGCGGTCGCCGGCTCGGTGACGACGGTGAGGTTGCGATCCGACGCCTTCAGCTCGTCGCAGACCGGCTTCAGCTCCTCGGCGCAGTACAGCGTCGCCTTCGCCTTCTCGTCGGCCGCGGTCTGCCTGGTCTCCTGGACCCGACCCCGGATGAACAGCGCCATCGCCAGCAGCACCACCACGGCGAGTACAGCGAGAGCCCGGCGCATGCCCGCAACGTACTCGCAGGCGACCGGATCTCCGGGTCAGACGTGAGTTCGCCGGCGATGTGCCCTCCCGGGACATCAACCCGGGATGTCGTCCGCGGTGAGGGTGACGAGCTGGTCGTCGGTGGGGTCGTCGACGGTGACGATGCGTGTGGCCTGGCGGGCGACGGCGTCCTCGAACAGGTTGCGGGCGAGGCGGCCGTTCCCGAAGCCCTTCTCGCGGGGGACGGCTTCGAGCCAGGCGCGCACCTTGCCCCTGGCGGCGGCGTCGCACGTGTAGTTGCTCTTCTCGCCGAGCAGCTCGAAGATCCGCACGAGCTCGTCGGTCGAGTAGTCGGGAAACACGATCGTCTTCGGGAACCGCGACTTCAGGCCCGGGTTTGCGCCGACGAAGCCATCCATCTCGTCGGGGTAGCCGGCCGCGATCACGACGACCCGGTCGCGGCGGTCCTCGACCAGCTTCACGACCGTGTCGATGGCTTCCTTCCCGAAGTCCTGCTCGGATCCGCGGGTGAGCGCGTACGCCTCGTCGATCAGCAGCACACCACCGTCAGCCTGGTCGAAGACCGCGGTCACCTTCGTCGCCGTCTGGCCGACGTAGCCGACGACGAGACCCGACCGATCGGTCTCGACCAGATGGCCGCGATCGACGACCTTCAACGTGCGGTAGATCTGGGCGAGCAGCCGGGCCACCGTCGTCTTCCCGGTGCCCGGGTTGCCGGTGAAGATGAGGTGGCGGCTGCTCTCGTGGACCGGGAGGTTGCGCTCCTTGCGCATGTTCTGGACGCGGATCAGGTTGGCGACCAGCTTGATCTCCGCCTTCACCTCGTTCATCCCCACGAGCTCGTCGAGCTCGGCGAGCAGCTCGTCGAGGGGTCGCGGAGGGGGCAGCTCGGCGGCGAGCTCGTCGGCCGTCGTCGTCTCGCCTTCGACCGGTGCTTCGGCAGCCGCTCGTTCCGTCGCGTCGGCGGCTGGCCGCGCCGGCGCAGCGGGAGCGGCTGCATCGGGCTCGCGGTCAGCCGGGGTCGGTTCGCCCTTGAGGCGTGCAAGCAGCATCCCGCGGAAGTCCTCGATCGCCAGCAACTCGGTGCGGCTGGTGAGCGAGTCGAGTGAGGCGACCATGTGCCCGATCGCCAGCGCGTACTCGTAGTACGACGTGGAGTAGGTGGTGCCGGCGCGGCGGTCGAGCTCGAGGAAGATCTCGAACATGCTCGACGGCTTGGAGAGGAAGGCCCGCTTCTTGACCGTCATGCCGAGCTGGCGGGCTTGCGACGGCGTGGTGGTCGCGAACGTCGTGTCGATGAGTGGGGCGAAGGTCTGGAGCAACGACGCGAGCTCTTCGTCGGTGGCGAGCCCGTCCGCATCGATGAACGCGGTGGCGAGGTTGAACGCCTCGTTCACGACGTCGTCGCGGGCCTTCCACGGCTCGCCGTTGGGCGCCTCGCGGTAGACGTATTCGAGCAATGGCGTCAGCGCGCGCACGAACTCGCCCACCGCCACCTCGAGCCCCAGGTCGACCCTCACGGCACCGGAGGTTATCCACTTCGGTGCCCACTACCCTGACCGCCGTGACCTCGACTTCGACCTCGACCCAACGTCTCCGATCGATCCCCGAGCTCGGTGCGCGCGCCAAAGCCGCGTCCCGCACCCTGGCCAAGGCGTCGACGGCGGCGAAGGACGATGCGTTGCTGCGGGGAGCCGAGCTGCTCGTCGCTCAGGTCGACGACATCCTGCAAGCGAACGCGGCAGACGTCGACCGGGCCGAAGCCGACGGTGTCTCGCCCGCCGTGATCGACCGTCTGCGGCTCGACAGAGCACGGGTCGAGGCGATGGCCAGCGGGCTCACCCTGGTCGCCTCCCTGCCCGATCCGGTCGGAGAGGTGCTCGACGGATGGGTCCGGCCCAATCGCTTGCGCATCGAGCGCGTCCGCGTGCCGCTCGGCGTCATCGCGATCATCTACGAGAACCGCCCCAACGTGACCTCCGACGCGGCGGGGCTCTGCCTCAAGTCGGGCAACGCCGCGTTCCTGCGCGGCTCTTCGGGCGCAATCACGTCGAACCTCGCCATCGCCGGCGTCCTGCGCGAGGCGTTCGAGAAGGCCGGCCTCCCCGCCGACTCGCTCGTGCTCGTCGGCGACACAAGTCGTGAAGCGGCGGTCGAGTTCATGCGCCAGCGCGACTACGTCGACTGCCTCATCCCTCGGGGTGGGCCGTCGCTGATCCAGTCCGTCCTCGACAACGCGACCGTTCCCTACGTCATCGACGGCGACGGCAACTGCCACGTCTATATCGACGAGTCTGCCGATCTCGACATGGCGCTCGACATCGTCGTCAACGCCAAGACCCAGCGACCGTCGGTCTGCAACGCCGCCGAGTCGTTGGTCGTGCACTCGTCGGTCGCGGACACGTTCCTCCCCCGAGCGGCGCTCGCCCTCGAAGGCGTCGAGCTCGTGGGCGACGACCGCACCACGTTGCTCGTGCCGTCGGCGGGCGCGGCGACAGACGACGACTACGCATCCGAGTTCCTCGCGCTGAAGCTGTCTGTTCGCGTCGTCGACTCGTTGGACGACGCGATCGATCATGTGAACCGCTTCTCGTCCGGCCATTCCGAGGCGATCGTCACCCGGTCGCTCACCGCCGCCGACAGGTTCGCTCGCGAGGTCGACGCGGCTGCGGTGCTCGTGAACGCGTCGACCCGGTTCGTCGACGGCGAGGAGTTCGGCTTCGGGGCCGAGATCGGCATCTCGACCCAAAAGCTCCACGCCCGCGGCCCGATGGGCTTGCGCCAGCTCACGACCGCGAAGTTCGTCGTCCACGGCGATGGCCAGATCCGCGGTGGCGACGCGGCCCGACGCCATGACGAGGTGCTCGACGAAGCCTTTGGCTCCTGAGAGGGCGATAGCCGGCCTGCGGCGCGACCGCCAGGTGTCGCGGCCGGTGATGGTCAGCCTGAGCGTCAGTGCGTGGGCGCGCAGCCCCCCGGGCAGTCACGTGAGCTCGCTGCGCTCGTTCTGGTCGAGCACGACGATGTCGGGCGAGTCCTGCCACACGATGGCGAGCAGGTGGCGCGGCCGGTCGAATCCCTTCAGGTTCTTCAGGCCGCGATCGACGAGCCTGACGTCGTCGGTGAGGTGGTCGGCGAGGGGTTCGGTCACCAGGATCTCGTCGGCGTCAGCCACATCGGTCACGCGCGACGCGAGGTTGATCACCTTGCCGACGAGATCGTCCTCGTCGTGCATCACCTCGCCGGCATGGATGCCGATGCGAACGGCGGGAACGGGCTTCGCGCCGTCGGCCGCACCCGCGACCCGCG
>JACPNV010000003.1 GCA_016185305.1 Actinomycetota bacterium | reverse complement strand
GTTGGCGCCATGGTCGGAGAAGTTCGCCTCGCCGAGCACGTACAGGCCGGGCAGGTTGCTCATCAGGTCGTAGTCGACCCACAGCCCACCCATCGTGTAGTGGACGGCCGGGTAGATGCGCATCGGCACCTTGTAGGGGTTCTCGTCGGTGATGCGGTCGTACATCTCGAAGAGGTTGCCGTAGCGCTCCTCGATGACGTCGACGCCGAGCCGCTGGATCGCGTTCGAGAAGTCGAGGTACACGCCGTTGCGCTTCGGGCCGACACCACGGCCCGCGTCGACCTCGCGCTTGGCGGCACGCGACGCGATGTCGCGGGGCACGAGGTTGCCGAACGCGGGGTAGCGGCGCTCCAGGTAGTAGTCGCGCTCGTTCTCGGGGATCTGGTCGGGGGCCCGCGTGTCGTCGGGGTTCTCGGGCACCCAGATCCGGCCGTCGTTGCGCAGCGATTCCGACATGAGGGTGAGCTTCGACTGGAAGTCGTCGCTCGCCGGGATGCACGTCGGGTGGATCTGCGTGTAGCAGGGGTTCGCGAAGTAGGCACCCTGCTTGTGGGCGCGCCATGCAGCCGTGACGTTGGAGTGCTTGGCGTTCGTCGACAGGTAGAAGACGTTGCCGTAGCCGCCGGTCGCGAGGACCACGGCGTGGCCCGACAGCGAGAACAGGTCGCCGGTGACGAGATCGCGACACACCACACCGCACGCCCGGCCGTCCTTGACGACGAGCTCGAGCATCTCCGTGCGGTGGTGGAGCTCGACCGTGCCGAGGCTCACCTGGTGCATCAGCGCCTGATAGGCGCCGAGGAGCAGCTGCTGACCGGTCTGGCCGCGCGCGTAGAACGTGCGCGACACCTGCGCGCCGCCGAAGCTGCGGTTGTCGAGCAGGCCGCCGTACTCGCGCGCGAACGGCACGCCCTGCGCGACGCACTGGTCGATGATGTTCACGGACACCTGCGCGAGCCGGTGCACGTTCGCCTCGCGCGAGCGGAAGTCGCCGCCCTTCACCGTGTCGTAGAACAGGCGGTAGACGCTGTCGCCGTCGTTCTTGTAGTTCTTCGCGGCGTTGATGCCGCCCTGGGCGGCGATCGAGTGGGCCCGGCGCGGCGAGTCGTGGAAGGTGACGGCCTTCACCTGGTAGCCGAGCTCGGCGAGTGTGGCCGCGGCGGACGCGCCCGCGAGACCGGTGCCGACGACGACGATCGTGAAGCGCCGCTTGTTCGCGTGATTGACGAGCTTCACGTCGAACTTGTGGCGGTCCCACTTCTCGGTGACGGGACCGCCGGGGACGCGGCCGTCGAGCGGTTCCGGTGCGATCTGGAGCTGCATCACTTCGCTCCGCCGACGCGGTCGCTGGCGGCGACGGGGACGGGCACTGCGTTGCGCGAGCACGACGCGGCGGTCTTGGGTGTGCGGTTCGCGCTGCACGTCGGCTCGACGAGGTGGAGCTGCACCGCGAGGGGGAAGCTCACGTTGCCGAGCACGATGATCGTGGCGAAGCCCTGCGCGAAGCGCCGTCGCGCCAGGTTGATGCGCGGGTTGTTGATGCCGAGGCTCTGGAACATCGACCAGGCGCCGTGGAGCAGGTGGACGCCGAGGGCGATGTTGGCGACCGTGTAGACGACGGCGACGACCGGCCGCTGGAGCGAGAAGATCAGGTTG
>JACPNV010000002.1 GCA_016185305.1 Actinomycetota bacterium | reverse complement strand
TGGTGTCCCCACCCCACATCGCACACTTCTGTTGGCACAACAACCCGACCGGCGCGCCCACGCAAAACCCCACCAAACACGCCAACAACCGCTCACTCAAAGCCGGGCTTAACGCCCAACGGTGCGGAAAACGGGGCTAGCTGAGAGAGGTCCGCCGCCCGTCGAGGAGCGCTCGCAAGTCCGCGGGCGCCAACGGCTCGGCGTAGTGGTAGCCCTGGGCGAAGTCGCAGCTGCGCTGGCGCAGCAGGTCGCCCTGCGCTTCGGTCTCGACCCCCTCGGCCACGACCTCCATCCGCAAGGTGTGCGCGAGCTGGATCATGCCGTCGACGAGCGCGAGGTCATCTGACGGTGCCTCGTCGGGTCGCGGCTGGTCGAGGTGGGTGACGAACGAGCGGTCGATCTTCAGCGCGTCGACGGGCAGGAGGCGAAGGTAGCTGAAGGACGAATAGCCGGTGCCGAAGTCGTCGATCGCGACCCGCACGCCGAGAACCTTCAGCCGCTCGAGCACGTCGCGGGTGTGCGTGACGTCGCGCATGAGCTCGCTCTCGGTGATCTCGGCATGCACCAGTTGCGGCTCGATGCCCGACGCGGCCAGCACGTTCGACATGTCGTCGGTCAGTGTCTCGTCCTGGAGTTGGCGAGCCGACAGGTTGACGGCAAGCCACAGGTCCTCCTGCCCGGGAACGGTTCGCTGCCATTGCTTCACTTGGCTGCAGGCGCGGTCGAGGATCCATGCGCCCATGGGGACGATCAAGCCCGTCTGCTCCGCCACGCCGATGAATGCGCCCGGGGGGAGCAAGCCTCGCTCGGGATGCTGCCAGCGGACGAGTGCTTCGACGCCGACGATGCGTTCGTCTCCGAGGTCGACGATCGGTTGGTAGTGGACGCGCAGCTCGTGCCGGCGGATGGCGCGCCGGAGCCCGCGCTCGATGTCGTGCCACTCGACCGCGCGCGCCCGCATCCCCGCGTTGAACGTCTCGATGCGGGCGCGGCCCCGATCCTTGGCTTGGTACATGGCGGAGTCGGCGTCGCGGATCAAGTCCTCGCTGCGGCGATCGGCCGACGACGTGAAGGCGATCCCGATGCTGCACGTCACGAAGACGTCGCCGCGGGCCGTCGCGAACGGTTCACGCAGGCTCTCGGTAACCCGCTCGGCGAGCAGCCACGCCTCACCTTCGTCTTCGAGCGCGACGGCGACGATCACGAACTCGTCGCCGCCGAACCGGGCGAGGGTCACCTCGTCGGGCACGCTCGTCTCGAGGCGGCGGGCCACGGCGCTCAGCAGCTCGTCACCGAGCGAGTGCCCGTGGCTGTCGTTCACGAACTTGAAGTTGTCGAGGTCGCAGAACAGCACGGCGACGCCCCCGCCGCTCACACCTTCACGCACACGTTGGAGCGCATCTTGCATGCGATCGAACAGCAAGGTGCGATTCGGAAGCTGTGTGAGCGGATCGTGCGTCGCCTGGAACTCCAGCTTCGCCTCGCTCTCACGCAGCGCGAGCTCGGCCATCACCCGGTAGGAGACGTCGCGGACGTTGGCGACGATCCCGTTCACCGACGGGTCGTCGAGGCAGTTGGTGCAGACGGCTTCGTACCAGCGGTACGACCCGTCGCCGTGCAGCATTCGTCCTTCGATGCGGACCGTGTCCTTTGCCGGGCTGTCGACGAGCTTGGTGTAGAGGCGAACCGCCTCGTCGCGGTCGTCGTGGTGGACGAGGTGGAACAGCCGCCGGTCGGACAGCTCACCACGGGCGAGGCCCCAGAGCCCCTCCCCGCCCGGGCTGACCCAGCGGGCGCGGGCCGCCTGGTCGAGGAGGAGCGTGGCACCGTCCGCGTTCTCCAGCATCGCCGTGAGCCGTTCCTCGCTCGCCCGCACCTGGGCGTCAGCCTCCTTCCGGAAGGTCACGTCACGGAAGCTCTGCACGAAGCCCCCTACGTTCGGGTGGGTCGACAGGTTGGTGGCGATCGACTCCACCCACCGGTAGGAACCGTCGCTGGCGCGCAACCGGTACTCGCCGATGATCGACCCGCCCGGTTCTGCGACGATCGCCAGACCGCGGTCCTGTGCCTCTTGCACGTCATCGGGATGCACGTAGTCGAAACCGTTCGCGCCGATGAGCTCGTCGACCGACCAGCCGAACATCTGCTCGATCGACGGCGTCGCGTAGGCGATGACGTTGTGCTCGTCTGTCACCACGAGCGCGTCGTAGCTGTGCTGCACGAGAGCCCGCCAGCGCTCTTCGCTCGCCCGCACAGCCTGCTCGGCCTCGCGCCGATCGGAGACGTCATGGAACCGGGCGGCGATGCCACCGGTGCGTGGGTCGTTGCGCAGGTTCTTGAACGCGACTTCATACCAGCGGTATTCGCCGGCTTGGTGCCGGATGCGGAACTCCACACGCGCTTGATCTCCGGGGTGGTCCACCACCGACTCGAACGCCTCGGCCGCGGCGCCGAGATCGTCGGGGTGCACGAGATGGTCGAAGGTCTGCTCGGCGAGCTGCTGGCGGGTGTAGCCGAGCACCCAGCGGGTCTCCGGATCGATGTACCGGTACTGCCCGTCGGGGTCGACGACGAGCACGGCCTCGTAGGCAACCCGGTCGAGGTTGGCGATGCGCGTGCGGCGATCCCAGCGTCCGTCGCGGCGTTCTTCCCGCTCGACCTCCTCGCCACGGCCGATCGCCGGGCGCCGGCGGGCTTCGTCGGGCCCGCGGTCTCGGTCGAGGGGGCTCACGTCCGAGTCGTCGACGGCGCGGCGCGCGCTTCGCATCGCGCTGTCAGTTGGAGCCGATCTCTTGCCCGTACAACCGGTCAGGTGGAGCGACCATGCGCTCGAAGGTGAGCTTGCACACCGGCTGGCCGTGCTCGACCATGAACGGCACGTCGTGGGCGCGCACCTCGAGCGCCGCCCGCGACCCGAGAAGCCGACCCGGGGAGTCGAACCCGAAGCCAGGATCGAAGAAGCCGGCGTAGTGGGTGCGGAGCTCGCCGCTGGTCGGGTCGTACGCGGTCATCTCCGCGGCGAGGTCGGGGGGGATGGTCACGCTCTCGTCAGACAGCAACAGGTAGAAGCGGCTGGGGTCGAGCACGACGCGGTCGCCGTTCTCGTGCCGCACCTCTTCCCAGAACGCCTCCGGCGGGTACTTGTTGACGAGGCCCATCTCGAGCAGCGGCGCGTTCTGCTTCGCTCGGTAGCCGATCAGGCCGCTGTCGCCGCCGCGGAGGTCAAGGCTGAGGAACAACCCGTTCGCGGTCGCGAGATCGCGCACATCGACGGGCCGGCCGTGCCGGAACAGCATGGGCCGTTCGGCGTGGATGGCGCGGAGCTGCTCGTCGGAGATCGCCGCTCGACCGGTGAGGAGGCGAAGCTGGTTCAGCGCGAGGTGCTGCTTGACCTTCACCGTGAACGAGAGCGGCACGACCTCGAGGTAGAGCTTGCCCCGGTAACCGGGGGCGATCTCGTCGAACCGATGGCTCTCGTCGGTGATCACCCGTGTGAACACGTCGAGCCGGCCGGTCGAGCTCTTGGGGTTGGTGCGAGCCCTCACGTCGGCCGGCAGCGCCAGCTCTTCGACCAGTGGGATCAGGTAGGGCCGGCCGGTCTCGAGCACCGCGCCGCCGTCGCGCAAGTCGAGCTCGTCCATGATGTATTGCTTGACCTTGGTCTCGACCGGCTCGGTGTCGGGAAGGAAGCTGCAACGGATGCGGTAGGCCTTCTCGCCGAGACGCAGGTCGAGGCTGGCCGGCTGGATGCTCGATTCGGGGATCTTGAACGGGCCGGCATCGATGTAGCCGGCGTCGATCGCGCGGCGCAGGAGCTGGCTCGGGAACACGCCGCCGGACCCATCCGGCAAGTCGGGCGCCGGATTTCGCTCAACACTCATGCGCCGGAGCGTAGTCGTCATCGGATGGGCCGGGCGGCGGCGCCGCCCGCCGGGTCAGCCATGCATCAGCTCGCGCGTCGCCGACTCCCATCGCGCCATGAGCTCGACCGCTTCGTCTTTGGCCTGGGTGTGCCGTGCGGCCAGGTCGTCGACTTTGTCGCGGTCGTCATACACCGTCGGATCGGCGAGCTGGCGCTCGAGGTCCGCGATGCGCGCCTCCGCCTTCTCCCACTGCTTCTCGATCCGCGCCACCGCCTTGTGCAGCTCGCGGTCGTCTCCTCCCGATCGCCCCTTCGTTCCTACCCTCGCGCCAGTCGCACCGTTGTTCGCTGACCTCGCCGGCTTCGCCGGTAGCGAGGCCGGCGACGCGCATGCGGGGGTAGGAATGCCCGGCGAGAGCAGCCGCTCATCCACGCCGTCATGCCACGTCGCCTCGCCGCCGCGCACGACGACCACGGCGTCTGCGGTCTCGCGGATCAGGTAGCGATCGTGGGTGATCAACAACAGCGTGCCCGGATAGGCCCGCAGCGCGTCCTCCAGCAGGTCGCAGCTCGGCAGGTCGAGATGGTTGGTCGGTTCGTCGAGCACCAGGAGGTTGACCGGATCGGCGAGCACCTTCGCGAGCGCGAGCCGGGTGCGCTCACCACCGGAGAGAACGCCGACCCGCCGGTCGGCCGTGTCGCCCGGGAAGCCGAACGACCCCAGCACGGTCCGCAGGTTCCGGCCCGGCCGTTCGATCAGGCCGCGCTGGAACTCCTGGAACACGGTGACCGCGGGGTCGAGCTCGTCCGCCTGGTGCTGCTCGAAGAACGCGAGATCGACGTTGGCGCCGATCGTGACGGTTCCTCGGGTGGGAGCGAGCTGTCCGGAGATTAGCTTGACCAGCGTGGTCTTTCCGGCGCCGTTGGGACCGACGAGCGCGACCTTCCGGCCCCGCTCGATCACCGCGTTCACGCCGGCCAGCACGGGCGTTCCGTCATACCCGACGGTGACGTCATCGAGCTCGGCGACGACCCGAGACGACCGCCGCGGCTCGGGGAACGCGAAGCGAACCTTGAGCGCTTCGACGTCGGGCACCTCGAGGCGTTCAAGCCGTTCGAGCGCCTTGACCCGGCTCTGCACCTGCCGGGCCTTGGTGGCCTTGTAGCGGAAGCGCTCGATGAAGCGCTCGGTCTGCGCGACACGTCTTTCCTGCGCGGCAGCGGCCGATACGAGGGCTTCGAGGCGTTCCTCGCGGGCGGCGACGAACTCGGCGAAACCACCGACGTACTCGACGCTCGTGCCTTCTGAGAGGTCCACCACGCGGGTGGCGACCGCGTCGATGAAGTCGCGATCGTGGCTCACGACCAGCAGCGCGCCGGGAAACTTGGCGAGGTGCTGTTCGAGGAAGGCGACCGAGTCCACGTCGAGGTGGTTGGTCGGTTCGTCGAGCAGCAACACGTCAGGCGCGGCGAGCAGCAAACCCGCCAGCGCCACGCGCATGCGCCACCCACCCGACAGCTCGCACACGTCGCGGTCCGCGTCATCGGGCGCGAAGCCGAGTCCGGCGAGAACGCGATGCGCCTCGGCCTCGAGCCCGTAGCCTCCGAGTTGCTCGAACTGTGACTGGACCGCGCCGTACTCGTCGAGGGCGCGATCGTGCTCGGCGCCGGTCGTGTCAGCAACGAGATGGCTCAGCGCGTGCAAGCGGCTCGCCAACGAGTGCAGTTGCTCGTCGCCGGCCATGGTGTTGTCGAGCACCGTCCCTTCGGGCGCCTCGGCGAGATCTTGGGGGAGATAGCCGACGCGAAGGTCCTTCGGCCGCGACACCGTGCCCGCATCAGCCCGCTGCTGGCCCAGCACGATCTCGAGCAATGTCGTCTTCCCCACGCCGTTCGGCCCGACCAGCGCCACCCGGCGGCCCGGATGCAGGGTCAGCGTGACGTCCTCGAAGAGGAGTCGCGTCCCGAAGCTCTTGCGCAGATTGGCTGCTGACAGCACCCGCCGAGGGTAGCGGCGAGTTCCTGCGGCGGAAACTCCCGCTAGGCGCTTGCGGTCGACGTTTCGATGCGGTCGACGTTTCGACAATTTGTTGTGGATGAAGCAAGCGCCGGCCGGCGGCGCGACCGCCAAGGAGCCCGCCGGCGATGGGGAGCACTCGGAGCGCCAGCGGAGAGTGCGTGGGGGCGCAGCCCCCCAGGCAACTAGGACTAGGCGCTTGGGAAGAGCGATCGACAATTTGTTGGCTATGCGGCAAGCGCCGGCCGGCGGCGCGACCGCCAGGAAGCCCCGCCGGCGATGGGGAGCACTCGGAGCGCCAGCGGAGAGTGCGTGGGGGCGCAGCCCCCCAGGCAACTAGGGTCTACGCCCGTGATCAGCGAGCGACCAGTGGGCTCCAGATGCGCATCGTGCTGACGGGAGGAGCCGGGTTCATCGGCTCGAACATGTGCCGCACGCTTCTCTCGCGAGGCCACGAGGTCATCGTGTTCGACAACCTCCTGACCGGCTCGCGGCGAAACATCGGCAATCTGCTCACCGAAGGCGGCTTCACGTTCGTGGAGCACGATGTCGCCGAACCCTTCGACGTCGATGGGCCGGTCGACCGGGTGATGCACCTTGCCAGCCCCGCATCCCCGGCCGACTTCGGTCGCCTGTCGCTCGAGATCATGGCCGTCGGCAGCAACGGCACGCGCAACGGCCTCGAGCTCGCGAGGGCAAAAGGTGCCCGGTTCTTCCTCGCCTCGACCAGCGAGGTCTACGGCGACCCGGCCCTGCATCCCCAACCTGAGTCGTACTTCGGCAACGTCAACCCGGTCGGCCCGCGTGGCGTCTACGACGAATCCAAGCGGTTCGCTGAAGCGCTAACGTTCGCGTACCACCGCCGCTACGGCGTCGACATCCGCGTCGCCCGGATATTCAACTGCTACGGCCCCCAGATGAGAGTGGATGACGGGCGAGCGATCACCAACTTCCTCTGGCAGGCGCTGTCGGGCAAACCGCTCACGATCTACGGCACAGGCATGCAGACGCGCAGCTTCTGCTTCGTCGATGACGAGGTCGAAGGGCTGCTCGCGCTGATGGAGTGCGATCACACCGGGCCGATGAACATCGGCAGCACGTTCGAGCACACGCTGAACGACCTGGCCGAGATCGTGTTGAACGTCACCGGCTCGGACTCGCCGATCGAGTTCATGCCGCTCCCGCAGGACGATCCCGCCCAGCGCTGCCCCGATCTCACGCTCGCGAGATCGGTCTTGGGGTGGGAGCCGACCGTGCTGCTCGAAGAAGGCGTGGCCCGCACGGCGGCCTACTTCGAGACCCTGCTGGACAGCCAGTAGCTGCCAACCTTCTCGCGGGAAAACCGCCCACAGGCCTGTCGGCCGACCGCCTGACGCCGATGGGAACGCATGGCGAATCCCACCGGGCGGACCGGACTGAAGCTTGTCGTTCTTGGTCTCTTCGTCGGCGCGCTCGGCGCGTGCGGCACGTCGTCCACCTCCAACGATGCCGCCGGCGGGGGTGGTGGTGGTGGTGGTGGTGGCAACGCGCCAGCCGCACCGGGCGTCGAGAACGGGATGGTCGTGTCGGGCATCACGGTCGCGCCGGACGCCAAGCCCAAGTCGGGAGGACAGTTGGTGTACGGGCTCGAGGGTGACACCGATGGGTTCGACCCCACCGTGTCGCGCTGGGTGGCCCCCGGCTTGATCATGGCGAACACCGTCTTCGACCCGCTCGCTGCGTACGCGGCGGACGGGTCCGTGAAGCCATACCTTCCCGAGAAGATCGACCCCTCGGGGGACTTCAAGACATGGACGATCCAGCTCCGACCCGGCA
Organism: Actinomycetota bacterium; assembly: GCA_016185305.1. GTDB lineage: Bacteria > Actinomycetota > Acidimicrobiia > Acidimicrobiales > Acidimicrobilacustridaceae > JACPNV01. Next base: position 9,120 of record JACPNV010000002.1, on the reverse strand, counting down.
TCTCGTTCAGCAACGGCGAGCCGCTGAACGCTGACGCCATCGTGCTGTTCCTGACCAAGTTGAAGACGTCGCCCCTCACCTCGCCAGTGCTCGATCTGATCGACCCGGGCAACCCGGCCACGAAGGTCGACGACCTGACGGTGAGGGTGAACATGACCGCGCCGTGGGCCCAGTTCCCCGTGGTGCTCACCGGTCAGGGCGGCATGGTCCCTGCGCCGGAGCAGCTGAACAATCCTGATGCGAGCTACCGCGCCGACAACCCGATCGGCACGGGTCCGTTCAAGCTGAAGTCGCGGCAGAAGGAGACCTCGACGGTCGTCCAGCGCAACCCGAGCTACTGGCGCAAAGACCAGGCGGGCACCCCGCTCCCGTACCTCGAACAGGTCGAGTTCAAGTTCTATTCGGACAACAACGTGCGCGACTCGGCGCTGGAGGACGGCACGTTGAACATGGAGTTCAACAGCTTCGGTTCGTCAGCGAAGAAGCTCACGAGTGCCGCGGAAGAGGGCAAGCTCCAGCTGGTGCGCGACACCGGCGCGCAGGAACAGATCTTCTTGGTCTTCAACATGGAGAAGCCGCCGTTGGACGATGTGCGCATCCGCAAGGCGATGGCGTACGCGACCGACCGTGAGGCGTACGTGAAGTTGGGTGAGGACGACCCGAGCTGGATCTCCTACAACGTCTTCTCTCCCCAGTCGCCGTGGTACGTGAAGTCCGACTTCCCGGGCTATGACCCCGGAAGGGCGAAGGAATTGGTCGACGAGTACGTGAACGAGAAGGGCCCAGTTCCACCCTTCACCATCAAGACGACCGACACGCCGTTGAACCAAGGGGTCGGCCAAGCGCTCGTCGAGATGTACAAGAAGGTGGGGCTGCCGGCAGCAGCCGAGTCGGTGAGCATCGCCACGCTGCCCACCCAGATGGTGTTCGGCCAGTACGACGTCGGCTACGTGCGGCTGTTCGGCGCGCCCGACCCTGACGGCGACTACTACTGGTTCCACAGCAAGAACGCCGCCCGCCTCGGCGAGGGCCGGCTCGGACTCAACCTCGCCAAGCTCCGCGATCCGCAGGTGGACGCCGCGCTCGACAAGGCCCGCGCCACGCGCGACCAGAACGTGCGGAAAGAGGCGTACACAGCCTTCCAGACGCGGCTCAACGAGCTGCTCCCCTATCTGTGGCTGACGGTCGGCGTGAAGTTCATCGCGGCGGACAACAAGGTCCGCGGCATCACCAACGGCCCCCTCCCTGACGGCACGCCATCGATGCCGATCGTCAGTGGCGTCACCCGCCTGACCCAGACCTGGCTGGCCTAGCCGGAGGCCGCGACCTCGTGCTCGATGACGCCATGCCGTAACGTCGCACGAATCGAAGCGTTGGCTTTCCGCACCATGCGGTGGCGTGCTGCCTGCATGGCAGCGTTCGCAATCGCGACCGCGGCGTGCGCGGGGTCAGGCGCGACACCGCCGAGCACGAGTGCGGCGCCGCCAACGACGCGGCCACTTGCGCTGAAGGTCCTCGTCGCCGGCGACTCCCAGGCCTACAGCCTCGCCCTCAGCGGCATGTTCGGGCAGGGAGCGTTGAAGGTGGGCATCGTCCCCCGTGCCGCCGCACTGCTCGGGTGCGGGGTGGCCCAAGGCGATGGGCGTTACGTCGACGGCACGCCGTTCACGCCGAACGTCGAGTGCCAGACGTGGCCCGAGCTCTGGAAGGCGAACTACGAGGAGGTCAATCCCGACATCAGCATCATCCAGATCGGTGCGTGGGAGGTCTATGACCGGATCGTCGACGGGCGTGATCTGAGGGTTGGCACCCCCGAGTGGCAGCAGTACACGCTCGGCCAACTCCAACAGGGCATCGACATCCTCGCCGCGGCGGCCAGGCCCGTCGTCCTCTTGCTGATGCCGTGCTACGACGGCCCGGTCGACCTCGGCGGGCCGCCCGTTGCCGGCAGCGACCTCGGCCGCGTCGGCTGGGTCAATGAGATGCTGAAGCAGGCGGGCGCCCGGAACCCCACCACGACGACGGTGGTCGACCTCGGTGCGTTGCTGTGCCCGGACGGCAAGCGCATCGTGACGATGGAAGGCGTCCAGGTGACCGATGCCGAGCAGGTGCACTTCGGCAACGATGGAGCCCGCATCGTCTGGGCCTGGCTCGAACCGCGGCTTCGCCAGATCGTCGCGTCGCAGCGCCCGGGGTAGCGAGTAGAAACGAGCCGTGCCTTCGTTGGAAGAGCCCACCCACTACGAGCGCCTGCAGGTCGACGACGGAGCGACGACCGACGACATCCGCCGCGCCTACCGCGCGCTGGCCAAAGTCGCGCATCCCGACGCCGGCGGCGACGCCGACGAGTTCCGGCTTCTCACCGAGGCGTACGAGACGCTGTGCAACCCGTTGCTCCGGCGCGAGTACGACGACCGGCTGAGCGTCGAGCAGTTCGTGCAGGGCGGGTCTTTCGGCCGCCCTCACCGTCCGGGTCGCACTGCGACCGACCGGTCGTGGCGCGCGAGGTCGGCAGGGTCCGGCGGCTGGACCGGCACCGATGGCGACTTCACCGGCGATGTCGAGTTCCCGTCCTACCTCCGCGACATCGCCGATGCGCCGTGGGCCAAGTCGGCCGAGACGGCCAGCCAGCGCGAACAGAACGACGCCGAGCGGGAAGCGCGCTTCGGCGCCAAGGCGCGAGCAGCCGACATCCTCTGGTGGTCTCCCGACGCGTCGATCGTCCCGCCGACGCTGGCCGGGCAGGTCGTCGTGATGGCGACCGGCGATGCTGTCCTCGCCGTCGACGCGTTCCACGGGCGTTACCTTTGGCGGGCCGAGACCGTGGCGGCCGCAGCGGCGCCGGCGGCGTTCGCCGACGAGACGGTGATCGTGTGGACAGAGGATGGTGTGCTGCACGGCTTCGAGCTCGGGCGGGGGGTGACGCGGTGGGAGGCGACCGTCGGCCCTCCCGGTCGTGGGCAGCTCACCGTGGTGAACGATCTCGTCGCCGCCACGACCGAGACGCACCTGCTCGCCTTCGATTCCCTCACCGGCAAGCCGCGATGGAACGGGTCGCTGGTCGCCCCGCCGGCCGTTCCCGCCGTCACGGTGGGCTCGACCATCGTGGTGGGCACGGAGCGCGGCGTGGACGCGTTCGACGTGCGCAAGGGCAAGGCGCGCTGGCGGGCCCCGTCGCACGTCCCGATCAACGTACCGCTCTGCCCCGCCCGCGATTCCGTGTGGGTGTCGGCTGGCGGGGGAAAGCTCCACCGGATGGACATCCAAAGCGGCGCCGGGGTCAGCACATGGGACGTCGGTTCACCCATCGCCGGCCTGGTGGCGGACGGCCACACGCTGTTCGCGACCGTCGTCGGTCCCGCACAGCTCGTCGCCGTCGACCCGAACGGCTGGGTGCGCTGGGCCACCGCCTTGGCGGCGACAAGCCCTGAACCCGCCCTCATTGCCGGCACGGCGTACGTCGCCGAGCCATCCGGAAAGCTCATCGCCATCGACACCGTCGACGGCGAGGTCATCGGCGGGATGAACCTCCCGTTCGCGCCGTTCGGGCCACCCCTCGGCTTCGTCGATCGCATCATCGTGCAAGAGCGGGGCGGGCATCTTTGGTGCGCTGACCTCCCCGGGTGGCTCGCGTCCATGCCGCGATAGCTTCCAGGGCATGTGGACCTGCCCGGCCTGCGGGAGATCGTTCGCCAACAGGCGCCAGTGCCCTCGTGCATGACCGTGACGGTGGACGAGCTCCTCGCGGACAAGACTCGCGAGGCCATCGCGATCTTCCGCGCCTTTGGTCAGTCGGCGGTGAGATCGGCGAAGAGCTCGGTTGAGAAGTAGCGCTCCATCCGGTCGCACAGCACCGTGGCCACGTGCGAGGCCGGCCCCAGCTCTCGGGCCAGCCGCCGGGCACCGGCCACGTTGAGCCCACTCGACGGCCCAACCGGAAACCCGCGCGCGCACAACTCGCGCGTCGTCGCCATTGCCTCGTCGAAGCTCACGTCGATGTCGTCGATGAGACCCACCGCGGCCGGGTCGAGCAGCTCGCTCAGGCAGTCCACCACACCGGGGATGCCGCACGGCACGCCGCCCTGCTCGGCATCGGCAGCCATCCCGGCGACACGGACCCGGCCGACCGATGCATGCGGATATGCCCGGCGCACCGCCTTGCCGACGCCCATCAACGTGCCGCCGGTTCCGACCGCGGCGATGAAGCCGTCGACCCGGCCGCCGGCATCTTGCACCTGCCGGACGAGATGAGGGCCCGTCACGCTGGCGTGGGCTTCGACGTTCAGCGGGTTGGCGAACTGGTCCGGCCACACGAGGGCGTCATTGTCACGGAGACATCGACGAACGTGCGCGATCGACCCGGGCACCCCGTCCGCGGCTGGCGTGAGCGTCCACGCACCGCCGTAGCGCTCGATGATGCGGAGCCGCTCACGGCTCACACCTTCTGGCATCACGGCGACGAAGCGAACGTTGAGCCGGGCACAGAGCATGGCGAGGCTGATCGAGGTCGAGCCGCTGCTCGCCTCCATGACCAGTGAGGCGGGCGTGAGCTGCCCCGTGCGCGCCGCGTCCAGAAGAATGCGGGCCGCGATCCGGTCCTTCGTGGATCCGCTCGGAAGCTGGAACTCGAGCTTCACCCACAGCACGTTGCCGTCGTCGTCATCGATCGGAACCGTGAGGGTTGGGGCGTGCAGCACGGCATCGAGCGTCGCCAGCGCGTTCGGGTCGAAGCCGCCGCTCACGAGCTCATCGCGTCATGCCGGCGAACCGCCCAGACGGCCCGCTTCCCTCGCCGCCTCGACCGCCCGCTCGAGTTGGCGCTCGACGATGTCGAGTCCTGCGTCCCAGAACCCGGGGTCTTCGAGGTCGCAGTCGACGATCTTGCCCAGCTCGGTAGGGTCGAGCGAGCCCCCCGCCGACAACATGCGCAGGTAGTCGGGCACGAACGCCGCACCGCCGGACTCATAGCGTGCGTAGACCGAGAGCGCGAGCAACTGGCCGTACGCGTAGGCATACACGTAGCCGGGCGAGCCGATGAAGTGCGGGATGTAGCTCCACCACGTGCGGTAACCCTCGGTCAGCTCGACCGACTCCCCGAGCATGTCGGTCTGGGTCTGGGTCCACAGCTCACCGAACCGATCGACGGCGAGCTCGCCCTCCTCGCGTCGGGCGGTGTGCACGGCCGCTTCGAAACGGTTCATCGCCACTTGCCGGAAGACCGTCGCGATCGAGTCCTCGAGCGTCGCGGCCAGCAGCGCGAACCGGGCGCCCGCATCGTCGAGCGCCGCGAGCAGCGCGTTGTTGGTGACGGTCTCGCCGAACACCGACGCCGTCTCGGCCAGCGTGAGAGGCGTCGACTGGTGGAAGACGCCTTGCTCGCGGGCCCGCCACGCGTGCAGACCGTGGCCCAACTCGTGGGCCAGCGTCGACACGTCCCGCGTGCGGGCCGTCCAGTTCAAGAACACGTACGGATGGTGGCTCGGCACGGTGTACGCGCAGAACGCCCCTGGTTGCTTGCCAGGACGAGTCGGCGCATCGATCCACTCCTCCTCGAAGAACCGCTTCGCATCGGTGGCCATCTCGGGCGAGAAGCTGCCGTACGCGTCGAGCACGAGCGCTTTCGCTTCCGCCCAACCGATCTGTGACTCGTCGTCGGCCACCGATGCCATGCGGTCGTAGTCGGCGATGCGATCGACGCCGAGCACCTGCGCCTTCAGGGCGTACCACCGCTGGGGGATGTCGTACCGGCGCACGACGGCCTCGACGAGCGCTTGCACCGACTCGTCGCTGGCCTCGTTCGACAGGTTGCGCGCGGAGATCCAGCTCGGGTAGCTGCGCAGGCGATCATCCACTGATTTGTCGAGCAGCAAGGTGTTGAACACATAGGCGCGAGTGCGCAGCCCGGGTGCAAGGCCGGTGGTCACCGCGGCCGCCGCGGTCTTGCGCACGTCGCGATCGGGGTGCTGCAACAGCGACAGGCCTTGCTCGAGGCCGGCGACGACCGTCTCGTCGTCCGTCTCGGCGCCGACGAGCGCGGCCGGAAGCTCTACCTCGATCGCCGAAGTCAGCTCGTTGAACAGCCGCACCCAGGCCCCGGCACCCGCAACCGACGTCTCGGTCAGCACCCGCTCTTCGGGTTCACTCAGCAGATGGTCGCGATACCGGCGCATGTTCCGGAGGTGATGCGCGCAGAACGACAGCCGCTCGTCGCCGAGAACGGCGTCGACATGGTCGGCTTCGGCGGCAGCCCATTCGAGCTCGAAGAAGACGAGCCGCGTCGAGATGGTCGTCACCCGTTCGTTGACCTTCGCCATCAACGCGCCGTTGGCCTCGTCGAGCATGTTCTCCGCCAGCTTCAGCCCGGCGTAGCTGCCGACCCGGCCCAGGACGTCTTGGAAGTCGGCAAAGCGGCCCATGAGCGTGACCAACTCCGACCCGTCGAGCGAACCAACGCGGCCTCGATAGGCCTCGATGCCGCGGGCAAGGGTGTCGAGCTGGTCGAGCAACCCGTCCACGGACTCGCCGCCGAGCAGCGGGTCGATGTCCCACGCCACCTGGGCGGCGGTGAGGTCGTCGGCGTCGATGGTGGGTGGGGCGGGCGAGGCGGAAGAAGGCATTGCTGCAGCCTACGGAGCCCGCCACCCGCTCGCGGTGGTCGGTCGTTACAGATCGGCGGGGAGCTGCCGATAGGAGCAGCGCAATGGCAGGTCGATCAGGCGGATGGGACAAGACGAAGCTGCGGGAGTTCGCCGCTGGCGCGCTCGTCGTCGCGCTCGACCGTACAGCCGGCGCCGCGCCACTCCCCTCCGTGCTTGCTGACCGAGAGCTGAGCCCAGACGACAACGTTTGGGTGGAGATGCTCAACCTCGTGCATCACCGGTACCGGGGCGTAGCCGTGGGCGCCTGGTGGGAGTGCTTCGACAAGCCGGGCGACATCATCGAGTGCGACGTCCTCAGCGAGCCGCCGGGAGCAGACCGCCTTCGCCAGCAACATCTCGGGTACCTCAACCTGCTCGACGATCCCGAGATCGGCGCGATCCTGCTGCGCGTCGAGGACCGCGGCGAGACCGACGAGGCTCCCGAACACGAGGCGTCCGCCTCGGACGCGTACCAAGCGCCGTCATGGGCGATCCTCGACATCGACCGAGTGGGCAACGTGCTCCGGTCGGACGGCATGGTGCAGGAGCTGTACGGCACCACACCCGAACAGCTCGCCGGAAAGAACGTCATGGAGACGGTGCATCCGGAGGCTCGCGAGGCCGGCCTCAACATGTGGCTCGAGATGGTCGCCGTGCCCGGCTCGACGAGAACGTTCCAGCACCGAACACTGCGGCCTGACGGCACCACGCTCTGGATCGAATCGACCGTGATGAACCGGCTCGAGCCCGACGGGACCGGCTCCATCGTCACGGTGTCGCACGACATCGAGGCGCGGCGCCGCGAGATAGCCGCGCTCCGAGAGAGCCAGGAGCAGTTCCGCATGCTGGCGGAAGACGTTCCCGCGGGGGTGTTCCGCGCCAACCGGTGGGGGCGAGTCGAGTTCGGCAATGCTCGCTGGTACGAGCTGATCGATGACGACGAAGACGTTGACCGGTTGCACGACATCGTGCACCCCGACGACCGCGCCGCCTTCGCCGCCGCGTGGTCACAGCTCTTCATCGCACCCGAAGCCGGAAGTCAGCCCAACAAAGCCGAGGCCGAAGCCTCGGTGATCGAGATTCGCACGGCGCGGCGCGACCGCGTGCTGTCGCTCTCGTGTCGGGTCGCGGGTCGAGGCTCCGACGGTGGCCACACGGTCATCGGCGCCATGCACGACATCACCGCGACCACCGAGCTCAAGTACCGCGCCGATCACGACGCGCTCACCGGCCTGCTCAACCGCGTCGCGTTCGATCGCCGCCTCGCCGAGCTCCTGACCGACGATCCCGACGACTGGGCCGTGTTCTTCGTTGACCTCGACGGCTTCAAACCAGTGAACGATCGCTTCGGCCACGACATCGGTGACATCGTGCTGCGAACGGTCGGGCAACGGTTGCGCGCCGCCCTGCGGCCCGGCGACGTCGTGTCGCGCTACGGCGGTGACGAGTTCGTGGTGCTGTGCCTCGCGGTCCCCGCGGGCGGCGAGGAGGCGGTCACCCGAAGGATCGAGCGCGTGCTCGCGGCCGCGGTCGCCTGGGACGATGGGGCGTGGTTGCCGCTTGCCAGCATCGGTGTCGCTCGGCCGGAGCCCGGTGACAAGCCCGAAGCGCTGATCCGGCGGGCAGACGCTGCCATGTACGCGGAGAAGCGTGCTCGGCGCGGGGGCTGATCACTTCCGGCCGCGGCTCACCAACAGGCGGAAGCCGATCACCGCACCCAAACCGACGAAGGTGAAGATGAGCGAATCGAGCAACGTGCTGGTCAATCCGTTGACCGCGGTTCGATACCAGAGGAACACCGGGATCATGGCGACGAAGGCCGCGAGGGCAGCAAGCTCGATGAACCTCTCGGCGCTCGAGAACTTCGGGCCGCGCACGATGCCGGCCTTCCGCTTCTTCTTGCGTTGCCATCGATGAACCCGGAAGTCCATACCGTGGACTTCGATCAGATGCAGGCCGAACAGCGGTAGCTCGGTGAACTCCTCAGCGCAGAAGGGGCAAGGCTGTTCACGTGGAGCGGCACGTGCCGCGTCCTCTTCGTCGGGGCGGGGCGGCCAGTCGACACGGATGCCGAAGTCGTCGCCGCGCGGTCCCCGCATCCAGTTCTCGTCGTCCAGGCGGGCTCCCGCGGGTCGGGACTCCCGTGGGGTGCAGCCGACTACGGGGTGCTGCTCCCGCAGACGCTTCATCGCCTCGTTGAGCCGGCGGGTCTGCATCTCGGCGCGGGCAACCGCCTCGGTGCCCTCCTGCCGATGCAAGTCGGGGTGGTGCTGGAGCACGAGGGCGCGGTAGCGCACTTCGATCTGGTCCAGCGTCCACGACCGCTCGGCGCCGAGCACCTGATAGGGATCCACAAGATGCCATTGTGAACGACTTCGGCACGCCGCGGAAGCGACTGGTTCGAGAAGGCGCTTGCCCATCGACCACGATTTGTCGATGCGAACCCCGCAAGCGCCTAATTGCCTGGGGGGCTACGCCCCCA
>JACPNV010000022.1 GCA_016185305.1 Actinomycetota bacterium | reverse complement strand
TTCCAACGCTTCCATCCTGTCGAACACGCGTACGCGCCTGCCGGGCCGGCCCACCCGCTAGATCGCGGAGGCGAAGGTCGCGTCGATGTCTTGTTGGGAAAAGCGGTCGGCGCACGGGCGGCCGGCGCCCGACGGGTCGAGGGCGGAAGGGCGGTTGTTGGCCTCGAAGTACGCAAGCACGTACGCATACGAGGACCCGGCGCCGGCGAGCGCGTCGCACGTGAGCGTGGGATCGGCGGTCAGCGTAGCGAGGTTGTACGAATCACCTTCGGTCCGCGCCCACACGAACCGGCCGCCATCGTCTATGACCACCGCGAGGATCGAGCTCGGTGGCGCTTCTTTGATCGGTGGTTCGGCCGCGGCGTAGCACTCGAGCACCTCGCCGGTCTGCAACGCGCCGGCAGGTGTGCAGGAGACCTTGTGCGTGAAGCCGATGTCGCGCTTCAGCACTCGCTCGAGCTCGAGCGCGACCCCGTCGTTCGTGCGCGCTCGGCGGGGCAACGTTGACGGACCAGAGCCGGGCGGCGCCAGGACTGTCGTCGGTGGCACCATCGAGCCGCCGTTGTCCGCGGGCAGCGCGACCGTCTCCGCCGTCGCCGCACCCGCTCCCGCTCCCGAGCGCTGTTCGCGATCCCGGTCGCGAACCAGGACGATCGCCGTCAGCGCCGCGATGGCTCCGACGAGGGCGAGGAAGCCCACGAGGCGGGCCCACAGCGGCGCGCGTGGATCGTCAAGAGGTCCGTCGGGCGAGGCCAAGCCCGCCACGGTAGTGGCCCACGCCTTGGGCCCAGTTACATCCGGCCGAGCAGCTCGATCTTCTTCGCCTCGTACTCGGCTTCGGAGATCATGCCCTGGTCGCGCAGGCGGCTGAGCTGTTCGATCTGGTCATAGATCGACGCTTGGCCCGGCGTCGCTGGCGAGGCCGGCGCCGATGGCGGTTGCCCCTGCACCTGGGTTGGGTCGTAGGGCGTGGCGGGCTGGTCGACGTAGGGGTTCGGCGACTGCGGCGTCTGAGGATACGGCGGCGCCGGCTGCGGATGTTGCATGGCCGTCGAGATGCCGTTGCTGACCCGGTCGAACCGCCGGTTCTGGTTGATCTCCATCTGGCGGTAGATCTCGTTCTGCACCGCGCTCGGCTTGCGGATGTCGTCGAAGACCTGGGCACCGTCTTTGCTCGCCGACTCGATCTCGAGGTTGCCGAGGCCAAAGATGCGCTCGAAGATGCCTTGCTGGAAGAACATCGTGTTGATGCGTTCGAGCGGGATCTCGATGCCCTTCTTGGCGATGACACCCTCGCGGTAGATGACCCGATCGGAGGTCAGCACGAAATCGGTCGTGGCCCACTTGATGAACCGCGCCAGGAACCAACCGAGCGCAAGCAACAGGAGGATCGCGGCGAAGAGCTGCAGCGGCGAGTTGCCGATCACGAACGAGAAGATGGCGAACACGACGGTGAGCACGAGAACGAAGATGGCTTTCGACATGAACCACCAGTGCGGGTGCAGGTCGAGGATCAGCTCCTCGTACTCGTGGAGTTGGTCTCGGGGATACGCCATCGGCAAGAGCGTAGCCAGCGCCGCCCCGCGGTGATGGCGCTCCGCGGCGCCCAGTCAGTCCCACCCCAGCTCGGCAAGCCGGTCGTCGTCGATGCCGAAGTGGTGGGCGACCTCGTGGATCACGGTCGTGCGCACCTGGGCAACGACCTCATGGTCGGTCGCGCAAAGGCCGAGGATCGGCAGGCGGTAGATCGTGATCCGGTCGGGCATGACCGCGTAGACGCCGTAGCCGTCGCGCTCGGTCAGGGGCACGCCGGTGTACAGCCCGAGCAGGTGCGGATCGTCGCCGATGTCCTCGACGAACAGCGCGACGTTGTCCATCCTCTCCGCCAGCTCGTCGGGAATGGTGTCGAGCGCCTCCCCGACCAGCGCCTCGAACCGCCCCTGATCCATCTCCATCATGTGAGACGCACCACCGTACCGGGCGCGTCACACCGCCTGCGTATGCTCGGGCGGTGGGTGATCTTGGTGTAGAGGCGTTGCTCGACGGTTTGAACGCCAGCCAGCGTGCAGCCGTCGTCTCCGAGACGAATCCTCTCTGCATCCTCGCCGGCGCCGGCTCGGGCAAGACCCGTGTGCTCACCCGGCGCATCGCCTACCGCGCCACCACCGGCCGCATCGACCCGCGCCGGGTGCTCACCCTCACCTTCACCCGCAAGGCGGCGGGCGAGCTGACCAACCGGCTGCGGATCCTGGGCCTGCGTGACTCCGTCGCTGCCGGCACGTTCCACGCGGTCGCGTACGCGCAGCTCCGCACGCGCTGGGACGAGCGCAACGTGCGAGCGCCGCAGCTCCTCGACCACAAGGTGGGTTTCGTCAGCGGCCTCGTCCCGCGAGCGCTCACCGTGGCGAACCGCCACAAGACATCGACGCTCGCCCTCGACATCACGAACGAGATCGAATGGGCGAAGGCGCGGACGATCATACCCGCCAGCTACGCCCGCGACGCGTCGGCGGCACACCGTACGCCGCCGGTCGATCTCGACACGGTTGCGAGCGTGTACGAACGCTACGAGGTCGAGAAGCGCAAGCGCCGGCTGGTCGACTTCGACGACCTGTTGCGGTTGCACGCACGCGACATCGAGACCGATGCCGCCTACGCGGCCGCGGTTCGCTGGCGCTTCCAGCACCTCTTCGTCGACGAGTTTCAGGACGTGAACCCCCAGCAACATGCGCTGCTGCGAAGGTGGCTCGGCGACCGGGACGACCTGTGCGTGGTCGGCGATCCGAATCAGGCCATCTACGCCTGGAACGGTGCCGACGCCCGCTACATCAACGAGTTCGGCGATCACTTCCCTGGCTGCGAGGTCATCGAGCTGCGCGACAACTACCGATCCTCGCCACAGATCCTGGCGGTCGCGAACGCGGTGCTGGCCCCAAGCCCCCGCCGAGGCCGCGGCCCCGAGCTCGATGGCCTGCGCGCCACCCGGCCCGACGGGCCCATCCCAGACATTCGCGAGTACGCCGACGACGAGGCAGAAGCGGCGGGCGTCGCTCGCGCGGTGCGCGACGCGAGGGCCCCGCGCACATCGTGGTCGTCCCAAGCGGTGCTGGCGCGGACGAACGCGCAGACGGTGCTCATCGAGCGGGCGCTGCGATCCGCGGGCATCCCGTGCCGCCTTCGAGGCACGAGTGGCCTGCTCGACCAACCCGAGGTGAAGGCCGCGCTGCGCTCGTTGGAACGGGCCGACGGAGCCTTCCTCGTCGCGTTGCGCGATCTGGAAGACGACGTTCTCGGCGGGCGCGACGGCCCGACCGATGGTGCACCGCCCACCGGTGAACGCCAGGCGAACGTCGAAGCGTTGCTCCGGCTCGGTCACGACTACCTCGCGGTCGATGCTGCTCCGTCCACCGCCGGCTTCGTCGGGTGGCTGTCCGACACGGTTCGCTCCGATCAGCCTGACCACGGCGGCGACGCCGTCGACCTCGCCACGTTCCACGCCGCCAAGGGACTGGAATGGCCCGTGGTCCACCTCGTCGGCCTCGAGCAGGGGTTCGTTCCGATCAACCATGCGAAGACGAGAGGCGAGCTGGCCGAAGAGCGGCGCTTGTTCTACGTCGCGCTGACGCGCGCCGAGCGCGAGGCCCATCTCTCGTGGGCAGCCGCTCGCACCTTCGGCTCGAAACCGGCGCGCCGCTCACCGTCCCCCTACCTCGATGCCGTGCGACAGGTGTGCGGCGCGCTGGCCGGCGGCGCCGACCCGGTCGACTGGGCCGCGTCGCTCGCCGAGCAGCGGGCCGCCCTGCGCGCCCAGAAGCCGGCAGCACAGAAGGCCCGCGGCGCGGGAACAGGCGATCCGCCGGCCAGCCGGCTCGACGAGCAGGGCCGGCAGCTCTATGACGAGCTGTTGCGCTGGCGGGCCAACACCGCCCGGGCCAGTGCAGTCGCCGCGTTCGTGGTGCTCGACAACAAGACGCTCGCCACGATCGCCGCCACCCGACCGAGCAGCGAAGCCGCGCTCTCGCTCGTACCGGGCATCGGGCCGGTGAAGCTCAACCGGTATGGCCCAGCGATCATCGAGCTGGTCGCCAACGCGCGCTGACCCCCGAGACCGTTCGCGACCATTCGCGATCGGCGGCATCGGTCGTGACAACCTTTCTGAGGTGCAGTTCCGGGTCGGTCAACGCTTCGATGCCACACCTGCTCAGGTCGTGGCCATGTACCTCGACCCCGCGTTCTACGCCACGCTGACCGGCCTGACCAGGGTCAGGACGCCCGAGGTCGTCTCGACCGAGCGCACCGGCGACCGTGTGCGCATGAAGATCCGCTACACGTTCACGGCCGACCTTCCGGCCGCAGCACTCGCGGTCGTCGACCCCGGCAAGCTCACGTGGATCGACGACACGACCTACGACCTTGCCGGGCTCACATCGACGACCAAGCTCCTCCCCGACAACTACGCGGACCGCTTCAGCGCGGCGGCGCGGTCCGCCATCACCAGCACGAGCGCCGACCCACCGCGTGCGAGCCGCGAGGTCGAAGGCGACGTGAACGTCCGCATGCCGTTCGTCGGCGGTCAGGTCGAGCGTGCCATCGTCTCTGGGCTGCGCGAGCACCTGCAGGACGAAGAGCGGTTGGCAGCACGCTGGCTCGCCTCACGTGGGTGAGCCGAGCCGCTCCTGCTCGAGCCGGTCGCGCTGCTCCTTCAGCTCGACGAACTTGGTGAAGTCGATGGAGACGAAGATGGCCTCGGCTTCGGCACAGAGGCGCTCATCGCCGTTCGGCGAGACGGCGAAGAGCTGGCCTGTCGTGAAGATCTTCCGCCGTTCGGTGCCCGTGAACGCACCGACGAGGTGCAGTTCGGTGTGCAGCGGCGTCGGGCTGCGGTACTTGATCGTGAGCGTGCCGGTCATGCCCGGCTGGCCCGAAAGCGACTGCGTGGCACCGAGCAGCTCGTCGAACACGCCCGCGACGTAGCCGCCGTGCACGCAACCCGGTGGCCCCTCGTACGCCGAACCGAACACCACGCGGCCGTGAACCTTGCCATCGATCTCCTGCAGGCGCATCGGCGGCGAGAGCGGTTTCGCACGGCCGATGAACGGGCTGTGCTCGAAGCTGGCATGGGGGTCGGCGCCGGCGTTGGCGGCTTCGGAGAAGCCCTCGTACTCGGTGCCGTGCTGGAACTGATCGAACGACAGCGCGACCCGGGCCAACTCGTCGGCGGCATCGATCAGCCTCTCTGTGGGGGCCGCCGTGGCGCCCAGCCGCTCGATGATGATGCGCATCGAGTCGGCGAGCCGGCGCATCTCCACCCGCCGGGTCGTCATCATCGAGGTGGGTGGCTCCTGCCACCGGCTGTAGAGGGCGGTGCGGTCGGGCCGGGAGTTCGGGGTGTCGCTGCTCATATCCCCTTGCCTACACGCTCTCGATCGCAAAATCAGCAACGACGGGTGCGTGGTCCGAGGGTGCCTTTCCCTTGCGCGCGTTGCGGTCGATGAGGATCGACGTCGAGCGCTCGGCCAACGGCATCGAGGCGAGCATCAGGTCGATGCGCATGCCCTTGCCCTTGTGGAAGTTGCCGGCGCGGTAGTCCCACCACGAGAACAGCCCGCCGGCCTCAAAGTGCTGGCGGAACACGTCCACGAACCCCAAGTCCTCGATGTCGCGCAGCGCCTGGCGCTCGGGCGGTGTCACGTGCGTCTCGTTGACATACATCGCCGGGTCGTAGACGTCTCGGTCATCGGGCGCGATGTTGAAGTCGCCGCACAGCAGCATCGCCTTCGACGGGTCTTCAGCCGTCTCGATCCGCTTCCGCATGCGCTCGAGGAAGCGAAGCTTGTAGTGGTACATGTCGTGGCCGACCTCGCGGCCGTTCGGGACATAGACGGTTCCGATCCGCACGGCGCCACACGTCGCCCACAGCAAGCGAGCCTCGGCGTCCTCGCCGGCGCCATCGCTGAACCCGGCCGTCACGTCGTCGATGCCTACCCTCGAGAGGATGGCAACGCCGTTCCAGCGGCCCTCGCCGTAGTGCACGCCGTCGTACCCGATGGCCTGGAACGCCATGGCGGGGAAGGCGCTGTCGGCCAGCTTGGTCTCTTGCATGCACAGGACATCAGGCTGCACGGTCGCCAACCACTCCTCCACTCGCGGCAAGCGAGCCTTCAGAGAGTTCACGTTCCACGTCGCGACACGAAGCACGCTCGGACACTATCGGTCGCACCGAACTGACCCCAGCCACCGGGCGAGTAGCGTCCACCCCATGCACGCGTTGATGTGGTTCGACTACGTGTGCCCATGGGCGTACCTCGGACGCGACCGGACCCAGCTCATGCGCGACCTCGGCGTCGACGTCACCGTGCTGCCCTATGAGCTGCACCCCGAGATCCCCAAGGCGGGCATCGCCGTGCGGCCGGGAGGGCGGTTGTCGCGGGTCTTCGACCACATCGGCGCCGAGTGCGAAACGCTGGGCATCCCCTTCGTCGCGCCGGCACGCAGCCGCAACTCGCGGCTGGCGCTCGAGGCCGTCGAAGTTGTGCGGGCCAACTGGCCCGAGAACTACCTTGCCCTCGACGCAGCCCTCGCTTCGGCCTACTGGGTCCACGGCGAAGACATCGGCTCGTGGGAGGTGATCGCCGGCCTGGTCGACCGATCCGGCGGCAACGGCGACGACACGTTCGAGCTCGTCGCCGACGGCGTGGGCCGACGGGCGCTCGACGCATCCATGACCGCCGCTCGCGAGCACGGCGTGACCGCAACACCAGCCTGGTGGGTGAACGACGCCTTGCTCATACCGGGTGCCCAAACCCGCGAAGCCGTCCAGCGCTGGGTGACGAAGCTTCAGCTCCGCGCCGACGCGGCGCCAAACGACCAGAACGAGCCGCTCTTCGAAGCCGTCAGCGTGGACGAGGGGCCCCCACCCGGGCACAATTAAGAATGGGTGCGGCTCCACTGGAGGGACCGTCGCAGGGCGCTCACCAGCTACTTCACGTTCAGCCGGGCCGACGAAGTTTGACTGGTGTCGCCATGCGACCAGATCCGGAATCGCCGGACGGGAAACGGCCGCAACTCCGCCTCTGCTGGGTGGGCAAGTCGATGTCTCCCCTGGCCAAGAGGTCCCTCGAAAGATCCGCGCCCATATGCGATAGCGCCTTCAACCGCCGCCGGCATCGGGGGCAGCCTTACCGCTACCACGCGTGTCTGCGCCAGAGCTGATCACATCGACGGAGGGAAGGAAGCGGGCCAGCTCATCGATCGTCTGGCGATGTTCGGGCCGGCTGGCGAGGTTGTCGTACTCCTCGGGATCGGAGCGATGGTCATACAGCTCGGCTTCGCCGGTGCGGTACCTCGTGTAGCGCCACGGGCCGCGCCGCACGGAGTGGTTGCCGGCGTCGCGGGTCATGATGGGCGGCCGCTCGCCGGCGAGCTCGGGGCGGTCGATCAGTGGCAGAAGGCTCGTGCCGCTCTGCTGGCGTATGAGGCGGTAGCCGCACAGGTCGGCCAGCGTCGGCGCGAGATCGATCAGCGAGACCGGCGGATCGAACGTCGTGGCGGTGGCGAACCGCTTGGGCACATGGAGGAGCAACGGCACGCGGGTTGCCCGCTCCCACAGCGTGTACTTGTGCACGTGCATCTTCTCGCCGAGGTGGAACGCATTGTCGCTCCACACGACGACGATGGTGTTGTCGGCATATTTGCTGTTGCGCAGCTCGTTGAGGACCATGCCCACTCGATCATCGGCGAAGCTCTGGGCGGCCTGGTAGGCGCGCACTGCGGCCGGCCACTGCCCGCTCTTCTGCAGGCGCTCGAAATCCGTCATGTTTATGGTCGCCTTCGCCATCGGCCCGAGGTCGTCGAGGTCTTGGGGGCGGAGGTCGGGCACCACGACCTGGTCGAGCGGGTGAAGATCGAAGAACCGTTGGGGGACCCGCCACGGGACGTGCGCCGCGGTGATCCCCCAGCCGATGAAGAACGGGCGGGCGTGGTCGCGAGAGAGGCGCTGGCGGACCCATTCGGCGCTGACGCCGTCGGGATCGTCCATGGCGTCTTTCCCGCTCGGCCCGAAATCGATCATCCACTTCTGGTACCGCGTGCCGTTGCCGATGGGCTGCTGGTCATACGGCGAGAGCCAGTTCGGGTCGAAGTTGGCTGCGCTTGACGACATGTCGGTGCCACCGCCCGACGCGTAGAACTTGGTGTACACGTACTCGGTCCATCGGCTCTTGAGCGAGCCGTGGTACACCTTGCCTGCTCCGTACGCGTCGTAGCCATGGCCTTGGCGTTCGCCCGGCTGGCGTCGCTGTGGTCGTACACACCGACTTCCCACGGTTGCCTTCCGAAGATGACACCGGTCCGTGAGGGGAGGCACAGCCCGACCGTGCTGTACGCGTGCGCGAACGACAGGCTTTCTGCCGCCAAGGCGTCGAGGTTGGGCGTCGACGTCCCCGGGTGGTTGTTCAGGAACCCCAGCCAGTCGTTGGAGTCGTCGAGCACGATCATCAAGACGTTCGGCGCGTCGCTGTTCACGCGCTCCGCGCTCCTCGCCGCCGCCTTGGACCGGAACGTCTCGCGCTGCGCCCAGCGCGCGCCGGCCGCGGCGCCTGCGACCGTCGTCGCCGCCACCGAGGCGGTCCCGCCGATGAGGAAGGTGCGCCGTTTCACGACATGCGACCCTATCGGGGATTATCTGATCGTTGGGATCATCTCGTTCGGGATCCGTAGTGAGGTGTTTCTGACTTCGCGCGACCGACTCGCGTGGGATTCAGACCGCATGGGGGGTGCTGGCGGGTGGTTGGGTGGGGTGATGATGAGGGTGCTCGCCGGTGGCGTCGAGGGGTTCATCGAGCCTCGCGTTGGGCGCGGAGACAGTCGCGGCGTTGTTGGTCGGCTCGATCGAGGCCGGCTCGGCGGGCGGCCCGGATGGCGTCGCCGCGGCCTTCGTGTTCGTCGTCGGGCGTGACGTAGCCGATGGCTTCGTGCTGGTGATTCTCCAGGGGTCCGCTCTGGCCTGAAGAGGTGATCGTCGTAGAGCCGCAGGTGAGGGTCTGATGGCGGGGGCCTGTGGTTCGCGACAGGTGAGGCGCATGTGGGGTCATGGCGCGGGCCGGGCGTTGAGTTGCGCGATGAGTTCTCGGTTTGCGGCTCGGGCGGCGTCGAGGTCCTAGTCGCGTTCTTCGAGTTGGAGTCGGAGGTCCACGGTGTGCTGTTGGAGGGTGACGATCTGGTGCTTGAGCTCGTCGATGTCGTCGGGGGTTCCGAGGTCGGACTCGTGCCAGGCCTGGTCGCCGAGTGCTTCGGAGAGGCGCCGTTCGAGTTGATTGATGCGCGCGCTGAGACGAACGGCGCCTTGTCGCGCGTTGAGGAGGTCGTTTGCTGGATGCTCGGCTGACGGCAGGTCCGACGTCTTGGGCGTTCGCTGGTTGGGCTTCGGCGGCGTGGATCTTCTCGAGGAGGTCGGTGTGGCGGTAGAGGAAGCTGCGGTCAACACCGGCGGTGCGAGCGATGGCGCTGATCTCATCGCCGGTGTTCGTGGCGTCGTTGATGGCTTTGAGCACGCGTTGGCGACGCCGTGCGGAGTCAGCGCGCCGTCCCTTGGTCATCGCGTCGGTAGTGGTGTCGGTTATGCGGTGCGCTCCGGGCGGAGGTTGGGCACAGCTTGGCGGATGCGGGGCATGCCGATCATGACTGTGCGGAGGCGGCGAACAGTGGCGACGGCGGCATCGACTTGAGCTCGGCGTGGGTGAGCACTCCCGCCTCGTCGCCTCCTACGAACCGACCAGCTCCTCGAAGTGCTCCCGGCTGGCGGCAAAACGGTCTCGATCACAGCCTGTGGGGTGTCCACGGGTCCTCCTTGGGTCTGCGCCGGCATCCCGGCGTCTCCTACAGCGTTTACGCTGAAGGGCCGGACGCCGCGGATGGTCCCGGCACCAACAGGAGGCAACCGAATGGGAACTCCCGAGCCGACCAGAGCATGGGGCGCCACCCGCCGAGGGCTCGCCGAAGCCATGGCGCAACTCGACGGGGCGCTGCCAGGCAGCGTGGTCGTGCGCCACATGCGCTGCGGGAAGCCGGGCTGCAAGTGCAAAGCCGACCCGCCCGCCCTCCATGGCCCCTACATCCAGTGGACCCGAACCGTCCACGGCAAAACCGTGACTCGCCTGCTCAGCGAGACGCAGCTCGCCCGCTACCAACCCTGGTTCGACAACGCCCGACGCCTCAAGGAGCTGATCGCCAAGCTCGAGATCGCATCCGCGCACGCAATCGAGCGATCCGAAGGCTGGGCAGCGCACCCCACGAACACCACGACACCCACTGGGTCGTCTCGTCGCACGAGCAAATAGCAGCTCCACTGCCGACAACCCCACCCCCACACGGGCCCGACGCCGCCCCGCTCAAGGGAGCCTCACGACAAACAACCTGGTCAAAGGCCATAACGACGCCGATCGCCCGTCACTCCAAACGAGCCGCACCCAATTAGAATCGCCGTGTGAGCGACCCCGGATCTCCCTCTCGACTCGGTCCCAACGCGTGGTTGGTCGACGAGATGTATGAGCAGTACCTTGCCGATCCCGCGTCTGTCAGCGAGAGCTGGCGAGAGTTCTTCCACGACTACAAGCCCGCGACCGCACCGGCCGAGGCGGCTCCCGCAACGCCGGCCGCGGCCAGCGTTGTGGAGCCCGCAAGGGCCGAGCCGCCGCCGAGCCCGCGAGCCTCCCGCGAATCGGCAGGCGCCGAGCAGGCGCCGCAAGAGCTTGGCGAGCCGCTCCGGGGGGCGGCCGCGCGCATCGTCACCAACATGCAGGCGTCGCTCGAAGTGCCGACGGCGACGAGCTTCCGGCAGGTCCCGGCCAAGCTCATCGAAGTCAACCGGCGCATCCTCAACAACCACCTCGCGAGGACACGGGGCGGCAAGGTGAGCTTCACCCACATCATCGGCTTCGGCGTCGTGCGCGCCATCGCCGAGCGCGTGCCGAACATGAACTCGACGTTCACGACCGGCTCGGATGGCAAGCCGCGGGTGATCCACCACGAACACGTCGGCCTCGGCATCGCTGTCGATCTCGAGAAGTCCGACGGCTCGCGATCGCTGCTGGTGCCGGTCGTGAAGAACGCCGACACGCTCGACTTCCAAGGCTTCTGGACCGCGTACGAAGAGCTCATCCGCAAGGTGCGCTCGAACAAGCTCTCGCCCGACGACTTCAGTGGCGCGACCGTCTCGCTGACCAACCCCGGCACGATCGGCACGGTGCAGTCGGTGCCTCGGCTGATGCCCGGCCAGGGGGCGATCGTCGGTGTCGGCGCGATGGACTACCCGGCGGAGTACGCCGGGGCCGACCCCAACGCGCTCGCCGAGCTCGGTCTCTCGAAGGTCATCACGATCAGCTCGACCTATGACCATCGCATCATCCAGGGCGCGGAGTCGGGGCTGTTCCTGAAGCGCGTCCACGAGCTGTTGATGGGGGCGGACGACTTCTACCAAGACATCTTCCGCTCGGTCGGCGTGCCCTACGAAGCGGTCGAGTGGCGCCGCGATGTCAACCCGCTCAACAAAGAGCAGACGATGCTCGAGAAGCAGATGCAGGTCGACCGGCTCATCACCATGCACCGTGTGCGCGGCCACCTCATCGCCAACCTCGACCCGCTGGGATCTGAAGACGTGCACATGCATCCCGAGCTCGACCCTGCAACCTACGGCTTGACGATCTGGGACCTCGACCGAGAGTTCTTGACCTCAGGAGTCGGCGGGCGCGACGTCATGAAGCTCGGCGACGTGCTTCACGTGATGCGCGACGCGTACTGCCGCACGGTCGGCATCGACTACATGCACATCCAGGACCCGGCCGAGAAGCTCTGGATCCAGGAACAGGTCGAAGGCGTGCCCACGCAGCTCACAACCGACGAGCAGCGCCACATCCTCGAGAAGCTCAACGCGGCTGAAGCGTTGGAGAAGTTCCTGTCGACCAAGTACCTCGGCCAGAAGCGGTTCGGCATCGAGGGCGCAGAGAGCGCCATACCGCTGCTCGACGCGCTGCTGGCCGAAGCCGCCGACTTGGGGATGGCGTCCGCGATGATCGGTATGGCCCACCGCGGCCGGCTGAACATCCTCGTCAACATCGTCGGTAAGAGCTACGAGCAACTCTTCAAGGAGTTCGAGGGCATGGTCGACCCCGACTCGGTGCAGGGCTCAGGCGACGTTAAGTACCACCTCGGCCAGTCGGGCAAGTTCGTCTCACGCAGCGGCTCGTCCATCGAGATCGAGCTGGCAGCCAACCCATCGCACCTCGAAGCTGTCGACCCGGTGGTGGTCGGCATGGCTCGGGCGAAGATGGACCTGATCGAGCCGCCCGGCGACTACCCGATCCTGCCGGTGCTCATACACGGCGATGCCGCCTTCGCCGGCCAAGGTGTCGTGGCCGAGACGCTCAACCTCTCGAACATCAAGGGCTACAAGGTCGGCGGCACCGTCCACTTGATCATCAACAACCAGCTCGGGTTCACCACGCCGCCCGAGGCCGCACGGTCGTCCGAGTACCCGACGGATGTCGCGAAGCTGGTGCAGGCTCCGATCTTCCACGTGAACGGCGACGACCCCGAAGCTTGCGTCCGGGTGGCGCGGTTGGCATTCACGTATCGAAAGCGTTGGCACAAAGACGTCGTCATCGACATGTTCTGCTACCGGCGCCACGGCCACAACGAGGGCGACGATCCCTCCTACACGCAGCCGCTGATGTACAAGCGCATCGACGCGAGGCGGTCGGTCCGCAAGCTCTACACCGAGGCCTTGGTCCGCCGCGGCGACATCTCGCTCGAAGACGCCGAGGCCGCGCTGTCCGATTTCTCTTCCAAACTGCAGGCTGCGCTCGATTCGACGCGCGAGAACGCGCCGGCGGTCGGCATCATCGCCAAGGCTCCCCCGCCGCCGCTGGGTGTGCTGCCCCACGTCGAGACGGGCGCGCCGCGAGAGGTCATCGACGACGTGTTCAGCGCGATGGAGACCCTGCCGCCGGGGTTCACCATCCATCCGAAGCTGGCCAAGCAGTACGAGGTGCGCGGGAAGATGTTCCGCGAGGAGGGCGAGATCGACTGGGCGACCGCGGAGTCCTTGGCGTTCGGCACGTTGCTGCGTGAAGGCATCTCGGTCCGGCTGTCGGGTGAGGACTCGCGCCGGGGCACGTTCTCGCAACGCCACCTCGTGCAGGTCGACTACGAGACCGGGGCGGAGTTCGCGGCGCTCGAACAAGTAGCGCGCGACCACGCGCACTTCTGGATGTACGACTCGCTGCTGTCGGAGTTCGCCGTGCTCGGCTTCGAGTACGGCTACTCGGTGGAGAACAAGGACGCGCTCGTGATCTGGGAAGCGCAGTTCGGCGACTTCGTCAACGGCGCGCAGGTCATCATCGACCAGTTCATCGTGGCCGGCGAAGACAAGTGGTCGCAGACCTCCGGGCTCGTGATGCTGCTGCCGCACGGCTTCGAGGGCCAGGGGCCGGAGCACTCGTCTGCCCGGCTCGAACGCTTCTTGCTGCTCGCCGCCGACGACAACATCCAGGTGTGCAACGCGACGACGGCCGCGCAGTACTTCCACCTGTTGCGCCGCCAGATGAAGCGCGACATCCGCAAGCCGCTGATCGTCTTCACCCCGAAGTCGCAGCTACGGGCCAAGGCCGCGCGATCGACGGTGGAGGAGCTCACGTCCGGTTCCTTCCAGGAGGTGCTCGACGATCCGTTCATGAGCGATGCAGACGCCGAGTCGATACGCCGGGTGGTCTTCTCGAGCGGCAAGGTCGCGATGGAAGCGATGGCGGCGCGCGACAAGGGCGGCGGCGTGTCGTCGATCCCCGTCGCGCTGGCCCGCGTCGAGCAGCTCTACCCCTGGCCCTACGAAGGGGTGAAGGACATCCTCACCCGCTACCCGAACGCCCACGAGATCGTTTGGCTGCAGGAAGAGCCCGAGAACATGGGCCCGTGGGGCTTCGTCAAGGGCCGGCTGTATGAAGCCCACGGCGCTGACTACAAGATCCAGCGCGTGAGCCGGGTCGAGTCGGGCTCGCCCGCCACCGGCGTCCACGCCATCCACGGGCAGGAGCAGGACGAGCTGTTCGCGGCGAGTTTCGCCGGTGGGGAAACACCGTGAGCAGCCTGTTTCCTGTGTCGTAACAACGAAACAGGAAACGGCGGCTAGGGTCGCGGCGTGGCCACCCGGAGCCGGCCGGCTGATCTCGACGCTGCCGCGGAGCTTGCCCTCGACGCCGCGCTCGCCGGGTTGGGCCTGCGCGTGAAACGCGGCGCCGGCCCGCACGACCGGGTGGTCGACGTCGACGGCACGCCGCTGCGGCTCGAAGTACACGGCGCCAGCGTCGTCGATCACGGGCGGGCGGCGACACAGCCTTCACCAGATGCGAAGACGGCGGCGATCCCGCTTCTCGTCGCCGACAAGATCACCGCGCCAGCGCGCACGGCGCTGAACCAGAGCGGGTGGTCATGGCTCGATCGCCGCGGGCACCTACGCCTGCGCGGCGAGGGGGTGCTCATCGACGCCGAGGTCGAGCCCCAGCCTCGCGAGTCGGGCCCCCGGCGAGCAACCGACGCGCTGGCCAGCCGCGGCGGGCGCGAGGTCGCGGTCGCGCTCCTGCTCGACGAACCGGACGATTCGACGGACCGACCCGGTGTGCGCGAGCTCGCTCGCCGGCTCGGGCTCTCGCCGTCCACGGTGTCGCGGGCACTGGCCGAGCTGCGCGAGGCAGGACTGGCCCGCAAGCGACACCGGCCGGTCGTTCCCGATCTGTTCTGGGCGCTCGCCGATCACTGGCAGCCCCAACGCCATGCGCTGGCTACCGAGCCGCTGCCAACCGATGAGCGCGTGGCTCAGATGGGCGCGTCGATCGGCGACATCGACGGACCGGGGTGGGCCGTCGGCGACACCCGCGCCGCCCTCGCCTGGGGTGCGCCGGTCGTTGCGAGCACCGACGCGCCCGCCGCGCTGTATGTCCCAGACGAGCCCTCGCTGCAGAGCGTCCTGCGATCGTGGCGACCGGCGCCCGGGCTCGATGTCCGCGGCCCGACGGTCGCGGTCGCGCCGGTCAGCGCGTTGGCCAGGCGCCGCTTCCTGCGTCCGCCGGAAGCGTGGCCGGTGGTCCATCCGTTGTTCGCCGCCCTCGACCTCGCAAACGACCGAGCACGCGGCCCCGAGGTGCTCGAAGGATTCGACCCGGAAGGATTCCCGCGTGTCTGGTGAGCCGATCGTCCTCCAAGCTCCAGCCGTCTCGGTGACCGCGCAACTGGTCGGCATGCTCGACCGGCTCCCCAACGAAGGGCTGCCCACGTTCTGCGTCGTCGGCGGGCTTGCAGTGCTGTGCCGCGTCGGCACGCTCTACCGCGCCACGGCCGATGTCGACACGGTCATCGAAGACAGCGGTGCAGTCGTCGCGTCGTTGCGCGACAGGCCCGACGCCGTGCGCACGCCGAACGGGGTCGAGATCGGAGGCACCAAGATCGACGTCATCGAGGTCGGCGAGATCCCCGACGCGTCGCTGCTCCCCGACGACATCAGCGACCGGATGTTCGTGTTGAGCCACCGGTACGCCTACGACACCCGCGAGCAGGTGCACATCGACGTCATCGACCCGGGCCAACCCCCCGACGTCATCACCACCGCGACATGTGAGATGGCAACGCCGGCCGCCCTCGTCGCCATGAAGCTCCAGAGCTACCCGCGGCGGCGCGGCCCGTCCATCGCCAAGCAAGGCAGCGACCTGCTCGATCTCTACGCCCTGCTCCACCAGCACGACCACGACCGCGAGATCGCCGACGCGCTCGCCAACGGCCACCACGATCTCGGCGAGCTCGCCGCCGAGCTGGCCCAAGAGCTCCTCGTCGACGATGCCGAAGTCGCCGCCGGGCGGGTGCGCCGCTACACCGCAACGCAGATCGACCCGGAGGCGCTCCGTCACGTCGCGTCGCGGTTCGTCCAGCAGCTCCGTGCCTAGCGGCGCCCCGCGCTGGCTTCCTGGACAGCTTGTCCCCGGAGACGCCAGATGGCGATGCTGACGGTGGTTGTAGGGCCCGGGTCGGCTGGCGTCGGTGCCCCTTGTGATCCAGATGCCGCTGCGGCTCCGAACGGTGCAGTGTCCACGATCTATCAGAGGAGATGGCGATGGCGTACGGATTGGTTTTGGTATTCGACGGTGCCAGCGAGGAGCAGTACTGGTCGGTGAACGAGAAGCTCGGGATCGACCGGGACGGGAAGGGCGATTACCCACCCGGGTTGATCGTGCACCTCGGCGGCGCGACGCCGAGCGGGTGGGTGGTAACCGAGGTGTGGGACACCAAGGACTCCCAGGTTGCGTTCATGGAGTCGCAGCTCGGCGCGGCCCTGCAAGCATCGGGTGTCCCGGCACCCTCGCAGGTCATCGAGACCGATGCGGTGAACTTCCAGCAACCCTGAGCCGAGTTGGACGAGCATCGCGGGGTCATCGCTGACATCGCGGGTGCCGAACGCACGGCCATGTCCCCCTCTACCGAGTCGCGATTGCGGTGCCGGCGGTGAGGAGTCCGAGCGAGAGCACGGGCAGGCCCATCGGCCCCCCGGCGACGCTCAACCCGTTCAGCGTGATGAGCACGAACGCCGCGCTGAGCGCCAGCGCGGCAACGACGGTGAGGACCGGCGCCCATGGGCTCGCTTCGTGCTCGCCTGCGCCGAGCCCACGAGGCGGTTGCTTCCGTTCGATGCGCCCGAACAGGCACACCAGGCCCACGAGCGGGACGGTCATCACCGGCACCGCGAGCCAGCGGGTGGCCCACCAGGCGAGCGAACCGTCCTCGTACACCGGAACGAGCCCGAGCGGCAGGACGATCACGGACACGATGACCAGCGCGGTGAAGTGCCACAGGTGGATGGTGAGCGCGTGCGCGTTGATGGCGATCACCGCTGACCACGGGCGCCGCTTGTGCAGCCAACGATCGATCGGCTCGCGTAGAAGGAGCGCGAGCCCGGCCTGCGCGAAGCCAAGCGCGAGGAACGTGATCGTCGGCGGAGCGTTGTTGGCGATCTGCTCACCGGGCACACCGACCATGCTGATCGGGTAGGGGCCGGCCGTCGTCAGGACGACGAGCGTGAGCAGCCCCCCGAGGAACATGACCCACGGCTGCCACCGCGTCCCGTCCAGCTTGCCGTCTCGCCAGAAGAAGCCGAGCTGCTGGCAGAACAGGAACACGAACAGGAAGTTCACGGAGGCCACGGTCTCCATGCCTCCCCGGATCCGAAGGCTGTCGACGAAAGCCGCGGCGACGGCCAGCATGACCGGGACGACGGCACCGAAGCGATCGTGCAACCAGAGCATCGGCGGCGCGAGCGCAACGGTGACCACGTAGACGGCGAGGAACCACAGTGGCACGACGACAAGCCATGCGAGCGTGCGGACCAGCGGGGGGTCTACGCCGGCACCTCGCAACAGCGCTCCCGCGACCACCCACACCGCAATGAACGCGACAGTCGGGCGGAGCAAGCGCGCGTAACGGCTGCGCACCCAGGTCGACCAATCCTGACCCCGGCGGCACGCCGACCTCCACGACACGGCGTTGGCGTAGCCCCCGAGGATGAAGAACAGGGGCATGACCTGGAAGATCCAGTCAGCCCGCGCATGAGGGGGACGGTTGCCAGCGCGTTGACGCCGTCGAACCTCCCGTTCGCATAGCTCGGAACCACGACGAGCCAGTGACCGAGCGCCACGGCCATGATGGCCAGTCCCCTCAGGAAGTCGATGTACCGATCTCGGGTGGCCGGTGTGACATCGACGAGCTCCGCGGCAGTCAGGGTTCGAGGCATGGGTCAGACGATGACGAACGACCGCCCCCCGCTCCACCGGGCTGACCCCCCAAACGTCGGCGAGGGTCAGCGGAGGGGGAAGCCGACGACGGACTCGAGCCGGGTGATCGCGTCGGCCGGGTCGGTGACCTTGATGGTCGTCATGCCCATCTCGCGCGCAGGCTTGAGGTTCACGCCGAGGTCATCGAGGAACACGGCCTGGCTCGGCTCGATCTGGAGCCGTTCGCAGGCGAGCTCATAGAAGCGAGGGTCGGGCTTGCGCAACCCGACCTGGCTCGACTCCACGATGACGTCAAGGTGCTGGAGCACCGCGGCGTGGGGCGAATCGGGGTCGGCGAACGACTCCTGGCCGCTCACCGCGATGAAGTTGTTCGTGAGCAACGCGGTCTTCAGCCGCTCGTGGCAGCGTCGCAGCGCCTCGACCATCGCCGGCCGGACCTCGCCGGCGAGAAGGGCGAGCACCTCAGCACCGTCCACTTCGTGCCCGAGCTCGGCTGATTCGCGGGCGAACTCCGTCGCGAACCCGGCCAGGGCGAGCTCAGACCGTTCGAGCCGGGCCCACGCGTTGTCATGGTGGTTCGTCGCGTTGACCTGACGGAGAAAGCCATCGGGAAGCCCACGCTCCTTCTCGAAGCGAGCGAACGCTTCGAACGGCGAGGAGAGGATGACGCCGCCGTAGTCGAACAGCACTGCCCTGATCACGACGACCGAGACTAGAGAGCGCGTCAGCCCACGAGGAAGTCGCGAGCAAGTGCTTGCCACAGCTCGGTCGACAAGACGAGCGATTCGATGTCGATGCGTTCGTCGTCGCCGTGGAACATCGTGCCGTAGTCCTCGAACGTCAACCGTTCGCTGAAGAGCCCGAAACCGTACGCAGT
The DNA here is from genome assembly GCA_016185305.1 of Actinomycetota bacterium. GTDB lineage: Bacteria > Actinomycetota > Acidimicrobiia > Acidimicrobiales > Acidimicrobilacustridaceae > JACPNV01. The sequence goes on along the minus strand of JACPNV010000022.1, from coordinate 26,219 downwards.
GCGACCGGCCCGCCGGAAGAAGCGGGAGTCGGTGGCGCCCACGGTGAGGAACGGCACGGTGGTGCTTCCGGGGTACCAGCGCTTCGTCAGCCGATCGAGCGCATCCCACAACGGCGTGTCGGCCGGTGATTGGCTCGACGCGTCATAGACGAGCGGAATGAGCTCGACCGACGGCGACAGATCACCCAGAGCCTCGTCGAGCATCAGGCGGACGTCGTCACCGGTCTGGCCGGGCAACGTGCGGATGTCGATCTCGAGCTCGACGAGGTCGGGGATCGTGTTCGTCTTGCTCCCACCGCGCACGATCGTCGGCGCGAACGTCGTGTGCGTACAAGCGTGGAACTGGCGAGCCATCGCGTCGGGCAGGTCGTCGAGCGCGGGACGGAGCCCCTCGGCGGAGAGCAATGGCGCCACGAGGTCGTCGGGGTAGCCCATGCTCTCGAGAAACCGGCGCCACACGTCGTGGATCTGCGTCTTCGGCTCATAGCTCGCGATCCGCCGCACGACCTCCGCCGCTTTCACGAGCGCGTTGTCGGTGCGGAACGGTTGCGAGCCGTGCCCGGGCTTCCCGCGTACTCGCAACATGCACCAGTAGCAGCCCTTCTCTCCCACGATGACGGGAAGCTTCACGCCGGCCGGAGACGGGACCGGTATGCCGCCCGACTCGGTGATCACGTAGTCGGCACCAACGGCGTCGAGGTGGTGCTCGACGAGGAACTCGGCGCCATAGGAACCGAGTGCCTCTTCGTCTGCCACCGCGAGATAGATCAGCGTGCCGTCGGGCCGGAAACCTGACGAAGCCAGCCGCTTGAACGCGACCGCCATCGACGACGTGAGGTTCAGCATGTCGACGGCGCCGCGACCCCACACCTCGCCGTCGATGATCTCGGCGCCGAACGGATCGTGCCGCCATCCATCGGCGTTGGCGGGGACGACGTCGGTGTGTCCCATCAACAGCAGCGAAGGTGCGTCAGGCCGGCGACCGTCGATGCGACCGACCAGGCTGACACGACCGGGCGAGGACTCGTAGGTCTCGAGATCGACACCACTCCCCTCGAAGTAGCCGCGCAGCAGATCAGCACTGCGGACTTCGTGGCCGGACAGCTTCGAACCATCGTTGACGCACTCGTTGCGGATCAGATCCTGCAACAGCTCGGTCACTTCATGAGCCAGCTCGGGCTGGTCACGCACCATCGCGTCAGGAATCTCCAACGGTATGTTGCGACGCGGCATCGTTCGCAGCGTAGGCTGCACCTGTCATCCGTGCTGGCTCGCTTCGGTACGCCGGTGGCCTCCAACACCAAGGCGCTCCGCGCTCGACTTCCCACCCGCTTCCAAAGGGATGGGAACGGGCGGAAGGCCTCGGCTCGGGACCACGAACCGCAGCGGGCGGCTCGATGGCAGGCGTAGACACGCAAACGCGCGCATCCAACTGTGCACGTCCGACAACACCTCTGAAACCGAGGCCATGAAGATTCCTTACTTGATCGTCGATGGCTCGAACATCGCCACCGAAGGGCGATCCCTTCCCAGCCTTCGACAACTCGACGAAGCCGTCCGCGCGTTCCTCGACGAGAACGACGTCGGCAACCTCACCGTGATCGTGGATGCCACCTTTGGCCACCGGATCGCCAAGGACGAGGTCAGCGAGTTCGACGCAGCCATCTCCAACAACGAGATCACCACCCCGCCGGCCGGGGTCATCGGCCGGGGCGATGCGTTCATCCTCCAGGTCGCCGACAAGGCCGGCGCCACCATCCTGTCCAACGACTCCTACCAGGAGTTTCACCCCCAGTATCGCTGGCTGTTCGACGAGGGACGGCTGATCGGGGGCAAGCCGGTGCCGGGCATCGGCTGGGTGTTCACCCCGCGGGTTCCCGTCCGCGGACCGGTCAGCCGCAAAGCCATGAAGGCGGCCAAAGCGCCCAAGGCCGCCGAAGCCAAGGTGCCGAGCCGAAGCCGCAAGAGGGGCGGGCGTGGCAAGGACGACGGCAAGGGCGAGGGCAAGGCCACACGCAAGGGCACACGCAACAAGAGCGCAGCATCGGAGCCAAAGCCGAAGGCGATGAAGGACGCTCCGGTGCACACACTCAACGAACCGTTGGCGTTCATCCAATTCGTCGCGGAGCATCCCGTCGGGTCGACGGTTGCCGCGGAGGTTCAACAGTTCTCCTCGCACGGCGCGTACGTCACCGTGTCGGGTGCTCGTTGCTATGTTCCGTTGAAGGCGTTGGGCGACCCCGCACCGCGTCGCGCGCGAGACGTGTTGCGCATCGGAGAGACGCTCGACTTCATCGTCGAAGCGATCGACACGCCGCGTCGCGGCATCGATCTTTCTCTCGCGCGCGAACAACAAGTGCGCAGCACTCATGAACGCGCCATACTTTCCGATGTATTGGAGGACGGTTTCGCGCATGGAGGTACGCGCGTCACTGGGAAGGGACAAGACGTTGCTGCGCTTCCCGATGCAGTCGAAGACAGCAGCGCTGAAGCCCAACCCGGGAGCACCTCATCGCGACCCCGTACACGGAAAGCCAACACTGAAGCTCCGGTAGCTGTTACAAAAGACGGAGCAAACCACCCCGCTCAGGAGGCGCCGGTGACACCAGTAAAGAAAGCAGCAAAGAAGTCAGCCAAGAAGGCTGCGAAGAAGTCAGCCCGCAAGTCGCCCGCTCGCAAAGCCGCGAAGAAGGCCGCGAAGAGGACGACGAAGAAGGCTGCGAAGAAGCGAGCCAAAAAGGCAGCGAAGAAGTCCACCAAGAAAGCTGCGAAGAAGGCCGCGAAGAAGTCCACTCGGAAGGCGGCGAAGAAGTCCGCGAAGAGGGCAGCGAAGAAGTCCGCCCGCAAGCGCTGACATCCTGTCGACCCTTCCTGAGCGCCCCGCTTCGGCGGGGCGCTCTTTGTCGTTTTCCGCGCGGGCGTTTCTTTCGCGCCGCGCACGCCGCTTAGGGTTGGCCCCATGGGCGCACAGTTCATCTTCACCATGCGCAAGGTGAGCCGGTACTACCCGCCGGACACAGAAGTGCTCTCCGACATCACCCTGGCGTTCTACCCCGCGGCCAAGATCGGGGTCATCGGCGCCAACGGCTCGGGCAAGTCGTCATTGCTCCGGATCATGGCAGGCGTCGACGATGGCTACAGCGGAGAAGCCCAGCTCACAGCAGGTTTTTCTGTTGGTCTTCTGGAGCAGGAACCGCAGCTCGACCCGGCCAAGGACGTGCTCGGCAACGTCATGGACGGGCTGGGTGAAACGGCCACGCTTCTCGAGCAGTACGACGCCGTCCTCGCGCACTGGGCTGACCCGGAGGCGGACTACGAGAAGCTCGGCGAGCAGCAGGCGGTGCTCGAGAAGAAGATCGACGCCGCGGGTGCGTGGGACCTCAAGCGCACGATCGACATCGCGATGGACGCGTTGCGCCTGCCGTCCGGGGAAGCCAAGGTCGACACGCTCTCCGGTGGAGAGAGGCGGCGGGTGGCGCTTTGCCGCCTCTTGCTGTCGCGCCCCGATCTGTTGTTGCTCGATGAGCCGACGAACCATCTCGACGCGGAGTCGGTCGCGTGGCTCGAACGCTTCCTGCGCGACTACCACGGAACCGTCGTCGCCATCACCCATGACCGGTACTTCCTCGACAACGTCGCAAAGTGGATCCTCGAGCTCGACCATGGCCGCGGCATCCCGTTCGAAGGGAACTACAGCAGTTGGCTCGAACAGAAGCAGGAGCGGTTGCGCCAGTCCGAGAAGAAGGACGCGAAGAGGCAACAGACCCTCGAGCGCGAGCTCGAGTGGGTGCGGATGGCGCCCAAGGCACGGCAGGCAAAAGGCAAGGCACGCCTCACCGCGTACGAGAAGTTGCTCGCTGAGTCAGACGCGACCGATCGTACCGACAAGCTCGAGATCTACATTCCGCCCGGGCCGCGACTCGGTGATGTGGTGATCGAAGCCGAGAGCATCGCGAAAGGCTACGGCGACAGGCTCCTCATCGACGATCTCTCGTTCACCTTGCCTCGCGCCGGCATCGTCGGTGTGATCGGTGCGAACGGCGCGGGCAAGACGACCTTGTTCCGCGCCATCGTCGGCCAAGAGGAGCTCGACAGCGGCACGCTCGTCATCGGTCCGACGGTCGACATGGCGTACGTCGACCAGTCGCGCGACGCGCTGGACGCGCACAACTCGGTGTTCGACGAGATCAGCGAAGGCAACGACATCATCAAGCTCGGCAACCGCGAGATGAACGCCCGCGCGTACGTCGCGGCGTTCAACTTCAGGGGATCGGACCAGCAAAAGAGCGTCGGACTCCTCTCGGGCGGCGAGCGCAACCGCGTGCATCTCGCCAAGGTGCTCAAGCGCGGTGGCAACGTGCTGCTGCTGGACGAGCCGACCAACGACCTCGACGTCGACACCCTCCGCGCCCTCGAGGAAGGCCTCGAATCGTTCGCCGGGTGTGCGGTCATCATCAGCCACGATCGCTGGTTCCTCGACCGGGTGGCGACCCACATCCTCGCCTTCGAGGGCGACTCGCAGGTCAGGTGGTTCGAGGGCAACTTCACCGAGTACGAGGGCTTCCGGAAGAAGGAGCTGGGGGCCGACGCCGACCAGCCCCACCGGATCAAGTACAAGCCGCTGGTCCGGTGAAGGCGAGCCCGACAGCCACACCCGCCCTGCCGCTCCCGGTCATCCGGCGCATCGCGGTCATCCTCGGTGCCATCGGGATCGCCGGCATCATCGCCGGCTCCATCGCCAACAACACCGGCCTCGCGATCACATCCGGCCTCGTGAGCGCGATCGCGATCGGCTTCCTCATCCTTCTCACAGCTGCGGTCGGGCGCGACGCGTTCGAGCGCAAAGTCGCCGACCGAGACGACGCCCGGTCGCCGCGCTTCGACGAGCACATCGCGCGAGACGTCGAAGCGCGGATCGATCAGCTCGTCGCGGACGGAGCCGACGAAGCCGCCGTTCGCCAGTTGGTCACCCGAGCGATCGACTTGGGGCGCGAGTCGACTTGACCGTCTCGGTCCGCTCGCGGGCGGCAGCAACGATCGGCGACGGGCCCATCGCCCAGCGGATGGCGGTGAACAGCGCCATCGCTGCCGGACGGACGAGCGCGAGATCGATGACGGTGCGCTGGTACAGGCCCAGCTCGTCCTTGGCCCAGCCCGGCAACAGACCGATCGAGGCGTCACAGATGAGCTTGTACGCGCGCGCTTGCGGCGAGCGGCCCCTCCCGCCTTCGAGGATGAAGTCCACCGTCTCGAGTGCTTGGCCCCCGGCGCAGAGCAGCGGGCGCATCGACTCGTAGTACGAAAGCACTTCGGCGCGGCTCTTCGGCACCCCACGGGCGCCCAACTCCTCCGCGACGACGGAGACCTCGTCGTAGTAGCGATCCTGCTGTGCTGGGAGGATGACGTTGGGCCCGTAGCGCACGTGCGAGCGAAGGAAGCTGTCGACCTCCGCGACATGGACCCACGCGAGCAGATCGGGATCGTTTGCCGAGTACGGGCGCCCATCTGGCGCGGCGCCGGTCACACGCGCATGCACGCGCTTGACGATCTCGATGGCCTGCTCGGCCGCCTCGGTCGACCCGTAGGTAGTTGTCGCGATGAAGCCACCGGTGCGTTGCAGGCGGCCCGTCGGGTCGTCGCGAAAGTCGGAGTGATCAGCCACACCCGCCATCGCGAACGGGTGCAACGTCTGCAAGAGCAATGCGCTGATGCCACCAACCAGCATCGAGCCCAGGTCGCTGTGCACCTTCCACGTGACGCTCCGAGGGCCACCGGGGATGATCCCAGGATCTCCCGCTGGCGCCGACCAGTCGGTCTCGTCGGCCCGGCCCCCGAGCGCGCGCACGATCTGCGAGCTGATCGACTCCTTCAGGGCAGGAATGGTCGCCATGGTTCTCCGTGTCTGCCGTCCGGATGGAAGAAGTTGACGGGCAGCAGTATTCACGGGAAAGTGGCATCTGTCAATTACTGGCCTAGACTCGGCCCGATGTCCCGATCGCCCGGGCGACCCCGCGCCGGCGCTGCCCCCATCGCCCCGACCGCCGATCTCTTGTCGCTCGCGCTCGAGGCCTTCGGCGACCTCGGCTACGAGGGCACGTCGGTCCGCGATCTGTGCCGGCGTCTCGGCGTGAGCCAAAACCTCATCCACCAGCGGTTCGGGTCGAAGGACCAGCTCTGGTTCGCCGCGGTCGACCACGGGTTCGGCACGCTGACGCTCGAGCTCGCCAAGGCCGCGGCCGGCGCGGCAGACGATGATCTCGACCGACTGCGGGCCGTCCTCGTGCGGTTCATCGAGGTGTCGGCAGCCAGCCCCGCGCTGCTCCGGGTGATGAACCACGAGGCCGGCCGGGCGACTGAGCGACTCGACTACATCTTCTCCACCTACGTCGGCCCGGCGATGGAGCTGGTGACCGAGATGTGGAAGCGGCTCGAAGGCGAGGGCCGGGCGCGGCCGGTGCCGCCCGCCGTCTTCCACTTCCTCGTCGCGTACGGCGCGGCCGGACCACTGAGCATGCGGCCGCTCGCATCGAAGTTCGGCCGGTCCGGCTTGCCGCGCGGCAACGATGTCGGTGGCTACGCGAACGGAGTCGTCGACCTGCTGCTCCACGGCATGGTGGTCTAGCTGGGTAGGTGCAGACTCGGCGGTCTGGGCGCTCGCCAATCTGCAGACCCCCTGGCAATCGGGAACTGGGCACTCGACTCCTTACTTTGTCGGTGTCACGGGTCGATAGGTGACCATGGCAACCAAGACGGCGTCCACTTCGACGAAGTCGAACTGGCGCAGTCGCGCGGTCATCAGGCCAATCGAGGCAGGCAGTTCGGCGGAGTGCGTCGCCTGCGGTGAGCGGGTCAAGTTCCAAGCCAAGATCAAGGCGCAACAGGTCATCTGCAACGTCTATGTTCGGGGCCGCTGGGACCGGGTGGAGCACTTCCACCTTGCTTGTTACAACACCGCTGGCGAACCACACGGTCACGCCGCCTAGCTCGTAGCGCGAACCACAACCTCAGCTCGGGTCGCGGCCGAAGAGCGGCGCGGCGCGACCAACGATCTCGAGCACGCGCCACGCTGACTGCTCGGGGCCGCCGTCGTTCGGCCTCAGCACGAGCTCGGGTGCGAGCGGTGGCTCGTAGGGATCGTCGACCCCGGTGAAGCCGGTGATCTCGCCGGCGCGCGCCTTGACGTAGAGACCCTTCGGGTCGCGGCGCTCACACTCGTCGAGAGGCGTGTCGACGAACACCTCGAAGAACGGAAGGCCGGCGGCATCGTGCAGTTCCCGCGCCCGATCGCGGCCGGCGCGATAGGGCGAGATGAGCGGCACGAGTGCGACGACGCCGGCGTCGGCGAGCAACGCGGCGACATGAGAGACCCGGCGGACGTTCTCGTCGCGCGCGGCTGCCGAGTAGCCGAGATCGCCGTTGAGGCCGTGCCGGAGGTTGTCGCCGTCGAGGATGTATGCCGCCCGACCGCGTTCGAGGAGCTGACGTTCGGTCTCGACGGCGATCGTGGACTTTCCCGAGCCGGACAGGCCGGTGAACCACACGGTCGCGCCGCCGAGCTCGGTCGCCTGCCAGCGTTGCTCGCGCGAGACGGCACCGGGGTGCCACGCCACGTTCGAGCTCGTCACCTTGTTCACGGCAAGGGGCTCACTGGGTGGCGCCAAGGATCATGCCGGCGCCGACGGTGTTGTTGGACGCCTCGTCGATGAGCACGAAGCTGCCCGTCTCACGATTGCGGCGGTAGTCGTCGAAGAAGAACGGCACGGTCGTCCGCAAGCTGACCCGGCCGATCTCGTTCAGCGTCAGGCTGGCGACCCCGTGATCGCGGTGCAGCGTGTTGACGTCGAGCCGGTACTGCAGGTCTTTCACCAGGGCCCGGGCCGAGCGGGTCGTCTGCTTGATGGTCAGCTTGTCGCGTGTCCGGAGCAACGACTGGTCGCTCATCCAGCACACCATCGCATCGAGGTCCTGCCCGATCGTCGGTTGGTTGTGCACCCGACAGATCATGTCGCCCCGGCTGATGTCGATGTCGTCAGCCAACCGCACGGTCACGGCCATGGGTGCGAACGCCTCCTCCACCGGGCCGTCCGCCGTTTCGATCGCCTCGATGACCGAGGTGAAGCCAGAGGGAAGCACGACGACCTCATCGCCGGGCTTGAGCACGCCGCCCGCGACGGTGCCGGCATAGCCGCGGTAGTCGTGGTGGTCATCGCTCATGGGCCGGATCACGAACTGCACCGGGAACCGCGCGTCGATGAGGTTGCGGTCTGACGCGATGAACACCTCTTCGAGGTAGTGCAGCAGACTCGGCCCCTCGTACCAGCCCATGACATCGGAGCGGTGCACGACGTTGTCGCCCTTGAGCGCCGAGATAGGGATGAACGACAGGTCGGTGACGTCGAGCTTGGTCGCCCATCCCCGGAACTCGTCCTTGATCGACTCGAAGACCCCGCGGTCGTAGTCGACGAGATCCATCTTGTTGACGCACACCACGAGGTGGGGGACGCGCAGCAACGACGCGATGAACGCGTGCCGGCGAGACTGCTCGACGATGCCGTTGCGGGCGTCGACCAGCACGAGCGCGAGGTCAGCCGTCGAACAGCCCGTGACCATGTTCCGCGTGTACTGGATGTGGCCGGGGGTGTCGGCGATGATGAACTTCCGCTTGGGCGTGGCGAAGTAGCGGTAGGCGACGTCGATGGTGATGCCCTGCTCGCGCTCGGCTCGCAAGCCGTCGGTGAGCAGGGCGAGGTTGGTGTAGTCGTCGCCCCGATCGCGCGACGTGCGCTCGATCGACTCGAGTTGGTCTTCGAAGATCGACTTCGAGTCGTACAGCAGGCGGCCGATGAGTGTCGACTTCCCGTCATCGACCGAGCCGGCGGTCGCGAAGCGCAAGAGCTCCATTACTCTTCGCCGCCGACAATCCGGCGGCTGGCGTTGCACGCAGCCACACAAACCGGTCGCCGCTGCTCCGCCTGGCGGCTCCGCAACCTCAATCGCGCCATCACCCTTCGCCGCCGACAATCCGGCGGCTGGCGTTGCACGCAGCCACACAAACCGGTCGCCGCTGCTCCGCCTGGCGGCTCCGCAACCTCAATCGCGCCATCAGAAATACCCTTCCTTCTTCCGGTCTTCCATGCCTGCCTCGGAGATGCGGTCGTCGGCCCGCGTGGCGCCCCGCTCGGTGATGCGGGTGGCCGCCGTCTCGTTGATGACCGCCTCGATCGTATCGGCGCTCGACTCGACCGCTCCGGTGCAGCTCGCGTCGCCCACGGTCCGGAAGCGAACCAGCTCTTCGAAGGGCTCTTCACCTTCGAGGAGCGTCACGTACGGCGTGACGGCCAGGAGCATCCCGTCGCGCCGGAACACGTCTCGCCGGTGCGCGTAGTAGATCGGCGGCAGCGGGATGTCTTCTTGCTGGATGTACTGCCAGATGTCGAGCTCGGTCCAGTTGCTCAGCGGGAAGACCCGCATGTGCTCGCCCTTGTGGTGGCGGCCGTTGTAGAGCGACCAGAGCTCGGGTCGCTGGTTCTTCGGATCCCACTGCCCGAACTCGTCGCGGAAGCTGTAGACGCGCTCTTTGGCCCGCGCCTTCTCCTCGTCGCGGCGAGCCCCACCGAAGACCGCGTCGAACCGCTGCTCTTCGATCGCGTCGAGCAAGGTCACCGTCTGCAGGCGGTTGCGGCTGGCCCGGGGACCGGTCTCCTCGATGGCGCGCCCCTCGTCGATCGACTTCTGCACCGACGCGACCACCAGCCGGAGACCGAGCCGGTCGACGGTCTCGTCGCGGAACCGGATGACCTCGTCGAAGTTGTGGCCGGTGTCGACGTGCATGACCGGGAACGGTGGCTTGGCCGGCCAGAACGCCTTGGTGGCCACGTGCAGCATGACGCAGCTGTCCTTGCCGCCGGAGAACAGCAGCACCGGTCGCTCGAACTCGGCCGCCACCTCGCGGGTGATGTGGATGGATTCCGCCTCGAGCATGCGAAGGTGGGAGAGCTCGTAGTCCATGGGCCTCGGTGTCGGTCGGGTGTCTCGGGTTGCCGCCGGGTATTGCACCACGAATGGGGGGCGGGCGTAGGGTAAGCGAACCGCCGGGCCGATTCCCGACCGAACGGGTCAACATTCAACCCGACCCGGCCCATTCCTTGCCAGTCTGGTCCACCTCACGCTCGCGCCATGACCGACGACCCTTCCGATCAGCCGCCACGCCACCGGCCCGCGAACGCCGGGCTGGCGCAGACCGATCACGCCGATCACGTTCTCGCCGCTTCGCTCGCCGAGGAGGCGGGCGAGATGCTGGTCGACCTGCGCGTGCGGCGGGTCGCGGAGGGGCTCGTCGAGGGCGCCGCCACCGACCTGCTCAAGGCCGAGGGCGATCGGCTCTCGCACGAGCTGCTCATGGAACGGCTCGCGCCCCGGCTGGCACTGGGCGAGGCGGTGCTGTCCGAAGAGGGCAAAGACGACCACGCCCGGCTGTCGGCACCGCGGGTGTGGATCGTCGACCCCCTTGACGGAACGCGCGAGTTCGGCGAGCCACCACGCAGCGACTGGGCGGTCCACGTCGCCCTCACCATCGACGGGGTACCGGCCGCAGGTGCGGTCGCGCTGCCCGCGCTGGGTCTCGTCCTTTCGACCGCCGCGCCGCCGCCGCCACCGCCGCCGATGCCGTTCCGGCCCCGGATCATCGTGTCACGCACCCGCCCGCCGCCGGTCTCGACCTACCTCGCCGAACAACTCAACGGCGAGCTGGTCGAGCTCGGTTCGGCCGGCGCCAAAGCCATGGCCGTGGTGCGCGGCGAGACCGACATCTACGTCCACGCTGGCGGCCAGTACGAGTGGGACTCCTGCGCGCCGGTCGCCGTCGCGTTGTCGGCAGGTGTGCACTGCTCCCGCATCGACGGCTCACCGTTGCTCTACAACCGGGTCGACTCGTACCTGCCCGATCTCCTGATCTGCCGCATCGAGCTCGCTGAGGTCGCGCTGGGCGCGCTCATGAGCTTCCCGGGCTGAACCATGGAGCTGCGGTCGATCATCTACGAGGTGGACGACCGCGTCGCGACGATCACCCTCAACCGCCCCGAGCGGCTGAACGCGTGGACGGGCCGGATGCACACCGAATACCGGTGGGCACTTGCTGATGCGGAGGAGCGCGAAGACGTGCGTGTGGTCGTCGTGACGGGCGCAGGACGGGGCTTCTGCGCCGGCGCGGACAGCACCGCCCTCGTGAGTCACGTCGAGAGAGGCGGCTACGACCCCGGTATCGACAGTGACACGATCGCGACGCCGGGCTTCGGTGTCCGCCCGGAGTTCGACCACGACTTCGCGTTCCACTTCGGTCTGCGCAAGCCGGTGATCGCGGCGATCAACGGTCCGGCGGCGGGCGTGGGTCTGGTGCTCGCGTGCTACTGCGACCTTCGGTTCGCGGCGGCCGGCGCGAAGCTCACGACCGCACACGGCCGGCTGAACCTTCCCGCCGAGTACGGGCTGTCGTGGGTGCTGCCGCGGATCATCGGGCTTGGCCGCGCCAACGACCTGCTGCTGTCGAGCCGGGTGGTCCTGAGCGAGGAAGCCGAACACCTCGGCCTCGTGAACAAGGTTCTGCCACCCGCTGAGCTGCTGCCGTTCACCTACGAGTACGCCCGCTCGCTGCTCGAGATCTCCCGCGGCTCGCTCGCCGAGAGCAAGCGCCAGATCTACACCGATCTGCATCGCGATGTCGGCAGCTCGGTCGAGGAGGCTGCCGAGCTGCTCGACCGGATGATGACCGAGCCCGACTTCGCCGAAGGGGTCGCCGCCCTCACCGAGAAGCGGCCGCCCGAGTTCCGCTGACGGATTGATCAGAAGAACTCGTCGGTGTGCTGGCCGAGGGCGGGGACCGGACGAGGGGGTGGGGTCGTCGAGCCGCGGAACTGGATCGGCGAGTTGACGGCGCGGTGGGCGGGACCACCATCACCCGCGGGCACGTCCACGAACGCGCCGATGGCATGGGCCTGCTCGTCTTCGAGCACGTCTTCGGGCTGGTTCACCGGCGCCCACCAGACGTCGTGCTCGTCGAACCGGGCGGTGAGCTCGTCACGGTCGTACTTGGCGAACTCCTCGTCGAGGGTGGCCACGACGGCCTCGGCGTTCTTGCGCCGGCCACGCGCCGTCGCGAAGCGCTCGTCGTCGAGGAGGTCACCTCGATCGATGGCGGCGCAAAGGTGGGGGAAGTGACGATCGGCTTCCACGCCGAGCAGCCACAGCCATTGGCCGTCACCGCTCCGGTAGCAGTTGACCATCGGATTGAGCTCGCGGTGTCTGGGCACGGCGCCGATCAGCTTGCCGAAGCGCGCCTGGATGCCGAGGTCCCAACCGAGGCAATAGATCCCCGTGCGCAACAGGCTCGTCTCGACCAGCTGGCCCTCACCCGTCTTCTCCCGCTCCAAGAGCGCGCCCAGGATGCCGGCCAGCATGGCCAGACCGGTGACGTGATCACCGAAGCCGCCGCGGATCGCCGGTGGCGGTTCACCAACCGGCGCGAGCGTCGCGGCGACACCGGTACGAGCCCAGAAGCCGCCGACGTCGTAGCCCGCGCGCCCCGCATCGGAACCGGTCGAGCCATAGCCGGTGACGGAGGCGTACACGAGGCGGGGATGGGCTGCGAGCAACCCCTCGGGCCCGAGACCGAGACGCTCGACTGCGTCCGGCCGAAGGTTCGTCAAGAACACATCCGCCGTCGAGACGAGCTGCTGCATCCGGGATCGGTCCTCCTCGGTGCCCAAGTCGAGCACGACGCTCTTCTTGCCGCGGTTGTCCAGATCGAACGGAGGGGACTCGGGTTGGCCGTGACCAGCTATGAGATGGAAGACCCGGCGCATCGGATCACCGTCGGGCGCCTCCACCTTGATGACGTCGGCACCCCAATCGGCGAGCACTCCCCCGGCGCTCGGACCCGCCACCCACACGCCGAGCTCCACCACACGCACGTCTTCGAGCATCGCGGAAGCGTACGCTCCGCGGCGGGATGCGGGCCGTCTCGCCGGTCTTCCCTATACGCTCTCGCCATGGGTTGTTGCCTCGTTGCTCTCGGGTCATGGGTCTCGCCACGTCTCGCGCTGTTCTTCATGTGGATCTTCAAGCTGTTCGACAACCGCTTGTCGATAGCGTTCGAGAGCTTCCTGATCGGCTTCCTCGGCTTCTTGTTCCTGCCATGGACCGCCCTCACCTACGCCATCGCGTTCGCGCCCGGTGATGCGTTCATCCCCCGGGGGGTCAGCGGCTTCGGCTGGTTCATCGTCGGCTTCGCGTTCGTCGTCGACATCATGTCCTACACGTCCGGTGATCGAGCCCGCCGGCGGCGGAACGCCTAGCCGCATGCCCGCGGCGCGCGCCAGCGCACCTGCCGATCTCGCGATCGGGTCGTTCAGCGACGACGCGCCGTGGGTGGTCGATCCGTCGGCGATGCCATGGCGCAAGACCGTCGACAGCGTCCGCTGGGTCACACGGCGGCAGATACCCGACCTCATCCGCCCCCGCAAGCTCCCGTCGGGCACGCGGGTGTTCCGCGTCGTCTGGAACCTCGGCGCCGCAGTGGGCCTCTGGGCCATCGGCGCCCGCCGCCGCGGCGGGCACGACTCGCGGGCCGACATCTCCCGGCGCATCCGCATCGCCGCCGAGCATCTCGGGCCGACCTACATCAAGCTGGCGCAGATCATCTCCTCCGGCGAAGGCCTGTTCCCCGAAGAGCTGGTCGCCGAATGCCAGAAGTGCCGCGACCAGGTCCCACCCGAGCAATGGGCCGACGTTCGCGAGGTGCTCGAGTCCGAGCTCGGGCGCCCGCTCGACGACGTCTTCTCCTGGATCGACCGCGAGCCGATCGCGGCCGCGTCGATCGCACAGGTTCACGCGGCCCGACTGGCGACCGGCGAGGACGTCGTCGTCAAGGTGCAACGGCCATCGGTCGCCCGCTTGGTACACGCCGACATCAAGGTGATGGCGTGGCTGGCACCGTTCCTCGTCGGGCGCATACCGATCAGCGCCCTGGCCAACCCGCCCGCGCTGGTCGAGCTGTTCGCCGAGACCATCTCCGAAGAGCTCGACTTCCGCCTCGAGGCGCAGAACATGCTCGACATCGCAAAGTCGTTCGCCGACCTGGGCCAGCGCGACTTCGTCATCCCCCGCCCCCACCCCGAGCTGGTCACGCCGCGTGTGCTGGTGATGGAGCGGCTCGACGGGTTCGCGTTCTACGACGTGGCCGGCATCAAGGACGCCGGCGTCGACACCGAGGCCGTGGTCCGCACCGGCATGATCGGCTTCATGGAGGGCGCCATGATCCATGGCATCTTCCATGGCGACCTCCACGGCGGGAACCTGTTCGTCATGGCAGACGGTCGGGTGGCGCTGCTCGACTTCGGCATCACCGGCCGGATGGACGAGGGCAAGCGCCTCGCCTTCCTGCGGATGCTCGTCGGCGCCAGCATGAACGACATCCCCAGCCAGCTCGCCGCGTTTCGTGATCTCGGCGCGCTGCCGCCCGACGTCGACATCGGTGCCATGATCCGCGACCTCAACCTCGAAGGCCCACCGATCGACCCGACGACGCTCTCGCAGGAGGAGATGCTGGCTGAGATCCAGAAGGTCGTGAAGGGCTTGCTCGGTTACGGCGCGAAGCTCCCGAAAGAGCTGATGCTGTTCATCAAGAACATGGTCTTCCTCGACGGGGCGATCGCGTCGCTCGCTCCCGATCTCGACCTGTTCGCCGAGATCGCCAACATCTCGATGTACTTCGCGACGACGCACGGTGAGCGGATCTCCGCCGACATCGGCCTCGACCCCGATGCGTGGGACATGGATCTCACCGGTGTGCGCGCGTCGTTCGGGGTCGACCCGGACGAGGTCACCAGCCTCACCTACCGCGACCTCCAGGACCGACGCGAGACCATCCGCTCCCGGTTCCGCGACGGTGACGCGGGCCGGCGCCGCCGCCGGCGCCGCGGCGCACACCCGAAGAGCTGAGCCGCGCCGATGCGGTTGGTGATCGCCAGGTGCTCGGTGGACTATGACGGGCGGCTGGAGGCTCACCTCCCGATGGCGGTGCGGCTGATCATGGTCAAGGCCGACGGGTGCGTCGCGATCCATGCCGACGGCGGCGCGTACAAGCCCCTGAACTGGATGAACGCTCCGAACACGCTCATCGAGTCCGAAACCGAATGGGTCGTGCGCAGCCCGAAGGGCGAGACGTTGACGATCAAGCTCGACGAGGTCCTCGCCGACAGCGCCCATGACCTCGGCACCGATCCGGGCCTGCAGAAGGACGGCGTCGAGGCCCACCTGCAGGAGCTGCTCGCGGCAAACCCCCACAAGCTGGGCGCGGGGTTCCGCTTGGTGCGCCGCGAGTTCCCCACCGACATCGGCCCCGTGGATCTGCTGTGCCGTGACCGCGATGGTCAGGCGATCGCAGTCGAGATCAAACGCCGGGGCGAGATCGACGGCGTCGAGCAGTTGTCCCGTTACCTCGAGCGGCTCGAGCTCGATCCCGCGCTGCGAGGCGTACGCGGTGTCTTCGCGGCGCAGGTCGTGAAGCCCCAGGCTCGGGTACTGGCCGACGCCCGTGGCATCGCGTGGGTCGAAGTCGACTACGACGAGCTCCGTGGTATCGAGTCGAACGACCTCCGCCTGTTCTGACGCGGCGCGATCAGTTCGAGCTCGGCATCGAGATGATGCCTTCGCGCAACGCGATCGAGACGGCTTCGAGCTTGGAATGAGCACCGAGCTTCTCGAGGATGTGGCGAACATGGGAACGAACCGTGTGCACGCTGATGTACAGCTCGGAAGCGAGATCAGCGGTCGAGGCTCCCGATGCCATGAGGCGGAGCACATCGAGCTCTCGGTCCGAGAGCTCCGTCGGGCCGCCCGAACGCCGCAACCGTCGCACCGCCCTCGACAGCTCGGCCACGGTGAAGACGGCTTCGCCAGCGTTCGCGCGACGGATGGCGTCGACCATCTCTGCCACCCCGGCGGTCTTCGAGATGAAACCGTCGCATCCCTCGTTGATCGCCTTCGATACGACATCGTCGGTGTCGTAACCAGTGAGGATGAGCACCCGCAGCTCCGGGCGGCGGGCCTTCATCTCCACGGCGCACGTCACGCCGTCCGACGACGGGAGGTTGTAGTCCATGAGCACGACATCGGGCTCGAGCCGGGCCGCCGCGTCTTGCGCTTCGGCCGCATCGGTGGCGATGCCGACCACGGCCATGGCTGGCGTGGCGTTCACCACCTTCGCCACGCTCTCGGCCACCATTGCGTGGTCATCGACGATGAGCACCGCGATGGCGGCGTCATCGGGGGAGCTCTTCTCAGGTTCCAAAACGATCCCTTCTGCCAATGAAGACCTGTCCCTCCCCGACCCACCATACCTAGTCGGCGTGCGCAGGCACTCTGCCGGCACTGGTGATGAGCCATCGGATGGACAGCATCGACCGCGCGGGTGCCCGCCCTGCATCGACCCCTCTACACTTGCGGGCTGATGCAGCGCCCTGGCGACCACGGGCCGAGCCTCGATCCCAGACGATGGACCGAGGTCCTTCTCCAGCATGCCTTCGATGCCGTCATCGTTCTCGGGCCCGACGCGCTCGTGACCTACGCGTCGCCGGGCACAGAACGGGTGCTCGGGTACCGGCCCGAGGAGATCATCGGCCAGCCAGCCCCGACGTACTGGCCCGACAGCGACGCGTCGGAGCTCGAGCCGGTGCTGCGCGATCTGCTCGCCGAACCCGGTCGCACGGTCGTCCTCACGAGCCGGGCGGTGCACAAGGACGGCCGCATCCGCGTTCTGGAGTCGTACGCGCACAACCTGCTCGACGATCCCGAGGTGCGCGGTGTCGTCATCAACGCCCGCGATGTGACCGACCGGGTCGAGGCCGAAGAGGAGCGCAGCCGCACCGACGCACAGCTTCGCCAGATGGTCGCGCTCACGAGCGAAGGCATCTGGATACTCGACGACGACCGGCGCATCACGTTCGCCAACCCGAGAGCAGCGGCATTGTTCGCCATGGGCAAGCTCGAAGGGCGGAACGTCCTCGAGATCATGGGCCCCACCGGCCGCGTCGCGTTGCTCGAGCACCTGGACCGCGTACTGGCCGGCGACCACCGGCGCGACGAGTTGGAGATCGTTCGCTTGGACGGAACCGAGCTGTGGGTGTGGATCGCGTCGTCCCGGCTTCCCGACGATGCCGGAACGCGTCGGGTGATGTCGATCATCACCGACGTCAGCGAGGTGCACGAGGCGCGCGAGCAGCGGCGGGCTCTCCAGCACCAGATGGTGCAGGCACAGAGGCTCGAGAGCCTCGGCGCGCTCGCGGGTGGCATTGCGCACAGCTTCAACAACCTGCTCGCCGTGATCCTCGGCAACGCCGGCCTTGCCCTCTCGCAGCTTCCACCCGGAGCACCCGTGCGGGACGAGTTGAACGACATCGAGACCGCCGCCCGCCGCGCCGCCGAGCTGACCAGGCAGATGCTCGTGTACTCCGGGCGAAGCGCCATCATCGCGGACACCGTCGACATGTCGTCGTTGGTCGCCGAGATCCGCGAGTTGCTGGAGGTGGCGGTCGCGCGGAACGCGAAGATCGGCTACGACCTCGACGACGGGCTACCCGAAGTGGCGGCCAGTGCCGACCAGCTCCACCAGATCGTGATGAACCTCGCCATCAACGCGTCCGAAGCACTGGACGGCACCGGCGGGTCGATCACGATCCGAACTCGCGAGCTCGCCGCCGGCAAGCACCTCTTCGAGGGCGCGGTCACCGCGCCCGACGGGCCCCCATCGGCGTCCTACGTCTGCCTCGACGTCGTCGACGATGGCATGGGCATGACTGACACGACGAGAGCTCGCATGTTCGACCCCTTCTTCTCGACCAAGTTCACCGGTCGGGGCCTGGGGTTGGCGTCGGTGCTCGGCATCGTGCGCGGCCTCAAGGGGGCGATCCGGGTGACCACCGAACCCGGGCGTGGGACGACGTTCTGCGTGCTGCTCCCCGCGACGAGCGCACCGCGGCGGTCCGAACGCGAGCCCGCCACCACCCCCAACTCGTCAACGACGCCACGGCGCGATGCGATCGTGCTGGCCGTCGACGACGATGCCGCCGTGCGCCTCCTCGTCGAGCGCGTCCTGCAAGCCGAGGGGATGACCGTGCTCACGGCGTCCTCTGGGACAGACGCGATCGCGATCTTCGAGCAGCAGAGCCGCGTCGACCTTGTGCTGATCGACCTGACCATGGACGGGCTGCGCGGCGACGAGGCGCTGCTGGCCATGCGACGCACCGACCCCCATGTGCGAGCCGTGCTCATGAGTGGCTACAGCGAACGCTATGTCGAATCCGACCTCGTGGGCGACTGCGTCGCTGCGTTCGTGCAGAAGCCGTTCGACATCGACGAGCTGCGCGCTGTCGTGCACGATGCGCTCGCCGAGCGATAGCGATCACCCGAAACGGCAGCGCCCCCCGTCGAGGACCACGCGGCCGTCGTCGCCGGTCGTCTGGAAGACCGCCTCGCCGTCACCGGTGCGCCACACGTTGATGGTCAGCGACTCGCCCGGGAAGACGGGCGACGAGAAGCGCCCTTCCATGGAACCGAAGGCGGCGGGATCGCTGTCGCACAGCGCGTGGAGCAGGGCCCGGCCGGTGAAGCCATAGGTGCAGAGGCCGTGGAGGATCGGGCGGTCGAACCCGCCCATCGCGGCGAACGCGGGATCGGAGTGCAGCGGGTTGCGATCGCCGGACAGCCGGTAGAGCAACGCTTGGTCGACCCGGGTCTGGTAGGTGACCGAGTGATCGGGCTCTTTCTCCGGTGGGACGTTGCGCGGCCCGGACGGCCCGCGATCGCCTCCGAAGCCACCCTCGCCCCGGATGAACGCCGACATGGTCGTCTTGAAGAGGGGCTGGCCCGACGCTTTGTCGTTGGCGATGGTCGAGATCTCGACGACCGCACCCTTGCCCTTGTCGTAGATCGCCGTGATCTCACCGACCGAGGTGATCGAGCCCGCCACGGGGATCTCACCGTAGAGCTCGACCGCCTGCTCGCCGTGGACGAGCATCGCCGGGTTGAACGTGCCGATGCTGCCCATCGCGCCAAAACCGCCGGTGCCGAGGACGACAGCCATGGTCGGGAGGACCCGCTGGGGGACGTTCTGGGTGTTCTCGGTCGTGAACTGGAGCTCGTCGGTGCCACAGCCGACACCGAGCGCGTAGAGGATGGCGTCCTTCGACGTCCACGAGTTGTCGGAGGGATCGCTCTTCGATCCGACGGCATCCGGGTTGATCGGCACGGGTCAGTCCTTCTTGTCGTGGCCGAACATGTCGGCGTTGGGACGGGCTTGGGCAACAAGCTGCTCGACCAGCGGGCCGAGCTTGGTCGGGTCATCGGTGGGCTCGACGGTCGGGCCGATGTGCCAGCCCTCGGCGATGCCGAGTCGCATGCCGGTCACGTCGAAGACCCGACCGGTGACGCCCTTGGACTCCGCAGACGCGAGCCACGTCACGATCGGGGCGATCCAGCGGGGCGACATCTTCTCCTTCATATCGTCGGGAGCTGCTCCCATGCCGAGGTTCTCGGTCATGCGGGTGAGGGCGGCGGGGGCGATGGCGTTGACGGTCACGCCGTAGCGGGCCAGCTCTTGGGACGCGATGATCGTGAACGCGGCGATGCCGGCCTTGGCGGCGCCGTAGTTGGTCTGGCCGACGTTGCCATAGATGCCCGACGGCGACGACGTGTTGATGATGCGGGCGTCCACCTCGTCGCCCGCCTTCGATCGCTCACGCCAGTACGCGGCGGCGTGGTGGGAGGGTGCGGCGGTGCCCTTGAGGTGGACCTTGATCACGGCATCCCATTCGGCTTCGGTCATGTTGGCCAGCATGCGGTCGCGCAGGATGCCGGCGTTGTTGACGACGACGTCGAGCCCTCCGAAGCTTTCGATGGCCTGGTCGACAAGCTTCTGGGCCCCGTCCCAGTCAGAGATGTCGTCCTCGTTGGCGACGGCGTCGCCGACACCCATGGCCTTGATCTCCTCGACGACGTCGTGGGCCGGACCGCCGGACTTGCCGGTGCCGTCCATGGCGCCGCCGAGGTCGTTGACCACGACCTTGGCTCCCTGCGACGCCAGCATCAACGAGTGCTCGCGCCCGATCCCCCGCCCGGCGCCGGTGACGATGCAGATGCGACCTTCACACAATCCAGCCATGCCTTCCCCTGTTCTGCGGTGATGTGCTGCTTGGACGCACGGCAGCGTACGCGGCCCGCTCGAACTGGGCCACCACGCGCGCCAGTTCCCGCGCACCAGCCGGCCCAGAAGCGGCTCCCGGGGGGTCGGGGGGGTCGGGCGGTCGGGGGGTCGGTGCCACCCGCCGGCGAGCCGGGCATGGGAAGGTGGTGCGGTGTTCTTTCGCCGTCGACGCCGTTCCCGGTACCGCCACGGCGGCCCGTGGGCACACAGCCGAGGACGAGCGAAGCGGTTCCTCTGGGTGCCCCTGTCGGTGATCGGTGGCGTGCTGGCCATCGTGCTGATCGCGTGGGCGATCGATTCCAAGCTCCACACCGATCAGGTCGCCCGGGGGGTGACGATCGACGAGCGCAACGTCTCCAGCGAATCACCGGCGCAACTGCGGTCCGACGTCGCTGACGTCGCCCGATCGTGGGCCGGCGTGCCCGTGAAGGTGAACACGCCGAAGGGTTCCCTCGACACGACCCTCGGCGACCTCGGCGTCGCGCTCGACCAACCGGCGGTCGCCGCCCGGGCCATGGCAGCCGACGACGGCGTCTTCGTCCTCGCTCGCCCGTTCGTGTGGATCGCGTCGCTCTTCGTCCCCCGCGCGGTGCCGCTCACGTTCGCGGCCGATCCGGCGAAAGCGACCTCGACGCTTGCTGACATCGAGGCCAAGAACCGGATCGATGCGGTCGAGCCCGCCTTCGCGCCGGCCGCCGACCTGGTCAGCGTGGCGATGACGCCGGGCCAGAACGGCGAGGCGCTCGACCGCGACGGCATCGTCACGGCCGCGCTGGACGCCGCCAACGCCGGTCAGCGGACGATCATCATCGGTGCCAAGACGGTCGCGCTGCCACCGAAGTTCGACGACGTGACCGCGCAGAAAGTGCTCGCGCAGGCCAACCAGATGGCGAAGAAGTCCGTCTCGGTCTACCTCAACGACAAGAGCATCAAGGTCGACACGAAGACGTTGCTCACCTGGCTCAAGCTCGGACCGGCGCCCGACGGGACGGTCGACCTCCAGATCGACGAAGCGAAGGTCTCGACGGACGTGCCGAAGCTGCTGGGCATCACGGCCATCCCGGTCACCCAGGCCGGGTTCGCGGTGGGCTTCGACGGCAAGCCGGTGATCCTCGACGGAAAGCCGGGCACGAAGTGCTGCTCGCCGGAGTCGATCCAGAAGATCCCCGCCGCGCTGAAGGCGGGAACGCAACGGGTCGACCTCGAGATGGCGCTGGCGATGCCCGAGCGCGACCGGGCGTGGGCCGAGAGCATGAAGATCGAGACCAAGGTGGCGGAGTTCACGACGCCCCATGCCTGCTGTGAACCCCGGGTCATGAACATCCAGAGGATCGCGGACACGGTGCGGGGCGCGGTCATACCGCCGGGCGAGACGTTCTCGCTGAACGGCTACGTCGGCCAACGCACCAGAGAGAAGGGCTACGTCGAGGCGCCCGTCATCTACAACGCGACCATGAGCACCGACATCGGCGGGGGCGTGTCGCAGTTCGCGGTGACCACGTTCAACGCCGCGTTCTTCGCCGGCCTCGACATACCCGAGTACCAGATGCACAGCGAGTACATCAGCCGCTACCCCTACGGCCGGGAAGCCACGATCTCGTGGGAGAAGCCAGACCTGAAGATCAAGAACAACACACCCTTCGGCGTCATGCTCTGGACCTCCTACACCGGCACGAGCATCACGGTGGCCGTCTACTCCACACCGTGGGTGAAAGGTGAGCAGACGAACCAGACCAAAGAGCAGAAGGGTCCGTGCACTGCGGTCACGACCGAGCGCACGCGCACGTACTACCTCGACAATCGAACCGAGGTCGACAACTTCCACGCCCTCTACCAACCGGCCAACGGGGTGAAGTGCTGATCGGGGCGCAGACCGGCCACCCTGGCCACCTCGGCCGCCCCTACCAACTGGGCCGCCACACGCGCCGAAACCAGCGCGGCCCACGGCCCAGAACGGGCGGCCAAAGACCACCCCCACCAACCGGGCCGCCACACGCGCCGAAACCAGCGCGGCCCACGGCCCAGAACAGGCGGCCAAAGACCACCCCCACCAACCGGGCCGCCACACGCGCCGAAACCGGTGCGGCCCACGGCCCAGAACGGGCGGCGCAGGAGCGGCGGTCGTTCGTCAGGCGGCGCGGCGGATGCTCCGATGCCACCGGACCTCGGCGAGCATGCGCCTCGGCTCGTGCCAGACCTCCCAGGAGTCGTAGCGAAGAACGACCCACCCGGCGGCCTCCAGCGCCCGGGTCTGCGCCTCGTCGTGGTCGCGATCGATCAGCGCCTTGTGGAACGCGTCGCCGTCGATCTGCACGATGACCTTCGCGCTCCTGTCCAGAAAATCGACCCGACCAAGCCATCTCACGTCGTTGCCGACGTTCACCTGCCGATCCATCGGCTCTTGGCCGTCTTCCTCCAGCAGCAACATGAATCGCGACTCCAAGCCACTTTCCGGGGGGATGGCGTCGACCGGCCGCTTCTTCAAGACCTCGCGCATGGTGGCGAGGTCTCGACCCCGGACGCGGAGCTCGTCAAGCATCGCGTACAGGTGCGGCCCATCGGTGAGCCCGGTCGCCCAGATCCGATCGACCATCCTCGCAAGCCGCGGCTCGCTCACGTGAGGTGAGAGATCGAAGGCGGTTCGGGTCGGCGTCGTGACGGGGACGCCGAACAACCCGACGACGTGTCCGGGCAGCAGTCGGCGTGTCGAATGGACGATCGCCAGTGCAGTCTCGTGCTGCCGAGCCGTTCCCTCGCGGGGGACGACCACGTGCACCGGATCGAAGGTGAAGCCGGGGATCTCGAACAGCGCGGCCGCACTGGCAAGACCGATGGCTGCCGTCTCGCCGCAGTCGAGAAGGGCGGTGTGCGCTCGCTGCAGCTCTGTCGGCGGAGAACCCGAGACGACGAGGACTTCTGGACTGAGGGCGCGCCACTCGTCGCGCTTGGTTCGTCGCGCGATCGCCGCTCGGTTGAACCCGTGCTCGCGAGCCTGCTTCCGCGTGAAGACCAGGTGCTGCTGGACGAGAAGTTCGTTGAATGCCGTGGTGTTCTGCATGCCCCGATCCAACTCCGGGGGTATGACAGTGCCCCCGGCCGGCGCGCCACACGGCCCAGTTCGAGGTTTGGGGGCCAACCGGGCCGCCAACCGCGCCACATCCGGCGCGCCACACGGCCCAGTTCGAGGTTTGGGGGCCAACCGGGCCGCCAACCGCGCCACATCCGGCGCGCGAGGCGGCCCAGTTGCGCTTACCCTGGCCGCCAGCCTGTGCGGGCGTGTACCAGGGGGTGATCGATGGATCTGGAAGCGATCGAGGCGTTCGAGTTCGCGTCGCGGATGAGCGATGCCGACGCACTGATGTGGAGCATTGAGAAGGACCCGCTGCTGCGAAGCACGATCATCACCGTCTTCGTCCTCGACCAGTCACCCGACCGCGATCGCTTCACGAGCGCGATGGATCGCGTCAGCCGCGCCGTGCCGCGACTGCGACAGCGCGTGCTCGGCCATCCGATGTCGATAGCGCCACCGCGCTGGGAGATCGACCCCAACTTCGACCTGCGCTACCACCTCCGGTGGATGAAGGCGATCGGCGACGGAACCATCCGCGAGGTGTTCGACATCGCCGAACCCATCGCCATGCAGGGCTTCGATCGCGCCCGACCCTTGTGGGAGTTCACGGTCGTCGAAGGCTTGGCCGACGGCAAGGCCGCGCTGATCGGCAAGGTCCACCACGCCATCACCGACGGCGTCGGCGGCGTGAAGCTGCAGATGGAGATGCTCGACCTCGAGCGCAACCCCGAAGACCCCGGCGCCGCGCCCGAGGCGCCGGCTGCTCGGGTGCTGACCGAACGCGAACGCTGGCTCGACGCCATCAGCTACGAGACCCAGCGCCAAGCCGGCACGGCAGGCCGGGCCGTGGCCTCGGCGCCCAACGACATCATCGGGTTCCTCCGCGATCCGGTCGGCACGGTCACCGGCGTGCTCAACACCACGGCATCGCTGGCCCGCATGCTGCGGCCGGCAACCGAGCCGATGAGCCCGCTGATGCGCGGTCGATCGCTCAGCGTCCGATTCGACACGCTGCAGCTACCGCTCGAGCCCATGAAGGCCGCGGCCAAGCTCGTGGCGGGCAAGCTCAACGACGCCTTCCTCGCCGGGGTCGCTGGTGGACTCAAGCGCTATCACGACCATCACGGCGTCGACGTCGGTCTCCTCCGCATGACGATGCCGATCAACGTCCGCGACGAGAGCACCGCACACAAAGCCGGCAACCAGTTCGTGCCGGCGCGCTTCCCCGTGCCCGTCGGCATCGACGATCCGGTGGCCCGCATGAACGCGTTGCGCGAGCTGGTCGCGCACCAGCGGGCCGAGCCCGCCCTGGCCCTGTCTGACCCGATCGCCAACCTCTTGAACCGCCTGCCGGCCACGGCGACGACCGGCATCTTCGGCGCCATGCTCAAGGGCATCGACTTCGTGACGAGCAACGTGCCGGGCGCACCCGTGCCGATCTTCGTCGGTGGCGCGCAGATCGAGTCACAGATCGCGCTCGCTCCCATGACCGGCGCCTCCACCAACGTGACGCTGCTCTCGTACTGCGACGACATCAACATCGGCATCAACACCGACCCCGCCGCCATCCCCGACGCTGCCACGTTCGTCGACTGCCTGCGCGACAGCTTCGACGAGATCCTCAAGCTCGTCTGAAAGCTGGCCCGGAACGGATCTGGAAGCAAGGCCGAACAATCTGACCGCGTTTGCACGGGCGATCCTCCCGTGTTCAGGGGCACCGGCGCCCGGTTCGCGTGGCGTTCAGATCTCGGTGATCGTGGCTTTCAGCTCGAGCTTGGTCTTGCTCGGCCAATGGCGGTCTGTGGTGACGAGGTGATCGGCTTTGAGGTGGCTCGCGGTCGCGATGACCAGGGCGTCTGGGAGTTTGAGCGAACGGTGCCGGGCTCGAAGCGCGGCCGCCGCTGCTGCGACGTCAACGCCGAGGGGTTCGATGTCGATGGGAACACGGTCGACGAGACTGCGAGCGACGGTGACCTCGGCCGCGCCCTTTCGGGACGGTCCGACCAGTAGCTCGGCGAAGGCGGACGCGGGAAGCACGAGGCGGTCGTTGCGGTCCCGTGCGTCGCGCAACGCCGTATGTGCAGTGCGATGGTGGGCGTCGTTGGCGTCGAGGAAGCCGATGATGACGCCGGCATCGAGGACAGTCAGTCCCATTCGTCGCGCAGGCCCGCGAGTTCGTTCGGCTCGTAGGTGCCGGTGAGTGCGCCGGAGAACTCGGCGAGGACGTCGGCCTCACGCTCGAACACGACGCGGCCGGGTCCGTCAGCATGTGCGATGAGTCGGTCGCCCACCTCGACGCCGGCGTCGTGCAGCGCGTCGATGGGGATGGTGACCTGGTGTTTGGAGCTGACCCGGGAGCTACCCCGACGGCGAGTCTTTACTTCACGCATAGACGTAAAGAATAGGCCCGGCGGTGGCCGGATCGCAAGAGACCGGCTCCGCCGGCGCTCCGACCTCAGTCAGGCGATGCCGTCGCCGCGTCCCATCTCGCGCTGGATGTCGTCTTCGGTGATGGGCCGGGCGCCGTAGACGCTCCACGCGTGCATGGCGAGACCGATGCCCCATCCGAGGATGACCCAGATCGGCCAGAAGTAGCCGCGACCCGAGACCGCCCAGATGGCGACGAGGAAGGCGTTGATGACGACGTAGCTGACGAGGTTCGCCTGGAGCCCCTTCTTGGCCTTCAACCGCCGGATGGCGGATTCTCTCGCGGTGCTCTCGTCGTCCATGGCCGGCCTCCTCCGCTCGAGTTCTTCCCACGGTACCGGAACGCCATCGAACGGGCTCGCTGCCTGGGGGGCTGCGCCCCCACGCACTCTCCGCTGACGCTCCGAGCGCTCCCCATCACCAGCGGGCTCCCTGGCGGTCGCGCCGCCGGACGGCGCTTGCCTCATC